>NZ_KB911484.1:0-10187 GCF_000383495.1 Mycobacterium sp. 360MFTsu5.1 | reverse complement strand
CAGGCAGAAGGTCTGGGCGTGCACGCCGGTGGAGGTTCGGGTGTCTTTGAGTTCGTCGTCGACGTGGACGGTGCAGGTGATGGAGTCACCGTCGCCCTGGGCGACGATGTTGGGCGAGGCTGCCGGTGCGGTGGTGGACAGCGTGAGTTTCCACGGCAGCGGGGCGTGGTCGATGCGCTGCGGCTTGGCGTCCAGGTCGAGGTAGTTGATGTCGGCGTAGCTGCCGGTGCCGGTGATCTCGTAGGTGACGACTTTGGGCTTGAACGGTTTGGCGTCGTCGGCGAAGTTGCGCGGGGTGACGATGACGGGGTTCTGGCCGAAGTAGCCGCGCACGCGTTGCACGGTGAAGCCGGCGACCAGGGCCACGGCGAGGATGAGCAACGGGATCCACGCCTTCTTGAGCGCATTGCCGATCACGCTGCGGACACCATGGTCGACTGCACGTGCTGCTCCCCACTTCCCATACCCTGACCGCGACAGATTAGGTCATTTAAGTGTTAGATTAGACCAGTTAAGTTAATCATGGGAAACCTTCGCTGTGGGTGGCTCGTATCACCGTAGCCGGTAACGCGCAGCTGATCGAACCAAATACGCAGCAGTTCAATGGGATTGAACAGGCGGCGACGACTGTTCAGGGAGCAGGGGCACATGGCAACCAGCACGAATAGACTCCGTCACATGAAGGCACGCACTCTCGCCGCAGTTGCGGGTTCATTCGCCGCAGCCGCCCTTGCTGTCGGGATGGCCGTCCCCGCGCAGGCCGATCCCGACACCGATTTCGCCAACCAGCTGCACACCTACGGGATCTACGGTCCCAAGGACTACAACGCGTGGATCGGCAAGATCACCTGCCAGCGGCTCGACAACAACGTCGACCACAGCGCCACCGACTCCGCGGCGTTCCTGAAGAAGAACCTGCCGCGCAACAGCAGCTCGGAGCAGCAGGTGTACCAGTTCCTCAACGCCGCGTTCGACACGTACTGCCCGGAGAAGCACGACCTGCTGGTCGCGCTCGCGCACTAGCAGCCGGGGCCCTAGCCGCACTCGGCCCTGGCGGTGCCTCAGTGCACCGTCAGCGCCGAGACGTCCCAGATGTCGTCGCAGTATTCGGCGATGGCGCGGTCCGACGAGAACTTGCCGCTGCGCGCGGTGTTCAGGATCGACATGTGCGACCAGTGGTCGCGGTCCTGCCAGGCCGCACTCACCTCGTCCTGGCACGCCACGTAGGACGCGTAGTCCGCGCACACCAGGAACGGGTCGTCGTAGCGCAGGTTGTGCACCAGGGGCCGGAACACCTCGGTGTCACCGTGGGAGAAGTGGCCGTGCTCGATCAGGTCGAGTACCGCCGCGAGTTCAGGGTTGGCAGCGATGTATTCGGCAGGCCGGTAGCCGTCGCGCTTGAGGGCTTCGACCTCGTCGACCGTCAGGCCGAACAGGAAGAAGTTGTCCGCACCGGCCTCCTCCCGGATTTCCACGTTGGCGCCGTCGAGCGTTCCGATCGTCAACGCGCCATTCATCATGAACTTCATGTTGCCGGTGCCGGAGGCCTCTTTGCCCGCCGTCGAGATCTGCTCGGAGAGGTTGGCCGCCGGGTAGATCAGGTGGGCGTTCTGCACATTGAAGTTCGGCAGGAACACCACCTTCATGAACTGATTCACCGAAGGATCGACGTTGATCATGTCGCCCACGGCGGTGATCAGCTTGATGATTCGCTTGGCGAGGAAATAGCCGGGGGCGGCCTTGCCGCCGAAGATGTACGCGCGCGGCGCCATCTGCAGGCCCGGATTCTGCTTCAGCCGCAGGTACTGGGTGACGATGTTGAGCACATTGAGGTGCTGGCGCTTGTATTCGTGGATGCGTTTGACCTGGATGTCGAACAGCCAGGAGGGGTCGAGTTCGATACCGGTCTCGGTCTGTACCAATTCGGCGAGCCGGGCTTTGTTGGCGCGCTTGACGGCCCGCCACTCCTGCCGGAACGCCGGATCGTCGGCGAATGCCTCCAGCCCGCGCAGCCGGTCCAGGTCGGTCAGCCAGCCCTCGCCGACGGTGCGGTCGAGCAGGGCGCGCAGACCCGGGTTGGACAGGGCCACGAACCGCCGTGGCGTCACGCCGTTGGTCTTGTTGGAGAACCGTTCGGGCCACATCTCGTAGAAGTCCTTGAGCACGCTGTCCTTGAGCAGCTCGGAGTGCAGCGCCGCGACGCCGTTGATCGCGTGGCTGCCGACGGTGGCCAGGTAGGCCATCTTGACCGTCTTGCCGCCGTCCTCGCCGATCAGTGATATCCGGCGGACCCGGTCCTCGTCACCGGGGAACTTCGCGCGAACCTCGTCCAGGAAACGGCTGTTGATCTCGTAGATGATCTCGAGGTGCCGCGGCAGGCTCTCGCTGAACAGCCCCAGTGGCCACGTCTCCAGGGCCTCGGGCAGCAGTGTGTGGTTGGTGTAGCCGAAGGTCGCCACCGTGATGCCCCAGGCCGTGTTCCAGTCGAGGCGGCGCTCGTCGATGAGCAGGCGCATCAGTTCGGCCACGCCGATCGACGGGTGGGTGTCGTTGAGCTGCAACGCGAATCGCTCGGGCAGGTCGTGGACCGACGCGTCGGCGAGGTCGTCCATGATGTGCAGGACGTGCTGCAGCGAGCAGGACACGAAGAAGTACTGCTGCAGCAGGCGCAGCCGCTTACCCGCCTCCGGCTCGTCGTTCGGGTACAGCACCTTGGTGACGGTCTCCGAGGTCACCTCGTCCTCGACGGCCTTGTAGTAGTCGCCGGTGTTGAACGCCTCCAGCGCAAACTCCTTGACCGCCCGCGCGCTCCACAGCGTCAGCACATTGCAGGTCTTCACGCCGTAGCCCTGGATCGGCGTGTCGTAGGCGACGCCCTTGATGAGGCGCCCGGGCACCCACCGGATGCGGTCGCGGCCGGCGTCGTCGAGGTAGTGCTCGGTGTGCCCGCTCCAGCCGACCAGGTAGTTGACGTCCGGCTTGGCGATCTCCCAGGGGTTGCCGTTGTCCAGCCAGTTGTCGGTCTTCTCGACCTGCCAGCCATCGTGGATCTCCTGGTCGAAGATGCCGAATTCGTAGCGGATGCCGTATCCGATCGCCGGGCGTTCCAGCGTGGCAAGCGAATCGAGGTAGCACGCGGCCAACCGGCCCAGGCCGCCGTTGCCGAGACCGGGCTCCTCCTCGCACGCCAGGACTTCGTAGAGGTCCTGGCCGAGTTCGGCCAGCGCCTCCCGGGCGGCGTCCTCGATGCCGAGGTTGAGCAGGTTGGCTCCGAGCTGCGGACCCATCAGGAATTCGGCCGACAGGTAGCACGTGACCTTGTTGCCCAGGTCCAGCGAGGTCTGGGTCGAGGCGGTGCGGTTGTCCTGCATCCGGTCGCGAACCGCCAAGGCGAGCGCGCGGTAATAGTGCGTCGGTTGCAGCGCAGCCGCCGGCCGGCCGATCGAGTAGCGCAGGTGGTCGGCGATGGCCCGGCCGAGGGCTTCGGCGGAGCGGCCGGTGCGGCTGGGCTCACGGGTGCCGTTGGTGGATTCGGTCAGCGCGAAGTCGGTCACCCACGGATTGAACCGCGCTCGTGAGTACGGCGCGTTAACTTCGTTTGACAGTTGGTGAGAAACCGGTCACGCCGGGCCTTTGCCGTTGTCGACGCGGTACACCGAACCGTGAATCGCGGCGGCGTCATCACTGGCCAGGAACGCGATCACGTTCGCCACGTCCCGCGGTTCCATGAAGCCGCGCGGCGCGGCGATGCGCATGATCAGGTCCCAGTCGGCGTTCTCGGGCGCCGCGAACTCGGTGACCTGCGCGGTCAGCATGCCGCCCGGGCAGACGGCGTTGACCCGGAGTTTTTCCTTGGTGTACTCGACCGCCAGTGCGCGCGTCAGCCCGATCAGGCCATGCTTGGCGGCGCAGTAGCCGGCCGAGTAGATCTCGCCTTCGACGCCGGCGATCGAGGAGACGTTGACGATGTTGCCGCCGTTCTCCAGCAGCTGCGGCAGCGCCGCGCGCGTCAGGTAGAACGGGCCGTTCAGATTCACCGCGAGGTCGCGGTCCCAGTCGTCATCGGTCACCGACAAGGTGTGCCGCATGACGTGGAAGCCGGCGACGTTCACCAGGACGTCCAGCCGCCCGAACTTCGCGATGCAGTCCTCGACCGCCTGCCGACAGGCGTCGGCCGTGCTGATGTCCACCGCGGCGAACGCGCCGCCGGGCTCGTCGCCGTAGGCATCGGCGAACACCGTCGCCATCCGCTCGGCGTCCCGCGCGATACCGAAGACCGATGCGCCGCGTTCGGCGAAAACCTTGACCGTGGCCGCGCCCAGGCCGGCCGAGGCCCCGGTGATCAACGCGACCTTCCCGCTGAGTGAACTCATACGGTGACTTTCTCACGCCGTGGGCCAGTCGTTTGCGATACTCGGGCGGTGAAAATGAAACGTGTTCTCGCTATGGTTTCGAGTCTCGGCTTCGCCGCAGCGGGCGCACTCTTCGGGACGGCAGCGCCGGCGCAGGCCGACAACATCCGGCTGCCCGAGGGCATCTACACCTACATCCAAGAGGGCACGCCGATGAGCGTGTGGACCATCTGGCCCGTCTGCGCCCCGACCGTCGGCGATCTGCGCAACAACCTGGAACTGCCGGTGGGTTGCCTCGTGCACGTCGGCTCCGACCAGTACGGCGGAACGCTGGGCGGCGATGCCCGCCAGACCGGCGGTGAGGGACATTGGATGTTCACCCAGACCGACCTCCAGGGTTTCACGTGTCCGGACGGCACCAAGATGAAGCTCGTCGAAACCTACGAGTGGGAAGACACGAACTGGACCGGTACCCGGACCACCACCAACAACGAACAGTGCGGCGTGCCGGCGGCCATGACCAAGAAGTCGTTCCGGCTGGAATTCCAGAAGCCGCTGCCGATTCCGGTGCAGCAGTTCCCGCTGTTCTGTGACCCCAACGACGGTCTGAAGCGCTGCCGCTGACGGCCGGGCCGATCAGGACGAGCCCTGCTCCTCGGCGACCGCCGCGGCGGCCTCGTCGATGATGGCGCGCATGGCGCGTTCGGCGCCGGCCTGATCGCGCATCCGCACGGCACGGGCCACCTCGTCGTGCAGCGCGATCGCCGCCGGATTGGGGGAGTCGGGCATCATGCCGTGGTGGGTGCGCCCCGCGAGGACCTCCGACACCACCGCGTTCAGGGCGCGGAACATCTCGTTGCCACTGGCCTCCAGCAGCGTCTGATGAAAGATCTTGTCCGCCAGTAGGTATGCCTCGAGGTTGCCGTCGCGCCCGTGCACCGCCATGTCCGACACGGCGGCGGCCATGATCCGGCACTGGTGCGGGTCGGCGCGCTCGGCGGCCAGGGCGGCCGCCACGGGTTCGAATCCGCGCCGCAATTCGGACAACGACACCAACTGGGCGGCCCGGTCGCCGGACTCGAGTCGCCAGCGAATCAGCCTGGGGTCGAACACATTCCAGTTGGCGGCGGGCTGGATGGTGATGCCGACCCGGCGGCGCGAGGCGACCATGCCCATCGATTCGAGGACCCGGATTGCTTCCCGCACGACACTGCGGGAGACGCCGTGCTCCGCGCTCACTCCTTCGAGGGTGATCACCTCGCCGGGGGCGTAGGTACCGGAGACCACCGCGGCCCCCAGCGCGCTCAGCACGTTGTCGTGCAGATCGCTGACGTTTGAAGGCGTGGCCACGCATAACATCCTGTCATAACTCCGTCGATCTAACTTAGAACTGATGTTTTACGAATGCCTCTTGAAAAAGTATGACTTTTGCGTCACGCTGTGTGAGTCAAACCACAACAAGGGCGGGTGCAGAAGATGCCATCACCCATCGTCGTCATGGGCGTTTCAGGATCCGGCAAGTCCACCGTCGGCGCGGCGCTCGCGCAGCGGCTCCGCGTGCCGTTCGCCGATGCGGACGACTTCCATCCCGTTGCCAACATCGCGAAGATGAAGGCCGGTCACCCGCTGAACGACGACGATCGTCGGCCCTGGCTCGAGACCATCGGGCAATGGCTCGGGGAGCACTGCGGCACCGGCGGCGTGATGAGCTGTTCGGCGCTGAAATACAAGTACCGCGTGCAGCTTCGCAGCCACTGCCCGGAAACCCGGTTTCTGCACCTGTTCGGCACGCCCGAGGTCATCGGCGCCCGGCAGGCCAGCCGGCCCGGCCACTTCATGCCGGCCTCGCTGCTGGCCTCACAGTTCGAAACCCTGGAACCCCTGCGAGCCGATGAGGCGGGAATCGTGATCGACGTCGGACAGAGCATCGATTCCATTGTCGAGGAATACATTTCGCGCACCCAAGGGGAGAACCGACGGGGCGAGCGAAGCGACGGGGAGAAGATCTGATGCGCACCGCCGGCACCGTCCTCGCCGACGCACCCAAACTCATCGAGCCGGTCTCCTCGGCGACGCAGCTGATTCTGGCGTTCGTGGCCGGCATCGGCGTCATCGTCGTACTCATCACGCTGGTCAAGCTGCACCCGTTCCTGTCCCTGATCTTCGGCGGGCTGACGGTGGGGCTGACGGCCGGTGAGAACCTCACCGCCGTCCTCAAATCGTTCTCCGACGGCTTCGGTGCGACAGCGGCCGGCGTCGGCATCCTGATCGCGCTCGGCGCGATGTTCGCCAAACTGCTCGCCGACTCCGGCGGGGCCGACGAGATCGTCGACACCATCGTCGGAGCCGCCTCGCCCCGCGCCCTGCCCTGGGCGATGGCACTGGTCGGCGCGATCATCGGGCTGCCGATGTTCTTCGAGATCGGGCTGGTGCTGCTGATGCCCGTCATCTACCTGGTGGCCCGGCGCTCGCAGCAGTCGCTCATCACCATCGGCATCCCGGCGCTGGCCGGTCTGTCGGCCATGCACGGTTTCGTGCCGCCGCATCCCGGGCCGCTGACCGCCGTCGGACTGCTCAATGCCGACCTCGGGGTCACGCTCGGACTCGGCGTGCTCGTCGCGGTCCCGACGATCGTCGTCGCGGGCCCGCTGTTCGGCCGCCTCGCCGGCAAGTGGGTCGTCGTCGCGGCACCGGACACCTTCACCACCGATCCGGAAGCCCTTCGGGCACACGGCAAGCGGCCCCGCTTCAGCGTCACGCTGTTCTCGGTGCTGCTGCCCGTCGCACTGATGCTGGGCAAGGCCCTCGTCGACATCTTCATCGACGACAAGACGCAGTGGTTCCGCCGGATCTTCGACGCCGTCGGCACGCCGCTGGTCGCACTGCTCATCGCCGTCGTGGTCGGCACCGTCACCCTCGGCCGGGGTGCCGGGATGGACCGCACCGCGATCACCAAGTGCATCGAGTCGAGCCTGCCCCCGGTCGCCGGCATCTTCCTGATCGTCGCCGCGGGCGGTGGATTCAAGCAGGTGCTGGTCGACACCGGCATCGGGACGATGCTGGCGCGCTGGGCCGAAGGTGTGCACATCTCGGTGCTCGTGCTGGCCTGGGTGCTCGCGGTCCTGATCCGGCTGGCCACGGGGTCGGCCACCGTCGCCACCATCACGGCGTCGTCGCTGATTCTCGGCCTCGTTCACGGGATGGGCTCGGGCGAGCTGTCCTTGGTGGTGCTCGCCGTCGGAGCCGGCTCGCTGTTCTTCTCCCACGTGAACGACGCGGGGTTCTGGTTGGTCAAGGAGTACTTCAAGCTGAGCGTCGGTCAGACGATCAAGACGTGGTCGATCATGGAGACCGTGCTGTCGGTGTCCGGTCTGGCCATGGTCCTGATCCTGGACGTGTTCGTCTAGCTCTCGCGCTGCTGTTTCTCAACGACGATGTGCGCCACCGGAATCGGCATCGGGCGCGGTGCGGCGGACAGCAGCTCGATCAGTGCGGCGTCAAGCGCGTCGGCGACCTGACATCGGCGCGCCGGGTCGGCGGGCTCGAGCACCTCCAGGAGGGTGCCGAACACCGCCGCCCTGGTGAAACCGACCCAGCTCTTGGCGAAAGCCGTTGCGTCACCGTCGGTCTGGTACCGCAGCCAGAAGCGGTCCGGTTCGTCGGCCACCACGAGGTGGGTGATCCGGAGGCGCTCGAAGCGACCCGAGGGGGCGAACGGTGACCGGAAGTCGGCTTCGCTGCGGCCCACGATCGGCAGGCGCATGCGCCGCACTTCTTCGGCAGTGACGAGCCGTTGGTTCTGCAGGTCGGACAGCGCGTGCATCAGACCGTCGAAGAGCGGCTCGAGGCCGGGCCGCCCGTCGTCGTGCTGGCCCATGGTCATGACCACGAGGCGGCCGCCCGGACTCAACTCGCGGCCGCGGAACGCGATGAACTCGTGCCAGTCGTGCGCCGCCTGCCGGGCGTACGCCGCGCGCACCTGCGCGTCGGCGCTGAAGGACGGCTGGATGTGATCGGGGATGTCGGCCGGCATGCGGCTGAGCCACTGGATGGCCCACGCCGACCAGCCCAGGTGCACACCTTCCGACGGCAGAATCTGGCTGAGGTACGACCGGCCCACCGCTGACGCGAAGGTGGCCCGATCGGCACGCAGGTAACTGAACGGATCGTCACGCAAGGTGCGGAACAGGGCGCTGAAATCGTTGTCGGGGATGTCGGTGTGCGTCACCGCGATCGGGTGCTCGGGCCGGACGCGTTTGCGCAGCGCGGTGATACCCGCGCCGATGGGCAGCAGCCCGTTGTGCGCGTTGCCCGAGCCGTACTCGGCGATCACCACCGGCCGCGGCGCCGCCGGGAGCGGCACCTCGGCGGCGGCCTGTTCGAAAAGCTTTGTGGCCGTGCGGAGTCCGACGGTCTGCAGGCGCGAGCTCCCGATCGGGTCGGGCTGCACCACCACGCTGGACTCGGGCATGTCTCACGGTAGCGCCGTGAGCTGTGTGGCGCGCTCTGAACCAGCGTGGAATCAGTGGCCGGTGCTCGATCGGCAGCTCAGCTGCCGCGGGCCACCCATTCGTCGTAGTTGACCAGTTCGCCGCCGATTGTGGTGGTGTCACCGTGGCCGGTGTAGACGACGGTGTCGCCGGGTAGCTTGCCGAGCTTTTCGGAGATGGACGCCAGGATGGTCGGGAAGTCCGAGTACGAGCGGCCGGTCGCGCCGGGGCCGCCGTGGAACAGGGTGTCGCCGGAGATCACCGCGCCGAGCTCGGGGATGTGCCAGCACACCGAGCCGGGGGAATGTCCGGGCGTGTGGATCGCCTTGATCTCCAGGCCGCCGACGGTGAGCACCTGCTCGTCGGCCACGGTGTGAAAAGGATTGTCCGGGTGGACATCCCGCCACAACATCTCGTCAGCCGGGTGCAGCAGCACTGGAGCGTCGAGGGCAGTGGACAGCTCCGGGGCGACGGTGATGTGGTCGTTGTGGCCGTGGGTGCAGACGACGGCGACCACGTTGCGGCCGTTCACCGCGTCGATGATGGGTGCCGCGGTGTGGGCGGCGTCGAACACGATGACGTCCGTGTCGTCGCCGACGAGCCAGATGTTGTTGTCGACGTCCCAGGTGCCGCCGTCCAGGCTGAACGTGCCGCTGGTGACGACGCGCTGGATGGCACTCACTTGAGGACCACCACCGAGCGAAGCACTTCGCCGCTGTGCATCTTGTGGAAGGCGTCCTCGATCTGGTCGAGCCCGATGCGCTCGGTGACGAACTTCTCCAGCGGGAGCCGGCCCTGCAGGTACAGGCTGATGAGGGTGGGGAAGTCGCGCTCGGGCAGGCAGTCGCCGTACCACGACGACTTCAGCGACCCGCCGTGGGAGAAGAAGTCGATCAGCGGCATCTCGAGGGTCATGTCGGGTGTCGGAACACCCACCAGGACAACGGTTCCGGCCAGATCGCGGGCGTAGAACGCCTGCTTCCAGGTCTCGGGCCGGCCGACCGCGTCGATCACGACGTCGGCGCCGAAGCCGTCGGTCAGGTCCTGGATGGTCTCGACGGCGTCGAGGTCGCGGGCGTTGATGGTGTGGGTGGCGCCGAACTCGCGGGCCCAGTGCAGTTTCTGGTTGTCGGTGTCGACGGCGATGATCCGCTTGGCGCCGACCAGGGCCGCGCCGGCGATGGCCGCATCGCCCACGCCGCCGCAGCCGATGACCGCGACGGTGTCGTCACGCGTCACGCCGCCGGTATTGATGGCGGCGCCGATGCCGGCCATCACGCCGCAGCCCAGCAGTCCGGCAACGGCCGGGTCGGCTTCGGAATCGACCTTGGTGCACTGGCGTTCG
>NZ_KB911483.1:0-19532 GCF_000383495.1 Mycobacterium sp. 360MFTsu5.1 | reverse complement strand
CGCTCCGAACGGATGCGGGGCAGCTCGGTGAAGTTGTGCCGCGGCGGCGGGCAGCTGGTGGCCCACTCCAGGGAGTTGCCGTAGCCCCACGGGTCGTCGACGACGACGGGCTCGCCGTAGCGCCAGCTCTTGAACACGTTCCACACGAAGGGCAGGGTGGACAGTCCGAGGATGAAGGCCCCGATGGTGGATATGACGTTCAGCGTGGTGAAGCCGTCGGAGGGCAGGTAGTCGGCGTACCGGCGCGGCATGCCCTCGTCACCGACCCAGTGCTGGACCAGGAAGGTGGTGTGGAAACCGATGAAGGTCAGCCAGAAGTGCAGCTTGCCCAGACGCTCGTCGAGCAGACGGCCCGTCATCTTCGGGAACCAGAAGTAGATGCCCGCGTAGGTGGCGAACACGATGGTGCCGAACAGCACGTAGTGGAAGTGCGCGATGACGAAGTAGCTGTCCGTCACGTGGAAGTCCAGCGGCGGGCTGGCCAGCAGCACGCCCGACAGACCACCGAGCAGGAAGGTGATCAGGAAGCCGACCGAGAACAGCATCGGCGTCTCAAAAGTCAACTGCCCCTTCCACATCGTGCCGATCCAGTTGAAGAACTTGATACCGGTCGGAACGGCGATCAGGAACGTCATGAACGAGAAGAACGGCAGCAGCACGGCGCCGGTGGCATACATGTGGTGCGCCCACACCGCCACTGACAACGCCGCGATCGACAACGTCGCGTAGATCAGCGTGGTGTAGCCGAAGATCGGTTTACGGCTGAACACCGGGATGATCTCGGAGATGACGCCGAAGAACGGCAACGCGAGAATGTAGACCTCGGGATGGCCGAAGAACCAGAACAGGTGCTGAAACAGGATCACCCCGCCGTTGGCCGGGTCGTAGATGTGCGCGCCGAGCAAGCGATCAGCAGCCAGGCCGAACAACGCGGCGGTCAGCAGCGGAAAGACCATCAGCGCCAGGATCGAGGTCACCAGGATGTTCCAGGTGAAGATCGGCATCCGGAACATGGTCATGCCCGGGCAGCGCAGGCAGACCACGGTGGTGACCATGTTGACCGCACCCAGGATGGTGCCCAGACCACCGACGGCCAGCCCCACGATCCACAGATTGCCGCCGATGCCCGGCGAGTGGATCGCGTCGGTCAGCGGCGTGTAGGCGGTCCAGCCGAAATCAGCGGCGCCACCAGGGGTGAGGAACCCGGACAGCGCGATCAATGCGCCGAACAGGAACAACCAGAAGGACAGCGCATTGAGCCTCGGAAACGCGACGTCCGGGGCGCCGATCTGCAGCGGCAGCACCAGATTGGCGAAACCGAACACGATCGGTGTCGCGTAGAACAGCAGCATCGCCGTGCCGTGCATGGTGAACATTTGGTTGTACTGCTCGTTGGACAGGAACTGCAGTCCGGGCAGCGCCAGCTCCGCGCGGATGAACAGCGCCATCAAGCCACCGATGAAGAAGAACATGAAACAGGCGACGCAGTACATCATCCCGATCAGCTTGTGATCGGTCGTGGTCACCAGCTTGTAGATCAGATTGCCCTTGGGCCCCATACGTTCCGGGAACGGACGGCGAACCTCGAGTTGTCCGACCACAGGCGCTTGCGCGGTCATCGGATCGAGTCTTCGGCTTGGTACCCCCGCGGATTTGGATCGTCGTCATCGAAACGTCCCGCATCCATTACGTCCCATCGCACCACCGACATCAACCTCCCGCACAGACAGACCTGTCGGGCACGCTATTTCGTCGATGGGCAGTCGGGGCAGGGCCAAAGGTCCCTTACCGCAACAGATGAGCGCTGTGCGTCAGTTCGCAGTCAACGCGCTACGGTCAGCACCGCAACCCCGTGGCAGGCAGCACGGACTGCGTCAGGAACGCCACCACGGCCGTGTCAACGCACCGGTCGCCGTTGAAGACGACGGTGTGCTGGGTGCCCTCGTAGCTGATCAGTGAGGCGCCGAGTTCGCGCGCCAGGTTCACGCCGGCCTGATACGGCGTGGCGGGATCGTGCGTGGTCGACACGACGACGACCTTGCCCGGACCGGGCGACGCCGGTGCGTGCGGACGGGAGGTCGCGGGCACCGGCCACATGGCGCAGACGTCGCGCGGCGCGTAGCCGGTGTACTGGCCGTAGCTCATGAACGGCGCCAGCTGGCGCGCGCGCTGATCGGCGGCCGCCCACGTCGCGGGATCGGTCGGGAACGGCGCGTCGACGCACCGGATAGCGGTGAACGCGTCCTGCAGGGGCGCGTAGTGCCCGTTCTGATCACGGTGCTGATAATCGTCGGCCAGCAGCAGCAGATCGCCGGCGTCGCCGCCGCGCTGCAGTCCGATCAGCCCACTGGTCAGGAACTTCCAGTACTTTTTCGTATAGAGCGCGTTGATGGTGCCGGTGATCGCGTCGGAGTAGCTCAGGCCCCGCGGATCGGACGTCAGACCCGGGCGCACGGCGAGCGGATTGACCAGCTGCTGGTATCGCGCCACGAACTGCGTCGGGTCGGTGCCCAGCGGGCAGCCGACGGACTGCGCGCAGTCCGCCGCATAGTCGTTGAAAGCCGTTTGGAATCCGGCCAATTGGAGCAGGTTCTCGGTGACCGGATCGGCATTGGGGTCGACGGCGCCGTCGAGCACCATGGCGCGCACCCGGTCCGGGAACCGTTCGGCGTAGGCCGCACCCAGCTCGGTGCCGTAGGAGAAGCCCAGATAGTTGATCTGCGTCTCGCCCAGCGCGGCCCGAACCACGTCCATATCCCTTGCCGCCGAGGCGGTTCCGACATTGGCCAGGAAGCTGCTGCCCATCTGCTGCAGGCAGTCCTGCGCCGTGCGGCGGCTTACCGCTTCGATGCGCGCCACCCCGGCCGGGCTGTAGTCGACCATCGGGTCGCGGCGGTTGGCGTCGAATTCGGCGTCACTGCGGCAGCGCAACTGCGGCGTCGAATGCCCCACGCCGCGCGGGTCGAAGCCGACGAGATCAAAGCTGCGGCCGATCTCGGTGTCGGACAGGACGGCGCCCATACCCGCGACGGTGTTGACGGCCGACGCACCCGGACCACCGGGGTTGACCAGCAGCACACCGAGGCGCTGACCCGAGGCCGGGACCCGGATGACGGCCAGCTTCGCTTGCGGCCCTTGCGGATCCGCGTAGTCGACGGGGACGCTGATGTTGGCGCACCGCGCCGTCGGCAGGTCCGTGGTGTCACCGATGAAGGGTTCGCAGCCGGTCCAGGCCGGCGCCTGCTCGTAGAAGGACTGCAGGGATTCGGGGGCCGCGTGCGCGACCGATCCCGGCGCGGCGCTGATGGCCACCAGCAGTCCGACGACCCCTACCGCACACCGTCGTCCACGACCGCCCACCCGCCACATGGCAAACATGGTCGCACGGCGCGCAGCCGAGCCGAAGCCCGGTTCCGGAGGGAGACAAGCCGGCAATCAGACGGTGACCGAACAGTTATCTCCCGGCGGCGCCGAGCTTTTCGCGACTCAGCATTTCGCGCCGGCCTCGGGCACGGTCCCGTTGACCAGATAGCCGGCCGCGTGCTCGTCGACGCAGCTGTTGCCCTGGAACACCACGGTGTGCTGGGTGCCGTCGAACGTCAGCAGGCTGCCACCGAGTTCCTTGGCCAGGTCCACACCTGCCTGGTACGGCGTGGCCGGGTCGTGGACCGTCGACACCACCAGCGTGGGCGCGAGGCCCTTGACCGAAATCTCGTGGGGCTTCGACGTCGGCGGTACGGGCCAGAACGCGCAGGTGCCCAGCGGGGCGTCGCCGGTGAACTGGCCGTAGCTCATGAACGGCGCCACCTCACGGGTGCGCTTGTCCTCCGCAATCACCTTGGCGCGGTCGGTGATCGGCGGTTCGTCGACACAGTTGACCGCAACCCGGGCATCGGTCGAGTTGTCGTAGTGGCCGTCGGCATCGCGCCCCATGTAGGCATCGGCGAGCCGCAGCATGATGTCGCCGTGGCCGCCCGCCAGCTCGGTGAGACCTGCGGTGAGGTCCTTCCACATCGCCGGTGAGTACAGCGGCAGGATGGTGCCGACCAGCGCGTCGCTGTAGCTCAGACCACGCGGATCCTTTGTGGGAGCGGGCTTTTGAACCAGCGGGTCAACGAGGCTGTGGTAGACGTCGTTGACCTTGGCCGGGTCGGTCCCCAGCGGGCAGTCCGGGCTGGTCGCGCAGTCGGCGGCGTAGTTGTTGAACGCGGTCTGGAACGCGGCGGCCTGGTTGATGTCGGCTTCGATCGGATCGGCATTGGGATCGACCGCGCCGTCGAGGATCATCGAGCGCACCTTGTCCGGATAGTCCTCGGCGTACTGGGCGCCGATCCGGGTGCCGTACGAGTAGCCCAGGTAGGTCAGCTTGTCGTCGCCGAGCGCGGCCCGGATGGCATCCAAATCCTTGGCGACGTTGGCGGTTCCGACGTTCTCCAGGAACTCCTTGCCCATCTTGTCGACGCAGCGCTGCACGAATTCCTTGGTCTGGGCCTCGATGTGGGCGACGCCGGCGGGCGAGTAGTCGACCTGCGGGTCGGCGCGCTGCCGGTCGTTGTCGGCGTCGGAGTTGCACCACACCGCGGGCTTGGAGGACCCGACGCCGCGAGGGTCGAAGCCGACGAGGTCGAAGCGCTGGCGCACGGAGTCGGGAATGTTGTTGAGCAACGACACCGCCGCGCTGACGCCGGACTCCCCCGGACCGCCGGGGTTGATCACCAGGGAACCGATCTTGTCGCCGGTCGCCTTGATCCGCAGCAGCGCGAGCTGCGCGACGTCGCCGTCGGGCTTGCTGTAGTCGACGGGCACCGACAGCATCGCGCACTCGGCGCCCTTGGGGATGCGCGACTGCGAGTCCGGGGACGTGGTCTGGCACGGCGACCATTGCAGGGGCGCACCCGGCTTCGGCACCGCGCGCGTGGCGCGTCCGTCGATCACCTGGCTGCAGCCCGACGCCAGCACCAGGACCATGGCCAATGCCGATGCGCGGGCGAGACTCCCCCGTCTGAGGTTCATGGTCGACCATGGTGCCATGTGGCCTGGTCTGACCTGATGAGGGCGTTGCCACGCGCCATCAGATCACCTCGTCAGTGGCTGGCGGCGGCAACCAGTTCGTCCAACGCGGCGGCGAACTCGTCGGCCATGTCCCACAGGTCCGGGACCAGCTCCGGGCACGAGATCAGGCCGACGTCGAGCGTGCCGTTGAGCGACATCACGGTGATGTTGAGTCCGGACCCGTGGAACAGCGGGCCCAGCGGGTACATCGCCTTGACCTCGGCGCCGAGCATGTACAGCGGATCCTGCGGGCCGGGCACGTTCGAGACGACGAGGTTGTGCACGGGCTTGGCCTCCGCCAGGCCGGACGCCGCGAAAACCCGCATCGCGGCCCCGAACACCGACGGCGCGGCGAACTGCGACCAGTCCTGCAACAGCGTCGCGCTGATGGCCGAACTGTGTTGTTTGGCAACGGTGCTCGAGTCGGCGATGGCGCGCAGGCGCTCGGCCGGATCCTCGATGGTGGTCTCGAGTTTGGCGAACATGCCCGACACCTGATTGCGGCCCGGGCGGTCGGATTTGCCGTGCACCGACACCGGGCACATGGCCACGAGGGTGGAGTCCGGCAGTGCGTCGCGCTCGGCCAGGTAGCGCCGCAGCGCGCCCGACACCAGCGCCAGCACGACGTCGTTGACCTTGACGTGGAAGTGGTTCTTGACGGTCTTGATGTCCGCCAGGTCCAGCTGGGCGAAGGCCACGTTGCGGTGTGCGGTGACGTTGACGTTGAAGGCCGTCTTGGGCGCGGCGAACGGTGCCGCCATGGTCAGGCCCTTGGCCGCCCGGCGGACGGTGTCGATGACGGTGGTCGCCGTCGAGGGCAGCACGCCCGCCAGCTTCAGCGGCCGGGTGAAGTACTTGACCGCGCCGCCCACCGCGATCTCGAGTTCGGAGGCGGTGCCGGCGCCCGCGACGGGCTCGGGTGCCGGCGCATCCGGCTCGAGCGTGCACAGCTGCGACATCAGGTTGGCGCCGGTGACGCCGTCGATGCCGGCGTGGTGCATCTTGGTCATCACGGCGAGCCGGCCGCCGTCGTGGGCGTCGATGCCGGCGATGTTCTCGATCACCCACATCTCCCACAGCGGGCGGCTGCGGTCCAGCTGCAGCGCGGCGATGTGCCCGCAGATCTCGGACAGCTCGACACGCCCGCCCGGGCCTGGCAGCCCTATCCGGTGCAGGTGCCGGTCGATGTCGAAATCCGGGTCCTCCACCCACACCGGGTGGTCGAGGTTCAGCGGCGAGTCCGCCAGCTTCTCGCGGAACTGCGGCATGGCGGCGATGCGCTCGCTCAGCGTCTGCCGCATCTTGTCGAAGGTGTAGCCGCCCGGAATGGTGGCGGCGTCGAGTTCCAGCACGGCGCACACGTGCAGCGGCTGCGCGGCGGTCTCCAGATAGAGGAAGCTGGCGTCGAGTCCGCTGAGCCGTTGATATCCGGGCATGGGCGTGATCGTAGGCGGCTCTCTTTACCCAATGTGAGGCATTCCACTTCACGTGTCGTTCACCTTGGGGGTGTGGTGGTGGCAGACTTGACCCCGTCAAACGTCCCGGGGACCCGATATGGGCCTCGAGGTTCGTACCGACCAACACATTTGAGGACGACGATGTCTGATCAGGTTTACGGCGCTGCCCCGGAGTCTGTCTGTAAGACCCCGCGAACCAAGATTCGTACCCACCACCTGGCGAAATGGAAGGCCGAAGGCCACAAGTGGGCCATGCTCACGGCCTACGACTACTCCTCTGCCCGCATTTTCGACGACGCCGAGATTCCCGTCCTGCTCGTCGGCGATTCGGCGGCCAACGTGGTCTACGGCTACGACACCACCCTCCCCATCACCATCGACGAGCTGATCCCCCTGGCCCGCGCGGTCGTCAAGGGTGCCCCGCACGCGCTGGTGGTCGCCGACCTGCCGTTCGGCAGCTACGAAGAAAGCCCGCGGCAGGCGCTCGCGACCGCGACGCGCTTCATGAAGGAGACCGGCGCCCATGCGGTCAAGCTGGAGGGCGGTGAGCGGATGGTCGAGCAGATCGCCGCGCTGACCCAGGCCGGCATCCCCGTCGTGGCCCACATCGGTTTCACCCCGCAGAGCGTCAACGGGCTCGGCGGTTTCCGCGTCCAGGGCCGCGGTGAAGCCGGCGACCAGACCATCCACGACGCCATCGCCGTCGCCGAGGCCGGCGCCATCGCCGTCGTCCTCGAGATGGTGCCGGCCGAGCTGGCCACCCAGATCACCGGCAAGCTGACCATCCCGACCGTCGGCATCGGCGCCGGTGCCAACTGCGACGCGCAGGTGCTGGTGTGGCAGGACATGGCGGGCATGACGGCGGGCAAGACCGCCAAGTTCGTCAAGCGCTTCGGCGATGTCGGGGCCGAATTGGGCCGCGCCGCACGGCAATACGCCGCCGAGGTGGCCTCCAGCGTGTTCCCCGCCGAGGAGCATTCCTACTGAGTACGACTGTGAGGGCTGTGCAGGCAATTCCGCGAAAATGCCTGCGCAGCCCTCACACTCGTCGTCAGGCGAATTCCGGCTTGCGCTTGCCGACGAAGGCGCCGACGCCCTCTTTGCCGTCCGCTGACCCGGCGCACTTGGCGATCAGCCGGCCCTCGCGTTCCAGCTGGGTCTCGTAGTCGGCGCCGTACGTCGTCAGCAGCAGCTGCTTGACGGCGGCGTTCGAGCCGCGGGCCTGCGTGGCGACGTCGGCGGCCAGGGCGTCGAGCGCGGCGGGCAGCTCGGCGTCCGGCACGACGCGCGTGACCAGACCCCAATCGGCGGCCTCGGCCGCGGTGAGCACGCGGTTGGTGATCATGAGTTCCTGGGTGCGGCGAATACCGATCAGCCGCGGCAGCACGTACGACGATCCGCCGTCGGGGCTCAGACCGGCCTTGGTGTACGCCATGGTGAACGACGCGGACTCGGCGGCGAGCACCAGATCGCCCGAGACACCCAGCGGGAAGCCCGCACCGGCGGCGACGCCGTTGACGGCCGTGATCAGCACGGCGTCCATGCGGGCGAACGTCGACATGGCGCGGTGCAGGTCGTCGGCGATGCCCTTGACGAACGCGCCCGGGTCCTCGGCGGCAGCCATCGCCTTGAGGTCGCCACCGGCGCAGAAGAACCGGCCGGCACCGGTCAGGGTGACGACCTTCACCGCGGCGGTGTCGCACAGCGCGGCAGCGGCCGCCAGGTCGCGGGTGAGCGCGTCGTTCATGCCGTTGGCCGCCTCGGGCCGGTCGAGCACGATATTCACGACGGCACCGGACTGGGCGAACTTCAGGGTCTCGAATTCGGTCATGGGTCAAGACGTTATCGGCAGCCGATCACGCACAGCGATATGGCAGGCTGATGGCAGCGTTGGTACTGCCCGTCCCGGGTCGCAAATGAAGGTGAACATGGCCGCTGGCAAGCGTAAACCGTCCCGCCACACCGAGATTGAACGCAAGTTCGCGGTGGTCGACAGCACGGTGTCCCCGTCGTTCGACGGATTGTCCGCCGTCGGCCGGGTCGAGCAACTGCCCGTCGCGCATCTCGACGCGGTGTACTTCGACACCCCGGATCATGATCTGGCGGCACACAAGATCACCCTGCGCCGGCGCACCGGCGGCACCGACGCGGGCTGGCACCTGAAGCTGCCCGCCGGCGCCGACGCGCGCACGGAGGTTCGGCTGCCGATCACCGCGGCGCGCGAGAGCGTGCCCGACGAACTGCGCGACATCGTGCTGGCCATCGTGCGCGACCGCGCACTGCAGCCCGTCGCCCGCATCGAGACCGAGCGCACCGTCTCGATGCTGTACGCGCCCGACGACACCGAGCTGGCCGAGTTCTGCGACGACCGCGTGACCGCCACGGCGGGCGAGTCGCTGCAGAACTGGCGCGAGTGGGAGCTGGAGCTGGTCGGCGACGGTTCGGAGGGCGCCGAGTCGGGCCCCGAGCTGCTCGACCGGCTGGCCAACCGGCTCTTCGACGCGGGCGCGAAGCCGGCCGGGCACGGGTCGAAGCTGGCCAAGGTGCTCGCCGCGGCGCGGGGCGCGGATGCGCCGCAGCAGGCCCCCGAGCCGACGGACAAGGTGCACCGCGCCATCGCGGCGCACGTGTCCGAATTGATCGACTGGGACCGCGCGGTGCGCGCGGACACCTTCGACTCGGTGCACCAGATGCGCGTCACCATCCGCAAGATCCGCAGCCTGCTGCAGGAAACCGGCAATCTGGGCGACCGCGAGTGGGTGCTCGAGGAGCTCAAGCTGCTGGCCGCCGTGCTGGGCACGGCGCGCGACGCCGAGGTGCTGGCCCAGCGGTACGACGACGCGTTGAAGGGACTGGCGCCGGAGCTGGTTCGTGGGCAGGTGCGCGAGCGTCTGGTCGACGGTTCGCAGCGGCGCTACCAGTCCGGGCTGCGGCGGTCACTCACGGCCATGCGGTCGGAGCGGTACTTCCGGCTGCTCGATGCGCTCGATGCGATCGTCGTCGACAACACCCAGCCGGCCGCCGCCGACGAGGACGCGCAGCCGGTGACCGTCGGCGGCGCCTACCGCCGCGTCCGCAAATCGGTGCGGCGGGCCGAGGCCGCGGAGGCCGCCGGCGCCGAGGACAGCGAGGAGGCGCTGCACCGAATCCGCAAGGGCGCCAAGCGGCTTCGCTACACCGCCGCCGCCATGGGCGAGTCGAAGGTGGCCGACTGCGCCAAGGACATCCAGACGCTCCTGGGTGACCACCAGGACAGCTACGTGAGCCGCGGGCATCTGGTGCAGCAGGCCGAGGCCGCGCACGCCGCGGGCGAGGACACCTTCACCTACGGCATCCTGTACCAGCAGGAGGCCGAGGTCGCCGAGTACGCCCGGCTGCAATTGGACGCCTCGCTCAAGGCCCTCGCGCGGGCGATGCGCAAGGTCAAGAAGTAGCGGGGCGGACGAGCTGGCCTGTAAGCCGGACATTGCCTTCCGGCATTTCTCCCTGCTCACCGGCGTGTCACGAGTGGCTATTAGCAGGTGGCGGCATTCCTCTACAGTCCAGAGGTGCTGTCCGTCCTAAGGCGGCCACTAGTGGCAGAGAGTGGTGCTGTACGTTGTGGCTGCGTAGCGCGCGGTTAACACCCTCTCACTCGGCGTCAACTAGCCGCGGACCTGCATTCAATGGGTTAGGCGCTTGGGAATCGCCTCATCAGTTCCACAATCTGTTGGCCCTGTAACTCAATAGTGGAGTTGCCTTGGCGGACGTGGAAACGGCCGTCCCATGATGTTGGGTTAACACCCGCCTCAGGGCGAAGCGTCCATATCAAATAGCCTTTATAATCGAATAGAGTCAGCGACTCAGCAAGTTTCGATGCAAATGTTCCCTCAAGCTTGGATGCCTTGATTCGATCAACTAGCCAGCGGAGATGTTGGTCGCGGTTCCGACCGAGCGCAGTCAATTCGTGCTGAGTGCCCGTCACGTGATATTCACCAACTTTAATCGAGTCGACCCCATAGATCTCAGCGATTCGTGCGGCATCTGCGGGACGGTCTGCAACCCCAATAATAACAAATCCACGGACGCCTGGGCCCTTGTTGGCCATCGCCGAAGCTGTCCGAAGAATACCCTCAAATGCGTCGTCGTCGAATTCTTTAGTATGGTCCAACCGGGTAAATCCTTGCTTCAACTCAAAAAGCGCCTGTTCGGTCAGCGCCATCTGAAGCTCAATCTCGAAGTCCGTAGCGGTCTGGCGGGCACGCTCTGCCACCGGATCATCGGATTGCTCAAAGTAGGGCCGCAGCACGGCTTTCACCGAGTCAAACAGCGGCCGCTTCCTGTTGGCTCCCCAGTTGCCGCCACCAGCGGGTATCGTCAGGTCCCGGTCCCAAAAGTGATCAAACTCATTCGCGAGCGCATGCAGGTCTTTGACGCGAAGGTTCTCGACAAATAGTAGTTCGTATAGAGCCACAAAAATGGCATGAAAATATCTTGGGATTCCGCGCGGGTTCTGTTGGGTGATCACCAGGGAAGCCCAAGCTTGTCCCGACGATTCAATGATCTCTTTGATCAAATCAAGCGTCTTTATGAAGTTGTTCTCAATAACATCAGCGCCAAGGGTGTTCAGTCGGGCTGCGACAGTACCAGCCGATGCCGTGGCATTCGATTCCCGGCCGTACGCTGAATTCCTGTAGGCGGTTCCGCTAACAGCCATCGGATCGAGAATCACGTCTAGCAAGAGATCGAGAACTAGCTCCTCGTCGCGCGACTCTCGAACAGAATCCTTGTCTAGAATTCCATTACTTACCCAGAAAATCGATTCGTCCCGGATCCCGTAGGGTAGGTCACGATTTGTGATGCTGATTTTCGGCATTTCGCCCAGAGGAAGAACTTCCGAAAGTGAGACATCGCCGCGGACGCTCGCACTAATGCGCCTGACTAAGTCTGCTAATTGCGACGTGACACCGGCTTGGCGGATTTCTTGCAGCGACAGCTTGCGACCGGAAGAGTTTATACGCCTAAATACTTCGTCGACAGATTCTTCTGTCGCGGATCTATACGTGGAGACTGGGAGCTGATAGTTGACGATTGCCAAGCACGTCGATCGATCCAGCTTAGGTTCTTTTTGAACCAACTGCCCCTCGTCGCGTTTGAACTTCGTATCAGCGAGGGTCTCAAGGTCAAAAAAACCGCCCTCATAAGTAAACTCATTTTCCAGGAAGGAAAAGATTGCATTCAATCGTTGCAAACCATCGATGATTTCCAACGCCGAGGGCTGCGCTGATGAACTTTCTGCCAACAAAACCAACGGTATTGGCAAATTCTTTCGCACGGAATCGACCAAGGACTGCTTTTCCTCCACTGACCACACAAGCTTCCGCTGATAGCGGCGATTAACGACAAAATCTTGCCTTACATACTGCGTATATAAACTTTGGAGACTTTGTCCGAGAACCGTCAACTCAGTGCGTTCAGCGCTAGCCATGTATCGGCATCCTAGTCAGTCCATTTATTCTTGCCGTATCAACTCGCCGTAAACATATCGCCAAGTCTGCCTGATTGCGCGCGCAGGCGTGCCACTGGTGCGCATGTGGCGTTGACTCGCTGTTCACCCAGAAGCAAGTCCGCCGCTACACGTCGACGATTGCAGTCGACCAGGATACCTAGACGTGCGGCCGGAGCGGCCGACATCAGTTCACGGCCACTCGGATTTCATTGCGATTTCTCTGTTGCCGCCTCAGGGTGCTGTTCACCACCTTCTGCGACTCCCCGGACGCCTCGCGGATCTCGCGTGTCCTGATGGCTCGGAAGGTCCGCGAACCTTGAAGTCAGCCACTTGCCCCAGTGGTAATGACAGGGGCGGACGAGCTGGCCTGTAAGCCGGATTCTGTTCCCCGCCACCATTACTGATGGTGAGGCGGCGACCATCCATCTGGGTACACCGTCGCCGGGTACCTCGAGCGGCCTACCCGCAGGCTCGGGCGAGCAGCCCTCGGGCACCTGCGCGGGCCGCAACCAGGTTGCGGCCTTCTTGGCCTTGCTTCGGGTGGGGTTTACCTAGCCACTCCGGTCACCCGGAATGCTGGTGCGCTCTTACCGCACCGTTTCACCCTTACCGTCTGAGTCCTAAGGCTCAGACGGCGGTCTGTTTTCTGTGGCACTGTCCCGCGAGTCACCTCGGATTGCCGTTAGCAATCACCCTGCTCTGTGAAGTCCGGACTTTCCTCGAAACCTCTCGGTCCCGCGGCCGCCCGGCCAACTCGTCCGCGCCGATACCATATCAGCTGGTCAGAGCGCCGCGACCAGCGAGTCCAGCATCACGATCACGCCGTAGGCCAGGAGCAGCTGCTTCAGCCAGCGCGGCCCGTCCCGACGGGTGCGCGCGACCGCCAGGGCGAGGCCGAACACCACGATCACCGGCACCGTGATCGCCCAGGCCGACCACACCTTCTGCGGGCCGTACACCAGCAGTGCCGCGGCCGGCCCCAGCGACCAGTCGCCGGAGGTGGCCAGTGAGTTGCCCATGGCGTCGGTCAGGACCTGGACCGCCTCGACGCTGCCCCACAGCAGGCACAGACAGGCGGTCACCAACAACATCGACTCCGCGGCCAGCCGGATGTCGAGCCGGTGTTTGACCACCTGGTGACCTCCGATCAGTGCGTGCGGCGCAGGACGATCAGATTGTCCCGCAAGACGGCGGCTTCGCCGGTAGGGCCGATCGCCTCGCGTTCCACAGTACCGACGTGCTGCGGCTGCCAGCCATCGTCAGGCAGGCCGAGCTCGGCGACGACCTCGTCCGCGGGCTGAAAGTGGTGGTCATGGATGTGTTGGGACGCCCAGGGCGGCGCCTCACCGTGGTCGACGATCAGCAGCGTGCCGCCCGGAGCGACGGCCGCTGCCGCCTGCTGCAGTATTTGCCGGCGCTCCAGATGAACCGTGGAATGCAGGAACTGCGCCGACACCAGATCGAAGCTGCCCGCCGGGAAACTGTGCGACAGGTCGTGGTGCTGAAAGTCGATGCGCCCGGCCACTCCCCTGGCCTCGGCCGCGCTGCGCGCCCGGTCGAGGGCGTTGGTGGCGATGTCGACCGCCACCACCTCCCAGCCCTGGGTGGCCAGCCAGATCGCGTCGGCGCCCTCGCCGCACCCCAGATCCAGTGCGCGGCCCGGGGGCAGCTCGCCGGCGATCTTCGCGAAGTTGGCGTTGACCCGGCCGCTCCACATCTGCGGCTTCTCGGCGTACCGGCCTTCCCAGTGCTCTTGCGGTGTTTCAGTTGCGGACATCGGATTCCTCCTGCTGATCGAAGACGGGCCAGGGCATGACGGGAAGGCCGAACTGGTCGTGCAACAGACTCTGCACGATCGCGGCGGCCGCGGCGGAACCGGCGGCGATCGCCGAGGCCACCTGGGGCATCTGTGCGCAGACGTCGCCCGCGGCGAAGACGCCGGGGACCGAGGTGCGGCCGAACTGGTCGACCACCACGGCATCGACGACGACCGGACCGGGCGGAGCGATCCGCACGCCGAGTTGTGTGGCCAGGTCGGTCCGTTGCCGCAGCGCGCTGGCCACGAGTGCGCCCTCGCGTTTCAGTTCGTCGCAGTCGGCGAACACGATGGCTGCCAATGCGCCTTCGCGCGAGGCGAATTCGCCGATTTTGCGCTCATCGACCTGCACACCGGCGTCGGCCAGCGCGCGGTACTGGTCGTCGTCCAGTCCGGAGGGACCGTTCGTGACGACGACGATGTCGTCGGTCCAGCCGCGCAGCATGAGGGCCATGTGCATGGCCCGGTCGCCGTCGGCGAGGACGGCCAGCGCCTGATCGCGCGCTTCCCAGCCGTGGCAGAACGGACAGTGGAACACCGATCGCCCCCAGTGGTCGTTCAACCCAGGGATGTCGGGTGCCTCGTAGTGCATGCCGCCGGCCAGGAGTATCCGCTGGGCGTGGTGCACGGAGCCGTCGGCGAGTTCGAGGCGGAACGTCGGGCCGTCGTGCGCCGTTGCGCCGGTCACCAGACCGTCGACGACCTGGACCGACGGGTACTCGGCAAGCTCGCGGCGGCCGTCGGCGTACAGTTCCGCCGGCGGTCGTCCGTCGTGGCCCAGCAGTCCCCCGATGCCGTGTGCCGCGCGATTGCTCTGCTCGCCGGCGTCGATGACCAGCGTTCGTCGCCGGGCGCGGCCGAGCACCAACGCGGCGCTCAGCCCCGCCGCGCCGCCCCCGACGACGACGCATTCCCATTCGTTGTTCATGACACCGACCTTGCCGGGCGATGCCGAAAATGCCAAGCTGATTTGCCATGCAGGCAAACCCTGAGGACGACGACATCGAGGCGCGCGTCCGGCGGCGGCTGCGGGAACTGCGCACGCAACGCGGCATGACGCTGGAAGACGTTGCGCGCGCGGCCGATATCGACATCTCGACGTTGAGCCGTCTGGAATCGGGCAAGCGCCGGTTCGCGCTCGACCATCTGCCCCGGCTCGCCGCGGCGCTGTCGATCAGCACCGACGAACTCATGCGCGCACCCGAGGCCGAGGACCCGCGGGTCCGTGGGTCATCACACACCCGCGGCGGCATCACCTACTGGCCGCTGACCCGCGGCGGGCCGGCGGGCGGTCTGCACACGTTCAAGATCCGCGTGAGCGCGCGGCGGCGCACGCCACCGGCCGAGTTGCCGGTGCACGACGGCCAGGAGTGGCTCTACGTGCTGTCGGGCAACCTTCGCCTACTGCTGGGCGAGCGCGACTTCACCATCAAACCCGGTGAGGCAGTGGAGTTCTCGACCTGGACACCGCACTGGTTCGGCACCGTCGACGGCCCGGTCGAGGCGATCGCCATCTTCGGGCCGCACGGTGAGAAGCTGCACGTGCGCAACTGACCAGGATTCGCCCCGCGAATGTGCACTCAGATCGCTGGTTCGGCGATTTTCTCGCTCTGCGCGCACACTCGCGATGCAAGCGCCTTAGTTCGCCGGGTACGCCGGTGCCGGGAAGACGCCGCGCAGGATCCAGGGGAACCAGGTGAGGCCGTGCTCCAGCTCGTCGCTGCCGTCGTAGTCGGGACTCGGGTCGAAGCCGTTGTTGCCGCCGCCCTCCTTCTCGTCGCGGTGCGGCGGTTCGGGCAGCTGGCCGTACACAGCGACGACGACGGTGCGGTCGAGGCTGTTCTCGGACCACACGCCCATCTGGTTGTTGGCGCAGTTGGACATGATCTGCTTGATGACGGGGTCGTAGTACCACTGGTTGATCAGCTCGACTCCACTGATCGCGAGTGCCGGGTTGGTGGCCACCGTCTGCGCCACCGGACCGCCCCGGTAACCCGCCTGCTCGGCCCGCATCTGAGGCGTGGAGCCGTCAGATCCGATGTCGCCGTCCAGGTTCCGGTTGGCCATCATGTCCTTGGCCTGCCGCTCCGCGGCCTGCTGCAGCTGCGCATTGACCGCGATGTCGTTGGTGCATCCCGCCTGATGTTGCACGGTGTAGACGTTCGACACGACAGAATCGTTGAGCCGCTTGTTGTTCGGGATGAGGGTGTTGCCGTTGTCAGCGTGCGCGAGCGGTACGCAGAGCACGGCGCCCAGCGGCACGACCGCCAACACCGACAGCACCCATTGCCGACACCTCATGTTGAATTCCTTTTCGTCAGGGATGCACACCGGGCGGCGACTGGTAATGCGCCGCAGAGTTTCTCAGCTGCCAGATCTGCCCGGGGCACAGTTCGTTGACAGCCTGCGAGATGAGGTAGGACGCCTGATAGTCATCGTCGGTGTTGAAATCGCCTCGTACGTCACCCATCACCTGGGCGAACGGCTGACCGCCTGCCACCTTGTCGCAGATGCCGTAGCCATAGCCCAGTGCCGCATCGGCATTGGGAAAGTTGTAACCGGGCCGCACCGTGACGCCGATCAGGTACGCAGTCGCGTCGGCATGGGCCGCCGCCGGCGCGAGCACCGCCGGTACCGATAGCGTCGCCGCGGCGAGAAACCCACATGTCCACCGTCGAATCATGGTGCTCACATCGGGTCGAATTGCGAGATGAGCCAATGCCCCTCGACCTTGTCGAGAGTCACACGCACGCTCGACGCGGTACTCGTCGGGGCGCTGTCGCCGATGATCATCGTCTGATCCACGAACAGCATCACGACCGCATGGTCGGGTGTCGCCTTGGTCCACGCGGCTGCCGGCACGGTGGCGACGGCCGAGATCTTCTTCTGTTTGGACCCGGGTATCACCACATCGCGAGTGAGCGACGTGTACGAGTTGAGGAAGTTGCCGGTCATGTACTTCTTGGCGGCTTCCAGGTCCTTGTCGACCGTCTCGGGCTTGTACGACAGCAGCGCGATGGTGCCGTCGGTGGCCGCCTTCGTGGATTCCTTTTTCGCCGTGTCGGTTTGGGCCAGCGATACGTCTTTCCACTGCAGGTAACCGGCTGCCCCACCGAGCGCGAGGATGGCAGCGGGCAGCAGTCCGTAGACGGCAACGTTCGCCCACGCGACGCGGCGCCGCCCTGCGGCAGGCGCCGCGTCGGTGGTTTCTGCGGCATTGGTTTTTGTGACACCGGCCTCGGCCGCTTCGTCCAGCTCATCGACCGAGGCTGTTGATTCAGCGGTCTTTTCAGCGGCGACGTCAGCGCCGCGGGACTTCATCAGTTTCACGGCACAAACTCCACGTTCGACACCTTCATCACATCACCGACTTTCTGCACCGCGAGGCGCATCCGCCATTCGCGTGGTTGTTGATCCGGCGCACCGACATTTGAGGTTTTGACCGCCACCGCGACCAGCACCTGCGCCGAATCCCCCGACTCCGATTCCAGCCCGGCCTCGGTGATCGTGCCGGTGGACGTCGACTTCGCTTCCTTGACGACCTTGATGAAAGGTGCTGAGCGCCTGGCGAAATCGTCGTAGAACTCGCCTGTCGCACTGTCGAGGATGCGCTGCACGTCGGCGTCGGCCCGTTGCCAGTCGATGGTCGTCAGGTTCAACGCGCCTTGCCGGGCGGCCTGAACGATCTGGGTCTGCCGCTCGTCGGCTTGCACGGCGCGGTGCGTCCGCATCGACAACCACCCGACCAATGCGCTCAGCGCGACCACCAAGACCAGCCCGACGACCGCCGCGATCCGGCGCACCCGCTTCGGCTTCGCGGGCTCGGCGACAGGTTGATCGACACCGTCGGCATCAACGGCGTCCTCGGCGTCCAGCTCGTCGATGCCATCGATGTCGGGGGCGAGGACGGCGACCCCGCCGCAGTCGGTCAGCTCCCCGGCTGCGGCGTCATCATGCTTTGCCATGTCTTCTCCTTCGGAGCCGTGTGGGCCAAATCGGCTTGGGTATAGGTCTTTCCGTCAGGGCCGATGTACGACCCGCTGGCCGGGTCGTACTCGGCCACGGCGACCGGAGGCGGTGGCGGCGCACCAGCCGACGGGGCCGTGCCCGGCCGCAGTTGCGGCACATCCTGCCCGGTCCAGGTGGCGTTGGGATCGCCCTTCCAGTTGTAGCCGTCGCCCAGCGGCACGTACGGCTCGTCGCTCTCGCACTGTTTGACGGTCGCGGCGCGCTTGCCGGGCACCGTCTCGCACGGCAGGTTCTTGGCACCACGCACGTTGAACATGCCGTCCTGCGGTGTCCGGCAGTACAGCTCGCCGGCCGGGAGGTCGGGATAGTCCTCCAGCGCCGGGTTTCGCATCTGTTGCGCCGGCAGGTACCCGGTGGTGCATGGCGGCGGCAGGTTGAGGTTCAGGTTGAAGCTCAGGTACGCGCCCTTGTACGCCTGCTTCGTGTCGCGGTTCGCCAACGTAACGCCTTGCGCCGCTTCCGTTGTGCGGGGCAGCAGCACCAGGAGTTGTTCGAGGTTCGGCTGGTAGGTGATCGCCACCTTGTTGATGGACACCAGGTTCTGCAACAGGATCGGCAATGACGGACGCAGCCGGTTGAACAACTGGCCCATCTCGCCGAACGCCGGGCCGCCCTTGTCGAGCAGGGTGCCGACGGCCTTGTCCTGTGCCTGCAGTTCGCCGGTCACTGTGGCGAGGTTCGCCGCCCACGCCTGGATGGCACCCGAGGTGTTGTTCTGCGAGTCGAGCACGGGTTTGACCTGATCGATCAGGCTCAGCAGCGGGTCGAGGTTCGCGCGTGCGTCGATGGCGAGCTGACTGCCGCCCTTGACGATGTGCGACAGCTCCGGCCCCAAACCACCGACGGCCGTGGCCGATTCGTCGATGACCGTCTTGAGATTGTCCTTGGGCACCGCCTGCAGACCCTTGGTCAGCGAGTCGATGACGGTGTTGATGTCCGGCGGCACCGAGGTGTGCGCCAGCGGGATGACGTCACCGTCCTTGAGCGGCCGAGAATTCGCGCTGCGCGGCGTCAGGGACACGAACTGTTCACCGATCGCCATCTGGCTGTGCACGTCGGCCTGCACGTCGGACGGGATGTCGGTGCCCGAGTTGAGCGACAGCTCCGCCTGCACCCCGGTGGGCGTCAGCCCGACGGACTGCACCCGGCCCACCACGGTGCCGCGGTAGGTGACGTTGCCGGTGGCATACAGGCCACCGGTCTCGGGCAGCTCCATCTTGACCACGTAGCGCCCGATACCGAACAGCTTGGCGGGCAACTGCATATAGATCAGGCTCATCATCGTCACCGCGACCAGGGCGACGAGGGCGAAGATCGCGAGCTGAATTCTCACGCGTTTGTCGAGATGCATTTACGGCCCCTGATCCCAGCGGTACGGAATGGTCAGCGGATTACCCGGGTTGTTCGGCCCGCCGGCGGTGCACGGGCTCGGGAACTGGCCGATGGTGCGGCCCCACTGCAGTTCCAGCTCGGTCAGGTCGCACTCCCAGCGGGTACCGGTGAAGAACGCCTGATCGATGCGGCTGAGGGTGAGGTCGACGATCGCGGTGAGGTTCGCGTAGTCGCCGCGCTGCCACTTCTCGATGGTGTCGCTCGGGAACGGCACCGTGGGAATGAAGCTCAACGCCCGCGTCATGGCCGGCCCGGCGTTGGCGAGCTGTTCGAGCGTCGGCCCCAGATCACGTAATTC
>NZ_KB911482.1:0-28053 GCF_000383495.1 Mycobacterium sp. 360MFTsu5.1 | reverse complement strand
AAACAACAACCCGACGGCATGTCCAAAGTGGACGGCTGGCTCGACCCCGAAGCACGCGCCACCCTCGAAGCAGTCCAAGACAAACTCGGCGCCCCCGGCATGTGCAACCCCGCCGACCCCACCCCGTGCCAGTCCGGCATCCCCACCCAGGCCCAGATCGACAACGACACCCGCAGCACCGACCAACGCAACCACGACGCCCTCGCCGCCATGGGCCGCATCGCCCTCGGAACCGACCTCGGCGACCACAACGGCCTACCTGTCGCCATCGCGGCCACCTGCACTGTCGCCGAATTGGAGCGCGGCACCGGCCACGCACTCACCCTCACCGGCAGCCGGTTACCGATCTGCGATCTCATCCGCATGGCTGCCCGCGGCGCCGACCACTACCTCGTCGTCTTTGACGACCACACCGAACAACCGCTGTACATGGGCCGCGCGCGTCGCACCGCCACTGTGGCGCAACGATTCGCCCTCTTCGCCCGCGACCACGGCTGCACCAAACCCAACTGCACCGTCCCCGCCTCGCGTTCTCAGGCCCATCACGTCGACACCGACTGGCGCGATGATGGCCCCACCGACATCACCAACCTCGCCCTCGCCTGCGGCTGCGACAATCGCCTCGCCGACACCGGCGGCTGGAGCACCACCATGCAAAACGGCCGCGCCCACTGGACCCCACCACCACTGTTGGACGTCGGCCAACCACGGACCAACCAATATCACCACCCCACGTTGTACCCGGCCGAGGGTCAGGACGCCGATGGCGAAAGTGGCAGTCCCGCAAACTGATCCGGCATTCCGCCGCGGCATCCAAAACCGCGACGGCAATGCTACGTGCGCCGCTACGAATCGCTCGTTGACGATGCGACTCGCGGAGACGCAGTGAGTGCCGCTCGACTCCTTCGACGGCGTAGCGCCCGTAGCGCGTCAGCCCTTGAAGTAGACGATCTGGTGGGTACTGGCGAGCAGCGCGCCATCGCGAGCCCACACATGCGCACTCTGGTCGAAGTACCCGTCCGAGAAGCGATTTGCGTGCGCACTGCCCAACACGTAATCACCGCCGATGCTTTCGAGCTCCTGCCCATTGGCATGGAAGTACGTGGTGAGTGAGATCGTGCCGGCCGGAAAGAATCCACCGCGCCGCAGGAAAACCCGGGGATAGAAGATGTCGGACATCGCGGCCAGGGCGGCGAAGTCGATGCCGCGCTCGTTGGCGTCCCGCACCCACAGCGTCGTCCGCGACGACTCACTGGGCTCGGCATCCTCTGCCGGAAAAGGGTTTTCGGTGAAACGCATGTCGTACTGGCTGACCCACGGCAGGGGAGGACCGCTGATTTCGATCCCTTCGGGTCCAGGCGTACTCGGCATGCGCGACTCGTCGTCCGACCAGGTGTCGCGGCGGATGCCGAAAACCATGGTGGCCGTGGTCTTGATGTCGCCGTCCTGGCTGAGTTCGGCGATCCAGTGCTGGTTCGTGCGGTTGGTGCGGGCCGGCTTCAGCGAGATGTCGAACTCGCCGTCGGCGATGGGCGCCGCGAAGTTGACCGTGAGCGCCAGCGGTTCACCGATGCGGTCGGGCCGCAGCTCGACCGCGTGCAACAGCGTCGCCGCGGTGATGCCGCCGAACGGGCCGACCATGTTCGCCCAGTCCGGGTGCGTCTGACCACGCATGCGCGTGTCATCGACGGGCTGCAGGTCGAGGGCTTTGTCGAACGAATGAGAGCCGGTCACGCTCAACATGATGCCTGGTGCTGGTTTGGCGCCCTCAGTGTGTTGCGGCGCGACTGGACACCTTGCCCGTCGCGTCGGCGCGGAAGAGGGCGTCGTTGTAGTGGCATCCCGCGGGAATCCACTCGAACGTCTTCTCCTCGGCGAACTTGTAGTAGAGGACTCGGCGGCCGGCATTCGGTGCGGTCGGCGGGGGAGTGCTGTGCATGATGTCGCCGTAATGCAGTGTGAGATCGCCGGGTTCGGTGTCGAGCTTGACGACGGGCAGGTCGCCCTCGCGGCCCCACTGCAGCCAGTGCTTGGTATATCGGTGCGAGCCGGCCAGCACCATCAACTGACCGTTGGCTCCGTTGGCGTGGTCGAGCTGGATGCCCGCCTGGATGAGCGGGCACATGACGGGGTGTCCGCCGATGCCGTCGTCGACGTGCCAGCCCAGATCACCGTCGCCTTTGACCACGTCGGAGTTCTTGATGAAAACCATTGGGCCGTCGAGCCGGTCGTCGCAGACTCGCAGCTCTGGGCCCGCCAGTCGGGCGTACGCGGTGGTGCGTGGTTCTGTACACAGCGCCTGTAGGACGTCGGAGTAGCGGCCCAGATAGTTGATGCGCGTGACGATTTCGGCCCCGCTGGAGTTCAGCGACCACCACGAGAACGGATCGCCGGGTGTGGTCATGGCCCGGACTGTCTCGACTTCCGCGCCCCACGCGGCGACCTCGTCGGGGCTGTAGACGCCGCGGATGTGCAGGTAGCCGGCGACGTTGAAGAAGTGGCGCAGGTCTTCGATGTCGTCGTCGACGGTGAAGGTCTGGTGCAGATCGAGCGGCCGACCGTCCCGGTCGATCAGCGTGTCCCGCACCGCGGCGGTGTAGATCGGGGTGCCGGTCAGGAGGGTCTGGGTGGCTGGCTCCCAGCGCTGCCAGTCCTGCAACGTGCCGCGTGCCAGCCGCGCCCGCTCGGTACGGACGGCACCGGACGCGGAGAGCAGTCGGTTCAGGAACGCCGAGAGCGTGGTCTCGTCGAGCTCCACCAGGGTGGCGCCGGTGTCACCGCCGGTGGCCTGCACGCCTGCCGGTGTTGCGTGCCAGGTGTAGGTCGTGCCGTCGGGGAGTTGGAAGGCGAGCGGCGGGACGTCGGCGAGGTCGTCGACGACGAGAGCGCCGTGTCGCGCGTTGAGGGCGGGCAGTTCGTGGGTGTGGAAGTCGTCGAACGAATGACGTGGAAACGACGCTGCGATGGCGTCGACCCACGGCAGTCCGGTGCCCACCTCGTCGGTCGCCATCGTCGTCCTTCCCTACGCCCCGATTATCAGCCCGTGGCGCGTCCTCCCGTGGCGCCATGCGAACATGGTGGCCGCGATCTTCGCGATGGGGCGGTAGCTCAGTTGGTTAGAGCCGGGGACTCATAATCCCTTGGTCGCGGGTTCGAGCCCCGCCCGCCCTACTCAAAGGCTGTATGACGTCGGCTGATGGCTGACATTTCTTTGTCGGGTGATGCCTGACAGTGTTTCGGCTGATGCTTTACACCTGCTTCGGCTGATCCTTGACACCCAGCCCCGCCCGCCCTACTCAAACTCGCTGACGCGGCGGACTCAGCGATATCCGCCGTTTGACTCGCGCCGAACTACCCCGACTGTCGGTGGCTTCGACTTCGATCACCGCGATAACGGGTTCGCCTCGCTTCAACGCGCGAGCGGCCTTGCGTTGGGCGACGGGCGGAATCTCCACGGCGAGAGTGGCTTTGCGCAACGGCGGCAGGTTCAGCATGGCGGGGCGCAGATGAAGTGTGCGGGGTTGGCGCATCCGGCGGGCAACGTCGATCTCGCCGGTGGCGATCACGTCGCAGGGCAGGCCGGCCGAACGCACTTGCAGAACAACAGAATCACCCAGCGGCTGGTTGCGTTCGCCGCCGAGCCACAGCCTCACGTTCGGCAGCGTCATGCCGCCGGCTTCCTCATCGCGACTTAGCCGCGATGCGATGGCAGCGCTGATCAACCTGCTGGTCAGTCCACCTTTGCGACGCGCCACGACGGTAACCTACGCCGGTTGGCAACGCTGCGAAGCAGGAATGCGGCGCACAGCGAGTCCGGTGCGTTACGGCTGCCTGGGTTGTTCCGTCAGCGGTGCCACGGTCGGCAGGAACGGGTTGATGCGGGTGTGGCGCAGGGTGCCGGGAACATTCGAGAATTCGGCGACCACAACGCGATTCCGGCCCGCCCGCTTCGCGGTGTACAGCGCGGCATCGGCGCGATTGAGGAAGTCATCGAGCGAGTCGTCGGCATGGAGGACGCTGACGCCTACGCTGACCGTCACCTGGCGGCCCTCAACCGCCAGAGCTGCGACCGCCGATCTCAACCGTTCGCCGAATTGCTCGGCTCCATCGGCATCTGTTCCGGACAGCAGCACTGCGAATTCTTCGCCACCGATGCGGGCAGCCAGATCATGTTCGCGGACCAACGATTGGCACGTGGTGGCGATCGCCGTGAGTATCCGATCGCCGATGGTGTGTCCGTATTGATCGTTGACCTGCTTGAAGTTGTCGACGTCGAACACCACTGCGGCCAGCGGTGTTCTGTCGGCAGCAGCCGATGCGATCCGGTTGGTCAGCTGTTCCACGAAATAGCGCCGATTCGCCAGCGGCACCAAGGGGTCCTGACGGGCCAGCATCCCGAGTTTCTCGGCCATCCGGCGCCGCTGTTCGAGCAGCGAGAACAACATCATCGAGAAGATGCACCAGGTCGTGGCGACGAAGAGGCCGACAGTGGCGAGGCGCCCGGGCAGGCTGATCTTGGCCAACAGGTTGTTCGCGGTCGTGGCCGCCCAGAACACCGCCGGCGCGATCAACGCGTTGGCGCTGGTGACACCGCGCAGACCTCGCCGCAGACCGACCCAGATGACCAGTGGATAGGTCATGCCGAGGATCAACAGCGGATCGATGGGCAGGACGGCCATCAGTACGCCGCTGACGGCGATCGTCACTGCGCTGACCACGAGATCGGTTCGGTCTGTACGGCGCTGTCGCCCCGCACCGGTGTCGGTGGCCGCCCATGCCAACAGCAATGGCGTGACGAGCAACTGCCCTACCGAGTTCCCGATCCACCAGTGCGTCCAGGCTTCCGGAATCTGGCTGACGTCGGTCAACTGACGCTGTGCGCCATGGACCAGCAGGGCGTCCCAATTGTCGGGCATCAACCCGGACGGGATGGTTCCCAACCACCACATTGCCGCGACGCCACCGGTGGCGCTGAGCGGCTGCAGCACCAAGAAGACCAGGACCGCGAACAGCCCGACGTCACGCGGCGAGTCGAAGCGAGGCGAGATGCGCCACCGCTGGAAGAGTGCGGCACCGAGCATGCACTCCAGGCTGTTGACGGCGCCGATCAACGCTCCGCCCAGCACCGAAGGCCCGGTCCAGATGGACAAGATCGACTGGCCGAGTAGTACGCCCCACGTCACGCGCCGGCCGAAGAGAATGCAGAACGCGAGTGCGATGCCTTCGGGCGCGAACATCACGCTGGTGACGTTGTCGTGCTCCACCGACACCTCGAAAGCCAACCTGCCGAAGACGACGTAGCCGATCGTCAGCAAAAGTGATGCGGCAGCCGTACCCCAGCGCGAGTCGCGCGCCTTCTGTACCCATAAACGCCACATCGAGGTGATGATAGCCAGGCTTTGTGGCAGGAGCATATTCCCGCGGACGTGCAAATCCAGCAACGCGATACCGGTTGCTGATGTCACGTGGGATTCGGGGCGATACGCGCTGTCGCGGCGCGGAATCGGCCGGCACCGATGGCACCCAGGTTGGTGCAGGAGAATTGACCTGTGCAGTTATTGGCGGCGGTACGGAGAGCGAGTGTCCTCAGCGCCGCCGATCCGGGGCACATCAGGCTGCGGAGCGCGGCGGCGACCACGTTCTCGCTGCTGCTGGCGATCGGCGCGATGCTGGCGTTCACCCGTGCGGCCGGCCAGCCGGTGACGGTCGCGATGCTGGGCGCGGTGGTGGCGATGCAGGCCTCGGCCGCCGTCAAGGACCGAGACCAGCGCAGCCGCAACATCACGACGCTGCTGCTGTTCTTCCCGGCGATCGGCGCCATGGCCTTGGCCGCACTCCTGGTGCCCCACGGGAAGATCGTCGACGTCGGCTTCATCGCCGTGCTCTTCGCCGCGGTATGGGTGCGGAGGTACGGCCCGCGCGGAAACGCGCTCGGGATGGTCGCGTTCATCTCGTACTTCTTCGTGATGTTCCTGCGGACCCCGGTGCATCAGATTCCGGTGCTGGCGGTCGCGGTTGCGGTGGGAATCCTGTCGTCGCTGGCGGTGCACGTGCTGCTGTTTCCGGAGCGGCCGCGCGTCGAGGCACGTCGCCTCCTGTCGGCGCTGCGCGCCGCGTCGCTCTCGACACTCGACGTCGCCACCCGGCGCGGCGAGGTGAGCGTCGACGTCGCACGGCACCAACTCGACCAGCTCGGTGAGACGGCGCTGCTCATCGACGACTGGCTGGACCGGCATGAGGCCGCGAAGTCCCTCAGCGTCACCAGCAAGGACCTGGCGCTGCGGGTGTTCGAGGCACAGATCATGCTGGAGCAGGCGGCGTCGTTCCTGTGGGGGCTGGACCAGGATGAGCCGTGGCCCGAGGGTCTGGTCGACGCGGTTGCAGCGCTGCGCATCTGCCTGGACAACAACCCCACCGACGAACAGCTGCGGCAGGCCCGACGGCTGGGGGCCGCGGCGGCCGACAAGGCCGACCTGTCGACCTCGGCGGGCGTCGCGACGGCGACGGCGTACCGGGCTATGCAGGCGCACTTGGCAATTCACCACATCACGACCAACGCCCGCGGCATCAGCGACGACGACATCGCCGCGGCCGGGACCGACGCTGACGACGATCAGGACGCGCCGACCGGACTCAATCCCAGCACCAAATCGGCGATTCAAGTCGCGGTGGCAACCAGTGCCGCAACGGTTCTGGGCAACCTGATCTCACCCGATCGTGGATATTGGGCGGTGCTGACGGCCTTCCTGGTGTTCACGGGTGTCACGACGCGCGGCGAGATCCTTTCGCGCGCAGGTCATCGCATCGTCGGCACCATCGCCGGGGTGGTGGCGGGTGTGCTGCTCGCCGCGGAGATCGGGCACAATCCGGCGCTGCAGATCGTCGTCCTGGTGGTCTGCGTGTTCTTCGCGTTCTACCTCGCGACCGTCGCCTACTTCTGGTTGACCTTCTTCGTCACGGTTCTGCTGGCGATGTTGTATGGCCTCCTGGGCAATTTCAGTGCCCAGGTGCTCGAGGTGCGCATCGCGGAAACAGCAGTGGGAAGCCTGGTGGGTATCGCGTCCGCGTATTTCGTCTTCTCCACCAAGACCCGGGCCACCTTCGCCGCGAAGGTCAACGACTACCTCGACCAGATGGAGCGGGTGATCGACACCGCGGTAACGGCGGTACTCGATGCAGGCGATGCAGGCGATCTGGTTGCCGACACCCGCCGGATGGACAACGCGCTGAAGGAAGCCGTCACGGCCGGCAAACCGCTTCAGATGGGGCCACTTTCGGAGCTCCGGCATGGGGTCCGGCGCATGATGCGCGGTCTGCAGGTCGCGAACCGCTCGGCCCACGCGTTGGCGCGGGCGGGGGTCACCGCGGCACACGGTGCGCAAGTTCCCGACGGCGCCGACGAGGCCCTCCACCAGGCGGCGGCGCGCGCGGGTGCCGCGGTGACCGGCATTCGGAAGCTGGTTGCTGGTGACGATCCGAACACGTCTGAGAAGCGCAGTGATACAGCTCTTTTCGACGTCGGTCTACCGGAGATGCGGCCAGGCCCGGTCCGGGCGTCGGTCCGGGCGCTCAATGTCATCGACCGCGCGCTGACAGAGGTGACTGTTCGGGTGTGATGCTCGGCGGCCTGCAGGCCCCAGGGCAGTTCGTGAAAAAGTGTCCCCTCTTTCGGGACTCGGTGCTCCTACCTGTGTAAGGGGTCCAACCAGGACTCCGATCACATCGAAGGAGCACTTCATGGTTGCCGATATCCACCCCCAGCCGTCCGCGCCGAAACCGACGTCGATGCGCAAGCACAGGCGACTTCTCGCCGCCGTCGGCGTTTCGGCGATGGCCATCATGGCCGTGGGCTTGTCCGGTGTGGCCTCGGCGGCCACCCCGACGAAGACCAACTGCACATTCAAGACCGCCAATGGGCACTATGTGACGGCGGTCAACAGCGGCGGGTTGACGGGACTCGGCCAGCCGTCGTTCGACGTAATCCACACCGACGCAGTGCGGGTCGGGTCATGGGAGACCTTCGCACTCGTCGACGCCGGTGACGGAACGCACTACGGTATCCGCGCCTTTGATGGGCACTACCTCACGGCCGTGGGCGGTGGCGGACGAACCACCGACGTCATCCACTCCGACGCCACGCAGTTGCAGGGTTGGGAGAAGTTCACCATCACCAAGCTTCCGTCGGCTCCGGGCGGCCAGACCGTGTATTCGATCGGCACCATCGACGGGCATTACCTCACGGCCGTGGGCGGTGGCGGACGAACCACTGACACCATCCATTCCGATGCCACGGTGGCCAACGGTTGGGAGCAGTTCCACATCCACTGCGCAAGCTGAGCGCCCGCTCGATAATCCGTTGTCGGAGAAGGCTTTCAGGGTATTCGCTCGGCGGTGGGCCGCAGGCACTCGTGTGAGTGTCGCGGCCCACCGACGAGTCACATCAGGTGAACGCAGCCCCGTAGGACGCCGCGCCGATGACGAATGTGAACACCAGGTAGATCACGAGAACCACGGCGCCGGCGATCGCACCCCACGTCGCCCACTTCTTGGCCTCGTCCGCGGCTGTCTGCGCGGCTTGGAACTGGCCCTGGGCCCACAGACCCGAGACTTGAGTCGCCTTGACGATCGACACGATGCCGAACGGTAGGCAGCAGAAGATCGTGACGAGGATGCCCAGCACCAGGTTGTTGTTGGGCGGTCCACCTGCGGGCGGAAGGCCGCCGGCCGGCGGCGGAGGGTAATTCCCTGGTGGTATCTCAGTCATTGCAGCCTCTCGTTGTTTCGGTCACTACTCGGTAGGAAGTCCGTCGTCGGATGCGGTCAGCGGTGACCGCCTCGGGACGCTACGGCGCACCGATTGGAATCCGTTTGGGACGCCTACAGAGCAAGGACACAACACAGAGGCCGCTACCGATCCCAATATTGGGGAGTGATGGCTGCGGTTATGGGGTGGATCTCGTCAGTGCAGCCCGTTCTTGATCGCCGCGGCCTGCTTCTGACTGACGTCGGCGACGAAGTCGGGCGGTGCGTCGGCGCCGGCGGGGCCGTCGAATTCGAGAGTCACGAAAGCCTTGCCCTCGGTGAAGAGCACGACCGTCACCGATTTGGCGCCGTCGGGGGAGGTCCCGGACACCGAGGTGCCGCCGCTCCCGACGTTCATCGGGGCGGGGGTCCCACCGGTGACATTGCTGCCGAGCGCGCCCTTGGCCGCCTCCAGAGCACTGGATGCGGCGGCGGGGTCGGCCAGGACCAGGATCGTGTCGCCGACCACGTGGGTGCTGTCAGGGTTGCTGAAAGATGCTGCGACGCCGGGCTGGCCGTTGGGGTTCTGGACCGGGGCGCTCGCGGTGAACACCTCCGGCGCGACAAGGTCTGTGCCCTTGATCAGCAGTGCGCTGTAGTCAGCCGGTTGGGCCGCAGCGGAACTCGACGTCGAACTCGCTGAAGAACTCGCCGATGATGCAGAGGTGGAGGACTCCTTCGACTTGGAATCGCTACTGCAGCCGGCCGCTGCCAGGACGGCCAATGTGCTGGCCCCGATTGCGCTGGCGATCTTCACGGAAGTTCTCACGGCGTCGAGCTCCTCTCGGGCGAAATCCGCCGCCCGCCCTGCGGCGAGCGGCGGAATGGCTGGCGAAACTCTAACGCGAATCGATGGTGTCGACCTGCGGTTTGACGCGGAATACCCGTCAGTTCATCGGGCCGTCAGGCATCGGTGCGTTGCAGCGCGCGCGGAAGTCGGCCGCGGGCTGGCGGATGCCCTCGATTTCGGTCTTCACCTGCGGGTTCGCATCCATGTACGTGGTGATATCGGTGCGCATCTGGTCCCGCGTCTTGCCCTTGAGACCCGTGAAGAACGCGTTCACGTCCGGGTGGGTGAAAAGGTATGACGCGGTCGCGGCGTTCACGCCGGACATCACATTGGCGAGGTCGCCGGCCGTGCAGTCTGGCGGGTCGGCGATGGCGGTCGTCGCCGTGCCGATAAACGTCGCACCGGCGATCAGGCCGGCACCGATGATGTTGCGGATTCTCATGTTTGGTTGCTCCTCGAGGTTGTCGAAATAAAGGGAATCAGCGACGCGGTCCGATACCGCCACCGCCGCCGGGGCCACCACCGGGGCGCAGCGGCGGGCGCGGGGGCAGGGGCACGACGACGTCCACGCCCCAGCCGTCGTCGCAATACCAGGGATCAGCGCAGTACGACGGGTAGGCCGCGGAGGGCGGCGTCGGGCCGCCGCCTCGAACGTCACCCTGTGCGCACACGGTGGCGTATCCGGCGCCGGTGCAGTCGGCCGAGGCCGGTGCTGCCGCACTGAGGCCGATGGGCACAAACGTGAGCGCCAGACCCAAACTCAGGGAGCGCTGCTGAAGTCGCATGGTCTTCTTCCTTCGAACGGCTGGCTCGCGGTGATCGGCACGCTGCCGGTGCGCGGAACCGGTGTCGGCTGAGCATAATTGGGCGTTGCCGCTCAAGAAGCGGTTGCGCGATTATTGCGTTGTTCAGGCTGTGTTAATCCTTGGTGCGGTTTGCTGAGCGACCGGACCACAATCGACGCGTGAGGCATGGCGGCGGTGGTACGGTCCGCCATGTCGAGTATGCGTGACGAAGGGGTCAATATGAGCGAGAACAGCCAGGATTGGACCAAGCCGGCCGCCATGGCGATCCCCAAGGAGGGCTACTTCGAGGAGGTGCGGGGCCGCTACGGCCCGGTGTTCCCGAAGACCCCGGCCTGCTACGGCTTCTCGATCATCGCGAAGGTGAAAGAGGGCCGCGAGGAAGTGGTCAGGGCGTACGGCAAGACCATCGAGGAGACCATCAAGGCCAGTCCGGAGGCGTTGGCACCGCTGCGTCTGCACTACCTGCGCTGGAACCTTTTCGACGTCGGCTCGGGTCTGCATTTCCAGTACATGGGCATCTTCGACACCGATTTCGACAAGTACACCGAGGACGCGGTGGCACTGTTCAGCGCGACCGGCATCACGACAGTGTTCACCAATCTCGAAGGCTTCCCGGAGGATTGGCGGACCAACACCGACGCATTCATCAAATTCGTTCGCGACCATCAGCAGCCGAGCTTCCTTGAGTACGGCGAGTACCCCTACGTGACCGCGGACGAGATCAAGAAGGCGTTGCGGCTCAAGGCGGCGTTCTCGACGATGCTCGATCAAATGCAGTAATGCTCGAGTTCGACGACATTCAGCACATCCTGCTGACTCGGACGCCGGCGCTCACCGGGCGCTACGAGTTCCTGACGTTCGACACCCCTGAGGGCGGCCGGGCGTGGTTGTCGCAGATGCAGGACAAGGTGCAGTCCGCGACCGACGCCAAGGCCACGATGGACGAGTCCGATCGTTGGGTCACGTTGGCGTTCACCTGGAATGGCCTGCGCGCGCTGGGCGTACCCGAAGAGTCCTTGGCGACGTTCCCCGACGCGTTCCGGGAGGGCATGGCCTCGCGGGCCGCCATTCTGGGTGACATCGGGCCCGCAGCGCCGGAGCACTGGGTCGGCGGGCTGGCGGGCGACGACCTGCACGCCATCGCAATCCTGTTCTCCCGCACGGACGAACAGAATGCGAAGTCCATCGCGGCGCATGACGATCTGCTCGCGCGCACCGACGGCGTGCGCAGCCTGTCGTACCTGGATCTCAATGCCACGCCGCCGTTCAACTACGCCCACGATCACTTCGGATTCCGGGACCGGTTGTCGCAACCTGTCATGAAGGGGTCGGGGGAGGAGCCGACACCGGGCTCGGGCGACCCGTTGGAGCCCGGGGAGTTCATTCTCGGGTACGACGACGAGAACGGCCCGGTGGTGGATCTGCCTCAGCCCGAGGTGCTTTCGCGCAACGGCAGCTACATGGCGTACCGCAGGCTCGAGGAGCACGTCGGCGTCTTTCGCGAGTACCTGCGCCAGAACGCGGACAGCCCGGAGGGCGAAGAGCTGCTGGCTGCCAAGTTCATGGGCCGGTGGCGCAGCGGCGCCCCGCTGGTACTGGCGCCGGACAAGGACGACCCCGAGTTGGGGGCGGATCCGATGCGCAACAACGACTTCAACTACAAGGAAGAAGATCCGTTCGGCTACGCGTGCCCGCTGGGGGCGCACGCACGGCGGCTCAATCCGCGGGACACCGCGCACTACATGAATCGTCGGCGGATGATCCGGCGCGGTGCGACGTACGGCCCGGCGCTGCCCGACGGCGCGCCGGACGACGGTGTCGACCGCGGCATCGCGGCCTTCATCATCTGTGCAGACCTGGTGCGCCAGTTCGAGTTTGCGCAGAACGTCTGGATCAACGACAAGGCGTTCCATGAGCTCGGCAACGAACACGATCCGATCTGCGGCACGCAGGACGGCACGCTCGACTTCACCGTCCCGAAACGGCCGATCCGCAAGGTGCACAAGGGACTTCCGGCCTTCACCACGATGAAGGGCGGCGGCTACTTCTTCCTGCCCGGCATCGGCGGCATCCGTTACCTGGCGTCGCTGGGGGACTGAGTCTTCTCCCTCGGCCCGCACGCCTGACGATGTTTCGCAGCCGTGGAGGCCGATGTTTCGCATCCGAAGGTCGGGGAACCCATCCAATGGCGGCTGGATGACCCGGCCGCCGCGAAACCACGACCGGAAAGAGGAGCTCATGGGTAAGAGCGGTCCGGAAGAAGCTGCCAAGGGTGTTGTCGAAGGCATCAAAGGCAAGGTGAAGACGTTGCTCGGTGCGCTCGTCGGCCGCGACGACCTGTTCCGTGAGGGACAGGCGCAGCAGGACAAGGGCGAAGCGCAGCGCGATGCGGCCAAGCGGGAAGCCGAGGCGGAATCCGCCCGGGCGGCCGCGAAGGCGGCGGAAGCGCGGGAGCGCGCGAACCAGCAGGATCAGTAGTTGGCGCTACAGCGGAGAGGCGCGCGTATGACTTCATTCGGCTACACCCTGATGACGGAGCAGTGCGGCCCGAAAGAGCTTGTCAGACATGCTGTTCGGGCCGAGGAAGTGGGCTTCGACTTCGAAGTCTGCAGTGACCACTACTCGCCGTGGCTGGTATCGCAGGGGCATGCGCCGAACGCCTGGCTGGTTCTTGGCGCCGTGGCGCATGCGACCAGCCGGGTGGAGCTCTGTTCCTACGTCACGTGCCCGACGATGCGGTACCACCCGACCGTCGTCGCACAACAGGCGGCGACGGCACAGATTCTGGCGGACGGCCGGTTCCTGCTCGGCCTGGGCACTGGTGAGAACCTCAATGAACACGTGGCGGGCCAGGGATGGCCGGCCTACGAGCGTCGGCTCGACATGTTGTGCGAGGCGACGAAGATCATTCGTCAGCTCCTCGACGGCGCCGTTGTCAATCACAAGGGCGAGTACTTCCAGGTCGATGCCGCGCGGCTGTGGGATCTGCCGGCCGATCCCGTGCCGATCGGCATCTCGATGACGGGGGAGAAGGCCGTCGGGCGGTTGGCTGACTTCGCCGATTTCATGATCGACGTTTCGCCCGACAAACCGATCGTGGACCAGTGGCTCAATGAGCGTCGGGTGCAGGGCCTGGAGACGACGGGGCGTGCCGTCGCGCAGTTGCCGATCTGCTGGGACAGAGATCGCGACAAGGCCGTGCAGCGGGCACACGAACAGTTCCGATGGTTCGGCGGCGGATGGCCGACGAACGCGGAACTGCCCAACCCCAAGGCATTTGATGCCGCGACGCGATTCGTGCGACCCGAGGACGTGGCGGATCAGATTCCGTGTGGCCCCGACATCGACGCCGTCGTGGAAGCCGTCAGCGCCTACCGGGACGCCGGGTTCACCGACATCGCGCTCGTGCAGATCGGCGGAGACGCTCAGGACAGTTTCTTCGACGAAGCGGCCCCGGCGCTGTTGGCGGCACTACGGGCCGACGCCGCCTGACGGGCGTCGTAACGGCAGGGCGCGGCACGGTCTCACGAGGACTGGGCGCGACACGCGCACGCCACGCCAACGTGTGCGACATGTGATGCAGCCGTTTCCAAAATGTGACGCGTGTAGACCAGTGTGATCAGAGTGGCTTGAGGGCAGTCAGGTCATTCAGTTCGTGGTTGGGAGCGTCCAATGTCTACAGCTCGCAAGGTGGAACGCATCGTCGCGCAGGTCACCGCCGCCGTCACCCGTCGTCCGTCCGACGACCAGGCCTACCGCGCCGAGATGGAACGCTTGGTCACCGAGCAGGAACTCGCCCTGCTGGGTAGTCGGTAGCACTCCTGCCGTCAGCGGAAGACGCTGAGCAGCGTCCGGCACAGGAACGGCAGGTTCGACAGCGGGATGAACTGCACGAGAGTGCGGCAGACGTTGGGCGCCTGAGCCTGTCCGGCCGCGCTTCCGCACACCGGCCATGCGCCGATTCCCTGTGTTTTCATGACATTTCGCGCCACGCGGATCTGTTCTCCGCGGCTGGCCGCTGCCGGTGAGCCGGTGCCGCCGTTGGCGGTCCACGTGCCGGGGCTGAATTGGAGTCCGCCGTAGTAGCCGTTGCCGGTGTTGGCCGACCAGTTGCCCCCTGATTCGCACTGGGCGATGGCGTCCCAGTTGGGTTCGGCGTTTGCCTCGGAGATCGCCAACGACAGTTGGGAGATCGCGAGGACGCCGGATATGGCGACCGCACGAACAAATAGGTGCCCGCTCATACCCACCTCGATCCTGTTGTGCGAACGGACTGATTCCGCTCACAAAATGGTTCGCAATTGACGCATGGTGCTGTCTATACAGACGTTAAACCTGATAATCAGCTGTGCTAATGGGGTAATTGTTATTCTTCGAGTAATTTTAGTGTTTCTGCATATTTCTGATGCAGAAGCGACGGCGCTGACTGTTGTTATCTAGCGTGTCGCTGCAGGTCAGTGAGTCGTTACGTGAGTAGTGTTTACCGTGTGGTTATAGGCACTACTGGGGCCTGTGATTCTTTTGTTATTAGTGATTCAATCGCGTCCAGTGATGCAATTGTTATTGAAGTGACCTGAGTTACTAATTCACATTAGAGTTTCCTATGTGGCGGCTGTGACTGGTGTTACTAGAGTGAATTCGGCCTCAGATGTTTGTTCAGAGGTGGTTCTGGCATCGCGATTCGGCGGAGCGCACACTGGTGGTCAGGCCGAAATCCGATGTGGCCACGAATGCCCGGACGAGCGATGACGAACGCAATGAACCCGATGACCAAGGCGGCGCGGCCGTGCCGGCTGGCCGCCGGGCTGTTGGCGTTATCCGGTGCCGCGTTTCTGACGGCCCCGGCCGCAACCGCCGATCAGCCGGCCACGTGCCAGAGCCGGCACGTCGACGGCGTCGAGGAGGACGTCTGCGTCGGCATCCCGGGGCAGGCCGGCGGCGCCAACCCGCGTGACCTCTATCCGGGCGTCGTGCCCGAGCTGTATTTCGGGGTGGGGATCGGCTAGGCCCGAAGCTCACGTGCCTCATGCGGTCAGCACAGCCGGCGCACAGCTACCGCCACCATCATCGAATTCTGTGACGACGACGCTCCTTGCCGACGCCTCCGGCGGCCCCGCCGCCCCGACTCTTCCGCCCGTTGTCGCCCCCAATCACCACGGACTGTCTCTGCTCTACGGATGGCTGCCCGTGACCATCCAGGTGATCGCCGCGATCGTGTTGCTCGTCGCCATCGGTTGGCGCGGCCGGCGGTGGCGCTACCTGTGGCTGCCGGTCTGCGCGATCCTCGGCATCGCGGCTGCCGCGTGGGCGAACTGGTTCACCACATCGCAAGGCCTGGCGGGGAACCCGGCACCGGCGGCCCTGTGGGTCTGGGTGGGCCTGTCGGGGCTGGCACTGGGCGTGCTGGTACTCGGCTGGCGCGGCACCCCGTGGTGGCGTCGCGGCGTCGCGATCCTCGCCGTGCCGCTGTGCGTGCTCAGCACCGGCGTCGCCCTCAACGACTGGGTCGGCTATTTCCCGACCGTGCAGACCGCGTGGGGTGAGCTCACCGCCGGCCCGCTGACCGACGAGACCGAGATGTCCAGCGTCACCTCGATGAAGGCCGCCGGTGTCGTCCCGTCACACGGCGCGGTGGTCGAGTTGGACATCCCGGACACCGCGTCGGGCTTCAAGCACCGCACCGAGGTCGTCTACCTGCCGCCCGCCTGGTTCGCGCACAACACCCCGCCGCTACCGGCCGTGATGATGGTCGCGGGCGAGTTCAACACCCCGGCGGACTGGCTGCGCATCGGCAACGTCGCCAGCCTCTTCGACAACTTCGCCGCGGCCCACGGCGGCAATGCGCCGGTGTTCGTCTTCGTCGACGCGGGCGGTTCGTTCAACAACGACACCGAATGCGTCAACGGCCCGCGCGGCAACGTCGCCGACCACCTCACCAAGGACGTCCCGCCATATCTGGAGTCCACGTTCGGCGTCAGCGCCAAACCCGCCAACTGGGGCGTCGTCGGCTGGTCCATGGGCGGCACCTGTGCGGTGGACCTCACGGTGATGCACCCCGAGCTGTTCGGCACGTTCGTCGACATCGCCGGCGACATGGGCCCCAACGCGGGTACCAAGGAGCAGACCATCGCCCGGCTCTACGGCGGCAGCGAGGCGCAATGGGCGGCCTTCGACCCCCGCACGGTGATGGCCAAACACGGTCCTTATCAAGGTGTTTCTGGCTGGTTCGCCATCTCGTCGGATGCCCCGACCCAGTGGAAGGGCGCCAAGGCGCATCCCGACGCCATCGGCCTCGGCGGCCGCGACGGCGCGGGCAATCCCGGTGACCAGACCGAGGCCGGGAAGACGCTGTGCGCCCAGGGGCGTCAGCTGGGCATCGACTGCGCCGTCGTCGCGCAACCGGGTAAGCACGACTGGCCGTTCGCGGTGACGGCGTTCCAGACCAGCCTGCCGTGGCTGGCGGGGCGGGTCGGCACCCCCGGCGTGCCGGTGACCGGTTTCCCGGCAGGATCGACGACCCCCGCACCGCCCGCCGGCCCGGCCGCGACGATCGCGGCCGGAACAAACCCGGGCAAGTAGACGTCGAATGTAACGCCGAGCCCGTCTAAGTAGATGGACTCGGTGAGACGTTGCGACACAGCAGGGAGTCGATGCGCGATGGGTACTCGAACCGATAAAACCGATAACAAAAATTTTGGCCAGGCACGCCGGCAGAGCCGGCTCGTGGGAGCCGTCGCCACCGGCGTGGTGACGACGTTGACCGCGCTCACCGTGGGTGCGGCGCCGGTGTCTGCCAAACCGAGCAGTGATTCAGACAGCTCGAGCACCACCACGCTCGTGCCGAAGCCTCCGCGCCAGGATTCGTCCTCGGCGCAGGACGGCTCCGGTTCCGGTGGTGGCTACGGGCAGGACGGCGGCCAGCGGGGACGCAAGCAGCGCGAACAGCCTGTGGAAGCCGAGGCGCCGAGCCGGCAGGCTCCCGCCGACGTCCCGCCCGTTCAGGCCAAGCCGCCGGCCGACCCGCCCGCGGCGCCCGTCGCGCCGGCCGCGCCCGTGGTGACGGCTCCGGAGAACAAGGCGCCGGAGAACAAGGTCCCCGAGAGCAAGGCGCCGGAGAAGACGCAGGCGCCGGTGACCACGACGCCGCCGGTCGAGACGCCTGTCGTCGCGGCCCCGCCGTCGTACACCGAAGCTCCCGCGCCTACCGCGCCGACCACCAAGGTCACCAAGGCGCAGGAAGCCCCGGTTGACCCGACCACGCCGGCACGTCCGTCGACCGCCGTCGCCGAGCCGACGTCGGCGCCGTCCGGGACGTCCGCGACGCCGGGCCCGACCACGGCGCTCGCAGAGCGTCCGGCGCCGGCCGGTGCTGCCGATCCGGACAAGTCGACAGCCCCCACGGATCGCACTGTGGCAGAAGGCAAGCCGGTCGCCGGTCTGGAGGGCCAGTTCGGTGAGCGCGTCGAGGCCGGTCCCGGCCGGGTCGAAGCCTCGGCCTCGGCGTCGGCCACGGTGACGGCCGGTTCGTCCAAGTCGGCGACGCCGTCGACCGCAGCGGCCCGCGAAGCCCGCGACGTGAAGCCGATCGAGCTGCTCAAGCCCGAGACGCTGACCGCGCCGGTCGAGGACATCGCGACCGCGAAGGCCGCCGCAGCGGTCGACGTGAAGCTGCCGGACCCGGCCCCGGTGCACGACGTGGCCGATCTCGCCAAGGTCGTCAACGTCGCGAACTTCAAGTTCGACAGCCGTGCCGACTGGGACCTTCGGGCCAACCGGCCCGATTGGGATCGTCGTGACAACCGGCCCGACTGGGACCGCCGCGACGACCGGCCGATGGGCCGGGACTGGGACAACCGGGTGCGGCAGTGGCGGCCCGACTGGGTGCAGTACGACGACTACTACCGCCCGGTGCTGTTCAACCCGTACCGCGACCCCGTGCGGGTGGTGTACGTCTACCGCAACGCGCCGCGCATCGTGTACATCCCGCCGCTGCAGCGCATCGTCATGGAGGTCGCCGACCTCGCGGCGTACAGCTTCACCGCGGTCGTGGTGAACGCCATCAACACCGCGGTCAACGTGGCGGTCGGCAGCTTCTTCGGTGGCGGCTACTACCCGGGCGTCGGAGTGCCGCTGCCCCCGCCGCCTCCGCCGGTGCTGAGCTACGCGAATGTGCCTGTGCAGGTTCGCTATTCGGACGCGGTCTACCAGCCGTTCCGGGTGCAGCGCATCGTCGACGCCGGTGACGACGTGCAGTATGGCGAACGCCGCGTGCTGCTCGACGGCGTCACGCCGGCCTGGGGCCAGTGGACGCAAAGCCCCAGTGGCGAACGGCAATTCGAGGTGCACCGGACGCAGCAGTTCCCGGGTCTCGACGAGCCGCGTGAGGCACCGCTGCCCGGTGACTACAACCTGCAACTGGTCAACGACCAGAAGGGGCTGGAGAACCCGAACAAGGCGCTGACCATCGCCGCGGTGACCTGCGGCGTGCTGAGCCTCGGTGCGGTCGGCCTGGCCGTCTACATCGGGCGCCGTCGCCGCGAGGTGGTCTGACGTTCTCCCCGCGGTCAGCCGCGCTGCTCGAGCCGGCTGCCGCGGGGAAACGTGATCGACATGATGTCGCTGGGACGTGTCAACGCGATGCGGTGCCACGTCCCACTCGGCACCACCATGGCGTGCCCCGTCGTCAGCGTGACGCCGGGGCCGTCCTCGTCAGCGCGTAGATACAGCCGGATCTCCCCGGCGACACAGACGACGAGTTCGTCTGCCTCCGTGTGGATTTCCCAATAGTCGGCATGCACCTCGGCGTCGGTCTCCGCGTGAAACGTCATCACGTGCCACCCCGGCTCCCCGGAGCCGAACGTGCGTTCGGCCGGTTCGATGCGGCCGTCGTCGTAGAGGTGGACGAACGCGGCGAACAGGTCGACGGCGGTGGTCATGCGGACACCGGCCGCAGGTCCGCCGAACCGGTGGTCAGGCCGCGGCGCAGCGCGCCGCTGATCTCGGCGACCTGGCGCGCCGAGACGTCGGCCCCGAGGATCACCTGAGATCCGTGGAATGTGCCGGGCCACTGGTGCAGTTCGACGGACACGCCGGCCTGCAGCAGCCGGATCCCGAATTCGAGCGCTTCGTCGCGGTTGGGGTCGAACTCCGCGGTGGCGAGGTAGGTGGGAGGTAGCCCGGGCAGATCGTCGGCCCTGGCCGGTGCCGCGTAGGACGTCGCCGGTCGGCCGCCGAGATAGTGCCGCCAACTGGCGGCGACCTTGGCACGTGTCATGAAGACGGTGTCGGTGAAGGTGCGGGCCGACCAGCTGCGCTGGCGGTCGTCGAGCGGTGGCTGGTTGAGAAGTTGAAAGGCGATCCGGGGGCCACCCTCGTCACGTGCCCGCAGCGCGGCCGCGGCGGCCAGGTTGGCGCCCGCCGCATGACCGCCGACGGCGATGCGGCTTGGCTCGACGCCGAGCTGCGGTGCATTGGCGGCCACCCATGTCAGCGCCTGGTAGACGTCGTCCAGTGCTGCGGGATAAGGGTTTTCGGGTGCGCAGCGGTAGCCGACGGACACCACGACGGCGTTGGTGGCCTGCGCGATGCGTGCGGCCCACGGGTGTTCGGTATCGAGATCACCCATGACGAATCCGCCGCCGCGCAGCCACAGGATCGCGCCGACTGGGTCCGCCGGCTGGTACAGGCGTACCGGAATGTCGGGATGGCCGGGGATGAGGCAGTCGGTGATCTGGAGGCCGGTGGTGTCTGGAGCGGGTACGGCGGCGGACAATTCGGCCAGTCGGCGGCGGGCGGCGACCGGGTCGTCCAACTCGGCTTTCGGGAACAGCGACAGGAAGGGCTGCAGCTCGGGGTCCATGCCATCACCATGGCGGCCCGGTGTGGCGGTGTATTGGAGGAATGTTCCCGCGGACTATTGCCACGCCACGGGGTCGACGTCGAGCCACGGCGCCTCGGCCACGCCCGCCGGCGTCAACCCTGCGAACAAGCGGGCGTCGCGGTGCAGATGCGACTGGTCCGCATAGCCGCAGGCGCCGGCCACCTCGGCGGGCGCGGCGCCGGTCGCAAGGCGGTGCGCGGCATCGTCGAACCGGATCAGTTGTGCGGCCCGCTTGGGCGGCAGGCCGATCTGCGTGCCGAACCGTGACCACAGTCGCTTCCGGCCCCAGCCGATCTCGTCGGCGATGCGCTCGATCCGGATCTGTCCATGGCTGTGCACCATCGCGTGCCACGCGGCCGCGACCTCGGGGTCCACGGCGGGCCCGGATTCGCGCCGGCGCGCCAATTCCATTGTGGCGATGGCGAACCGCTCGTCCCACGACGATGCCGCGTGCAGCCGGTCGCACAGCCGCTGGGCGGCGCGGCCCCAGACCGCGTCGAGGGGCAGCACGCCGGTGGGGTCGCAGTCGCCGAACACCGCGCGGGCGAACACCGGCGACAGCCGGATCTGCAGACAGTCGACCTTGCGGCCGACGGCGGTCACGGTGCCGGGCGCAAGGCCGACGACCCCGCCGCCGGTCCGGTGCACGCCCGCGGCGTCGATCAGAGTGCCGTCACCGAACTCGATGAACACCGTCACCGCGGGGTAGGGCACGAGCTGCAGCGCGAGCTGCGACGGCGCTCGGCCCCGGAAGCCGGCCATCGCCAGACCGGGCTGCCGATGCGCCGGAATCGCGAGGTCCCACACGGCGGCACTCAGCCGCCGAGTGCTCGCTTCCATGTCTCGATGGTAGGCGCGGCGCGGGCTTGCCGAGGGTTCTCGACACAGGCGAATCCGGACTCCGTAAGGTGACTCTGTAACAGCGTTACGGAACACCGGATCAGCAGAGGTGGACAGTTGAGAACCGTATTGATCGACGCCCCCGGGAATGTCTACGTCGACACCGTGCCCGACCCGGTGCTGCCCGGGCCGGACGGCGCCGTCGTCCAGATCACCACGGCGGCCATCTGCGGATCGGACCTGCATTTCTACGAAGGCGACTACCCGTTGGCCACGCCGCTGGCGCTCGGTCACGAGGCCATCGGCACGGTCGTCGAGGTGGGTCCGGAGGTGCGCACCGTCAAAGTCGGTGACCCGGTGCTGATTTCGTCGGTGGCGGGTTGCGGCCACTGCGTCGGCTGCGACACCAAAGACCCGATCACCTGCGTATCGGGTCCGCTGATCTTCGGTTCCGGCGTGCTCGGCGGCGCGCAGGCCGAACTGCTCGCGGTGCCGTCCGCCGATTTCCAGTTGTACCGACTGCCAAGCGATCTCAGTACCGAGGCCGCGCTGCTGCTCACCGACAACCTCGCCACCGGCTGGGCGGCTGCGCAACGCGCCGACATCCCGCCCGGCGGCACGGTCGTCGTCTTTGGCCTGGGCGCGGTCGGCCTGTGTGCCGTGCGCTGCGCCATCGCGCAGGGCGCGGGTCAGGTGTTCGCCGTCGACCCGGTCGAGGGGCGCCGCGAGATGGCCGCGCGCAGTGGCGCCACCGCGATCACGCCGGAGCAGATCGGCGCCGTCCACGAAGCGACGGGCGGCAGGGGAGCGGCCGCCGTGATCGACGCCGTCGGCAACGACACCACCATGAACGCGGCGCTGGCCGCCGTGCGCGCCGGTGGCACGGTGTCCGTCGTCGGCGTGCACGACCTCAACCCGTTCCCGTTCCCCGCGACCCTGTCGCTCATCCGCAGCATCACGCTGCGCATGACCACGGCGCCCGTCCAGCAGACCTGGCCGGCGCTGATCCCGCTGCTGCAGTCGGGCCGGCTCGACGTCGACGGCATCTTCACCCACGCCATGTCGCTCGATGATGCGCCAAAGGCATACGCCGCTGTCGCGGCGCGGACCGCGGACTGCATCAAGGTCACACTGACCCCGTAGTGATGATGGCCAATCAGGAGACCCTGGACCTCGCGCTGCCGCGGCTGCGCATGCGGGCGCTGGCGTGGGGGCCGGCCGACGGGCGATTGATGTTGTGCCTACACGGTTTTCCGGACAGCGCACATGGCTGGCGCCGCGTCGCCCCGCTGCTCGCCGCCGCGGGCTACCGCGTTGTAGCGCCCTTCATGCGCGGCTACGCGCCGAGCGGTGTTCCGGCTGACGGCAACTACCATGTCGGCGCGCTGGTGTCCGACGTGCTCGACCTCTACGATGCGTTGGGCGGCGGGCCCGACGCCGTGCTGGTGGGGCACGACTGGGGTGCTTTCGCCGCCAATGCCGTTGCCGCGTATCCGAATTCACCGTTCGATGCGGTGGTGTCGATGTCCGTCCCGCCGCTGGCGGCGATGAGCCAGGCGCGCTTCAGCGCCGCGCGTACCGCCCGGATGGGCCTGATCCAACTCCGAATGAGTTGGTACATCATGTACTTTCAGCTCCCCGGTCTGCCGGAACGCACATTGCACCGGGTCATCCCGCGACTCTGGCACGACTGGTCTCCGGCCGGGACCGATGTCGCCGAGGACGTCGCGACGACGCTCGCCGCGCTGCCGACCGCCGAACACCGCGCGGCTGCCGTCGGCTACTACCGGGCGCTGGTTCGGCCGGGCAGCGTCGGTGGGCCGTACGCCGAGTTCGAGCGCTATCTGCGCGAGCTGCCGTGCGCGCCGATCCTGTACCTGCACGGTACGGACGACGGCGCGATGCAGGTCGGCTACACCGAGCAGCTGCTGACGGCGCTGCCCGCCGGGTCGGTGGTGCGAACCATCGAGGGGGCAGGGCATTTCCTGCAGGTTGACCGCCCGGCCGAGGTGGCCGCGGCGATTCTGGATTACGTCGGGAACTGACGAGGGGCTCACGCTGATGCGCGTACAACTGCAGATCGACGGAGCGCCCCAGCGGGCCGCCGACCACGCCCGCGAGCTGGCCGGTCTTGGCACCGACGGGGTGTTCACCTTCGAAGGCCCGCACGACGTCTTCCTGCCGCTCGTCGCGGCGGCCGGCGCGGTGAGCGTGGACCTGATGACCAACGTCGCGATCGCCGGGCCGCGCAGCCCGCTGCATCTCGCGCACGCCGCCTACGACCTGCAGGTGTACAGCGGCGGCAGGTTCCGGCTGGGCCTGGGGTCACAGATCAAGGTGCACATCGAAAAACGTTACGGCGCACAGTGGGCCAAACCTGCCGAGAAGATGGCCGAGACCGTCACCGCGATCAAGGCGATCTTCGACTGCTGGGAAGGCAAGGCGCCGTTGAATTTTCGCGGCAAGCACTTCACTCACACCCTGATGCCGCCGAACTTCAATCCCGGCCCCAACCCCTTCGGTCCGCCGGCGGTGCTCATGGGCGCGCTGGGGCCGATCATGACCCGCACCGCCGCGCAGGTCGCCGACGGTCTGTTGGTGATGCCGTTCCACAGCGCCCGCCATTTCGCCGACCGGACCCTGGCGGCAGTGGGGGAGGGCTTGCAGCGGGCCGGGCGCACGCCGGGTGATCTGCAGATCATCGCGCAGGCCATGGTGGCGGTGGCACGCACCGAGGAGGACCTGACCGCGGCGATCAACGGTGTCGCCACGCTCATCGCGTTCTACGGCTCGACGCCGGCCTATCTACCGGTGCTCGAGACCGAGGGGTGGGCGGACCTGCAGCCCCAACTCAACGCGATGTCCAAGGTCGGTGACTTCGCCGGCATGCGGGCGTTGATCAGCGACGACGTGGTGCGCACCATCGGCATTGTCGGTACCCCGGAGGAATGCGCCGCCGAGATCGGACGCCGCTTCGGCGGGTACGTCGACGAAATCTGTTGCTATTTCCCCGGTTACGAACAGCGACCCGAGGACGTGCGGGACCTGGTGACCGCGCTGCACGCGCTATGAAAACGGCGTGATCCGTAGCGGTCATCGGTACGGATCACGCCGAAGTCGGCTGGGAGGTATGCCTACGGCGCCTGGACCCAGTTCCAGACGCTCAGGTCGCCCTTGGGGTAGTTCTGGCAGACGTCGGTGGCCTTGGCGACGACGCCCTTGTTGTTGAAGAAGATCTTGGCCCAGTTGCCCCAGTGGGTGGCCACCTGCTCGTAGTAGACGTTGGTGGCGGTGTCCTCGGAGTACTGCCGGCGGCCGACCGGGTCGAGCGAGAAGAACCAGTGGATGCGGTCCTGCGCCATCTGCTGGATGTCGGCGGGGCGGTTGTGCATGTCGATCATGTACCGCGAGTAGTAGACCGGGCTGGTGTCGCGGGCGGCGGCCAGGTACTGCTCGGCATCACAGGTGGTGATGATGATGCGGTGGGGGATCGGGTAGTCGTCGGTGGCATCGGCGGCTGCCGGTCCGGCGAGCGTCGTCGCGACCGCGCCCAGGGCTGCGACCGCGGTACCGGCGCGCTTCAGGCCACGCTTGATCTGGACCATAGTCTTTACTCCTGTTTCCTAGATACCTGTGTTGGTGGCGGCTGACTGCAGTTCGCCGGTCTGCTTGGGCTGGGGCCACGGCGCGGGCACCGGACGTTGACGCACCCGCTGCGGCCACCAGAACCACTTGCCCATCAGGGCGGCGATAGCGGGCGTCATCAAAGATCGCACGATCAACGTGTCGAACAACAGACCCAGACCGATGGTTGTTCCCACCTGACCGACCACGTGCAGCTCGCTGACCGCCATGGACATCATGGTGAAGGCGAAGACCAGGCCTGCCGAGGTGACCACGGAACCGGTGCCGCCCATCGACCGGATGATGCCGGTGTTGAGGCCGGCGTGGATCTCTTCCTTGAACCGGGCGACGAGCAGCAGGTTGTAGTCCGCACCGACGGCCAGCAGGATGATGACCGCCATCGCGATGACCATCCAGTGCAGGTTCAGCCCGATCAGGTGCTGCCACAGCAGAACCGACAGACCGAATGACGCGCCGAGCGAGAGCACCACGGTGCCGACGATGACCGCCGCGGCCACGACGGATCGCGTGATGATCAGCATGATGACGAAAATCAGTGCGAGGGCGGAGATTCCGGCGATCAGCAGGTCGTAGTCGGCGCCCTCCTGCAGATCCTTGAAGGTCGCCGCGGTACCGCCGAGGTAGATCTTGGAGCCCTCCAGGGGAGTGCCCTTGATGGCCTCCTTGGCGGCGTTCTTGATCGCGTCGATGTGCGAGATGCCTTCGGCGCTCATCGGTTCGCCCTCATGCGAGATGATCAGGCGCACCGCTTTGCCGTCGGGCGAGATGAAGTTCTTCATGCCGCGCTTGAATTCGGCGTTGTCGAAGACCTCGGGCGGCAGGTAGAACGAGTCGTCGTTGCGGGAGTTGTCGAACGCCTCGCCCATGGCGCTCGCGTTGTCCTGCTGCGCCTGCATCTGGTCCTGCAGACCCTTCTGGGTCTGGTACATGGTCAGCATGTACTGCTTCATGTTGGTCATCGTCGAGATCATCTCGGGCATGAGCGCGACCATCTGAGGCATCAGCTTGTCGAGCTTCAGCATGTCCGGCATCAGGTTCTGGATGTCGTCGGTCATGGTGTCGATGCCGTCGAGGGTGTCGAAGACCGACCGCATGGTCCAGCAGACCGGGATGTCGTAGCAGTGCGGTTCCCAGTACAGGTAGTTGCGGATCGGGCGGAAGAAGTCGTCGAAGTCCGAGATGTGGTCGCGCAGGTCGGCCACGTCCAGGGTCATGTTCACCATCTTGCCGACCATGCTGTGCGTGGTGGCCGCCATCTGGGTGGTGATGCCCTGCATCTTCTTCATCGTGTCGATGTTGACCTGCATGTCGTTGGCCTGCTTGAGCATGTTGGCCATCGAGTCCTGCGCGTACTTCTCGTTCATCTTCTGCGAGGTGCCGCTCATGCTCATCAGGAACGGGATCGAGGTGTGCTCGATCGGCTTGCCTTCAGGGCGCGTGATGGTCTGCGACCGGGAGACGCCGGGGACCTTGAAGATGGCCTTGGCGATCTTGTCGATCACCAGGAAGTCGGCGGAGTTGCGCAGATCGTGGTCGCTCTCGATGAGCATCAGCTCCGGGTTCATCCGGGCGGGGGAGAAGTGCCGGTCCGCCGCGGCATAGCCCTCGTTGGCGGGGATGTCGGCAGGCAGGTACAGGCGGTCGTTGTAGGCGGGCTGGTAGCCCGGCAGCGTCAGCAGGCCGACGAGGGACAGCGCGATGGTGCCGACCAGGATGGGGGCCGGCCAGCGGACGACGACGGCGCCGATCTTGCGCCAGCCGCGCACCCGCATGGCGCGCTTGGGCTCGAGCGTCTTGCGGAACCGGCTGGCCACCGAGATCACGGCCGGGCCCAGCGTCAGGGCGGCGAACACCACGGTGACCATGCCGATGGCCAGCGGGACACCGAGAGATATGAAGTACGGCATCCGGGTGAAGTGCAGGCAGAACGTGGCGCCCGCGACGGTCAGGCCGGAGCCGAGCACGACGTGGGCGGTGCCCTCGAACATCGTGTAATAAGCGTCTTCGCGGGATTCGCCCGCGCCGCGTGCTTCTTGATAGCGGCCGATCAGGAAGATGGCGTAGTCGGTGGCCGCCGCGATCGCCAGTGTCACGAGCAGGTTGGTGGCGAAGGTCGACAGGCCGATGATGTCGTAGAAGCCGAGCGCCGCGACGACGCCCTGTGCGGCGGACAGCTCGAGCACCACCATCAGCAACGTCAGCAGCACCGTGATGAACGACCGGTACACGAGCAGCAGAGTGATGATGATGACGCCGAAGGTGGCGGCCTCGATCAGCTTGAGGCTGCGATCACCGGCGATGTGCTGGTCGGCCGCGAGCGCCGCGGGCCCGGTCACGTAGACCTTCAGGCCGGGCGGCGTCTTGATGCTCTTGATGATGTCCTGCGCGGCCTGCACGGATTCGTTGGCGAGCGATTCGCCCTGGTTGCCGCGCAGGTAGACCTGGACGTACGAGGCCTTGCCGTCGTTGCTCTGCGAGCCGGCGGCGGTCAGCGGGTCGCTCCAGAAGTCCTGGATGTGCTCGACGTGCGCCGTGTCGGCCTCGAGCTTCTTGATCATCTCGTCGTAGTAGGCGTGTGCCTCGGCGCCGAGGTGTTGATCGCTCTCCAGCACGACCATGACCGAGCTGTTCGACTTGAACTCCTGGAATACCTCGCCGACGCGCTTGGTCGCGATGACCGACGCGGCCTGGTCCGGTGACATCGAGACCGAGCGCATCTTGCCGACCTCGTCCAGCGAGGGGACGGCGCTGCCGAGGAAGACGATGACACCGATCCAGAACAGGATGACGGGGATCGCGAAGGTGCGGATGAAGCGGGCGATCAGCGGCCGGTGCGGCGGCTTCTCGGCCTTCGGGAAGATGACGGTGTCTTCGTCGGTTGAATGCGTCATGCGGATTTCACCAGGCAGAAGGTCTGGGCGTGCACGCCGGTGGAGGTTCGGGTGTCTTTGAGTTCGTCGTCGACGTGGACGGTGCAGGTGATGGAGTCACCGTCGCCCTGGGCGACGATGTTGGGCGAGGCTGCCGGTGCGGTGGTGGACAGAGTGAGTTTCCACGGCAGCGGGGCGTGGTCGATGCGCTGCGGCTTGGCGTCCAGGTCGAGGTAGTTGATGTCGGCGTAGCTGCCGGTGCCGGTGATCTCGTAGGTGACGACTTTGGGCTTGAACGGTTTGGCGTCGTCGGCGAAGTTGCGCGGGGTGACGATGACGGGGTTCTGGCCGAAGTAGCCGCGCACGCGTTGCACGGTGAAGCCGGCGACCAGGGCCACGGCGAGGATGAGCAACGGGATC
>NZ_KB911481.1:0-41901 GCF_000383495.1 Mycobacterium sp. 360MFTsu5.1 | reverse complement strand
GAGATGATGTTCTGGCTGCCGTCGTACTTGTCGTCGTTGACACCCATCACGATGGTGATGTCCTCACCGGTCGCCGGCGCCGAGATGACCACCTTCTTGGCCCCGGCCTCCAGATGCCCGCGGGCTTTGGCGGCGTCGGTGAAAATCCCGGTCGACTCCACCACGATGTCCACCCCCAGATCGCCCCAGGGTAGCGCCGCCGGACCCTCCTTGACCGCCAGCGCCTTGATCTTGGTCTCACCCACGATCAGGGTGTCCCCGTCCGCGCGCACGTCATAGGGCAACCGGCCCAGGATCGAATCGAACTTCAACAGATGCGCCAACGCATCGGTGGAAGTCAGGTCGTTGACCGCGACGATCTCCAGATCGGCGTTCTTCCCCGCTGCTTTTTGCGCATCCAGGGCCCGAAAGAAGTTACGCCCGATACGCCCGAAACCGTTGACGCCGATCCGAATAGTCACCGCTGATACTCCTCGCTTGATCGTTTCAGAACGAACCATACACCCATTGGGATTTTCTGCAAGCTAGTTATGTACTTCAAATACCTAACTAACCCTGACTTACGCTTGCGTCGGCGTGTGTCGCCTTGCTTCAATGGCAGCCATGGCGCTCAGCGGCACGTCGGTGTCACCTACTGCCGGCGAAGTGCTCGCCGTGATCAGGGATCACCGGGCTACTACCCGCAGCGAGATCGGCCGAATCACCGGCCTGTCGCGCACCGCGGTGACGGCGCGAATCGCAGCGCTGGAAGCCGACGATCTGGTGATCGAGCCCGAGCACGTGGCGTCGACGGGCGGACGTCCGGCCGCGCAGCTCATGTTCAACGTCGATGCGGGCATCGTGTTCGCGGTGGCCATCGGGCGCAGCCGGACCCAGCTGGCTTTGTGCAACCTCGCCGGCGACGTCCTTGCTACCGCCGACATAGATCAGGAGCCCGGGATGGGCCCGGACGACCTGATGCCCGATCTGGTGAAGCGGCTCGGAGAGCTACTCGACGACTCCGGTCGCGGCGGCGACCGCATTTTCGGCATCGGTCTGAGTCTGCCCGGCACGGTCGATCGGCAGCTCGGAGCGAGTCTGGACTCGCCGAACATGAGCGGTTGGGACGGTGTGCCATTGGCGCCGTACTTCCAGCACCTCGCCGACGCGCCGGTGGTAATGGACAACGACGCCAACGTGATCGCACTGGCCGAACGCCGGTTCGGATTCGCCGATGTGCAGGACATGCTGGTCGTCAAAGCGTCCACCGGACTGGGCGCCGGCATCGTGATGGGCGGCCAACTCCGGCGCGGCGCGGTGCAGGCCGCCGGGGACTTCGGGCACAGCAAGATCGCGGCGGCTGCCGGTATCTCGTGCCGCTGCGGTGACACGGGTTGTGTCGAGGCGGTGGCCGGCGGCTGGGCGATCGTGCGCGATCTGCGGCGTGAAGGGTACGCCGTGGGCCATCTGCGTGACGTCGTGGCATTGGCGCACAGTGGAGATGCCAAGGCCCGCAGCAAGATTCGCGACAGCGGCCGGCATGTTGGCGAAGTGCTCGCGGCTGCGGTCAACCTGATCAACCCTGCGGTGTTGGTCGTGGCGGGCGACATGGTCGGTGCCTACGACGTGTTCGTGGCCGGCCTGCGCGAGACGTTGTACGGCAACGCCAGTACCCTGGCCACCCGCACGCTGCAGGTGGTCCCGTCGGTGCTTCAGGAGCGCGTCGGCATCATCGGCTGCGCGACGACGGCGCTCGATCACATCTTGAGCCCGCGGATGATCGATGCCTCCCTGCAGACCGGGCTTCAGCACTCAGGCGCCTGACGTTCGTGCCATGCGGCGGATGAGTTTTCGGGTGGCTCGTTCCAGGATCTCCTGAGCCGCAGTGTCATTCCGCTGCTTCTCGGCCCGCCCGACGGCCGCGGAAATCGTCAGACCACGTTCGTACGCTGTCGCGACCCTCGGATCGACATACGAACTACGCGCCACGGCAGGGGTGTTGCCGAGTTCTTCGGCAACCTCGCGGAAGACCGAAGTCCGGGCGCGGCGAATAGCTGCCTTCGTATCCGCCGGCGCGACGGCGGCGAAGCTCGCGGCGGCCAGCACGGTGCCGTGCCACGTGCGCAGGTCCTTGACGCTGTACTCCTCGCCGACCAGCTCTTTGAATCGGGCATTGAGGTCGTCGGCATGCAGCTCTACGCACCCCGAACCACTGCGGCAGTACAAGAACCGCTCGGTGGGGCCTCGTCCTCGGCGTAGCGCGCGGACCGCTCGGACCACCTGCTGGTCGGCCAGTTCCAGGTGGCGCTGTACGCCGCTCTTCGCCGGGTAGTCGAATATCACTGTGCCGCTGCGCACCTCGACGTGTTCGCAGCGCAGCGTGGCCAGTCCGCACGAATCGTTGTCCTGCGCGTATTCCTCGCCACCGGCGCGGAAATACCCGAGGTCGATCAGGTGCAGGGCCAACGCGAGTACGCGCTCGCGGTGCAGTCCGCGGCCGGTGAGGTCAGCTGCGATCCGGTCTCGCCAGTCGGGCAGCGCCGTGGAGAGCTGGAGTACGCGGTCGAACTTCTCCTCGGTGCGTTCCTGTTGCCACACGGCGTGATAGAGGTACTGGCGGCGGCCCGCGGCGTCGATCCCCACTGCTTGGATATGCCCGTTGCGGTGGGGGCTGATCCAGACTTTCCGCCACGCCGGTGGTATCACCAGGTCCCGAATCCGTTGCAGCGTCTCTTCGTTGGTGACGGGTGCGCCGGTGGCGTCGTAGTAGGAGAAGCCGTTACCGCGCCGCCTCCGCGTGATCCCGGGCGACGTGATGTCGCTATGCCGCAGCCTCATGGCAGACCTGCGCGGTGTCTGTGTCGCACCGTCGGTCCTTACCCCGGATCGGCTCCGGCGACACCTCTGCGACGCCGGTGTCAACCCCAGCGGTACCGGACAAAATGATGCGTGGGTCACAGTGTCCTGCGTCACACCCTGAGCAGTCTGCTCAACATTTCCGCTGGCTGTTGACGTAGCCCGCACGTCACGGCAGATTCTGCGGCACCGATTGCTTGTGGTTCGGCTTTGCCGTTCCCGGTCTGCCTTGGAGATTGCGGGACACAAGGGTCGGAGGTGCGAGTGGCTCGGGGCTGCGGGCACCAATCCTGCACACGCAACAACACACTGAGGAAATTGATGTCTCGTTCACGTCTGACCAATGCCGCCACCATCCGCCGCATCGCGGCCGCCGTCGGAGCCGGCGCGCTCGTGGCCATGGGCGCCGCGACCACCGTGGCGGGTGCCGAACCGGCGCGGGAGAACCCAGCCGGCGCGAACGGTGCGACGACGACCCAGGCCGCCCCGCCGACCGTGCCACTGACCCCGTCGGCCAGCCCCGTCGTCAAGGCTGCGCCCTACGGCAAGAGCTAGCCCACAGACATCGAAAGGCCAACTATTGCAGGCTTTTTCGTCAAGCGTGCAATAGTTGGCCCTTTGGTCGAGAACTCAGGCGCGCGGCATGATCATCACCGGGACCGGTGAATGGCGCAGGATTTTCGCCGCTGCCGATCCGAGGAACACCCGGGCGGACTGTCCGGCCGCACCCGATCCGAGCAGCAGCACGTCACCTGAGGTCCAGCCCGTGTTCTCCACGGCCTGCTGCCAATCTCGCCCGCTGCTGACGACCATGTCCACGTCGGGCACGGCCAGATCTTCGCGAACTCTGTTGAGCTGCTTGGTGACATCGTCGGCGGTGCGCTTCGACCACTGCGCGACCACCATGTCCTCGGCACCCGCCTCGAGCGAGGGCCCACCGAACGCCCACGCGGGCCGCACGGTGTACGCCACGATCCGCAGCTGGGCATTCCAGTCCTTCGACAGCTCCGCAGCCGCCCGGATCAATCCATTGGTGTCGGCCTCGCCGCCGTAGGCCGCGGTGAGGCGGCGGATCGGCTCGTGACTGAAGGCGTATCCGCGCGGCGCGATCGCAACCGGCACCTGCGCGGTGTGCACCAGCCGCTCCGTCACGCTGCCGAGCGCCACGCGTCCCAGTAGGCCGGACGACGACGACCCGAGCACCACCGCGCGGGCCTCGAACTCCTGCGCGAGCTCGAGCAAACCGGTTGGGATGGAACCAGATTCGTGAACCAGCGTGGGTACGTCCGGTCGCCCGGGGAGGCCGTTGACGACGGCCTGCAAGGACTGGGCCGTCTGCGCCTTCACGTGGCGCAGGTATTCCTCCTCGACGGGGTCGTTGCGCGGCGGCCACGAGCGCTCGAGAACCGCTGCCGCGATGACCTTCTCGCCGGTGGTCCTCGCGATCTGCACGGCGAGGTTGATCGGGGCGCTGCCCTGCCGGGACGCGCTGAACCCGGCGATGATCGTCACGCGACAGGCTCCTCGGCGGGTGTCATCGCGATCACGTTGGTCACCGGGATGTTGTAGTCGGACCGGGCGCGGTCGACCACATCGAAGCGGTGCCAGATCGACTGTTCCGGTGGCTCTGTCGCGATGACGATCTGATCCGGGTGGAATTCTTCGACACCGGCTGCCAGCGCGCGCAGCGGGCGGTAGTCGCCCAGCTTGCCGTCGGCCTCCAGGTTCGCCGAGTGCAGCGCGGCCAGCGTCTGGTCGAGACGTTGCTGGGCAAGGACTTTGGTGGCCTCCCAGACGTCGAGGGGGCTGTGTGAGGCGGCGGCGCCGGTCTCGATCGGGCTGACCGGCACGACGACGTGATAGGTCGTGGCGTTGTCGGCGCCGATGGCGCGAAGTTCGTCGAGCAGTTCCTCGGAGCCGACGGTTTCGTTGGCCAGCACCAGCACTCGGTGCGGCCGCTCGGTCGCGGTGACGGGCTCCGGGACCGGCCGGCGGGAGTTGAACCAGCGGTTGGCGAAGAACAACCCGATCACCACAGCCCAGGACAGCAGGCTCAAGGTCAGGGCCCTGCGGTTGTCTCCGCCTTGGACGTACATCTGCACCAAGATGGCGGTCATCGCCAGCGCCGTGATGATCGACAACACGGGGAACAGCCACATTTTGACTTTGAGCTTGTCGCCGCCATTGCGGTACCGCAGCACGATCTGGGAAATGGCGATCAACAGGTAGACGAAGAGGATGACCGCACCGCTGGAATCCAGCAGGAACTTGAAGATGAAATCGGGCGAGAAGGCCGAGGCTATGACACCCAGGAACCCGATGACCGACGACGTCAGAATGGCGGCTGCCGGAACGCCGCGACGCGTGACGGCGACGAGCTGGGCGGGTGCCTCCCGGCGGGCGGCCAGCACGAACAGCATGCGCGAGGCGGTGTACATGCCCGAGTTCAGGCAGCTCAGGACCGCGGTCAGGACAACCGCGTTCATGATGTGGTCGGCGTAGGGGATACCCATCGCGGTGAAGGCCGAGACGAACGGCGACGCGGCGAGCTGCTTGCCGTTCCACGGCAGGATGGTCACCAGCAGGAACGCCGAGCCGACGAAGAAGACCGCGATGCGCATGATGACCGAGTTGGCGGCCTTGGCGACAGCGCGCTCAGGGTCGGTGGACTCGGCGGCGGCGATGGTCGCGATCTCGGCGCCCACCATCGAGAAGATCACGGTGACGACACCGACGGTGACCGCTGACGGGCCCAGTGGGAAGAACCCGCCGTGTGCGGTCAGGTTGGAGAAATCCATGGATTTGTGCGGCCACAGACCGAGCACGAAACAGGAGCCCAGTCCGATGAACACGATGATGGCCGCGACTTTGATGCTGGCGAACCAGAACTCGAACTCGCCGAACGATGACACCGAGAACAGATTCGTCGCCGTCATCGCGATGAGCAGCAGTAGGGCTGTGAGCCATATCGGTGCCGAGGGCAGCCAGTACCGAATGATCTTGGCGCCGGCGATCGCCTCGAATCCGACGACGATCACCCAGAAGTACCAATACAGCCAGCCGATCGAGAAGCCGGCCCAGTTGCCCAAGGCGTTGCGGGCGTAATCGGCGAACGAGCCGGTCGACGGATTGGCCACCGCCATCTCGGCGAGCATCCGCATGATCATGATGATCAGCACGCCGGCGAGGGCATAGGTGATGAATGTGCCGGGCCCGGTGTCTTTGATGACGACACCTGAGCCGACGAACAGCCCGGCACCGATCACGCCCCCGATCGCGATCATGGACAGTTGGCGTTGGCTGAGTGCCTTGTTGAGGGTCGGTGTCCCGCTCACGTCGTCTCCTTCGCGCTGCCCCGACGGCGTTTGTCAGGGCGTTTTCAGCCCACGCCCAGCGACAGATGTGAGCTGCACCACTATTTGGTGTGTGCGAATACTAAGCCGGTCACGACGGCATGTGGGGGCCAATGCAGGCGCCATCTTGTCGGAACATCCGGCCGTTTTTCCGACAGCAGTCGGAAGGTCGCCGGCGCCCGGCATCAGTGCCGGCGCAGCCGGGCCAGCCGGATGCTGAGCATGAGATCGAAGCGGGCTTCGCCGTCGGTGAGGTCGGTGACGTCGTCACCGAGGGCCTGGGTGATCTTCTCCAAGCGGTAGTACAGCGTCGAGCGATGCAGGTGCATGGTGTCGGCCGCGCGCCGGGCGTCGCCGCCGGAGGACAGATAGGCCTCGAGCGTCTGGATCAGGTCGTCGCGTCCCTCGGCCAAGAGCGCGGTGACGCCCGGATGGATCAGCGCGTCGAGTTCGTCGGGAGCGTCGGCGAGGCTGTCGGTGAGTAGCGCGACCGCCCGCCACGACCCGGCCGCGGTCCAGTCGAGCGCCGCGTCGACCGGGCCGGCGCCCGCGGCGGCCAGCGCGCAGGCCAGCCGGGCATCCCGAAACGACTGGGCGGCCTGGGCGAGGGGCAGCCGGCTACCGGACCAGCCGATGACCGGGGCGTCATCGAAGGTGGCCCGGATCGACGAGGTCACGGTCTCGGCGAGGCGCTGCGGCGGGACCCGCACGTGCGCGGGGCAGAAGGCGAAGACGCTCACGGGACTGCCCGGCAGGACGAACCAGTTGTGCGTTCGCTCGACGGCGGACAGCCGCAGCCGAAGTGCGGTGAGACGCTGCTCGGTCTCCGCGGCGTCCCCGGTCGGGACGAACGCGAAAACGGTGAGCAGGCTGTCCGGCTGCGCCATGTCCTGGGCGCTGAGCTCGAGTTGCACCGCGTTCAGCGGCTCGCCCACATCGGCCGACAACAGGCGGCCCAGCAGAGCCTGACGCGCGGACTCGACGGCACGCTCGGTGGTCTGGCGCCGATCCAGGACCGCCACCAGATCCGCGCCGGCCTGGTTCGCCAGGGCACGCTCGGCCGCGCTCAGTGACTGCTCCGGGTCGATCACCCACAGGTAGCCGAAATGATGGGCGGCCGATCGGACCGGCACGCAGTACCGCGCCACCATGGCGTACTGGGGCAGCGGTGGAATCGCGACGCCCGGGTCGGCGTCGTCGATTCCCAAGGCCTGAAGCTCCGCGATGACTTCGGGTTTCGTGGCCCGCTCGAGGAGGCTGTGCATCCGCACGTCGTCGACGGTCCCCAGCTGGCGGCTGAAGGTCATGGGCGTCATCGCCGTGTCGTCCAGCAGCACCGCGCGATTCAGCGATCGGGCCAGCAGGTCGACGATCAGCTGAATGTGGGCACTGGGATCGGTGCCGTGCGGTTCCGCCATGCGCTCCCATTCAGATCTGTGTCGGCGGCACTGCGCTCACAGGAACCGCAACGATTGTTGCCGGTATCGTCGCACGCACTCCGCGGCGGACGGGGCGTTGACGGTGGAGATGGACGATGTTGCCCGCAGTGTGGTCGGAAGTGCGCTGGGCCTTCACCCCGCCGCGCACCTGGCTGCTGGGCGTGGCGGCCAACGTCGTGCTCGCCGTGCTGTGGCTTGCCGTGCAGCCGTTGACCTCCGGGGGACGGCATCACCACGATTGGGTGATCCTGGTCGGCACGTACTTCTCGTCGTTCGTGCTCGCCGACACCACGACAACCAATGTGCTTGGTGCCGACCATGATCGGGTTCAGCAGCGGCTGGCCGAATCGGTGGCGCCGTGGCGGATCCTGCTGCACAAGAACCTGGCGCTGCTGATTCTCGTCGGACTTCCGACGCTTGCCGCCGCCGCGGTGCTCACCGTCTGGTTCGAAAGCCCGGCCCGGCTCGGTGTGACGATCCCGAATGTCGCGGTGCCGATCGTGTCGTGGCTGGGCGTGGGCAATGCGGTGTCGGTGCTGCTGCCGGTTGCTGAAGTTCGGTTGGTGCAGCGGTGGGGCCAGCGCCACGACCGGCGCCGGATCGCATTCTGGTTGTCGTCGCTGGTGCTGCCGTACGTCCTGTATTTCGTCGCCGACCCGATCGGCGGCGTCGAACACCGTGAATTGTGGCGGACGCTACCGAACGCCGTCGCCCATGTCTTCGGTCCCGTCCTCGGCCGCGACACCAAAAGTGCTGTGCACCTTGGTATCGCGGTCGGCGTGTGGATCGCCGGGACACTGTTTGCCGATTGGTGGGTGCGGCGCCGGGGCGTGCAGTTCCGGTAACGACTACTGGGGTGGCGCTGCGTCCGGTGCCGGTGCCGTCTGCTCCGGTCCCGGGAGCCACGGCGCGCTCGCCGGCATGTGGGCCGGCGCCGCGGTGTTCGGCGGGGTCGCGGCGGGCGCGGACTGACCGCGCCCGGCCTGATCGGCGGCCTGCACCGTCGTCGATGACCACGGCGCGGGTCCGGCCAGTGCATCGGCCGCCCAGCCCGCCTGCAATTGGCTCACCGTGAAGTTGACGCCCTGGGTGATCAATCCGCTGTCGATGTAACTGTTGTGCGCGTCGAAGCTCGACCCGTGCGCGTCGCACACCAGGTCGTTGTTCGCGCAGATGTCGGTGGTCTTGGGCTGGTACACCGGGCCGACCGTGACGGAGGGGGAGCCGATGGCGCGCATGAACCGTGCGGAGGGCTTGCCGAACAAGGCAACGGCCGCAACATGATCCGCGACGTCCGGCGGCATGGGGGCCGGCACCTCGGCGGCGGAGATCCCGTCGGGAATGGTGCCCGCGGTGACGAAGCCCGCAACGGCAGCACCCTGCGAGAACCCGCCGAGCACCATCTTGGTCCGGGGGCAGGCCGCCGCCGTCGTCACGATTTGCCTACGGGCGTCACGGATTCCGTCGACGGCGGTGGGGAAGTCGGTGGTCGCGGGATAGTCGACCGCATATACGTCAAGGGTTTTCGGGCTGATGGCGGTACGCAGTGAATTGATGAACGCCGTCCCGACCCCGCCGGGTCCAGGCGCTTCGTCGGTGCCGCGGGCGAAAATGACTTGGGCATCGGGGCAGTCGGCTGCATGTGCTGCCGGTGGTAGCGCGGCGGACATCAATCCTGGTGGTACCACCAGGATTGCGACCAGGCTTCTGATTCGGCTTCTGCTTTTGCTTGGCCTCACCGGTCCATGCTGACACACCGGCACCCCATCCGCGCGTTAGCTGGGCCCGTCGCGTTCGAATCGTGACATACCAAAAGTCCGCTATTGCGTGTTAGCGGTGACGAATTCGGCAATGGCGGGCCGGCTACCTGAGCATCATGACGGTGAACGCGACGACACTGACGACGACGATGCAGGCGCGTAAGGCGTTGGGTGGCAGGCGGCGTCCGATCCTCGCCCCGATGTAGCCGCCGACTGTGGAGCCGACGGCCAGCAGCAGCGCCGGCAGCCAGGCCACCTGGCCCACGACGATGAAGATGAGGGCCGCGACCGAATTGACCAGTCCCACAGCGATGTTTTTGACGCCGTTGAGGCGCTGCAGATCTTCCGAGACGAACAACCCGAACAACGCCATCATGATGATGCCTTGCGCCGCACCGAAATAGCCGCCGTACACCGCGCATCCGAACACGCCCGCGTACAGCGGCGCGGCATGGTCGGTGGACCGCGGCGCACCGCGGCGCGCATCCAGCGCGCGGCGCAACAAAGGCTGCACCAGCACCAGCGCGCCGGCCAGCAGGATGAGCCACGGCACGACCGCGGTGAACGCGCCGGGTGGCAGTTTGAGCAGCAACACCGCACCGACTATCGCCCCGGCCAGTGAGACCGCACCGAGGCGGAGGATGCGGGGGCCCTGGCCGCCGAGCTCGTGCCGGTAGCCGTAGGCGCCGGTGAAGTTGCCCGGCACCAGTCCCACGGAGTTGGACATGTTGGCGACGAGCGGTGGATAGCCGACGGCCATCAGCACGGGGAAGGTGATCAGGCTGCCGGAGCCGACCACGGCGTTGATGATCCCCGCAGCGACGCCGGCGAGCAGCACCGCGGTGATCGCGAGGGCGGTCAGGAGCGCGGCTTACTGTGCGGTCTCACCCGCTGAATTCTTCACTGGCCTTCCTGTGGACTTGCAGTGGGCTGGAAGAACCGCTCGATGTCCGCGGTGGTCAGTGTCTCGACGCCGATGAGCGCCAGGTCGGCGAGCCGCTCGGGCGTCACCTGGGAGGTGGCGTCGGCGACCAGCGCGGCGCGGTAGTCCCGCTCGGAGGCGTCGAACAGGGTGGCGCGCGGGCAGTTCGGCAGATTGCAGCCGGCCACCACGACGGTGTTCACCGCGAGGTCGCGCAGGTGCTCGTCCAACGCCGTGCGATAGAACGCCGACCACCGTGGTTTGAACATCACGACCTCGCCCGGCGCCACCTGCTGGATACCGCCGGCCAGCAGTGAGTCGTAGTCGAGGGGGTGCGCCAGCAGGTCCGCGGGCACCGCGGCGCCATCGGTGTGCGGGGCGGCGATCTGCCTTCCGGACTCGATGGCGGCCCGGCGCGGTGGGTCGGCGTCGCTGCCGCCGGGGACGTACAGCCGCACGATGTGCACGATCGGCCGGTGCGCCGCGCGGAATGCCGCGAGCAGCCGTGCCATCTCGGGCATTCGTTCGGCGGTGCCGTCGACCTGCGACGGGCCCGAGACGAAATCGTTCTGCACGTCGATCAGCACCAGGGCGCTGCGTGCCAGGTCAGGGGAGGTGTAGTCGTGGCCGGCAGACACGGTCCCGATCTTTCCAGACATCCCGCCGGTGCGAGCCACTCTTGACGACCCGACGACGGCAATGCTAAGCAACTGCACAGCATTTGTTGCGCGTCCACCCCGGGGCGCGAGCTGCTGACGATGAGAGGCACGCGATGACGCTGCAGTCGGTCTTGGAGGACATCCAGAAGCGCCCGGGTACGGGTGAGCTCATCCCGATCATCGATCCGGTGAGCGAGGAGCAGATCGGCGAGTTCACCGATTGCGGCCCCGAGTTCGTCGTCGAGGCCGTCGCGCGCGCCAAGTCGTCCTTCGAATCCGGTGTCTGGTCCGGTCTGCCCGGCCGGGAACGCGCCAAGATCCTGTGGCGCATCGCCGACCTGATCGACGAGCACGCCGCCGAGTTCGCGGCCATCGACTCGGCGAACACCGGCATGATGAAGATGCAGTCCGAGCTCGTCGTCCCGACCTGCGCCGAGTTCTTCCGCTACTACGCCGGCTGGTGTTCCAAGATCAACGGCACCGCCTACGACATCCGCACCAGCGGCATCGCCTCGGATGCCTACGTCGACCAACACGGCTACACGCTGCGTGAGCCCTACGGCGTCGTCGGCCTGATCTTCCCGTGGAACGGCCCCATCTTCAATGCCTGCGCCAAGGTCGCGCCTGCCCTGGCCGCCGGCTGCAGCAGTCTGGTGAAACCCGCTGAGGAGACACCGCTTTCGGCGCTGCTACTGGACCGGCTGATCCACGAGGCCGGCGTCCCCGAGGGCGTCGTCAACCTGATCACCGGGTACGGCCACACCGCGGGCGCCGCCATCAGCGCACATCCCGACGTCGAGAAGGTCGCCTTCACGGGTTCGACCGAAGTCGGCAAGGAGATCGTCAAGGCCTCGGCGGGCAACCTGAAGAAGGTCATGCTGGAACTCGGTGGCAAGTCACCGGTGCTGATCTTCGACGACGCCGAGCTGGACAAGGCCATCTTCGGGGCGGCCATGGGCATCTTCATCCACTCCGGCCAGGGATGTGTCTGCGGCTCAAGGATTTTCGTGCAGCGCGGAGTCTACGACCAGGTGGTCGAGGGCATCGCGAACGTCGCCAATTTCATGAAGTACGGCGGGCCGGAGGAAGAGGGCGTGATGAGTGGCCCGCTGATCAGTGCGAAGCAGCTGAATCGGGTTCTGGGCTTCATCGACGAGGGCAAGAACGACGGCGTCGAGATCGTCGCCGGCGGGTACCGGCTGGATCGCAAGGGCTACTTCGTGCACCCGACGGTGCTGACCAACGTCGACCCCGGCATGCGCCTGTACCAGCAGGAGATCTTCGGGCCGGTGGTCAGCATCCTGCCGTTCGACACCGAGGACGAGGCCGTCGCCATGGCCAACGACACCAGCTACGGCCTGGCGGCCACCGCGTGGACCACCAACGTCAGCCGGGCGCACCGCATCGTCAAACGTCTGCAGGCCGGCAGCGTTCAGGTCAACTGCCAGTTGGTCTTTGACCACGACCTGCCCTTCGGTGGCTACAAGCAGTCCGGCTGGGGCCAGGAGTTCGGCCGGGAAGGGCTCGAGGCCTACCTGAAGAACAAGAGCGTGATCGTCCAGTTGTAGTCCGCCCCGGGATTTGTGCACGTTTTTCCGCGCCGACCGCGAAGAATCGTGCACAAATCCCAGCCAGGCTGCATGTGACGCAGGTCACGGCACGGCGTGACCTCGCACCCTTCGGCTACGCAACCGTAGGTTGGCGCAACCTACGGTTGCGTACGTTCTGGTCGCCGCCAATCCTTGGTGTGTGAGCCACTACATCGCCAATCTGCGCGATATCGAATTCAATCTGTTCGAAGTGCTGCCGGTCGGTGCGGCCCTGGATGCGGGTGGCTACGGCGACCTCGATGCCGATACGGCGCGATCGATCCTCGACGAGATCTCGAAGCTCGCCGAAGGCGTTGTCGCCGAGACGTTTGTCGAAGCCGACCGCAACCCGCCGGTGTTCCTGCCCGACGAGCACCGCATCACGGTGTCCGAGGAGCTGGCCAAGACCGTGCGGGTGGTCAAGGAGGCCGAATGGTGGCGCCTGGGCCTCGATGAGCGCGCCGGTGGGACGCCGGCGCCGGCGGCATTGGTGTGGGCGACGCAGGAAATGCTGATCAGCGCGAACCCGTCGGCGACCTTCCTGTACGGCCTTGGGCCGGCGATGGCGCACACGCTGGCCGAGGTGGGCACCGAGGAGCAGCAGCACTGGGCGCGGACGGCAATGGACAAGGGCTGGGCGGGCACCATGGTGCTGACCGAGCCGGACGCCGGGTCCGATGTCGGGGCGGGACGGGCCAAGGCCATCGAACAGCCCGACGGTACCTGGCACATCGAAGGCGTCAAGCGCTTCATCTCCGGCGGCGATGTCGGTGACACCGCCGAGAACGTCTTCCATCTGGTGCTCGCCCGGCCCGAAGGCGCTGGTCCGGGCACCAAGGGACTCAGCCTGTTCTTCGTGCCCAACTTCCTGTTCGACCCCGAGACCCTCGAGCTGGGCGAGCGCAACGGCGTGTACGTCACCGGCCTGGAACACAAGATGGGCATCAAGTCCTCACCCACGTGTGAGCTGACGTTCGGCGCCCACGGAAAGCCCGCCGTCGGCTACCTCGTCGGTGGCGTGCACAACGGCATCGCGCAGATGTTCAAGGTCATCGAGAACGCCCGGATGACGGTGGGCGTCAAGGCCGCCGGTACCCTGTCCACCGGCTACCTCAACGCGCTGGCCTACGCCAAGGAGCGCATCCAGGGCGCCGACCTCACCCAGATGGCCGACAAGACCGCGCCGCGCGTGGCGATCATCGAGCACCCCGACGTGCGACGCAGTCTGATGACGCAGAAGGCCTATGCCGAAGGTCTGCGCGCGGTCTACCTCTACACCGCCGCCTACCAGAACGCTGATGTCGCGCAACTCGTTTCGGGTGCCGACGCCGATCTGGCGCACCGGGTGAACGATCTGCTGCTGCCCATCGTGAAGGGCGTCGGATCCGAACGCGCCTACGAGATGCTGTCCGAATCGCTGCAGACGCTCGGCGGTTCCGGCTTCCTGCAGGACTACCCGATCGAGCAGTACATCCGCGACGCCCGCATCGACGCACTGTACGAGGGCACCACGGCCATCCAGTCGCTGGACTTCTTCTTCCGCAAGATCATCCGCGACCAGGGTGCGGCGCTGGCCCACGTGTCGAGCCAGATCACGGCAACCATCGACAGCGCCGGGCCGGAGTTGAAGGCTGAAACCGACCGGCTGGCAACGGCTCTGGCCGATGTCCAGGCGATGGCCGCCGCGCTGACCGGTTATCTGATGGCCGCGCAGGGCGATCCCGAGCAGCTGTACAAGGTGGGCCTGGGTTCGGTGCGGTTCCTGCTCGCGGTCGGCGACCTGGTGATCGGCTGGCGGCTGATCCTGGCCGCCCAGATCGCGCACGCGGCGCTCGACGGCGCCACGGAACGCGACCACGCGTTCTACACCGGCAAGGTGGCGGTGGCGAAGTTCTTCGCCAAGAACGTGCTGCCGCTGCTGACCGCGGTGCGTGAGGTGATCGAGACGCTCGACACCGACGTCATGGAGCTGGAGACCTCGGCCTTCTAGGGATTTTTGTGCACGATTTTCCGCGCTTGCCGCGGAAAATCGTGCACAAATCCCCGGCTGGTCGGAGGCGTTGGCGCGCAACACTTCCTTTCCGTCGAACAGATCACAGTTCCGGCCCTCGATTGCTGTGGATCTGGTGCCGCCGTGGAAAATGGTCCAAGGCCCACGACCGGACGAGGAGAGTGTGACGTGCGACGCGACACCCTGGCGTGGCTCGGTGCCCGCGCGCTGACCCGCCGCCTGGGTTTGCCACGGGCCATGAGCTTCCAGGTGGAACGGTCGCTTCCGGTGCCGACGCGCGACGGCGCCGTCCTGTTGGCCGATCACTACGCGCCGCGGACCCGTAAGCCCGCCGGCACATTGTTGATGCGGGGGCCCTACGGCCGCGACGGCCTGCCCAACCGGGTGTTCGCCGGGCTGTACGCGGGGCAGGGCTTCCACGTCGTGCTGCAGAGCACCCGCGGCACCTTCGGGTCCGACGGTGCGTTCGAGCCCGGCCGTCACGAGGTCGACGACGGTGCCGACACGGTCCAATGGCTGCGTGAACAGCCTTGGTACGGGGGCGAATTCGCCACCGTCGGGGCGTCATACCTGGGGTTCACCCAGCTGGCGCTCCTCGTCGACCAACCTGACGACCTGACCACCTCGGTGATCACGATGGCGCCGCACGATTTCGGTCACTCGGTATGGAGCACCGGATCATTCGCGCTCGGCGACTTCCTGGGGTGGAGTTATCAAGTGGCGTGGCAGCACCGCGGCGGCTGGATCCGTCAGATCCTCCGCGGCATGGCGACGCCGCGCACCCTCAAGCCGGTGCTGGAGACGCTGCCGCTCGATCCCGCCGCAGCCGAGCTGCTGGGCGGACGGACCCCGTGGTTCAACGCGTGGCTCGAACAGCCGGATCCGTCGTCGCCGTACTGGGCCGAGAACGGTGTGGCGGCCGCACTCGACAACCTGCGCGGCCCGGTGTTGCTGATCACCGGCTGGCAGGACGTGTTCGTCGACCAGACCCTCGAGCAGTACCGGCGGCTGCGGGCCCGCGGTGTCGAGGTGGCTCTGACGGTCGGACCGTGGACGCACGGATCCGGTGGTACCGAGGCCATCAAGGAATCCGTGCTGTGGCTGGACGGATCTCGCCGCGCAGGGGCTCCCGTGCGGATCTGCGTTGCCGGCGGTGACTGGCTCGACATGCAGGAGTGGCCGCCGGCGGCTGCCGAACAGGTGTGGCACCTGCACCCCGGCGCGGCGCTGGCCGAGACGCCGCCCGACAGCGGGGCGCCGTCCACGTTCATCTATGACCCGGCCGATCCGACCCCGAGTATCGGTGGGCGCCTTCTGGTTTCCGGTAAGTCGGGCTACATCGACGACACCGCGCTCGCCGAGCGATCGGACGTGCTGACCTTCACCAGCCCGGTGTTGCCGGCCGACCTCGACGTCATCGGAACGCCGTACGTCGAGCTGGACCACCGGACCGACAATCCGCACGCCGACGTGTTCGTGCGCATCAGTGACGTTGGGCCCGATGGACATTCGACCAACGTCACCGACGGCTACCTCCGGCTCACCGCGGCCGATGCGCCCGAGGCGCTGCTGCGCCTGGAACTCGACGCCACCGCCTACCGATTCGCAGCCGGCCACCGAATCCGCCTGCTGGTCGCCGGCGGCTGTTTCCCGCGGTTCGCGCGCAATCTGGGCACCGGCGACCCGCTGGGGACCGCAACCCGGATGGTGCCGTCGGTGCACACCGTCGCGCACGGCGACGGCGGGCAGTCCCGGCTGGTGCTGCCGGTCAGCGCAACGTGACGACCACTTTGCCCTTGGCGGAACGGTTTTCCAGCGAGGCGATGGCGTCCGCGGCGCGCTCCAGCGGATAGACCTCGGGCGCGGGCGGGGTCACGGCGCCAGAGGCCAGCAGCGGCTCCAGCTCCTCCCACTGCTCGGCGAGATAACCCGGGTGCGTCATGGCCCACGCGCCCCAACCGACACCCACCGCGTCGACGTTGTTGAGCAGCAGCCGGTTCACCTTGACCGTCGGGATATCGCCGCCGGTGAATCCCACCACCAGCAGCCGGCCGCCGGGTGCCAGCGACCGAAGGGAATCGGTGAACCGGTCGCCGCCCACCGGGTCGAGGATCAGGTCGACGCCGCGGCCGCCGGTCAGCTCGCGCACCGCGTCCTTGAAACCGTCGGCCAGCACGACATCGGAAGCGCCGGCGGCACGGGCGATTTCGGCCTTGTCCTGCGAGCTCACCACCGCGATGGTGCGGGCGGCGCCGAACGCCGGGGCCAGCCGCAGCGTTGACGTGCCGATGCCGCCCGCGGCGCCGTGCACCAGCACCGTCTCGCCGGGCGTCAGGCGGCCGCGGGTACGCAGCGCGCAGTGCACCGTCAGATCGTTGAACAGCAGTCCCGCGCCGGCCTCGAACGACACCGAGTCGGGCAGCTTGAAAACCCGATCAGCCGGTAGCGCAACGACTTCCGCCATGGCGCCGGACAACATGGTCAACGCCGCCACCCGGTCGCCGGCCGCCACGTGTGCGCCCTCGGGTGCGCTGCGGACCACGCCCGCGAGCTCGGCGCCGGGGGTGTACGGCAATTCCGGCTTGTGCTGGTACAGACCGCGGGACTGCAGCGCGTCGGGGAAGGCGACGCCGGCGGCGTGCACCTCGATCACCACAAGGCCGCTGCCGTCAGGTTCGGGGATGTCGTTCAGTTCGGCCGCCGAAGGGCCGTCCAACCGGGCGATCTGAATGGCGCGCATGGTGCTCTTCTCCTGTAGGCGTTGCCGGTGGGTCACTGTCACTGTCACTGTCGCATGTCCGTCTCACGGTGCGCCGCGGGCACCGAGTAAGAGGCCGGTCACCACCAGCCCGATGCCGGCGATCTCGCCGATCGTCGGAACCTGATGTAGCACCGTGAGCCCGATGAGGGTTGCCGTTACGGGCAACAGTGCCAGCAGGATCGCGAACCTCGCCTGGCCGACCTGGCGGAGGACGATCTGGTCGAGGGCGTAGGGGATGGCCGTCGACAGCAGGCCGACGCCCAGGCCGAGCAGCCAGGTGCGTGGGTCGACGAACACCGCCGAGTTCGTGTGGGCCTGAAGACCGATGATCACCGGGCCCAAAATGGCTGCGGCGGTCGACATTCCGAGGGCGAGCGTGTCGAGACCGCCGTGTGCGTCGGCCACCCGTTTGCCGACCATGATGTAACCGGCCCACAGCGCGGCGGCGGCCAGTGCCCATGCCACGCCGGCGAGCTCTGAGGTGAATTCGATGCCGGCCAACAGCACAACCCCGCCGGCGGCCAGGGCGGCAGCCAGAAGATCGCGCGGCCGCCGTGAACCGAGCGTGGCCACAAGCGTCGGCCCGATGAACTCCACCGCGACGGCGGTGCCCAGCGGGATGCGAGCCAGCGCCTCGTAGAACGCGATGTTCATGCCGACGGTGATCAACCCGAACAGGGTCGCGATCGCGACGCGGCGGCGCGTCAACGGCATTCGCCACGGCCGGCGCCAGGCCATCAGCACCAGCGCGCCGGCCGCGGCCCGGAGCCACGCCACGGTGGCCGGTTGGGTGGTCGAGAAGAGAAACACACCGATCGCGGCACCCAGGTACTGCGACGCCGCACCGGTGACAAAGACGAACGGGACGGACCATCGGGGCAACTGGCGGTTGGTCATCCGCGCGGCACCCGGCAGTTGTCGATCCCGGTCACCCGGCGCAGATTACCGTCGACCTACCATCCGTGAATGATCGACGCACGTGCCGCGGTGTTGCTTCGCCCGGGTTCGGCCCCCGAACTGACCGACGTCCAGATTCGCGAGCCGCAGGGCGCCGAGGTACTGGTCGGCATCGATGCCGTCGGCATCTGCCACACCGATATCAGCACGGCCGCACGCTGGCCGGAGAAGCGCCTGCCCATGGTGTTCGGCCATGAAGGCGCGGGCACGGTCCTTGCGGCCGGACCGGACGCCCGCATCGACGTCGGCCGCCAGGTCGTCCTGACGTTCGCCAGCTGCTCGCAGTGCGCCGCATGTTCGTCCGACACGCCCGCCTACTGCGACAACGCCACCCGCCTGAACATGGCCGGCGACCGCGGTGACGAGGCGAGCGCCCTGCGGCTGGACGGTCAGCCCGTGCGCGGTGGATTCTTCGGGCAGTCCAGCTTCGCCACCCACGCGCTGGCCAACACGTCGAATGTCGTGGTCCTGCCCGACGGCATCGACGCCCAACTGGCGGCGCCGCTGGCCTGCAGTGTGCAGACCGGGGTCGGCGCGGTGCTGAACACCCTGTCTGCGGGACCCGACGATGTGCTGGTGGTGTGGGGCGCCGGCGCGGTCGGTCTGTCGGCGGTGATGGGTGCCCGCATCGCCGGGTGCCGCACTGTCGTCGCCGTCGACCCGATCGCCGAACGGCGCTCGCTGGCAATCGAATTGGGTGCCACCGGGGCCGTCGACTCGGCCTCGGAGACCCTGCCCGCCGAGATCATGGAACTCACCGGCGGTGGCGCGACGCTCGCCGTCGACACCACCGCGCGCGGCGACGTCATTAGCACCGCGCTGACGCTGCTGCGCAAGTGCGGCACGCTCGCGCTCGTCGGCCTGGGCGCGCTGACCGCGGAGCTGCCCGTCGGGCTGATCCTGGCCAACGGGCTGCGGGTGCAAGGTGTCATCGAAGGTGACAGCGAGCCGCACAGCTTCATCCCGCGGCTGGCCGGGCACGTCCTTCGGGGCGAGTTGCCCGTCGACAAACTGGTACGGACCTACCCGTTCGACCGCTTCGCTGACGCCTGGTCGGACGCCACCGCCGGTTTTACCGTCAAACCAGTGCTGGTTATTTAGGTAGGCTCGCGGTACGGGATGTCCCGCCGGCAACGTCGCCGAACCCGAAACGGAGCAGCATGACCGCCTTCACTCAATCCCAGCTGGTCAAACCCGGGCGTCCCGCGGCGCTGCCACCAGGCCGTTCCATGGAAATCAAGGCCGTCGACGGCACCCGGCTGCACGCCGAGGTATTCGGTCCCGAACACGGGCAGCCGATCGTGTTCGCCCACGGCATCACCTGCGCCATCGGCGTATGGGGCAACCAGATCGCGGATCTGGCGACGGACTACCGGGTCATCGCCTATGACCACCGCGGGCACGGCCAGAGTGAGGCGCCCAAAGGCCGCTACAAGTACAATCTGGACTTTCTCGCGGCCGACCTCGACGCGGTGCTGAGCGCGACACTCAGGCCAGGGGAGCGGGCCGTCATCGCCGGGCATTCGATGGGCGGCATCGCCATCACGTCGTGGGCGCAGCGCTATCCGCAGCGCGTCACCGAGTGCGCGGACGCCGTCGCCCTGATCAACACCACCACCGGTGACCTGCTGAAGCTGGTCCAGCTGGCGCAGGTCCCGAACTCGCTGGCGAAGTCCCGGGCCTACGCCGCCGGCCGCATCCTGAAGACCTTCGGCGGGGCGCCGTTGGTGCCGGGTTCGCGTAAGGCGGCGCGTCAGTTCGTCGCCATGATCGCCGTCGGGCGTGACGCCGAGCCCGCGGTCGCCGACTACGTCTACGAACTGTTCATGGGCACCTCCGCCGCGGGCCGCAGCGGATGGGTAAACGCGCTGGTCGACAACCTCGATGCGCATCACATCGGCCTCGACAACCTGACGGTGCCGGCGCTGGTCATCGGCAGCACCAAGGACAGGCTGCTGCCCATCGCGGCGTCCCGCCGGATTGCCAGGAACGTGCCGAATCTGTGGTCGTTCGTCGAACTCGGCGGTGGTCACTGCGCGAACCTGGAGCGTCCCGAGCAGGTCAATCAGCATTTGCGGGCGCTGCTCGCCGGAGCTGCCCACAGCTCGACGGCCTAGGATCATCATGTCCTAAGGTGAAACCGGCGGTACCGGATTTGATCAAGGGAGATTCATGACGGCCAGCGACGGCGAGTTCTTCGATGTGCTGATCATCGGTGCCGGCATCTCCGGCATCGGCGCCGCGTACCGGCTGCATCAGCGCAACCCGCAGCTGACGTACCGGGTCCTGGAGCGGCGGACGCGCATCGGTGGCACCTGGGATCTGTTCCGCTACCCGGGTATTCGATCGGACAGCGACATCTTCACGCTCAGCTTCCCGTACCAGCCGTGGGAGCGGCCGGAGAACATCGCCGACGGTGATCACATCCGCGAGTACCTGACCACCGCGGCACACACCCACGGCATCGACCGTCACATCACCTTCAACACGCATGTGCGGTCGGCCGACTGGGATTCGGCGACCGACACCTGGACGGTGCACGCCGTGGAGAACGGCGAGGCCAGGTCCTACCGTGCCCGATTCCTGTTCTGCGGCACCGGCTACTACAACTACGACCAGGGGTACACGCCGGATTTCCCCGGCATCGACACCTTCGCCGGCGACGTCGTCCACCCGCAGTTCTGGCCGGAGTCACTGGATTACGCCGGCAAGAAGGTCGTGGTGATCGGCAGCGGTGCCACGGCAGTCAGCCTGGTACCCGCCATGGCGAAGACCGCCGCCAAGGTGACCATGCTGCAGCGGTCGCCCACCTACCTGATGTCGCAGTGGCAGATCGACCCGATGGTCAGCCTGATCCGGAAGGTGTTGCCGGACAAGATCGCTCACCGCATCGTGTGGTTCCGCAACGTGCTCATCAGCGTGCTCAGCTACAACCTGCTCCGGAAGTTCCCCAAGGGTGGCCGGCGGCTCATCCGTAGTCGGGCCGTGGCGGCACTGCCCGCCGGCTATCCCGTGGACGTGCACTTCAACCCGAAGTACGACCCGTGGGATCAACGTCTCTGCGCGGTGCTCGACCGTGACATCTTCACCGCCATCGGTGACGGCCGGGCCGAGGTCGTCACCGACCACATCGACCACTTCGATGCCAACGGCATCGTGCTGAAATCCGGTGCGCGCCTTGACGCCGACATCGTCGTCACCGCGACCGGGCTGGAGCTGCAGGCCCTCGGCGGCATCTCCCTGTCGGTCGACGGTGTCGCGATCACCCCGTCCGACCGCTACGTCTACAAGGAGTTCCTGCTCGAGGACGTGCCGAACATGGCATGGTGCCTCGGCTACACCAACGCCTCCTGGACCCTGCGCGCCGACATGACTGCGCGCGCGTTCGCGAAGCTGGTGGCGTACATGGACGCTCACGGCTACACCCACGCCTATCCGCATCTGGGTGACGTCCCGATGGACGAGAAGAAGACCTTCGACCTTGACGCCGGCTACATCAACCGCAACCCGCACGCGCTGCCCAAATCCGGCACGCATCGCCCGTGGCACGTCCGGCACAACTACGTGCTCGACGTGATCGACCATCGCTTCGACCGCATCGAGGAATCGATGGTCTTCGGCCGAGTGCGGCAGCGGGTCTGAGCTTTCGGAATCAGGACTCCGGCTGCTCAGTGAGTCTGGGCGGCGCAGCCAGTCGCCAGGAGTCGACCAGAATGTCGGTCAACTCCTGCTCGTCATCGAGGGCCTCCAGCCGGACCCGAACCCACGACGACGCCGCCTCGTGCCGCGGCACCCAGAACTTGTGCGGCTCGGCCGCGATCAGCTCTTCGCGGTCGAATCGGGGGCAGCGCACCGCAAACGAGGTCTCATCGTCGGGCACCGTGACGAACATCTTGCGTGCCACGTCGAAAGTCGGGTGGCCCCAACGCTCTTTCTCGGTGGTCTCCGGAAGGGACAGCGCGATGCGGCGCACATCATCGGCATCGAGCACGGGGTTGATCCTTCCGGGGCTGCGTTGACGGAGTTTGTCGGTCGAGGCAGCCTACCGCCGTGCGGTGACACCCAACTCGCTCGCGGGGGTCATGCCAGGGCAGTGGCGAGCTGCTCGACGACGGCCTCGATCTCGGCCGGGTCATTCAGCCGGTCCGGCGCCCATGCCAGCGCGATTTTGGCCGGGGCCCAAGTGCTTTCGTCGATGGGGATCAGCTTGAATTCGGGCGGTGAGAAAATCCGGCCCAGCGTCGAGGCGGGCGCATAGCTGACCAACGCGACGAGATACCGGTTGAACACGTGGCTGGCCATCTCCAGCTCGCCACCCAGCTGACTCACGGCCCGCACGATGCGGGTGATGCCCCGCTCGTTGAGTCCGCGCGTCATCTGCGCCAGCACCACCGGATTGGGCCGGGCGAAGTCGATCACGACATCGCGGTCCCGCAGGTCTTCGATGGCGATGATGTCGTTGGCGGCGAGTGGGTCGTCGAACCGCACCGCTGCCGCGCCCGGATAGGTGGCCACCACCCGGTGCCGGATGCGCTTGTCGGCGGCGGGCAGGTGGATCAGGCCCAGGTCCATGTGACCCGAGACGAGCTTGGCGATCACCTCCGCCGCTGACCCGGGCACACTGAACTCGGTAGGCATGGCGAGCCCGGCCACCGCTTGTTCGAATCTGGCCAGGAAATCCGATGGCGCGTAGGCGGTCGCGCCGATGCGAACAGGGTTGATCTCCTGCGTGATTCGTGACGCGGTCGCCTTCAGCTCCTCGACCTGCCGCAGGATGTCGCGTGCCGGTTCCAGCAGCTGCAGGCCCAGCGGCGTCAGGCGGACGTCGTGGTAGGTGCGCTCGAAAAGTTCCCCACCCAGTTCGCGCTCGAGCAGCTTGATCTGCTTGCTGAGCGGCGGCGGCGTGATCATCAACCGGTCGGCGGCGCGCTTGAAGTGCAGCTCTTCGGCGACAGCGACGAAGTAGCGAAGGCGGGTGAAATCGATCTCCATGGAAGGGGCGGTTACCGTCCCGAATGCGCAGCTGCCGCAGGTACTTCGAGCACGGCGCGGGCGATCAGCTCGTCGATTTTCTGGTCGTCCAAGCCGAGCAGTTCGGCCGCGACCTCGCGGGTCTGCTCCCCGAGCAGCGGCGCCTGCCCCAGCGGGGGATCGGGAATGAGGTCAGCATGGATCTGCACGTTCTCCATCATGAACGGTGCGGTCCCATGCGGATGCAGTTCCTCCCGGAACGCCCGTCGCTCCACGTAGTAGTCCCAGGTCGGGACCTCGACGGCGTGCAGCACAGCCCCGGCCGGGACGCCCGCGGCCTGCAACTGCACCATCGCGTCTACCGGTGCGTGCCGGGATGTCCAGGCGCTGAGCGCCGCGTCGAGCCGCGCCCGCTGACGGTCCCGCCCGGCGCGCGAACCCAGCTCCGCATCGGCAGCGAGGTCGGGCCGGTCGATCACCGCGCACAGGGCCGACCAGTCGGCGTTGTCGCGGACGGTGACCGCGATCCACGCGTCATCGCCAGCGCCGGGAAACAGGCCCCACGGTGCGTCACGAGCCGGCTGGTTGTCGCGCGCATGACCGCGACGGTTCAGCACCTCGCCGGCGATGTCGTCGGCCAGGTGGCTGAGCATCACCTCGGCTTGCGCGACGCTCGCCGATCCACCGCCACCGCTGCGTTCGCGGCGCAGCAGGAGCGCGACGGCACTCAACGCGCCGATCCGCGCCGCCACGTGATCGGGGTACACCGTGACCGTGTCGCAGAAGGCATCCGGGTTATCCGGGTAGGTCCACAGCTCGGTGAAGCCCGCCGCGGCGCGGACCAACGGTCCGTAGCCGAGGCGCTTCGCCCATGGGCCGGTGGCTCCGTACGCCGAGCTGTCGACGACGACAATGCCCGGATTCACCTGCTGCAGGGTCGCGTGGTCCATGCCGAGCGCCGCTGCCACACCGGGTTTGAAGTTGCTCAGCACGACGTCGGACTGGGCCACCAGCTGGTGTGCCAGCGCCCGGCCTTCCTCGGACCGGAGGTCGATTCCGATCGACCGCTTGTTGCGGTGACCGGCGGCGTAAGCCTGCGTCATCCGGGTGAGGCTGATGCGCAGCCCGTCGGGGAAGGCGGAATTCTCGATCTTGACGACGTCGGCGCCGAGGTCCGCGAAGAGGCGACCGGTGTCGCTGCCGACGACGATGACGCCGAGGTCCAGTACGCGCAGCCCCTCCAGGGGCAGTCCGAGGTCGCTGCGGGCGCGCGCGGTGAGAGTGGGTGCGTCACGGAGTCGTCGGTGACCCGGTGCCGTGATGTTCAGGTTGCTCGCCCGGTGCCCGTCGATCTCCACGACGCCGACGGGTACGGGTGCCGTCAGACCGGGGGAGAGCTCGGTCTCACGGAAGAAGCCGCGCGCGGCAACCTGTTCGGTGGACAGGGCCTCGGCCAGGCTCAGCACCGCGGCCGTCGGCACGCCGTGCCGTTGTCCGGCCAGTTCCAGCTCGGCGCGGGTCTTGTCGGCACAGAACTGCTCGATGGCTCCGAAGAGTGTCGCGGACGCGAAACGCTCGCGGAGGCTGTTGAACTTGGGGTCGGCGAATTCCGCCGGGCGTCCCATCCACTCGAACATGCCCTGCCACTGGCGTTTTGCCAACACGCACATGCGGACGTGGCCGTCCTTGCAGCTGAAGATCGGATAGCGCTGCTGCTCGGCGATCCAGTCGCGCTGCTGTTCGCTGATGGGCACACCGGCCGCCGCGCTGCCCGCGGTGCCGAATGGCGGGTCGAGGGTCTGCATCGCACCTTCGAGCACCGAGAAATCGATGAGATCGCCTGTGCCCGTGCGCAGCCGATCCAGGAAGACGGCGAGGGTGAAGAAGGCGGCCTGGGCGGCGGCGACGTGATACGGCAGGTCGGCACTCGGTGGCACCAGCGGTGGCTGTCCCGGGATGCCCGAGCGGGACAGCTCGCTGGTCAACGCGTGCAGCACGGGAGTGGTTGCCTGCCAGTCGCGGTAGCGCGTATCGCGACCGAAGTCACTGATGGACAGGATGACCAACGCCGGATGGTCGGCGTGAATCTGCTTGACTGCCAACGACTCCTCGGCCGCCGACCCCGGGCGCGTGTTTTCGATGAGAATGTCGGCGGTGGCCACCAATTCGGCCCATGCCTGTTGCCCGGCCGGGGTCGACGGATCGATCTCGGTTGGCGGGATGCCGTGGCGGTTGATGGCGGTGCCGATGCGCACCCCGTCGATACGTGGTCCGGTGGTGTCGGCCGCGGTCACACCGGCCAGGTGCACCGACGTGACGTGGGCACCGAGATCGGCGAGGAGCCGGCCGACGGCCGTGATGGGTCCGGCGGTCAGGTCGAGAATCTCGATGCCCGACAGCGGTGGGTCGTAGGCCATGCTCGTCAACTGCGTCGCGCCTGGCGGAACGGGATGTCGCGGTCGGTCTCGGGTTCCTTCGCCAGGCCCAAGACGCGTTCACCGATGATGGTGCGCTGAATCTGGTCGGTGCCGCCGCCGATGGAGGTGAAGAATGCGTTGAGGGACAGGAAGTTCACGTCGTCGGCCTCAGGGTTGTCGGGACCCGCCAGCAGTGATTCGGTGCCGATGATCTCGGTCTTCAACGCTGCCTCCGAGTGCAGGATTCGCGACATCGCGAGCTTACCCAGCGACATGATCGAACTCGACGTGCCCTGGCTGGTCGACGCCTTGGCGCGAAGATTGTTGAGACGGTTGAGTTCCCGCAACGCCAGCACGTCCGCGAGCCGCTCCCGCAGGGCGGCATCGTCGAGGCGGCCGTGCTCGCGAGCCAGTTCCACGAGGCTGTCGGCCTTGGACTTGTTGCGCGATCCGCGTCCGCCGTCACCCATGATGGAGCGTTCGTACGCCAGGGCGGTCTGCAGGACGCGCCAGCCGTTGCCTTCTCCGCCAATGAGATTGGCGTGCGGCACGGTGGCATCGGAGATGAACACTTCGTTGAAATGCGCCTCACCGGTGATCTGGACCAGTGGCCGTACCTCGATGCCGGGCTGCCGCATCGGGATGATGAAGTAGCTCATGCCCTTGTGCTTGGGTGCATCCCAGTCGGTGCGCGCGATCAGCAGACCGTATTCGGACGTCGCCGCTCCGGAGGTCCACACCTTTTGGCCGTTGACCACCCAACGGTCGCCGTCGCGCACCGCTGTGGTGCTCACCCCGGCCAGATCGGATCCGGCGCCGGGCTCGCTGTAGAGCAGGCAGGTGCGGGCGGCCCCGGTCAGAAAGTCCCGTAGCAGTTCATGTTTCAGCTCGTCCGAGCCGAACGCGAACAAGGTGTTGGCCGGGATGTTGTGCTTGTCCTGACAGGCGCCGGGGGCCTTGAGCGCGCGGAACTCCTGCTGGATCACCGCGGCGAGTTTGCTCGGGTAGCCGCGGCCGAACCAATCGGGCGGATACGTGGGCACGGCGTATCCGGCTTCGAGAACCTTTTCACGCCAGGCGATTTCCGCCGGCGAGCTGACCCACGGGTCGTCCGCCGGTGGCAACGCGGTCCAGTTCTGTGTGAGCCAGTCGCGGACCTCGGTACGGAGGTCATCGGGATTCGTTGCGGTGGTGGTCATCTCAGGCGCCCTTTGCTGCCAGGTAGCGCTCACGATGGTCACGTGAGCTGCCGAACAGTTGACGGCCGGTACGCGCCCGGCGCAGGAACAGATGCGCGGGGTGCTCCCAGGTGAAGCCGATGCCGCCGTGCATCTGGATCGATTGCATGGCGGTGGTGTGATAGGCCTCCGCACAGGCGAATCCGGCCAACGCCACAGGACCGTCAGAGCCCGCCGGGTCGGTATCGAACTGTGCGGCGGCATGCTGTGCGGCCGAGGTGGCGGATTCGACTTCCAGCAGCAGGTCGGCCGCCATGTGCTTGATCGCCTGGAAGCTGCCGATGGGCCGCCCGAACTGGATCCGGGTCTTGAGGTATTCGACGGTGACATCGAACAGGTGGCGAGCACCGCCGACCTGTTCCCCGGCCAGGGCGATCACCGTGAGGGACAACGCGTTTTCCACGGCATCCCAGCCGCTGGTGCCGAGGCGACGGCCCGGGGTCTGGTCGAACGTGTACGTCGACAGCCGGACGGTCGGGTCGAAAACCGTTGCGGCGGTGCGGTCGAAGCCGGGTGCGTCCGGGGCGACCTCGAAGATCGCGATGCCCTCGTCGGTCTTCGCGACGGCGATGACGACGTCGGCGATCTGTCCGTCGAGCACGTAGTGCGCGGTGCCCGTGAGTTGGTACTGGTCGCCGTGCCGAACTGCCTGAACCGCAACACCATCCGGTGCCCACGTGCCGCGGGGCCCGGTGGCTGCGACGGTTGCGATCGACGAACCGTCGGCCAACGCAGGCAAGAGCCGTGCCTTGTCGTCGTCGGTGCCGGCGGCCTGGATCAAGGCCGTGGCGAAGACCGCACTCGACAGGAACGGGGCAGGAAGCAAGGCTGCACCCGTGACCTCGGCGACCGCCTCGAGCTCCTGTGCGCCCAGCCCGACGCCACCGTATTCCGGATCGATGATCAGGCCTGCCACGCCCTGGGCGGCCAGCTTGTTCCAGAGGTCGCGATCGAATCCGGTGTCGGTGCTCATCACCCGGCGGACGTCGGCTTCGGTGCAATGCTCACTGAGCAGGTCTTTGACGGCTGCGGCGAGTTCGGCCCGTTCGGCCACGCTCATCGTCATGTGTTCACCCTTCTGCATGTGAGGTCCATGCAATGCTGTCGGCGCCGCCCTGTAAATCGCATTGTGCGACACCTATACGTTTCCTCATGCGACATCTGCGGGACCTGAGGGCAAACAGATGTCCCGAACGCTCATGTGCGGGTTTCCGCGCTGGTCGTTTACAGCGCAGGGCGGGTGCCACCAAGGTGGATGTATGCCCCTTGATCCCAGAACCCCGGTGCTTGTCGGCTATGGCCAGGTCAACCAGTACGACGAGAACCCGGGCGGCGAGCCCGTCGACCTGATGGAAGCGGCGGCCCGTGCCGCTGCTGACGCCCGTGTCCTCGAGGCGGTCGACGCGGTCCGGATCGTCAACCTGTTGTCGGTGCGCTACCGCGACCCGGGGCTGTTGCTGGCGCAGCGCATCGGCGCGCCGGGCGCCGTCACCCGGTACACCCCGGTCGGTGGCAATGTGCCGCAGTCGTTGGTGAACCAGGCGTGCCTGGACATCCAGCAGGGCCGCAATGACGTGGTGTTGATCGCCGGCGGGGAAACCTGGCGGACGCGGACGCGGTTGAAGGCGCGCGGTGAACGGCTCACCGGAACCGAGCAGGACGAGTCGGTGCCACTCGCACCCAGCGACCCCGAATTCACCATGGCCGGACCCGCCGAACTGCGGATCGGTTTGGTGGCGCCGTCGCATGTGTACCCGATGTTCGAGCAGGCGCTGCGGATCGCGGCGGGGGAAGCTCCCGAGGAGCATCGCCGTCGGATCGGGGAACTGTGGGCGCGATTCAGCCAAGTGGCAGAAGGCAATCGGCATGCCTGGAGCCGGGAGGCGGTGTCTGCCGAGCAGATCTGGCAGCCCGGTCCGGACAACCGGATGATCAGCTGGCCGTACACCAAGCTGATGAACTCCAACAACATGGTCGACCAGGGCGCCGCCCTGATCCTGACCTCGGTGGGCAAGGCCGAACAACTGCAGATCCCGAAGGAGCGGTGGGTTTTCCCGTACGCCGGCACCGACGCCCACGACACCTATCTGATCGGGGAGCGGGCGAGCTTCTCCGGGTCGCCGGCGATCCGCATCGCGGGCCGTCGCGTGCTGGAGCTCGCCGGCCTCGGCATCGACGACATCGACGCGGTCGACGTGTACTCGTGCTTCCCGTCGGCAGTGCAGGTCGCCGCCCGAGAGCTCGGTCTGGCCCTCGATGATCCGGCGCGGCCGCTGACGGTGACCGGTGGCCTGACCTTCGCCGGCGGGCCGTGGAACAACTACGTGTCGCATTCGATCGCGACCATGGCCGAGCGGCTAGTGGCCCATCCCGGCCAGATCGGGCTCATCACCGCCAACGGTGGCTATCTGACCAAGCACAGCTTCGGCGTCTACAGCACCGAGCCACCGGCAAACGAATTCCGTTGGGCAGACGTGCAATCCGAGGTCGATGCCGAGCCGACCGTGGTGGCCGAGGATGACTGGTCGGGCACCGGCACGGTGGAAACCTGGACCACACCGGTGACCCGCGAGGGTACGCCCGAGAAGGTCTTCGTCGCCGTCCGTACACCCAGCGGCAGCCGCGCGCTGGCCGTCATCACGGATGCGGCGCAAGCCGAGGCCAGCACCCGCGAGGACCTCGCGGGTGCCAAGGTCACCGTCAGCGCGGACGGCACCGCCGGGCTGGAGTAAGCCGACAGCGAACAACAGCGTGCTGCAGGGAATAGATGAGCGACGTCCGTCGCTGAACCTGTGCACTAGTGCCGACGTTGCCGTCGCCGAGGGTTGTGCGATCTCAAAAGCATTGTCGGAGTTCGTGAAGGGATACCGCGATGGCTACCAACTCTGCGTCAGTTGGCTTCCACCCCGCCGCGGCCGCGATGCATTGGTGGTCGGACAAGACCGCCGCGTTCGTGACACGGCTGCATCTGGCTGCGAAAGTGCGCCAGCCGGAGACTTTTCGCCATAAGGCGTTCGAGCAGGCCGCCACTGAGCGCGAAATGTGGCGTCTCTGAGTCGTTTCGCCTGACGACATGACTCACGTCCGTCATGCTGGTTGGTTCAGCGTCGTCGTCAGGAGGTAGCGGTGTCAGTGACTACCAACGTCGTCGTCGCCGTCAACGCGGTGTTCTTTGCCGGCATGGGCCTGCGGGCCCTGACCGCTCCGGCGGAGATGTTGCGGCCATTCGGAATCACCTTGGGCGAGGCGGCATCTCGGGCCGAGGTGCGGGCGGTCTACGGCGGTTTCGGGTTGGCCATCGCGGCGATCCTGGGATACGCCATCGCGGCGCCGGAGCAGGTGCGTTTCGGCATCGTGGTCACTGTGAGCGTGGCGTTGCTCGGCATGGCCTTCGGGCGCATCGTGTCTGCAATCGTCGGTGACCGAACGTCGTTCTACCCCAACTGGTTCTACGGCTTGGTCGAAGTTCTGCTCGCCGCCTCCTTGTGGTGGGCCGGCTAGCGTCACCAAAGACAAATGTTCCCCGATACGCCGTTGTATCGGGGAACATTCCTGTTTGCCCGGCCGGGGGACGCCGCGCAAAACTAGGGGGCCATGGTCAGCCAGTCCGGGAAGCCCGACGGATCGTGGCGGCCGAGCGCGCCGTGCTCGAACAGGCCCCAGCCTTCGGCCGGCGGCTTGTTGCCCTCATGGCACACCGCACGGCCGACATGGTCGATGACGCCGAAGCCGGAGCGAGCGATGATGCCGGGATCAGTCATGTCGTAGGTGAGGCGCTCGGTGAACTTCTCGCCCTTCCACGTGCCGTGCAGCCAGTCGGCGTCACCGCCGTAGCCGCCGCCCACATGGATCGGCACGGGCAGCTTGGATTCCACGTCGAAGCGGACCGGTGTGCCGTCCAGCGCCGTCGCCTCGATGGTGGCGCCGGTGGGAATGCGGGTACCGGAGACGTAGTGGATCTTCACGCGCGGCCAGCCGAGCTGCTCGACGCGGCCGTCCTTCCAGACGCGGCTGCAGTCGTTGAGCGAGCGGAAGCCGTCGGGGGCCTCCTGGATGATCATCACGAGCGAGAACTCCTCGAACGCGAGCGGCACGTACAGCCACCACATGCCTTCGAAAGGCGGATCGGCCGGCCGGCCAGCCGGCTCGGCCTCGCCGACCGGGCGGATGCCCCAGGACCGGTCACGCGAACCGATCCATGTGTCCGGGCTGACCTTGATGTCCTCGCCGTCGATGGCGAGTGTGCCGCTCCAGGAACCCAGTTGCGCGAAGCGCTGCGCGTTCAGCGTGACGCGGTTGCCCTGGCGCATGATGTGCGGCTGCTCCTGGACGACGTCGAACAGGCCGTTCCACGTGAGGTCAGCCGCGATCCCTTCCGTCTCATCGAGCACGATGCGCACCTGGTGCAGCGGGTCGGTGACCTCGATGCGGTAGCCGACGACGTGCTGGTTCAGCCGGTCCTGGTCGATGGCGTCGGACAGGTGGACGGCGGTCTGGGTATCGCCGCGGCGCACCAGGAAATAGGCGTCCTTGACCCCGAGGTTGGGGTAGTAGCCCATGCCGGTGATGACGAAGATGTCACCCGTGCGGTCGTGGGCATTGAAGTAGCAGCGGTCGTAGAAGTTCCGGTCGCTGGAGCCCGGCCACGCGATGGGCTGGGGGACCTGGTGGATCGGGTATTCGTCCATGGGGCCGAGCATCAGGCGGTTCCTTCCAGGAGCTTCTCCAGCAGAGACTTGTGGTAGAAGAGCGACTCGAGGTCGTCGGGCTGTTCCATCTCCCCGAAGTGCACGCGGCGGGCACCGGTGCGCATGAACACGCAACACCACACGACGCCGGAGTAGATGTAGAACCAGCGCAGGTCACCGACCTCGACGCCGGTGAAGTTCTTGTACGTCGCGCGCACGTCCTCTTCACGCAGCACGTCCGGCAGGCCGGGCAGCCCGGCCAGGCCGCCCAGCTCTTGGAAAACCTTGTGCGCGAAGATGATCCACGAGACATCGAACTCACGCGGGCCGACTGTGGCCATCTCCCAGTCCAAGACCGCGGACGGCCGGAAGTCCTGGTACATCACGTTGCCGATGCGCGAATCACCCCACACCAGAACGGATTCGGAAGCCGCGACGTCCTCGGGGAAGTTCTCCTCCAGCCAGACGAGGGCACGCTCGACCAGCGGCGAGCGGCCCAGGCCCGACGCCGCGAACTGGTACCAGTCCTTGAGCCAGCCGAAGTGCCGGCGCAGCGCGGTGTCGCCTGGCGGGTCGATTTCCTGGAGAAAGCCGAAGGTCTTGTCCGCATCGGGGATCGAGTGCAGCTTGGCGATGGCCTCCACGGTGCTGTCCTGCAGCGTGCGTTGCTGCTCCGGGGTGGCATCGGCGAACCAGTTGCCGCCGAAGGTGTACGGCATGACGTCCGGTGGGACCACGCCGTCGACGCAGTCCATCAGGAAGAAGGGTGAACCGAGGACCTCGCCGGTATTCTCCAGCCAGCGCACCCGGGGGACGGGGACGTCGGTGAGTTCGCCGGCCAGACGCATGACATCGAACTGGTGGTCCAGGCGGTACGACGAGAAGACAGGGACGTCCTCGGTGGTCGGCGCGACCCGGACAACCCACTTCTGCTCCACCGGCGCGCCGCCCTCGGTCCACCGGCCGGTGATAATGATTGTCTCGGAAGACATTCCGTTCGAGTCGACGCCGCTCTCGACAGTGATCTCGGGCTTGACGCCGTCTTCCATCACCGTGGACAGCCACTGTGACAGGATGTCTGGAACTGTTGTCACGTCACGGCTGGAGCGCTGAATATGGTCGACCTTCGTTTCGACCGTGACGGAGCTGTCCGCCGGTTGGTTCGGCACTGAACCTTCCTTCCCGAGATAATTACGATACGATGCGTAGCGTTATGAAATCAGACCTGCAAGCGGTTGACAAGCCCTCTGGCGCCGGTCGGCCACGCGATCCCCGGATCGACGCCGCGGTGTTGACCGCTGCCGCCGAACTGCTGCCCGAAGTCGGCTACGCCAATCTGACGATGGCGGCGATCGCCGAACGTGCGGGAACGACGAAGACGGCGCTCTACCGCCGCTGGTCGAGCAAGGCCGAGCTGGTGCATGAAGCGGCATTCCCCACGACGCCGACCGCACTGGCAACCCCGGAGGGGGACATCGTCGGCGATATCCGCGCCATGATCGCCGCGGCACGCGACGTGTTCACCAGCCCCGCGGTACGGGCGGCGCTACCCGGGCTGATGGCGGACATGAGCGCCGACGAGGAACTCAACGCGCGGGTCGTCGCACGCTTCCACGGGCTGTTCGACGTGGTGCGGGTCCGGCTGGAACACGGCATCGAGCGCGGCGAGGTGCAGGCTGACGTCAAGCCCGAACGGCTCATCGAGATCATCGGTGGCGCAACGATGTTACGGATGCTGCTGCATCCGGAGAGCGAGCTCGACGAGCTCTGGGTCGACGAGACAGCGGCCATCGTGACGCACGGGGTGATCAGCGGAGTTTGACGTGCTAGCGGCCACTGATCCATGCAGCGCGAAGCGCCTCGTACGTTGACGCGACGAACACGCATTTGTAGGGACTAGAGCTTTTCAATCTGATTGATAAAGCAGCCTCGTCCAGGTGAACTCACCGCCCGAATTCATCGCCAGCTGTCGAGATGAACGCCGGAGATTCCTACCGCGAGAGTCATCAAACAATCTGCCGATGCTGCGGCGAGCTGCGGTCCGGGATTAGCCGTGCTTTACCATTTGGCTTCGGTCGAATGGCACCGTCAGCCGGAAAACAGCTGTGCAGAAGACGATCTCGGCGAGAATCGCTTGCGGGGCGGAGTGGACCGGACGGCAGCAGTGCCGATGCGGACCAAAACGGATGTTTGGCGACGCTACCCGGTCGCGGCGGTACAAACCGCGAACTTACGCACGTGGTGGGCGAAGCCGCCGTGTGGGCAGTTTTTTGCGTCGTCTGCCGGCGTGATGATTGACTCGACTCGCTCAGCGCCGGCTAGCGCGCAATCTACTTTTCGTACGGGCTCGCTAGGGGAAATTCGTAAGCATCTGACGACCGACCAGTCGTAATCGAGGCACGCGGCGTAGTTGTGCGTAGCCGACACGTACACAAGGTCGGAGTCGGCGATGCAGTCACTGCGTTTGTCGACGACCTGGATGACCCGGAAAGTGCTGGAGTCCCCACACGCGACTTTGACGAGACTTGGACTTCCTTGCATTTGGTCGACGCGGACGCAGTCATGTTGTTTCAGCTCTGCCCGGTTTGTGGTTGCGGCTGGAAATTCGCCCGGAATCTGATCTGTGGCTGCGGGGCTCAGCTGTGTCTGATCTTCGCGCAAAGGAACCGGTCGTTCGGCTGCAGGATATGCCGTTAACGCGGTCAACACGACGCCTGCGAGGACGCAAATGGGAGCAGCGCGTCTGCAGCATCTCGTGTAGACGGCCTGAGGATGCGTCTGAAACGTGAATTCGGCAGCCAAAATGCTCAGTGACATGATCGCCCACAAGCCGATATGGAAGACAATCTCCGTAGTGGACGATATGAAAATGAGGGCTATCGCGCCGACGAGGGCAATGCACGCTACTGCGATCAGGCCCTTGGGGTCAATCTGGTTGCGGATTGTTCTGATACTCGACTGCTTGCGGGCCACTTTGACTGCCCGCTTGCCGAGATAGGCGAGCGGCGGCAGTGTCAGCGCGATATAGAGGCAGAGCCAAGCAATCAATGAAAGGGACGAAACCGAGGTCACAAGGTACCCGCATCAGCTACTTGTGCTTGGCTTCATGCCAGTCGAAGTTCATCACCAGGAGGCTGGCGCCCATTAGCACGGCATACGAGAAGACCTCGATCGGGACCGCCATATAGATCGACTTGACCGGCAGTAGAGCATACAAAGCGCTGTCTGCGATGTTTGAGGCAGTGATCCCCACGACAACCGCGATGATGAAGCGCTGCTTATCGCGGTTGATTGGCCCATTCACTATTCGCCAGCGGACGGCCCACACCGCAAGTCCGACAAAAACAAGGGCGCACAACAAAAATCCAATAATTACCCAGAGCGGGAGGCCCGGAGAATCAAACCTGAGCGGTTGAAACAGTGCCTGAATTGCAGTCATTACTACGACGTAGAACGGAAACACTATGAGTATTCTGCGCCAGTTTTCCATGCGTCTCTCCTTCGCAACTATCGGCAATGCCAGGCTGACTTTACAGCGGTTTTTACAGGTGCCATTACCAGCGCTCTGACAAACCCTTCCATGAAACCGATGACGAAACCGCCGGCGGCGCCGCCGACGCAGCCAGCTTCGACCGTCACCCCACACCCAGCGGCCGCACCCTTAACTCCATCCGTCAGGGCAGACTTGAAGCCACCCTCAACCATATTCTCGCCGATGTTGTCCTTGAAGTTCTGGCCGAAGCAATTGCCGAAGTCTTTCTTAGGACTCGTGGTCGTCGACGGCGGTGAAGTGACCGACGACTGCGTCGATGTCGTCAGCTCGGTTGACGAGATGAACGTGGTCGTGGGTGTGTCGGTCGCTCCGGTAGTTGTCGGTGTCGCCGAAGTTGTCGAGGTCTTGCGGGGTGTCGTTGTTGGCGTTGTCGACAATGTTGTTGTTGGCGTTGTCGATAAGGTCGTCGACACAGTGGTCGGGGTCTGCGTCTGCGTGGGGGTGGCGGTCGGCGCCTGGCTCTGTTGGGGAGCCGATGATGCGCGGGGCGCCGGTTGGGTCTGTTGGGGAATGTGATCGTAGTCCGGTGGCTGAGTCCCGTTGGCAGGTTGTTGCTGCTGCGGGTAGTTCGGCGCGGAGCTGTAGCCACTTTGGCTGCCATAAGGGTACTGGTCTGTGGTGTAAATCGAGACGCCGTTGTTCTGATCAGGTGCCGGATATGAGCCGCTGTTGTACGCGCCTGGGCCATCAGGCATTCCAGGGGGCTGCATCGGAAACGGCGGCCCACCCAGACCGCCTCCGGAATCGGCTCCGCCGGTAGGACCCGTTGGCTGCGCGGTCGCGCCGGCAAGTACAGAAACCTCAATTCCGTGTTCATCGTGGGTGACGGTGAGCACGGACGCGAGCAACACGGTCAGGATTGCAGGAATCGAGAGCAGGCGCGCGTACCGCCCGAGTATCGGCTTGAAACGGGGTTTCATCGCTGCCACCCGCTAACTGCTTTCGCTTTCGCGGTTCCAGATTCGCGGCATATTGCGCTGGGTACGGTCATTCGGGTCCGCCGGCCATATTGGCTTTAGCCCAGGCAACTTCGTCAGAGGCTGTGCGGATGCAGGCGTCGTAGTCGTCGCCGGTTTGGCCGAAGACGGTCACGCACTGGATCGACATGTGGGCCAGTAGCCGATCGTTGCAGGAGTCGGCGCTGGTGCGCGCGGGAGTTGTTGCGAGGCAGAGTTGTTGGGTCTGGCAGGCGGCCACGAAGTTCGCGGATCGTCCGTCGGCACTGCCGTAGGTGTCGGGTCCTCCTTGGCAGTGGCCGGAGTGGCGCTGGGCGTAGGTCGTGGGATCGACGCCGTCGGGCCGGTGTGCGCCGGTCGGGTCGGTCACGTATCCGGCGGGGTTTGGCGGGGTCACCGCGCCAGCGGGTGTTCCAGCGGGCAGGCCGGCCCAGTTCGGGGTCGGTGCTCCGGTAGTTGCCGCGTCGGAGGCCCGGTAGGACACGGTGATGGTGACCGGGAACGCGAAAATGCTTGTCGGGCCCAGATCAACCGTGAGATTGGATTGTCCGGGCGGGAACCCGGGCCCCAGCGTTGGGGTGACGCCGACGAGGGCTTGGTTGGCGTCGGCGGCGGCCGGGATGCTGAAGGTGCCGATGATCCGGGACGGATTCCCCGGCGCGGCATCGGTTTCCACCAGCACCACGTTGTTGCCTTGCCGAAGATGTGTTGCTGCGGGCATCTTTATGCCGAAGGGGATCGTCGAGGACGAGAACACCGTCTTGCGGGTGACGGTGATGTCGACCCCGCCGCCGGCGTACGGAATGACCTGGTAGTCAACGTCATTAGAGCCGTAGATGGCGCCGCCGCCGGGTAGCCACGCCGCCGGGCCCAGGGTCACCTCGCCCGGGAGGTGGATCGCGATCTGGCGGTTGGGGTGCGCGGTGGGGGCGAAGATGCCGTCCTTGGCCCACATCGGTACCGTCGCTGCGCCGCGTTCGACCTGGGCGGCCAGCGGTCGTTCCATGCCGGCGGTTTCGCCTTGCGGAGTGGTAGAGGAAACACGCGCGCCGCCAATAGGGTTCACGCGCGCGGGGTCCTCAGGCATGGGCCGCGGCACCGGCACCGGTACGGGGGTCGGTGCCGGTGCTGCGGGGTCCGCGCCGGCGGTGCCGGCGACGCTGACGACACCACCGACGCTGGTCATGGCGAGCAGCACCGCCGCGGTAACCACCGCTCGTCGGCCAACTGATGGTCGCGGGTGTCCTGAACGCAATGCGGGTGCCACGATCACAGGTCCTTCGGTTCGCCGTAGAGGGTCTGGGTGTCGTTGCCGTTGTCCGTGCGGACCCGGATCGTGGTGTAGGACTGGATTTTCACCTGACCACCGCACCCATCGGCTTCGATGTTCTGCTCCCGCAGATTCGACACCGCGTGCATGCTGCGCAGGCTGATTCGGTCCATCGGAACTTGCGCCAGCCCACCGGGCTTGAGTAACACCCGGATGTAGCCGCCGAGATGTTCCTGCACACCGAGGGTGGCTCCGGCCGAGGCCCCGGCGAAACCGCCTCCGCCGCCACCACCCCCGCCGGCGCCGCCTTGGCCCTGTCCGTAGCCGCCGCCGTAGACCTGGCCGTTGATCTGCTGATAAGGCGTGATGCCGATATCGGCGCCGACCTCGACACCGGGGGAGGAGTCCGTGCGGCACCCCACGAAATACCCGGATTCGAGCTGGGCATCCTGAATCACGGCGCCTCCGGTGCCGCTGATCCGGGCTTCCGAGCGCAGCGTCACCCGCGCCTGCCAAGAATTCGATGCCCCGGCCAGGTTGTCGATGTGATTGATCACCTCGTTGGTGGTGTTGACGTCCACCACCCAGCCGTCGTCGGTGACGAACTGTGTCCACCGATCGGGCATCGGCTGCGGATCAGCGACCGACACTGCCACCGGAGATGCCCATGCAGTGACAGATATAGCGAACACCGCGGCCCCTGTTCTGAAGCGTCGCGACGACAAGCCAAATTCGACCATGTATGAATCCCCCTGTGAAGACCAGCCCCAAGCCCCCCGGCTCGCTTGGTCTTTCACTCAATAACGCGAACAATCGCATAAGCTGACTGGGACGTCAACCCGTACGTGTGCCGGCTAACGTCAGCAAACCAGATAGGCAACCTACGAAAATGGCCGGTATAGCCGTTTCAGCAAATGGGGGATGACGATGGGCGGGCACTGTGTCTAGTGATGGGATCGGTCCGGATGGGCCTGCTGCGATTGCGGCGTTGGCGCGCGCCAGCATCTTCCACGGCGTCGGTCCGGACGTTCTGGACGCGGCGGTCCGCCAACTTGAATGGGCATCTTTTCCACAGCGGCACAATGTGTTTCGTGAAGGTGACGCCGGCGACCGGCTCTACATCATCACCGCAGGCAGAGTCAAAGTCGCCTGTGCAAGTAAGCAGTCCGACACCTTGATCGCCGTCCTTGGACCGTCGGACGTTTTCGGTGAACTCGCGCTCCTCGACCCGGGTCCGCGCACATCCACCGTCACCACGATCACCGCCGTGCTCGCTGCGACAATGACCCGTACAGCACTGCGTTCCTGGATGAACCAGGAACCCCAAGCTGCCGAGCAGATGCTTCGCGTGTTGGCACGGCGGCTGCGCCGCACCACCAACAAGCTGTGCGACCAGACGTTCAACGATGTCCCCGGGCGCCTTGCCACACTCCTTTTGGACCTCGCGAACCGATTCGGTGAATCGGACAATGGGACTTTGCGTGTCGACCATCAGCTCAACCAGAACGAACTTGCCCAGCTCGCAGGTTCAACCCGCGAGTCGGCCAACAAGGCTCTCGCTTCGTTCGTCGATCGAGGCTGGATTCGTATGCAAAGCAAGACGATCAGCATTGTCGATCCAGCGGCCCTGGCCAGACGCGCGAGATGATGGCCCACGAACGATCACCAGACGTGCACGCGGCGCCGTCTGCTGCGGCGGTGCCCGCGGATTGCCTCAGACCGTCCCCATCGCTACGTTGCGCTGGATCGCAGCTCGACTACGGGTGGTTCAAGTGGCCGGCCGATCATCGGTGTGTGCCATTGTGCGCCGAGCGGCCTTGCCTGCGATAACCGCTGTGTACAACGCCATACCGACGAATACGACGAGGCAACCGATTCCAAGGACTATCACCGGCCCCGCCGGCCATGACCGCATGATGACCGCCAGCAGCAGGCTGCATGCGATCACTGCGTTCGCCCCGTGCAGCGGTGCAAGGCGCCACGCAGCCCGGTGGCCGGCGACCCACGCTTGATCGCTGAGCAACGTCGACGGGGTACGGATGCCCGTCAACTGATTGCGGGCCAGACGCCCGGTGGCTGCTCGCCAGCTGACGACGATCAGAATCGCTGTGATGGCAATTTCGGTGACGATGAAGATCGCAGCGATCGACGCTGCGGCGAGGCGTTCAGGTCCCAATTCTGTTCTCTCGCAATCGCTCTTCCCGGCGCTCTCAGAAGTCGATCAGCCCCAGGGCGTACAGAATCGCAACCGAGGAGGGATCAACCAGGCCCTGCCCCAACACCGCTGTTGCGCCCTCGTCGATGACACGCTGCGCGAGTGCGGCCCGGGTGGCATACCAGCATGTGGGGCATAACTGCCCGAGTACCGCCGCGGCGGAGCCGTCCGCGTTGACCAGGGTGTCGCCGTCGGCGGCTACTGTCACCGAGTCCGCGATCAGAGCGCCCAGTTTCGCGCAGACGAGTTCACGCATCGCTGCCCCGGCCCGGGAAAGATCAGAAAACCCAGCTTGGCCAAGCGCGTTGCGTTCCTCGCGTGCAATGCGCAGCAGATACTCCTGGCCGCGGGTGAGAGTCGCGCTGCAGCCCACGGGTAGGGCGATATTGATCATCGCCAGCATCGATGCCTCTCGTCGCGCAGCGTGGAAGCGCGCGATGTCCGCAGCCATCCGCTCCCTATCCAGCCGGTCAGCCTCGGCCTCAAGCAGGTGCCGGCCTTCGTCTCCGTGCCAGTGCGCGGCAGCGTCACCAGACACGTAGGGTTGCAACGCTTCACTGCGGATGTAGTCCGTGAGTACGTCAGGAAACGACACCGGCGTCCGGGCCGGCAAGAACAGGCCGGCGTCGAAAGCGTCGGTGGTGCGGCGCCGGATCATCATCCACGCCGATCATCCGGGCGTCTATTCGCACGTGCCGGTAGACCTGCCCAGCGTTCGTTGCTAGTCATCGAATTCGTGACCTGCTGCGGCGGCGGTGGTGATGAGCGCGCCGACCACGTCGGAGTCGGTCACTGCGGGACGCATCAAGGCCGCAAGGGTCAGCAGCTGTTCGCGATCGCCAAAGACGGCGAATGTTCCTGCCTCAGAGTCAAATTCGAATTCGCCGGAAAGATCGGGACGGTAGCTGCTGATCAGGTATTCGGCCACTCCCGTCCAGAAGTAGCCGTTGGCCAGATGGCCGTGAGCTTCCACGGCCGAGTCCACAGGTAGGTCGCCGGTGCTCAGCAATAACTGCACCGATGCGGGATCCTCGTCGTCAAGGAAGAACGGGTCCACCGGTGACACCTCTCATTCTCTGTGCTTCTGCTGATCCGACGTCAGTTGGCGGGCAACTGTTCTGCAAGGTGTAGTCGCGAGCCTGTCCCGAAACCGAATGTCGCTCAACGGTGATCTGCCGCACAGTAGATAACGGCGCTGGACACCACGTGCCGGCATCCTCGATCAAACCGACCAAACTCTCATCGCAAATGCGCTCGAACACCTTGGGTCAGGAGGCGATTCGTTCTTCGCGCCGCACCCGCGCACTGAGCGCGGACCCAAGCGCGTAGCCACCGGCAAAAGCGCGGTAATGCGCTCTGACCTGACGATCAGGTTGAGAAGCTCTGTGTGCCAGATCACAGCCGGTGGGCGTTCGGTTGTCGACTGCTCCAGCGACTACACCTTGAACAACGGGCCTGACCACGGGCACGTCACGGGTTGTCGTGTGAATACCAGGCGTCGGGGGAGGCCATCAAGAATGCTGTATTTCGGTGTGCTCGACGTAATCGTGTTGCTGTTCGCGATCGTGGATATCGCCTGCGCCGAGGATCGCGAAGTGCGTGGATTGCCGCGCATACTATGGATTTTCATTGTCCTGCTCCTTCCGCTGGCCGGCTCCATCGCCTGGTTCATTGCCGGGCGCCCGGCCGCTGTGGTGCCACGAAACCGTACGCCCAATGCCCGACGGTTCCCCGAGTACGACAAACCGGGCCGGTTCATTCCGGAGGATGCCGCCGCTGACGAGGAATTCCTGCAGCGCTGCCGGGAACGAGCCGAGCAACAACGCCAGGCCGCCAAACGCCAACGTGCACAAGATGATCCCGTCAACAACGACGCCGCAGATCAGGAACGCCCCGCCGCGGGTCCGGCGCCCCGTACCGTCCCGGAGCCTTCGTCTGCGGCAGGAACCGTCGCGGCGATGACCGGCACCGGCACCCAACACGAAGAGCTCGCCGATCTCGTCCGGGAGCAGCTCGTCTGTGGCTTCTGGGCCTACGACGACGTTCGGGAGTCGGTACTGTCGCAGATCGACGGCGACAGCGACATCACCGCGGACGCGGCCATCGATCTGTTGGACTCGATGTGGGACCAGCGGATTGCCGAGCAGCAATCTTGGCCGGACACCGGCGATTTCGGGCGACTGCAACAGATGTTCGCGCAACTGGAGGCGGAGGGCATCCTTGGCCGGATGTGCTTCATGTGCTGCAACAACTGCGCGTTCGACGCCATCGATGACGAACGCACGCCCACCGATGACGCCGGTGCGG
>NZ_KB911480.1:0-72535 GCF_000383495.1 Mycobacterium sp. 360MFTsu5.1 | reverse complement strand
TCCTCGACATTGAACGGCTTGGTGACGTAATCGTCTCCGCCGGCGGACAATCCGGCGATCCGGTCCTCGACGGTGTCCTTTGCGGTGAGCAGCAGCACGGGCAGTTCGGGGCGGATGCGGTGCAATTCGTGGAGCACGTCGAGCCCGCTCATGTCGGGCAGCATGATGTCCAGCACCACGATGTCGGGTTTCTCGGCGGCGGCCTTCTTGATGGCCGTCGCACCATCCTGAGCGGCGGTGACCTGCCACCCTTCATACCTCAGCACCATGGATACCAGGTCGCCGAGCGCCGGTTCGTCGTCGACCACGAGGACCTCGATCGGGCTGCCATCGTGGCGGGTCATCGGCGCCGGAGCTGCGTGTCCGGCGGTGTGTGGCCGCCCGGTCGCGGCGTAGGCGTCTGGCGCATATCGCATCGCGACATTGTTGCCAACGGGATTAGCCACGATCTGTGGTTGGCTTATGGAGAACCTATGAAGCAAGTGTTTCAGCAGCTAGTAGCCATATTTCTGGTGTGACTTTCGTCGTGCCGTCGTGCCGTCGTGCCGTCGTGCCGTCGTTCGCGGATCGCGGTACGCGCCTGTTCTGCCAAATGTACGGCGGCCGAGGCCCAGTCCGCCTTGGCCGCCGTACATTACGCGCCGTTGCAAGCGCTGAGGCCTGGCTGTGCAGATCCACGCTGCCGTGCATCCGCCGTCGGCCTACAGCGGTGGAGGCAATGGAATTCCCAGGATATTGGGTACGCCGGGCACCGGTGGCGGTGGCGCCGGCGGCCCCACACACGGCAGCAGCGGAACGCACAGTCCTGGTGCTCCTGGGCCGGGGGGAGGCGGCGGCATCGCACCGGCCGTCCCCGCCTCGAATCCAATTGCACTGAAAGCCAATCCGGCGCACACGGCCACCGATGTGACTACAAGACGTGACTTCTTCACCGAGTCCTTCTCCTCTGCAAAGTCGGTAGGGCAACAGAATCGACGGTAACGGTCGTACGTGGGCAGAGGCTGTTGGTTGATTAGGGCAGTCATATCAGTTGTTCGCCTTGGTCTTTCGTCCGCCTCAGGTCGACGGTTGTGGGGTGAGGATTTGCCGGCGATGGAGGAGACTGTCGTATGGAGTAGAGTCCGAAGCGAAAGCGGTTTGACGGCAATGAGTTTCGTTGAATCGTTGAATATTTGGACGAGCGTGAAGCTGAGCTGGGTCGCCGGCGTTTCGTTGGAACTGCAAGCGCCAGTGGAGATTTGCATTAGTGACGACACTGCCGAAGCCGAATACTGAGCGAAGTCAGTGGGCCGGCGGGTTGCATCCGGGCGGTAATCCGCCCGATCCGGCGCCGCCCATGAGTCCGGACGGGGGTGGTCCAAACCCTGGTGGGAGCCCGGGGGCGCAGCCGATGCCGCCGGTGATCACGTCGAGACCGACGGCGGTGGCGCAGACGGCGGCGGCGATCGCCAGTGCTATCCAGTCGGACCGGCCCAGCTTGGTGCGTGCTGCGGTGAGTTGTCCGGTTCCGCCGCGGGCAGCGATCGCATCGCCGATTTCGTCGGCGCGGCGCAACATCATCGCGGTTGCGGTGGCAACCAGGTCGGCGCCGTCACGCACACCCTGTCGAACTCTCCTTATGGCCCGTAATTGCGGTGTGGGTCGCAGGGTGCGGGCGGCGTTCACCACCCTGAATTCGTCGATCAGCATGGGAAACGACCGCAGCGCCAGACTGAGGGCGACCGCGAGATCGTCGACGGGGATGGACAATGCCCGCAGCGGACGACCCAGTGTCGCGAGTGCCGGAGCGACGTCGGCAACGTCGGTGGTCCAGGACAGCACCGCACCCGAGAGCAGCAGGACGATCGTCAGCGCCGACAGTTGTAGGAATTGCAGCAGGCCACCGAGTCCTGCATGGAGGCCTGCGACCACGACGACCGGGGCTCCGCCTGTGGATGCCAGAAACACTGCGCCGATCCCGACGACCGCCCACATCGCAGGAGGTATGGAGGGAAAGGCGCTGCGCGGGATGTCGGCCAGCCAGATCGCGGCCAGCGTCAGGACGCCCACCGCGACGATCGGGATGGGGCTTGGATCGACGGCCAGCAACACGGCGGCGGCGACGAGGATGATGATCTTGGTGCCGGCCCACAACGAGTGGACCGGACTGGTGCCCGGGACGGGACGCAGCAGTACCAGTGGTCTTTTGCCCCGATGCCTGACTGGTGCACGGCGTGTCATGACGATGCTCCCGTCGAGGATGAGACCGGAGTCTGGATCGCGCCGTTGTGCAGGCGTAAGACGCTCGGGCACAATTGGTCCCGGCCGGCGAAGTCATGCGAGATCATGACGATCGTCAGTCCGGTGTCGCGGCGCAGTGCGGTCAGCAGCTCCACCAACCCGCGTGCGCTGGCGACATCCAGACCGGCTAGCGGTTCGTCGAGGATCAGCACGCGTGGCCTCCGGGCCAGCAAGCCCGCGAGCACGAGCCGGCGCTGCTGGCCGCCGGAGAGCTGATCGACGCGACGCCGAGCGAGCGCGGGGTCCAGGCCGACGCTGGCCAGCGCGGCCACCACGCGATCCGTGTCATGCACCTCGAATCCCGCCGCGGATGCGATTTCCAAATCGACCCGCGACCGTATGAGTTGCAAACGTGCGGCCTGGAAGGCGATGGCCACCGCGCCGATCTGTTCGTCAGCGGGTCTGCCGTCGAAGAGGACTGATCCTGCGGAGGGCGTGGTCAGGCCGGCCATGATCCAGGCCAGCGTCGACTTGCCGGACCCGTTCCCTCCGTGGATCAACACGCCGTCACCCTCATGCACGGTGAGGTTGATGTCGCGCAGGGTCGTGTGGGCCCACGGTGTACCGGCGGCGTACTGGTGGCTGACACCGTCCAGCTGCAGCACGGGCAGCCCGGGCAGTCTGGTTACCGCCGGCAGTCCACCAGCCGCCGGTGGAGGTGGAACCGGTGGCGTAGCGGTGGGCACCATGGCGGTGTTGTCCCCGGTTGTGGACAGGCTGATGACCCAGTCGGCGTTCTCGGCCTCGTCGCGGTAGTGGGTGATCTCCACGACCGACATCTCTTGGTGCGCGGTCAGGCCGTCCACCACCGCCCGCAGCGCTTCACGGCCCGCGGGGTCGATCATCGACGTGATCTCGTCGGCGATCAGCAGTTTCGGGGAGCGGGCCAGAGCGGCTGCCACGGCGAGGCGCTGCAGTTCACCTCCGGACAGTCCATTGGTGTGGCGCTCGCGCATCCCGGCCATTCCCACCCGACGCAGAAGCCCGTCGACGTCGACAGGCGTGTCCGCGGGCAGACCCCAGACGACGTCGTCGGCGACCCGCATCCCCAGCACCTGCGTTTCCGGATGCTGCAGCACCACGGCGGTGCCGCCGATGCGCCCCAGGCCGACTGCACCGGGGCGGTACACGGTGCCGGTGGTCGGTGCGGCGCCGGCGAGGATGCGCCCCAGCGTGCTCTTGCCGGACCCATTGCAGCCGACCACGGCGACACGTTCGCCGACATCGACGGTGAGGCTGGTCGGGGCCAGTGCATTGTGGTCGGCGCCGGGATACCGGAAGCCGACGTCGTCCAGATGGAGGGGCAGCGGGGCGGGCGCGGCACCGGCCAGGTCGGCAGGTGACGGGTCGAGTTTGTGGACGTCGGGGACACCACCGAGGCGTCGCAGGACATCGGACATCACCCACCAGCCGATGATCGACACGATCGTCACGAGGCTCGTCAGCCACCCGGTGAGCAGCAGCGGCCAGGCTCTGAACCCGGCCGAGGTGAGGTGTGCCAGGCCGTCGCCGAGGCCACGTAGGGCAGGGACGGCGTGCAGGGCGACAGTCAGCCCATTCACGGTTGCGTTCAGCGCGCTGAAGATCAGCGCCCGCAACGGGGTCAGTACCAGCAACGCACTCGACGTGACGGCCCCGAGGGCCATGCCGGCGGCGACACCGGTGACTGCGACTGTGACGATGCCGCCGCCGCGGCGTTTGACGATGCCGGCCAGCCCGCCGATGTAGGCGCAGGACAGCACGGTGATGGCGCCGGGAACACCAATGATGAGGAATGCGATCACCGCGCCGGTAATGGCGGCGGTAATCAGTACCCGGAGCCGGTGCCGGTAGGCCAGCAGTCCGATCGGCACCATGGCGACCAGCGCCAGGAACCCGGTCACCGGGACGACGGACGCCGAGATCGCCAATCCTGCCGTGGCCGCAGCGACGACCGCGGCATGCGCCATCTCCCCGGGAAGCAGATCGGAGCGACCACTGGTGCGTTCCGGACTAGCCACGAGCGTCCGCGCTCACGTCAGCCGGACGCGTGGCACGGGGCCAAGCGAGCGGATTCAAGGCGCGGTACGGGTCGGCGGCCCGAATTTTCAGCAGTTCGGCCAGGCTGGTTTCCAGCGCTTCCTGGGTCGTCTGTTTGACGGTTGCGAGCCAAGTCTCGTCCGTGACGCCGGCGGGTTTGGTGGTCGTGATCGGGGCGCCGAACCGCAGGTACATGCGCTGCGGCCGCGGGATCAGGGTGGGACCGATCCCTCTCATCAGCGGCATCGGCATGTTCGGACGGCCGGTGATCTTCTCACTGATGGTGAGGCTGAGTCGGCCCAGCGTGCTGTTGCGCGTGAACAGATGTTCGTACATATCGTCGCCACCCACCAGCGTCACCGGCACGATCGGGTAGCCGCCGATGATGGCTTCGCGGGCAAAGCCTGCCCGGCCCCGCCAGTTGATGGTGTTCTCCTCACCTTTGAACTTGGCGATCTCCCGGCCGCCGCCGGGGAACACCAGGATCGTGTCGTCGTTCCGCATCAACGCCTGAGCGTTTTCTGGAGATCCGACGACCGCCCCGACCGCGGCGATCACATCGCGCATCGGGCCGCGCATTTTGCCCATACCCCGTTCAGCCAACGGTCGCACCCGCGTCCCGATGCCACGTCGCACGAAATGCAGGATCAGCGGAACCTCCACGCCGCCCTGAGTGTGGTTGGCCACCAACAGAAATCGGCCATCGGCGGGCAGGTTCTCGAGCCCTTCTACATAGGGACGCAGCAGGTCCACGATCGGTGTGGCGGCATCGCTGAACGATTCCAGAATCCGGCGCAGCGTCTGTACCCGCGTCGGCTGATCAACCATCTCCTCAGGGGCGTGGTGCTCTGTCATGACGATGATGTGCTCCGATCCATGTGTCGAATTGCCGAACCAGCGAGTGAACGGTCCGGTGATGGGCGACGCTGCCTACTCAGCCACCGGCAGCCGTGGGATTGCCGACGACGCGCGGCATCGGCGACAAGCCCCAGCACGACCGGCGTGGCCGAGACTTCCTCCGGCGCCGATCGCTTCCCGTGCAGAACGTGAAGGTAACGGTCGAATCCATGGATTTTTTAGGGCAATGCTTGCGAAAGCGTATGAATAGCGCCGGTTTTGACCCATAGCGCGCGTACAACCATGACGACCATCACAGTCTCGCGGTGCCGGCTTTCGTGCGTTACCGCGATCGACAGAGCCGGCACGATCCATTGCATGCCGGTGTGCTCGAGATCACAAAACGCGGACGTTCGGTTCCGGCCAGAGGGCACGACTAACCCCATATAGCGGTACTGGTCCCACGAGGGTTCAGTGCCTTGTCTGGGAAATGACGTTCGCGGCATCTCGAAAGGGGAACTGGAGCAACATGTTGAGCCGTCTACTATCGCTCGCCGGCGCCGCTGCGGTTCTCGGCGCCTTGCTGTCCACCGCAATCCCCGTGCAGCTCGGAGCTGTGGACCGGTTTGGCACGCCGATTCCCTGCGGGAACGGCTTTCACCCGAACTTCGAAGTTGCCCGAGTGCAAGACCAGATCAATTTGGACCTGCACACCAACAGCGGGCCCATGTTCGTGGCGAGCAACTATGCCGAGCAGTGCCAGTCGATACTGGCCGACCGTCAATCGACGACGCTACCGGTTGGCGCCGGTGGTGTGGTGTTGCTCATCGCCGCCGTTGTCCTGTGGAGTCACCGCCGTCCGCAGGTCGGCCAGGAGTCTGCCATGGCGCCCGTGCTGACGCAGCCGTTCAGCCGAGAGGCCGCATTGTCGTAGCAGCGGGTGTGGGCACGCGGTATCGACAACCAGTCTTTGAGTCTTGCTCACAAGTCGATGGATTCGTCGACCTGCAGCGGCAGTGCCGGATCGGCACTCCATTCCTCCAGTGAGCCGTCATAGACGCGGATGGACTCGACACCGGCTGAGACCAGCGCGAGTGCGTTGACCGTCGCTGAGATGCCGCCGCCGCAGTACAGCAGCACCTCGCGGTCGAGGTCAGTGCCGGCGTCCCGGTAGCGGTCGATGATCTCCGCAGGAGGACGCACTCGGCCGTCATCGTCGAACAGTTCGCGGGCCGGCACGTTGACACTGCCGGGGATATGTCCGCGGCGTGTGTACCGTGTCGGTTCCGTGCCCGCGAATGCCGCTGGAGACAGAGCGCACACCAGGTTCCCAGTATCGCAATCGATTTCGCGCAGCTCGTCGATGTCGATCCACGCCTCCCGCACCCGGTCCGCAGACCACAGGGCGACCGGCTGCGCTTGGCGGGTCTCGGATTCCACCGGCAGCCCGGCGGCACGCCAGGCATCCAATCCGCCGTCGAGCACCCGCACTGGAATCCCGATCCAGCGCAACAGATACCAGGTTCTCGCCGCCCAAAAACCGCCGGTGCTGTCGTACACGACCGTCGGTGTGTCCGCGCCGATGCCGAACTGCGCGAGGCGGTCGGCCAGTTCCTGTGGTGGCGGTCGGTGGTTGTGCGTCGCGGCGGGAACCGAGAGGTCGGTGTCGACCCGTACGTGGATGGCACCGGGCAGATGGGCGTCTTCCCAGCGGCTGCGCCCGCTCTCGGTACGGAAGTCACCGTCGAACTGTGGCCGGTGCAGGACGAGGCTGGCGTCGAGGATCACCGGAGGGGTGCCGCCACTCAGTGCCGAGAAGAGTTCTTCCGCGCCGATGAAGGGTCCCGGATTCACCGCGCCTGAATCTCCGTGACAGCAGAGATATTCGCGAATGCCGCACGCCACCGCTCGGGCGCGGTGAGGATTCCGTGCCCGGCGAGCCAGTGCGCGTACGGTTCGATCAGCTCGGGACGGACTGTGCCCCAGTCATTCCCGAAGAACCAGGTGCCGGCGATGGCGTCGAGCGAGCGGGCGATGACATCGGGCGGGAAGTACGGCATGACATCGCCCAGCAGCTGGGTGGTCTCCTCGGGATGCTGAGTTGCGTAGCGGAAGCCGCGTTCGCTGATCGCTCGGAAGTCCTCCAGCAGCAACGAGTTTCGGTCGATCAGCTCGGCATGTGCCCCGAGTAGGTAGCTGTGATAGCCGAACGGCAGCTCCTCGTCGACCCGCCAAATCCGTTCGGGGCGGTCCGGGTGCTCGCTCAGCAGAATGTCCCAGGCCCAGTAGGAACCGAAGGTGGCGTCGGCTGCGCCGGCGGCCAGGTCGGCGCTGGTCAACTCACGCGCACCGACGTCGACCAGGATGACGGCATCGGGGTCGCCGCCCGCTCGCGACACCAGGTCGCGCACGATCGCGACGCCGCGGGGCGTCGGATTGAGTGCCACCCGCTTGCCGGCCAACTCGGCCAAACTGCTGATCCCGCTGCTGGCGAGCGTGCGAATGGTCTCCAGGCCGCGTTGGTTGACCGCGGCGATCGCCTTGAGCGGTTCGCCGCGCTCGGTACGCACGAGCAGGCGGTTGGTCGGGAACACCGCGATGTCCACCAGGCGGCGCCCGAGGTGTTCGAGGCTGTCGCCGATGCCGGGGTCCACGGTCCGGATCTGCAGGTCGATTCCCGCTTCGGCGTACCAGCCGTGGTGCCGGGCGAGATAGAACCCGGCTGAGTTCGGCCACGGATGAAAGTACTCGAGTGCCAGCGAGATTGAGGTGGTCATGATGTCCTTCGTGGATCGATGAATTCGAATCCGGCTGGGGTCGCCACGGCGATCAGATCGGCGCACTCCTTGGGCCGGTGGCGGGCGACGAAATCCTCTTCCTGAGCCGCCCAGCGGTCCCAGTGCGGTCGGTACAGGTCACCGTCACGGCGTAGCGCCCGGCGCTTGCGGGTCGCGTCGTCGGCATCGACCCAGATACCCAGATCGGCCAGCGCCCGTGTGGCCGGGGTGAGCGCCCCGATGCCTTCGATGACGAGGCGCTGTCCGCGGTCGACACGATGCCAATCTCCCGGACACGCACCGCTCCAGTCCCAACTGCGCCAGCGTCCGGCTTCGCCGGCGGCGCGGGGCGCCAGCAGTGATTGGTGCACATGGTCTGCGGCCCAGAACAATCCGTCCCACCCCGGGTAGATGTCATCGAGACGAACCACGACGCTGTCTGCCCAAACGTCGTGCAGTTGCATTGCCAGCGTGGACTTTCCCGATCCCGAACGGCCGTCGACCAACACCGTCGCGGCTTCGTCGAGGCGGCTCACAATCTCATCGAGTACCAATGAAGTTCCATGCTCCGGCAGCGACCGACGTGGTGATCGCCACCGCGATGATCACGAATCCAGCTGTGACGAGGGCGAACTCACGCCCGGCGAATGGCGAGGGGCGGGCCCAGGTCCGGTGGCGGTGCGCACCGAAACCGCGCGCCTCCATCGCTGTGGCGAGTTTGGACCCGCGTCGGACCGCAAAAACCAACAGCGCGAACGATTGTCCGGCGACACGGCGCAGCCGCGCGTGATCGGCGACGCCCCTGGCCCGGCGCGCGTATCCGAGGTACTGCCAGTCCTCGCCCAGCAAGCCGACCAGACGCAGGCCGGCCAGCGCGCCCAGTACGAACCGCGCGGGCAGCTTCAGCACCTGGCCCAGCCCGTCGGCCAACTCGGTCGGATCGACATCGGCGAACAGGATCACCGATGGCAGCGCAATCGCGAGAACCCGCAGAAAAGTGGCCAACGCCAGGGCAATTGACCCGTCACTGACGGTGATGAGCAGGTAGTGCCAGTGCACTGTGCCGGAGGGCTGGCCGTAGAGAAGGATGGTCACCGCGGTGAGTGCCGCCGCGACGGCGATCACCGCGCCGCGCGTGAGTACCGGCCGCAGCCGGGCGCCCACCGCAAAGAACAGAGTGAGCTCGAGCACCAGTGCGGTCAACGCCGACACCCAGTCGACGGACAGCACCAGTCCGCCGGCGATGAGGAGGGCGGTGAGCAGTCGGGCGACGGGATTGACCGGGCGTGTGCCGACGATGTCCACGGTGGTCACGGCGTTGTCTCCGTTGCGGTTTGCCACGCAGGCAGCTCGATGCGGGCATCTGCGAGCAGGGTGGTGAAGTCGAGATCGTGGGTGACGGCCACAATGGCCGTTCCTTCGTCGGCGAGGTCGGCCAGCAACCGAATCAGCTCTTCCCACGTCCGGCGGTCCTGCCCGAACGTCGGCTCGTCCAGGACGATCACTGCCGGCGCCGTGGCCAGCACGGTCGCCACCGACAGCCGACGTTTCTCGCCGCCGGAGAGGGTGTACGGATTCGCGTCGGCGACGTGTTGCAGTCGCAGCCGATGGAGTAATTCATCTGTGCGGGAAGTGATTTCGGTAGCACCACGTTTGAGGGCCCGCGGACCGAGCGCCAGCTCGTCGTGGACGGCGCCGGTGAGGAACTGATGCTCGGGGTCCTGGAAGACGCTGCCGATCCGGGTGAGCAGTTCCTTCGATCGCCAGCGGACGGGTTCGGGCCGTGACCGTGGGGGAGCCAGCGCGGCGTCGGCCGTGAGGCGGCCCACCGGTGGTCGCAGCAGCCCGCCGAGCGTGAGGGCCAATGTCGACTTGCCGGCTCCGTTGGGGCCGGTGACGACGGTCGTACGTCCGCGCCGGATTTCGAAATCGAGCCCGGTGTGCAGCGGGGCGTCGCCCCGGTGCCCCACCGACAGGTCGGTGGCACGAAGGAGGACGCCGTCGTCCTCGCCGCGGCGCCTGGAGATCTCAGGCAGCGGAACGCCCGGCACCCAGACGCCGGACCGGACCAGGTAGTCGTGTTCGCGCCGGAGAGTGTCGTCAGGTGTTCCGTCGGCGACCACCGTGCCATCGGCACCCAGGACGATCACGCGATCGATGACGGGCAGCCATACGTCGGTGCGATGCTCGATGACGATGAGCGTCGCGCCTGTCTGGCGCGCGGACTCGGCGATCGCGTCGCGGACCTCGACGACACCGGCGGGGTCGAGATTCGCGGTCGGCTCGTCGAGCAGGATCAGGCCCGGGTGCATTGCGACCACGCCCGCCAACGCGAGGCGCTGCTTCTGCCCGCCCGACAGCTTCGAAGTGTGCTGGGACAGTGGCACATTCAGCCCGACCGAGTCGAGTGCCTGCCGGACCCGCGGCCAGATCTGATCGCGTGGAACGCCGAGGTTCTCCATGCCGAAGGCCACGTCGTCTCCGACCCTGGAGAGGATCACCTGCGAATCGGGGTCCTGCAGCACCATGCCGATGCGGGACCGGCGTTCGGCCGGCGGCGCACCGTCGACGTGGAGGTGTCCGGCCTGGCGTCCTTCCTCGGCGCCGCCGAGCAGCCCGGCAATGCCGTGCAGCAGTGTGGATTTCCCGGCGCCGGACGGGCCGAGCAGCAACACGCGTTCGCCGGGGGCGATGAACAAGTCGAGATCGCGCACAGCCCAATTCGCGCGCGTCGCGTGCTGCCAGCCCCAGCCGCGCGCGTCGACGGCAGCGCCGACGGAGCGCTCCGCATCTGCCGACGCGTGCGCGTGTTCGCGTTGGACGTTCACGAAGCCGGGCTCGGCGCCACACGTCCTGATGCAAAACGGCTGAGGACTCCGGTCTTGGCCAGGTTCCGCACCACGATCCAGGACAGAACTCCGGCAAGTACCGCACCGGAGGCGATGCCCGAAACCACATAGACCGCCGCGAAGCCGGCTGCCGAACCCGGGTACCAGAGGATCAGGTCGTTGATGGCCATGGCGACCCCGGCAACTGCTCCGGAGAGCACCGCGGTGGGCAGTCCCCACCGCCGATAGAGGAACGCCGCGAAGACGAGCTCCGCGCCCACACCCTGGACCAGGCCGGATTCGAGTGTGAGCACACCCCACTGATTGCCCACCAACGCCGATACCGAGGCCGCGACGAGCTCGCCGTAGATGGCCGCACCCGGCTTGCGGATGACCAGGGCGGTGAGCACACCGGCGAACAACCACCCGCCGCCGAGCAGCGCCTGCAGCCCGGGGAGCACGGCGCCGAGGGGTGCGCTGACCGGATTGGATGCGATGTTCCACAGCACGAAGATCAGCCCTGCCGCCGTCGCGAGCACACTCGCGACGACGATGTCGACGACGCGCCAGCGCAGTACGGGGCGATCAAGGGTGGGCGGGGTGCTCATAGGTCTCCTTATGCCGTCGCGCGGAACCGCGACACGCACAAGTATGGATGGCCCACGCAAAAGCTGTATGCCTTCGGTTCATCATGAGTATTTTTTGTATACAAAACAGCTCCGTATGTATTCTCAATGTGAACACAAGGTTGGAGGATGGGTGCAACGGACGCCATTTCACAGCGCATTTCGTGCCGATCTGTTGGCAGGCCGGTTCTCCCCGGCTGAACCCCTGACCGAAAGCGCACTCACCGCCGCGTACGGAGTCTCCCGGACGCCCGTACGCGAGGCGTTGAGCCGGTTGGAGCAGGAGGGGCTGATCAGCCGCTCCGTGCGCGGCTACCGCATCCGCTCGGGCTCACCGGACGATGTCATCGAGATCTATGACGTCCGCATCGCACTGGAGAAGGCGGCCGCGGAGGCGGCAGCGGCACGGCGGACCGAACTGCAAGTGGCGCACCTCGCGGAACTGCACCAGCAAGCGGTCGCGGCGGAGGATCCCGCCACCGCACGCCAGCTGAATTCGCAATGGCACGAAGTGCTTTGGGCTGCCTCGCACAATTCGACGTTGCGGGAAACCCTGACCAACCTGGTGGCCAGGCTGCGCCTGTGTGACCGCGAGGCGATGCACCGTGACGATCTGGCCGACGTGGTCACCGAGCACGAAGCGATCATGGACGCGGTCCGGCGCCATGATGCCGACGCCGCCAGCACAGCCATCGCCGCGCACCTCCAGCGGACCAAGCAGGAACGGCTCGACACGTTTGCGCGGCTGTACAGTCAGCCGCCAGTGTTTGAGCGGTGAACCTGTCGGCGGGACGTGATGGTCGTACGGCGTCTTCGGCTGTCACCGCCGGGTGCTGGCCCTGTGCAGTGCACGTACGACGCTGTGTTTTCCGAGATCTACTTTGAACTCGTTCTGGCTCAACGTCGCAGCACCGCTCATCGCCAATTCGGCAGCAGCGCTGAATGTCCCGGTGTCTGCGGGGCGGCCGATCAGGGCCGCCTCGGCCGCTGATACCCGCCACGGTTTCGCAGCCACCCCGCCCAGCGCGATGGCCGCCGACGTGATGATTCCGTCGTCGATGGTCAGGCCGGCAGCCACCGACACGAGGGCGAAGGCGTAACTGTGGCGGTCGCGGACTTTGAGATACCAACTGTGATAGGCGTATTCAGACGTCGGCAACTCGATGCCGACGATCAAGTCGCCCGCGCCCAGCGCATTGTCGCGTGACGGGTCGTCACCGGGGAGCTGGAAGAATTCCGACAGTGCGACGCTGCGAGGTCCTGTGGGCGCCTGCACGTGCACGACGGCGTCAAGGATCGCCAGTGCGACCGCCATGTCGGACGGGTGTACCGCGACGCACGACGCGCTGGCGCCGAACAGTGCGTGCTCGCGGTTGGAGCCCTCGAGTGCGCCGCACCCGGAACCGGGCCGGCGCTTGTTGCATGCGGGGAACGACACGTCCATGAAGTACGGGCATCGGGTGCGTTGCATGAGATTGCCGCCGGCAGTGGCCATGTTCCGCAATTGCGTTGTCGCGCCGGAGAGAATCGCCTGCGACAGCACGGGGTACTGGGTGCGGACCAGCCGATGATTGGCTACCGCGCTGTTGGTCACACCCGCGCCGATCATGATGCCGCCACTGTCGGTCGCCGTGATCTGGTCGAGGCCGAGCCTGCCGATGTCGACCAGCGCCACCGGCTCGGTCACGCCGAGCTTCATCAGATCCAGCAGGTTCGTTCCGCCGGCGAAGTACGTTGCGCCGGCGGCGGCAATGCTGAGGGCGTCGTCGACGTCTCGGGCGTGCTGGAAGTCGAATGTTCTCATCGGCGGCATCCGGGCAGGCACGATGCGATCGCATCGACGATATGGGGATAGGCCCCACAGCGGCAGATGTTTCCGGCCATCCGTTCGCGAATCTCGTTGACCGACAAGGTTTCGGGGCCTCTGGCGATGTCATCGTACGGACCGTCGAACGAGGCCGCGGACAGGTCGCCACGGGCATGCTCGCTGAGTACCGCGTGCGCAGAGCTGATCTGGCCGGACGTGCAATAGCCGCATTGGAAGCCGTCGTGATCGATGAATGCCTGCTGCAGCGGGTGGAGTTCCTCGTCATCGGCGATGCCCTCGATGGTGCGGACGCTGGCACCATCGATCGACACGGCGAGGGTCAGGCAGCTCAGCACACGATGACCGTTGACAGCCACTGTGCACGCGCCGCACAGACCGTGGTCGCAGCCCTTCTTGGTTCCAGTGAAGCCGAGGCGCTCGCGCAATAGATCCAGCAGGGTCGAGCGGACATCCGTCTGGACGATGCGCATCGTGCCGTTGATCGACAGTTCGATGGTGTGTTCAGGTTTGGCGGCAGCAGTCATGAGGATCGGTCCTGGTGTGTTTCGCTGAATGGGGACAACAGGTTTTCGATGGTTATCGGTAGGTCGCGCAGGCGCCGACCGGTGGCGTGGAAGACGGCGTTGGCGACCGCGGCGGGGACGCCGCAGATGCCGATCTCGCCGACGCCGCGGGCGCCGAACTCTGTCAGATGGGTGTCGGCGCCATCGACGAAGGTGATGTCGAATGACGGGACGTCTGCGTGGGTCGGCACGTAGTACTCACCCAGCGCATGGCCGGTGCCCGGGTCGTACGGCATGTCTTCGAGGAGAGCCATGCCGAGCCCGAAAGTGATGCCGCCGACCACCTGACTGCGCGCCAGCTTCGGGTTGATGACCCGTCCGCAGTCCATCGCTGCCACCCACCGCGTCACCGATGCCCGTCCGAGCTCTTCGTCGACCTCCACCTCGCAGAAGTGCGCGCCGAACGATTGCGACATCGGTCCGTCCTCTGGCGCGCCGCCACTGGAGCTGGTGAAGGTGAGGTGATCGAGCAGGCCGGAATCGGCAGCGGCCAACAGTGTCGCGACAGTGCTGACGGGCCGGTCGGCGTGCGCGCTGACAACATAGCCGGCGCGAATGTCCAACGCGGACAGCTCGAATCCGGAACACGGTGAGTCGCGGTCGGCAACCAGGTACTCGAGCAGCCGGCGCTTCCATTCGAGGCCGGCCGCGAAGACCGCCGACCCGACGGCCGCTGTGGTTTGCGATGCTCCGCTGTACGGCGCGGTGGGGAAGTCCGAGTCGCCGGAGTAGAACACAACTTGTGGCAGTTGCAGTCCGGTGGAGTCCGCGGCGATCTGGGTCATCACGGTTCTGACGCCGGTGCCGACTTCGTGCGTGGCAGAAGAGAACTCGACCGTGCCGTCAGTGCGGGTGTGTACGCGGCAGCCTGCGGGCATCCGGCGTCCCGGATACGTGGCGGTGGCCATGCCCCACCCGACCAGCACGCCGTCGCGTCGTAGTGAACGGGGTTGGTGCGGTCGGTGCTCCCAGCCGAATCGGTCGGCTCCCTGCCGATAACACTCGAGCAGATGCGCTTCGGACCACGGTCGGCCACTGGCCTGGTCTGCGGCCGCGTAGTTGGTGATCCGCAGTTGCAGCGGATCCACCCCGAGCGCATGGGCGAGCTCGTCCATCGCCACTTCCAGGGCGAACAGCCCTGGCGCTTCACCGGGGCCGCGCATGAAGCACGGGGTGGGGCGGTGTACCCGGGCCACGCTGTGCGACACCACCATTCGCGGTGACTGGTAGAGGAACCGTGTCGACAGCCCGGTGGGTTCGCAGAAATGGGCGATGGTCGAGGTCTCGGTGAGGGTGTGGTGCTCGATGCTGGTCAGCCGGGTCTGGGCGTCGGCGACCAGACTGAGATGCTGCTCGGTGGGCGGACGGTGCCCGGTCGAGGTGAACATCTGGGCGCGGGGCAACACCAGCTTGACGGCCCGTCCCGTCATCCGCGCAGCCACTGCGCACAGCACGACGTGCATCCACATGAAACTCTTCGAACCGAACGCCCCTCCGACCAGAGGCGCGATGATCCGGATGTTGTCGACGGGGATGCCCAGATAGGTTGCCAGCGTTTGCCGTTCGCCGGCGATCCACCGCGTGGTGTCGTGCACGGTCAGGTGGTCACCGTCCCATCTCGCGATGGTCGACGCCAGTTCGATCGGGTAGTGGGCGTTCTCCGGCGTGGTGTAGCGCGCGGTGACCTTGACGCCGTCGATCGGTTCATCGGCGGGACCCCGGTGGTCTTGGAGCTTTTCTTCCTCCAGCTTCACAAAGTGATCGGGCTGGTACACGCCGCTGCGCACGATCGGGCCGCTGTCCTCGTGCGAAGGCCCGTCGAGCACGTCGCGTGCCGTCAACAGTGCCGGTAGCTCGTCGTACGTCAGGTCCATCAACGAGGCGGCGTACTGCGCATTCTCCAGAGTGTCGGCGACCACCAATGCCAGATGTTGACCGCGATGCTGGACGGTCAAATCTGACAGGGGCGGCCGGCGTTCCAGGGGCAGGTCCCACGTGACGTCAGCTGGAAGGGTGTGTAATGCAGGGCAATTCAGCGGTGACAGCACGCCCATCACACCCGGCGCGGACCGGGCACGGTCAGTCGCGGCAATCAGCGATTCGCGGGTGACTCGGCCGTGTGACACGGTCGACTGCACCATCACGGCATGTTGCACATCGGGCAGGATCGTGTCGGCCGCGTAGCGGGCCCGACCGGTCACCTTGTCGCTGCCCTCGACCCGGTTGACGGGCCGGCCGATCGCGTCGTCGCCAGTCATCGGATGGCCCGATCCCACGCGGGGACGTTCTCGGTGGTACCCAGCCGCGATACGACCGCGCGGGAGATGCCGACCGCGGCGATGTCCTGCAGAGATCGCAATCGATGGTCCTCCCATTGTCGTAGTGCGGATTCCGGAAGAGGACCGCCTGCGGTCCGGGTCCGTAAGGCTTGCGCCAGGAATCCGGCGTCACCGATCGATTTGGATGTGCCCGATGCGGTGTGGGGCCGGACGGTGCCGGCCGCGTCGCCGATCACGAACACCGGCCCACGCCGCATGCGCCCACTGGCCAGATCCATGACGGGCTGCAGGAATGGCTTCGAATGGCTGACCAGCTGGACCATCAACGGCGGAAGTTCGGTGGCTGCCAGTGCCGCCAGGGTGGCCGCACTCGCCGACGACACATCCCCGGCCGGTAGAAAATAGCCGTACCGTCGGCCGGACTGGCCCGTCATGATGTCGCCGAAAGTCTCGTCGGATGCGTTGACGTACCACACCCAATTCACGCGTCGGCGCCCCGGTTCGGTCTCACCGTTGGGGCCGGGCACCAAATAGCACAGGAATTGAATGCCGCCGGCGCTGAACATGGTGAAGCGGTTGATCAGCTCACCGGTCAGGTCGGCGGGCAGGTCGCTTTCCCGTTCCAGTCCGCGCCAGGCGACGTACCCGCTGTACCTGGGATGTTCGGGCTGCACGAATTGCCGCACAGTGGAACCGATTCCGTCGGCACCGATCACTACATCCCAGTCGGAGGTGGCGCCGTCGTGGAAGGTGAGCGTGGCGCCATGTTCTCCTGCTGCCACCGCTGACACTGTGGTGCCCTGGACATAGTCGACGCTGCGTAGCGCGCCCCTAAACGTGCGGTAGAGGGTGTCCCAGGAGGTCATGGTCTGCGGCTGAGTGAAGACGCGTGGCGGACTGTGCCGGTGGAGCAGTTGGCGTTCCACCAATGGCACGCTGACAGACTCGGGCGATACGTGCGAGATCGAGAGCAGCAGTTCAATTTCCGGCTGCATCACGATGCCGGCCCCGCGGCCCTCGAGGCGTCCGGCGGTCTGGTCGAACACGGTGATGTCTGCGGTGCTGACGCGGCGCAATTCTAGGGCTGCGGCGAGTCCGGCCAGCGAGCCGCCGACGATCGCGACGCTCCAGCGTTCGGGATTCCCCGTCATAGCTTGAGGATTCGTTCGGCGTTGCCCGAGGCCACGGCGGTCAACTCGGACACGGAAATCGGTAGCCGGCGCAGAAATTCCGCACCAGCCTGCGGGGATCGGTAGGGGTAGTCCACCGAATACATCAAGCGGTCGGTGCCGACGACGTCACGTGCGCACATGAACGGGGGAGTGGTGAAGTAGCCGCTCGTGGTGACGGTGAAGTGGTCGAGAAAGTAGTCACTGACGGAGCGCTGCAGCCCGGTTACCGACATCGGCAACCCGTCCTGGGCGCGCAACAGGGAGTAGGGCAGGTGCTCACCGAGATGCCCAATGATGAATCGCAGCTTTGGGAACCGGTCGAGGACACCGGCGAGAATGATTCGTAGACAATGTAATCCGAGTTCAGCGTGCCAGGTGTAGGCCGCCGTGGCCAGGAAGTAGGCGCTGCTCTCGGGAAGCCCCGCGGTATAGGTCTCCTGTACGACGCGTGGCGGCGGAGTTGGGTGAAGATACAGCGGCACATCGAGTTCGCAGGCGACCTCGAAGATCGGGGTGTAGCGCGGATCGTCGAGAAAGGAGCCGCCCCCGGTGCCGTCGAGAAAGCCGCCGACGGCGCCCAGTTCGCGCACGCCGCGGCGCAACTCATCGGCGGCGTGGTCGGGCTGCCCGAGGGCCAGGCTGACGAACATGCGGAGCCGGTCGGGGTGCCGGCGTGTGGCGGCATGCGCGGCGTCGTTGGCATCTCGGACCAGGGCCGTGGCGTCGTTCGGCGCCAGCCGGTGTTGCGCGCCGGCGGCCAGCGAGAGCACCTGGACGTCGACTCCGCCTGCGTCCATCGCGGCGATCCGGGCATCATCGAGGTCGACCAGGGCGGCCTGCAGCGCCGCCGACCGCGCGATGGGTGGCAGGAATTGTTCGGTCGCAGCCAGGTATTCCGGGGTGGCGAAGTGCTCCTCGAGCGTGACGACGCGGACTGGGATCCCTTCCGGGCCCGCGGGAGATGGATACACCGTGATCGTCACATAACCTCCTGCGCGGCCCGGGAAGTGTCTTTGGCGACGGTGGCCGGCACCTACGGTTCCAGCGCGCCGTCGGGGTGTCATCAGTCAGATGACTGTCGCAAATGCGACGAACCGGCGTATTGACCGAATCTTCCAGTCATTGAACTGATGTGTCCGGGCACGTGCGTCGGCTATACGTGGTTGTTCAAAGCCACCGCAACTGAGGAAGAGGTCTGATGTCTACCGTTGCCGACCACATCATCGCGACATTGCAGGCCAGCGGCGTCGACCGCGTGTTCGGGCTCCCTGGTGACAGCCTGAACGGATTCACCGATGCGATCCGCCGGGCCGGCGGCATTTCCTGGGAACATGTTCGTCACGAGGAAGCTGCCGCGTTCGCCGCAGCGGGTTTCGCGGCGGTGACGGGTCAACTGGCCGTGTGCGCGGGAAGCTGCGGCCCGGGAAATCTCCACTTGATCAACGGCTTGTTCGACGCGCAGCGCAGCCGGGTACCGGTGCTGGCGATCGCCGCGCACATTCCCGCGGGGGAGATCGGGTCACAGTATTTCCAGGAGACCCACCCACAGGAACTCTTCCGCGAGTGCAGCGTCTTCTGCGAGATGGCCACTACCCCGGAGTCGGCCCTTCGCGTACTGCAGATGGCCATGCGCGCCGCGGTGGAAGAGCAGGGTGTCGCAGTGGTGGTCATTCCTGGAGAGGTGTTCCTGCACCGGCTGCCCGATCCTGGCCGCATCCGTCCGGTGCTGCCGGCCCGCCCGATCGTGCGCCCAGACGACGCATCGCTTGCGACCGCAGCCGCGATCCTCAATGAGGCTGCCAAGGTGACGATTCTGGCCGGTGCCGGGACGGCGGGCGCCCATCAGCAGTTGGTCGAGTTGGCGGGGACCTTGCAGGCGCCCGTCGTGCATGCGTTGCGCGGCAAGGAGTTCGTCGAGTACGACAATCCCTACGACGTCGGGATGACGGGGCTGCTGGGCTTCGCATCGGGCTACAAGGCCATCAAGGAAGCCGATGTGTTGTTGATGCTGGGCACGGATTTTCCCTACCGGCAGTTCTATCCGGAGAACGCCACGGTCATTCAGGTCGATATCCGCGGACGGCACCTGGGCCGGCGCACGCCGATCGACCTGGGTTTGGTGGGCACCGTGCGAGACACGTTGACGGCGTTGCGCCCCTTCCTGGCCCAGAAAACGGATCGGAGCCATCTCGACCGCGCGGTCGATCATTATCGCCGCACGCGCCGCCGCCTCGACGCGCTGGCGGTCAATGACCATGACCGCACGCCGATTCGCCCGGAATATGTTGCTGCACTGGTCGATCGGCTGGCCGCGACCGATGCTGTCTTCACCGTCGATGTGGGTTCGCCGGTGGTGTGGGCCGCTCGGTACCTGACGATGAACGGCCGACGGCGGCTCCTCGGATCGTTCAATCACGGCACGATGGCATGCGCGTTGCCCTTGGCTGTCGGGGCGCAAACCGTCGATCGTCACCGCCAAGTCGTCGCGCTCGCCGGTGACGGTGGCCTGACGATGCTTCTCGGTGAGTTGATCACGTTGGTGCAGAACCGGTTACCCGTCAAACTGATCGTGTTCAACAACTCGTCGTTGAACTTCGTGGAACTCGAAATGAAGGCCGCAGGCATCGTGACCTTCGGCACCGATCTGGACAATCCGGACTTCGCGGCGGTCGCGCGATCCTGTGGGCTGTTCAGCCGCCGGGTCGAGCATCCATCGGAGCTGAAGTCGGCTGTCAGCGAGGCACTTGCCCACGACGGGCCGGCGCTGGTCGATGTGGTCACAGCACGCAATGAACTGACGATCCCGCCGACCATCACGGCCGAACAAGCGAAAGGATTCTCCCTCTACGCGATCCGCACGGTGCTGGCCGGGCACTCGGATGAACTGCTGGATCTGATCACCACCAGTGTGGCCCGCCGGATCTTGGACTGAGAGGGCTCCCGTGATCAGGATGTCAGCGGTACCGGTACGGCCTCATGCCGTGCTGCGAAGCCGATTGCGCTGGACGGCAGCGATATTGGCAGCGGCTCTGCTGGCCGGTTGTGCCGGCGAGCCGGCGCCGACGGGTCCTGCGACCACGCAAGCCGCGAGCCAGGCTGTCGGCCCGCAGTATGACTCGGTGCATGTCTACGTCGAGCCGGGTCAGCTCGACGCCTTCGTCAGCAGCTGGCTCGCCACGTTCGGTGGATCGGCGAAGCCCGCCACCGTCGTCACCGTCACGCCCACACCCAGTCAGACGAAATCGCAGCTGATCTTGTCCCCGGTCGGAACCATTTCGGCGTTCGAGTTCACCACGGCGGTGCCGTACCCGTTCGGCTCCGAAAGAACCGGCTGGCTGATGGGTGATTTCGATGCCGGCGTACAGCAAGCCCGCGACGCCGGCGCTGCCGTCGTCGTCGAGCCGTTTCCCGATCCGATCGGCCGCGACGCCATCATTGCGTTCCCGGGCGGCGTGAACGCCCAATTGTACTGGCATACAGCAGCGCCCAACTATCAGCCGCTGGTGTCGGTGCCGGACAACCGGGTCTATCTACCGGTGGCGAGCGTAGACCCGTTCCTCAAGAGCTACCTACAGTTCACGCACGGCCGTGCCGACGCCGATGCGGCCGACGCCGATGGGGTGCTGATCGGCAAGCCGGGCACGACCTTTCGGCGCATTCACATCACGTCGCCGTTCGGCAACACCATGGTCGCCGTGACCGACGGCCACCTGCCGTATCCGTACGGCCACGAACTCGCCGGATATGTGGTGGACGACGTCGTGGCCGTCACGAACAAGGCTGTTGCCGCCGGCGCGAAAGTGTTGGTGCCGGTGGTGCGTTCGGGCCACACGAGCTCGGCTGTCCTGCAATGGCCGGGCGGCTACGTCGCCGAGCTCCACACCGACTGATCGGCTACGGTTTCCCGCGTGGCGGTTCGTTCACAGTCACCGGCCTGGGCGCCGCTGCGTAACCGGGTCTACCGCAGCCTGTTCATCGCGCAACTGGCGTCCAACATCGGAAGCTGGATGCAGACAGTGGGCGCGCAATGGTTCCTTGTCGCCGCGCACAGCAGCCCGACCATGGTGGCCATGGTCCAGACGGCGAGTCTGGCACCGACGTTGATGCTGGCGCTGCCGGCTGGTGCGCTGGCCGACGCCTTCGACCGACGACGCCTGCTGATCGCGACCACGGCGTACACCATGGTCGCCGCGGCGGCGCTGACGGTCCTGACGATGGCCGGTGTTCTGACGCCGGTCTGGTTGCTGGTGCTCACGTTCGCGGTCGGCTGCGGTGGCGCGCTGTCGGCCCCGCCGTGGCAGGCGATCCAGCCCGAATTGGTCCCGCGAGAACAGATTCCGGCGGCGTCTGCGCTCGGCGGCGTGACCGTCAATGTCGCCCGGGCCATCGGTCCTGGCGTCGCGGGGCTCGTCGTCGCCGCAGCCGGGCCGGCGGCCGTGTTCGCGCTCAACACGGTGTCCTTCGCCGGGGTGATCGTCGTCCTGACACGGTGGAAGCGTGCGGCCGGCGCGTCAACAGGTCCCCGGGAACCCTTTTGGCACTCATTCGTCTCCGGCGGCCGGTATGTCCGGTCGGCGCCCATCGTGCGCCGAATCCTGCTACGCGCCGGGCTTTTCGCCTTTCCGGCGTCGGCACTGTGGGCGCTGCTGCCGCTGGCCTCCGCGCAGCGCTGGCATCAGAACGCGGCGGGGTACGGGTTGGTCCTGGCCTGTCTGGGTGTGGGGGCGGTGGCCGGTGTCGTGGTGGTCCCTGCTCTGCGAAAGCGGCTGCCGGACAACGCCTTGTTGGCCATGTCTGCGTGCATCTATGCGGCCGGACTGGTCGCGAGCGCCACTTTGCCTTTTGCCTTCGCGGTGATTCCGCTGGTCTTGTCCGGCATCGCCTGGCTGATGACGCTGACGACGCTGAACACCGCGGCCCAGCTTTCGCTGGCGCACTGGGCCCGGTCGCGAGGGATAGCGGTGTACCTGCTCGTGTTCATGGGAGCACAGGCGGTCGGCTCAGTGGTCTGGGGCGCGGTCGCGTCGCACGCCGGTTTGACCACATCCCTTGTCGCAGCGTCCATTTGCCTGGTGGTGGTCGCGGCATCGGTGATCAAGCTGCCGCTGCATCCCTGCACGGGCAAGCTCGATCGGGAGGTGTCCACGGCGTGGCCGGCACCGCAGGTCATGTTCATTCCCGAGCCCGATGACGGCCCGGTGCTCATCACGGCTACCTACCGGGTGGCCGAAGATTCGTTCGCGGCCTTCACCGAGGCGATGCGTGATGTCGGCCGGGCGCGCCGCCGCACGGGTGGACATTCCTGGCGGCTGTATCGCAGCGGCCGGCACGCGGACCTCGTCGTCGAACAGTTCGTCGTGCCGTCATGGTCGGAGTTCCGTCACCAGCACACCGTCCGATGGCTGGCGTCCGACCATGACGCCATGGCGCGAGCACTGGAACTCACCGTTGACGGGCAGTTCGACCAGCAGTCGTTCTTTCAGATTCGATAGCGCGCGCCGACCCGCGAGCCGACGTGCGACTACCGCGGGCTCGCGTGGACGGTGAGATGTTCGGCCACCCACTCGCTGAAGGTCTGCCAACCGATATCCGGGTAGCGCTGATGCAGGCCGGCGATATCGGCGCTGTACCCCTGCGTGGACAAGAAACTGAACATCGCCCGCATATCGACGGAGGCGATTTGGGACGGGTCGTAGGTGATCAGCTGAATCGGATAGCCGAGCGTGCGCTCGAGTACAGCGGTCATCTGTTCCGGTGTCGGTGCATCCGATGCGATGTCTATGCGCGTCCCCGCAAAGCGTTGCGAATCAAGAAGAATCGTGGCGACGAACCGGCCCAAGTCGCGCCGGGACAGCTGCTGCAGCGGTTTTGCAGCCGGCAGCGGCAGGGTGAACCGGCCGGACTGGATCTCGTCGATGCCGCCGAGGAGGTTGTCGTAGAAGTAGGTCGGGCCGACGATCGTGTACGGCACACCGGAGGCGACCAACGCGTCTTCGACCCTGGCTTTGCTCTCGAAATGCGGAATCCCGGTGTGCTGGTCGGCGTTGGAGACAGAGCAAAGGACCAGATGAGGGACGTGCGCCTGGACAGCGGCACCGATGATGTGTAGGCCTTGCTCTACTTCGATATCGGGGCCTTCTTCGAACGGCGTGGTGACGGCGAACACTCCCGCGACGTCGGTGAAGGCATGGGTCAGGGCTTGTTCGTCACCCAGGTCAGCCGCGACGACCTCGATACCCGCGTCCGAAAGTCTCTGTGCGCGCGACGATTGTGGGTTGCGCGCGACGGCACGCACGCGCAGGCTACGCTCGACCAGGGCGCTCGCGACAGCACCGCCGGTCGCCCCGGTGGCACCGATGACCGCGTACGTATCAGCCATGTTGTCCTCCCTTGCTACCTGCCAAGTGTGCAGTACGCACCTGGCGTCGGCATCAGTCGGATGACTGGGCCGCCTCGGTGATCGACGCCGGGCCGCAGCGATGGGCGTAGAGTCCTCGGCACCGGAGGCCTCGTCGATTGGGAGGACATCGTGGGTCGAGACGTGGTGCTGGATCCGACGATTGCGCGCCTGGTCGCGTCAATGTCGACACCGCCGACGCTGGGGCAGTTGGGGCCGCAGGACGGCCGGTTGGCCCTGCGTGAAGCACAGCGAACGGCCATCGAGCAGCCGGGTACCGAGGCCCGGTTCCATACCGCGCCCGTGGGTCCGTCGGGGTTGGTGGGATTTTGGCTGGTTCGTCCGCACGATGCGACCGGCCCGCTGCCGGCAATCCTGTATGTGCATGGTGGTCGGTTCATGTTCGGCGATGCGGACACGCACGGGCGCGTCGTCGGGGCGATCGCCGCGCGGTGCCGGGCTGCCGTACTGGTTCCTGAGTACAGCCGGGCGCCGGAAGCGCGGTACCCGGTTGCGCTGGAGGAGTGCTTTGCCGTTCTGTTGTGGGCCCGCGACAACGCGGACTCATTGGGCCTTGATCCGAAAGCGATTGCCCTGGCCGGTGATTGCGCCGGCGCGACGATCGCAGCGGCGGTCAGCATGGTGTGCAAGTCCCGCGGTGGCCCGCGGTTGCGCGCGCAGCTGCTGTACTATCCGCCAACTGATGCACGGTGTGAATACCCGTCCCACGACACGTACGCGGAGGGTTATCTGCTGACCAGCGATGAGCAGGCCTGGTATTGGGATCAGTACTACGACGGTGATCCCGACTGCCCCACCGTATCTCCGGTTCGCGCAGCGGTGGAGGACCTCACGGGATTGCCACCGACGCTGATCGTCACCGCGGAAGCTGATGTGGTGCGGGATGAAGGCGAAGCGTTCGCAGATCGGCTGCGTTCGGCAGGTGTACCGGTGACCTGTACCCGCTACCTCGGAACGGTGCACGACTTCGTGGTGCTGACCCAGCTCAGTGACACGCCGTCGGCGCGGGCGGCGCTCGATCAGGGTGTGTCGTTCCTCAATCGAGCGATCCACCGATGACGCGACGGTGCCTGATCATGCTGTGCAGGAAGCGATTTTCCCGGTGACGATGACACGTCCGCAATCGCCCATGGTGGGGCGCGGTGAGCTGACGAGGCTCGTCAACGAGGTCGCCTCCGGTGCTCCTGATGCGCCGCAGGCAGTGATCCTGGCCGGCGAGCCGGGCATCGGCAAGTCGGCGCTGCTCCGGCATGCTGTTGCCGCACCGGCTCTGCGAGATGCGACCATCCTCTTTGCCGGAGGCTCGGAGCCGGACCATGTGCGACCGTTCACGGCATTGACCGAGCTGCTCTGGCCCATCTCCGATCGCATCGCAGACCTGCCGGCGCCGATGCGGGATGCCTTGCAGGACATCGTCAATGGCAATGCCGGTGCTGCCGGGCACGGCCCGGCGCTGGTACAGCAGGCAGTACTGGCCCTAGTGGCGATTGCGGCCGGTGATCGACTGCTGGTGATCGTGCTCGACGACTTCGACCGATTCGAGCCGGATTCCCGCCAGGTGCTCACATATGTGATCGGCCGGGTACCGCACCTCGCGGTCAGAGTGCTGATCAGCGCACGGCGAGTGGACTTGCTGAACGGGCTTGATCGTTCGGTCAAGGTGGTGGATGTCGGTCCACTCACCGATTCCGCAGCCGCGGAGCTGATCGAGTCCCAGTCGCTGGTGCCCGACGCAAGTGTGCGCGGCGAGATCATCCGCTGGTCCGGCGGTAATCCGTTGGCCCTCATCGAATCTGCGCGGTTCTACGGCAAGTCGGGTTCGCTGCGTTTCCGGGTCAACCACATGGTCGGGCCCGGATTCGCACACGCGCTGTTCGTCCAGCAGTTGTCCGAGCTGCCCGCGGATGCGCGCCGGTTGACGTTGTTCGCCGCGGCGGGTGCCGGTTACGAGACCGTCGACACCATCACCGCCGCCGCCGGTTTCGGCGCAGACCTACAGCGGTGGGAACCGGCCTTGGAACGATCTCTGGTGACGGTGACCGAGGACAGGCGGGTGCGGTTCAGCCACACCCTGCTGCGCAGTGTGGCCTACAGCGAAGGAGATCTGGCTGATCGCCGTGCCGCCCACATTGCCCTGGCGGCCTCGCCGCAATTGGACGTAGCCTGCCGCGCTTGGCATTTGGCGGCCGCGGCGGACGGTCCGGACGAGACCGTCGCGTCGCTGTTGGAGCAGGGGGCGGAACGGTCGCGGCAGCGGGGTGGCTACCTGGAAGTGGCCAGGGCCCTGCAGCGTGCCGCGGAATTGAGTCCTGATTCCGGAGATGCGGCCCGGCGGTTCACGCTCGCTTCGGTGGCAGCCAATTTCGGCGGTGACCCGTCGTGGGCGCTCGCGTTGAATGCCAGTGCGGTGCAGCGCTCAGGGGACCCCGAGATCGTCGGCCATGCCGCGTTGACGCGGGCCTCGGTGCTGCTGCAGTCGGCGCGTCCCGCGGAGGCGGCCGAGCTGGTTCGCAGCGCGCTCGACGGTGAACCGCCGGCGAATTCGGTTCTGCGGCTGGCGTTGATGTACACCGCCGCGTCGGCGGCGTACTACTCCGGTGAATTGTCCCACCGTCGCCGCCTGGGCCGCTGGCTCGCGGACTCTGCCCGAGACATACTGGGGGAGAGCAGCGTTCCAACGCCTTTCCCGGCCGAGGCTGGGCCCGTACAACGGGCGTACATCGCGATGTACGCGGACAGTGCCGGTAGCGCCCACGATCGCCCGGCGCCATGGGACCGGCGGTGGCTGCATCCCATGCCCGCTCCGGTCGAACCGTTCCGCCGCCTCGTCGTGGGGGCGATGGCATACGCCACCGAGGACAGCGAGCTGGCGGTCACCGAGCTGCGGGCAGCGGTCGAGCAGCTCAAGGCTGCCGGTGGTCTGCGCGGATTCACCTTCGCCATCGCGCCTCTGGCGTGGGGGCTACACGACACCGGTCGCTGGTCCGAACTGGTGAACCTGCTCGATGAGACCGAAACTCTCTGTGCTGTCTATGATCTGGCGCTACTGCACGCCGAGAGCAACGTCGTACGTGCGCATCTGCTGGCATGTCGTGGTGAGGCAGGTGCTGCGGACGCCGCCGTCGACGCGGCGGCGCGCGTCATCGCCGACGAGGGCGGAAGCGCGACCCGGACCGCACTGGCGTGGGCCACCGGTCGGAACGCCTTGGCCCGCAGCGACTTCGAATCGGCATACCAGGCTTTGCGGCAGATGTTCGACGCCGATGGGGAGCCGACCCATTTCGTCATCTCCCATCGCGCCATCGCCGACCTGGCCTGGGCCGGTGCGCGCAGTGGTCACATCGATGAGGTGAGGCCGCTGGTTGCTGCAATCGGACGACAGCTGGGGTCCAACCCGCCTGTGCGACTACGCCTTTTACGTCACCAGGCGCTCGCCTTGACCGCGACGACGCACCTGGCTGAACGGCATTTCCGCTTGGCCGTGTTCGATCCGGCAGGGGACCAGTGGCCGATGGAGCGCGCACGAGCGCGTCTGCACTACGGCGAATGGCTTCGCCGGGTACGTCGGCCCGCCGAGGCCCGTACCCAGCTCACCGCTGCACTCGAGGTGTTCGATCGACTCGGCGCGGCGCCGTACGCCCAGATCGCCCGCGCCGAACTACGCGCCGCCGGGGTGACGTCGTCGAATTCCGGGGCGGTATCGGGCTTGGATTCACTGACGGCACAAGAACGTCAGATCGTGTCGATGGCCGCGTCGGGGCTCACCAACCCCGAGATCGGACAACGACTCAATCTGTCACCGCGAACGATCGCGTCCCACCTGTACAACGTCTATCCCAAACTGGGGGTCAGCCGGCGGCACCAACTGCGTGATCTGTTGGGGGACTAGTGCGTACTGGGGTCGGTGATGATCTCCACCATCGCCGGGCCCGGGTGCTCGAGTGCCTCTGCGATGGCTGGGGCGACCTCCGTCGGGTCGGCGACGCGACGACCGTAGCCACCGCAGCTCCTGGCGTACGCGGCGAAGTCCGGGTTGAGCAGTGATGTCTGCCAAACCGCGTACTCGGCGCCGCGCTGCTCTTCGCTGATCTTTGCGAGCTCACCGTTGTTGAGCAGGATGTGGGTGATGTTCATGTGGTATTTCACCGCCGTGGTGAAGTCGGCGAGATATTGACCGAAGCCGCCGTCACCGGTGATCGCGATGATGGGCCGGTCCGGAGCGGCGGCCCAGGCGCCCATCGCCGCGGGGAATCCGAACCCGATCGAGCCGAGGTAGCCGGACATGAGTACCGACTGCTCGGCGGTCTCGAAGTAGCGCCCGAACGAGTAGGCGTGATTGCCGACATCGACGGCCAGGACGGCGTTCGCCGGGGCCAGGCGGCTGAGTTCTTCGAAAACCGTTGCGGCAGCTACTCGTCCGTCTGGATGCTTGACGGCGCGCCGGGCTTTCTCGGCCCGCCAGACCGCCCAGCGTTCGGCGACCTCGGGACGCTGGTCCACCAGCGCGGCGTTGGGGCCAAGGCCGGCCAGCATGGCGGTGGCGGTGACGCCCACGTCGCCCAGCACCGGAGCCGCGACGGGCCGGAACCGGCCGAGCATCATGGGATCGGTGTCCACCTGGATGATCGGCTTGTATGGCGAGATTCCGGTGTGGTTCGAGAACGAGGCGCCGAACACCAGCAGCAGATCGGCCTTGTTCATCATCCACGACGCGACGGGGGTCCCCGACCGTCCCAGCACGCCGCATGCAAGGGGGTGGGCGTCCGAGATCTGCCCCTTGGCCTTGAAGGTCGTGAGTACCGGCGCGTTCAAGCGTTCGGCGAGGTCGATGACTGCCGGCATGTCGAACTTCGCGCCGGCGCCGACGACGATCAGCGGTCTGGTCGATGTCTCGATCAGGTCGAGGGCCTGCTGTAGCGCGGCAGCCGGAGGTGGCACCCGGAGGTCGGGCATACGGCCTTGGGGCCCAGAGGATTTCTGCCCCGGGGCTTCGAGGATCTGCACCTCGTCAGGAAGCACGAGGTGCCCGACGCCGCGCTCGAGGATGGCGTGCTTGAGGGCCATGGTCATCAGTTCGGCGTGGTCGGAGCCCGAACGCACCATGGCCGAGTAGACGGACACATCGGCGAATGCCGCGAGCAGGTCGATGTCTTGGAAAGCGCCTTTGCCCGCCACCGAGGAGTCCACGTTGCCTGACAGGGCCAGCACTGGGGCTCGGTCGGATTTCGCGTCGTAGAGACCGGTGAGCAGGTTCGTGGAGCCGGGACCGGCGATGCCGAAACAGGCAGCGGGCCGGCCGGTGAGCTTGCCGTAAGCGGCTGCCGCGAACGCTGCGGCCCCTTCGTGCCGGATGCCGAAATACCGTAGTTTGCCGTCAGTTTCGGCACGGTGCAAGGCTTCGGCGACCCCGAGATTCGAGTGGCCGACCATACCGAAGACAGTGTCGACACCCCAGTTGGTCATCGTTTCCACCAGTACATCGCTGACGGTGCGAGGGTGCTCGGCCGGCGGTGGAGTACCGACGTAGATGCCGTCGTCACGGACCTCGACCGGATACGTGCGGACATTGAAGTCGGGACCGCCGGCGGCCTCGCCGGTGAAGGGGTCAAAGTCGAAACCGTGCCAGGGGCAACGGATCTTGTCGTTCTCGAGCGTGCCTTGACCCAGCGGACCGCCCTGGTGGGGACACCGGTTGTCGATGGCTCCGTATCGGCCGTCGAGTTTCGTCAGGGCCACCGTCTTGATCCCGACCGGGCACATCGCCACTTCGCCGTCGTCGAGCTGGCCGGCGTCGGCGGCCTTGTGCCAGTTCAGATCTTGCTCGGTCACAGTGGGATGGCTCCTGCGTAGGGGACTCCGCTCAGGTAGGCGAAGTCGCGATCGAAGGTGACGAGATCGTCGATGTCGAAGTCGGCGAGATTCCGGTGGCCACATGCGCGCGCCAGGACCACCATCAGATCGACTGCCGCCCGCAGAAACCGGTTCAGGCGTTGCGCACCAGCCGGTATGGGCAGTCGGGCACGTAGTCCGGGATCTTGCGTGGCGATGCCGGACGGGCAGGTGTTGGTGTTGCACGCGCGCATGCCGACGCAACCGATCGCTTGCAGGGCCGCATTGGACAGACCGATGGCGTCGGCGCCCAACGCGAGTGCTTTGACCATGTCGGCCGGGGTTCGGATACCTCCGGTGACTGCCAGCGTGACATGGTCGGCTTGTGACCGGTCGAGGTGCCGGCGGGCACGGGCCAGCGCCGGGATGGTCGGCACGGAGATGTTGTCGCGGAATATCGTTGGTGCAGCACCGGTTCCGCCGCCACGGCCGTCGAGGATGAGGTAGTCGACCCCGATCTGCAGGGCGGCGTCGATGTCGCGTTCGATGTGTTGTGCGCTCATCTTGTATCCCACCGGGATACCGCCCGAGGTTTCACGGACTTGCGCGGCGAACTCTTCGAACGGCTGCAATGACGTCCAGTCCGGGAAGCGTGCCGGCGAGATGGCCGCGGTCCCCGGCGCGAGCCCGCGCACCTCGGCGATCTTGCCGACCACCTTGTTGCCGGGCAGGTGTCCGCCGGTGCCGGTCTTGGCACCTTGACCGCCTTTGAAGTGGAAGGCCTGCACCTGGCGGAGCCGGTCGAAACTCCACCCGAATCTGCCCGACGCGAGCTCGTAGAAGTACTTCGAATTATGTTGCTGCTCTTCGGGAAGCATGCCGCCCTCACCCGAGCAGATGCCGGTTCCGGCCAGTTCGGCGCCGGCGGCGAGAGCCGTCTTGGCTTCCTCGGACAGCGCACCGAAGCTCATGTCGCTGACGAACAAAGGGATGTCGAGTACCAGCGGTCGCTTGGCTGCCGGGCCGATCACCGTCTTTGTGCTCACCGGTTCGTCGTCGAGCAGCGGCAGCCGCGCCAGTTGCGCGGTGACGATCTGGATCGAGTCCCAGGAGGGCAGCAGATCGCGCGGCACACCCATGGCCGCCGTCGGACCATGTGCGCTGTTCAGTCCGTGCGCCGCCCAGTCGTGGATCTGTGTGACGAAGGGTTCTTCGGCAGTGTTGGACGGCTTGATCCACTTGCCTTGGTAACCGTCGTCGTCGTAGGTCTGCGGGTTGGCCGAGGCGTACGCCTCAACCGCGGCTTGGTCGACGTAGACCGAGCCGTCAGAGACCCAGGCCGGGAAAGTCGCCAGCGCGACAGCGGGGTTGACGGGTGCGACTCCGGTCCCGATCTCGTAGCGCCAGCCGTGCACGCCGCAGACGAGTAGGTCGCCCTCGACGCGGCCGTCGGACATCAGAGCCCCGCGGTGCGCGCAACGCCCGTACAGCGCCTGGACGTCGTCTCCCCGGCGGACCAGGACGAGGTCCACACCGGAAACCCTGGCGGCCGTCGGCGTGCCTTCGGCCAATTCGGTGAGCGCGGCGACGGGCACCGCCGTGGTGAGCTCAGAGGTCATTGGCGTGTGCCGGGGTCATGTCACTCCTGGGCCGATGGGCTCCCGCTTGGGCGCGGGGTGGCCAGTGTAGGCAGAACTGTCTGATGAACTCTGGCGGATTGACGCCCAGTGCACATCAGTCACCTGACTGATGTGCACCGCGGTCGAACGGCAGAGGCTGTGGGGGTGCGGGGGAGTAGGCAGTCCCGATCTTGTCTGCGTGGAATGCACCCATCTGGCCGACGGAGACGACATCGATGAGAAATGAAGTTGTACTCCAATGGGTTTACGACAGATACCAGCGCGGCGAAGACGTTCTTGTCGCCACCGTCATAGAGACCTTTGCCCGGTCTCCCTATCCGGTCGGGTCGATGATGGCCTTCGACCGGCACGCCCGCTTCGAGGGCAGCGTGTCCTCGGGCTGCGTCGAGGCCGATCTCTACGAGCGTGCGCAAGCCGTGTTCGAAGATCATCGGGGAACATTGGCTGGGATTGGTTGCCAGGTACTGGAGTTCGACTCGGGTCGGCCCGAGGGTGATCTGTTGGAGTCGTCGGGGCCTTGCCATGGAACTCTCCGGATCGCCTTCCATCCGGTGACGCCACTCCATTTTCCAGAGTTCGGCACGCTTGTCGCAGCGGTGCGCGGGGGCCGCCCCGCCTGGACCTTCCTCAACCTGCAGACCGGCCACACATCCCTTACCCGGCTTGATGATTCGCCGTCGTTCCGTGCTCATTACGAACCGCCGCCGCGCATGCTGATCTTCGGTAGTAGCGACATTGCGACCGGTCTGGCGGCACTGGCGCTGCGGGTGAACTATGCCGTGACGGTCTGCGATCCCCGATCGGCGTTCCTGTCCGCGGAGCGTTTCAGACCCGGGGTGGCGCTGGTTCGAGACTGGCCGGACCGCTACCTCCGTCAGGAGCGGACCGATGGACGTGTCGACGCCGAGACGGCCATCGTGGATTTGTCGCACGACGATCGGTTCTCGATACCGGTGCTGGCAGAGGCGCTGGATTCGCGGCGGTGGAGCGCCGGCGCACAACCGCGGTTTGTGGGTGCGCTCGGGTCGAAGAGTCGGTCGGTGCGTAAGCGTCAGGCCTTGTGCCAACAAGGATTACGGCCCGATGATGTGAACCGCCTTCAGTCGCCGATCGGGCTGGACCTGGGTGGTCGCGACGCGGCAGACATCGCCCTGTCGATTCTGGCTCAGGTGGTGGCCACGGCCAAAGGCGGTAGCGGCCTGCCGTTGGCTGGGTGCGCAATCGCCAGGGAACCAAGGCGGTCGTGAGGTGGTACAGCGCGACGAGCAAGTATGCGCGGCCTACTGGTGGTTCTCCTGCGTCAGGAAGTGGTCGGCGATCTCGTCGCTGGTGGTGAGCCATGCGTCTGGTTGGGCGGACAGGTAGCGCAGCACCTCTTCGAGGTACTTGTGGCGAAACGGCTGGCCGATCACGAAGGGGTGCAGCGCGAGAGCCAACACGCGGCCGCCTGAGGTCGAATCGGCGCGCAGCTGTTCATATTGGTCGACCACGATCTGGACGAACTCGGCACCGGTGTAGCCCTTCGAGAAGAGCAGGAGGTCGTTCAGTTCGACCGAATAGGGCACACTGAGCATGCCTGGCACGGTCAACCGGTAGGGCTGGTCATCGTTTGTCCAGTCGAGCACGTAGCGGTAACCCAGTTCGGCCAGCAACTCCGGCGTGTGGTGGGTTTCGGTGAGCCCCGGTCCCATCCATCCGTTCGGTCGCTGACGCGTCGCTGCGGCGATCGTCTCCGTGATGTGACGCAGTTCGCGGCGCTCGTCCTCGACCGTCATGGCGGTGTGCAGCTTCGAGTTCGTGCGTCCGTGTGCCAGCCACACCCAATTGCGGTCCAGCCCCGCGGCAACGATTTGCGGATGGGCATCAATCACGTTGGAGTTCACCAGAACACTGGGCCGGACCTGGTGCGTGTCAAGCGCTTCGATGGTCCGCCAGATGCCGACGCGCGCGCCGTAATCCCGCCACCCGTAGTTGAGGGGGTCGGGGCGCAACTCCGCGGTGCCTGGCCAGATGCTCGTCGATGGTTCGTCGGGGAGGAACTGCTCGATGTTCAATCCGAGGTACACCGCGACCTTGGCGCCGCCCGGCCAGCGCAGTGGCGGGCGTTCGGTGATCGGCGTGTAGACGAACGGCGGTTCGTGGTCCCGAGCGGTCATGCTCGGACGGTAAGACCTGACACCGATGTCAGGGGCAAGCCGGCGGGTATAACGGGTTCATGCGCATTGGCGAGCTGGCGCGGCGAACGGGTGTGAGTGAGCGGTCGTTGCGCTACTACGAGCAACGCGGGCTACTGGCCTCTGATCGCTCTCCCACCGGGCAACGCGAGTATGTGGACGCCGCCGTCGACCGGGTCATCCATATCCAGGAACTGTTCGCGGCGGGCCTGGGCAGTGAGAGCATCGCCAAACTGCTGCCATGCATGCGTGATGCGGACGGCGGCCCCGCCGAGACGGCCACGCCGCGTCTGGTCGAGGATCTCGTTGCCGAGCGCTCGCGGCTGGAGAAGCAGATCCGCGAGCTGACGAGTCGCCGAGCGGTTCTCGACGACGTCATCGCCGCTGCCTCGGAAGGACTCGGGCGCCGCTGAACCCGGTGCTTGCCCCAATTGTCTTGATGCGGTGGCAGTTCCGTCGTTGACGCGGGCCTGCGGAAGGAAGGGTTTGCCGCGTGATCTTGCCTCGGACCACGAGTTCCCCGACGACTGCGACGCCGCAGACCTGCGCGAGTAAGAGTGAGACCAGTACCAGGACCTGAACCGCCGCCGCCTGTGCGGCCGAGCCGGTCGCCAGCAGCACGCCGACGAATGCCCCGGGAAGGGTGACGAGTCCGGCGGTGCGAGTTTGATCAAGGTTGGGCAGCAGGGCGTCCGACAGCGGCCGCTCGATGACCAACATCCGCGAGAAACGTTCCGACAGACCAAGACTGAGAGCCGCTTCAACCTCACCGGCACGCTGGGTCAGCGCATCGAGGGCACGCCGCGCCGCCACCGCTGATGCGGTCATCGTTCCGCCCAGCACGATGCCGAACACGGGCACCACCGCGACGCCAGTGAACGGCACCACATCGCTGAGCGTCAGCAGGGGAATCACCATGACCATGCCGGCGGCGAGGGCGACGGTCAGCCACCAGGCGCCGTGATGCGCCTGACTGCGACGAGCGGCAGTAATCGAGGCGACGATGAACATCACCACCAGAACCAGCATCGACGACCACACCCGCTGCAATGCGACTGCGAGCACGGTCGACACCGCGGCCAGCTGCAGTGCTGCACGCACCGCGGCGCTCGGCGCCTCCCACACTGATCCGTTGAGCGCCAAGCGGTTCACCGCGGCCGCCGCGAGGGCCATCACCACACAAACGATGATGAGCATGGGTGTCAGCAGTGGTTCGGCGCCGCGCATGTTTCGAGTTTCCCTGGCGACAGGGCCGGCCACCAGCCGCCGCATCGGACGAACAAGCACCGCAACGCGTTCCTGTGGCCCGCGGGCCGCTACTCCTTGCTGAAGCAGGACCCCGGCGGTGAGGTGGTCATGGCGATCGCGGCCTGGTCCTCGTCAAGGGCATCGACTGGCAGCGGGTCCTGCCCATCGCGAGCGCGCAGACCGTCGAGGAAGATGGCCACGTACCGCCGCCACAGGTCGGCGTCGACGTGCCCCGCGAATTCACTGACGGTGCCCGCCAGGAGACCCAGGATCGGCATGTCGCTGTCGGAGATGCCAGGCCGCAGATGGCCGTCTTTCTGGGCCCGCGCAACAAGTTTCGCGATCTTCGGGACCAGACGGGTACGTGCCGCGTCCACCCGATTGCCGCAACCGTTCTGGCTGTAGAGGATTTCTCGCAGGCCCCGATCGGTGGCCGTCTGCTGGCACATCTGCTCCACGAACCAGGAGAAGCCCTGCCAGGAGTCGTCGAACTCCAATGCCGTATCGGCCACCGCGGCGATCTCGTCGATCGCGTCCTCGAAGATGGCCTCGATCAGCTCGTCCTTGGTGGAGAACCGGCGATACACCGTGCCGACGCCGATCCCGCCGTGGTGCGCCACCTCGTTGAGTGTCGCGCTCAGGCCTTGTGTCGCGAACAGGTCGCGGGCCGCGTCGATCACGCGCTGACGATTGCGCACGGCATCCTTGCGCAACGGTCGATCTGTGGTCGGGCGGGTCATCACCCCCGCAGTGTAATCCGGGACACCATTCCAGTAAGTGGATTGACGCCATCCACTTAGCGGCATAGTTTCATGCCGGACGCTGCGACCGGCACACGATCGCGGTGATTCGCGATCGGGAGGGCGCGCTGCATGACACGACACCACCGGGCCGTACCTGCGTTGGCCGCCGCCGCAGTCGGAATCGTCGTGGCGGTGTCCGGTTCCGGACCTGCGCATGCCGATCCCGATACCGACTTCGCGAACCAGTTGCACACCTACGGCATCTACGGCCCGAAGGACTACAACGCCTGGCTGGGGAAGATCGCATGCCAGCGGCTGAGTAACAACGTCGACCACGACGCCTATCAGTCGGCCAAGTTCGTCGCCGCCAACCTGTCACGGCAGAACGCCACTCAGCAGAACTGGCAATTCCTCAGTGCCGCAATAGATTTCTACTGCCCCGACAAACGGTCAGTGCTGGAAGACGCCGCGCAGCAGTCGCAGACGGGAGCTCGCGCATGACGCTTCGATCGCTCCGTATCGGATTGGCCGCCATGGCGGTCGGCCTGGCGGCGACCTCGGTGCCGCTTGCCGCGCCGGCTGCCGCTGATGCGACCGACGACTACCCGATTCCGCGCCGGATCATCACCACCACCTGCGATGCCGAGCAGTACCTGCAGGCGGTACGCGACACCAGTCCGGTGTACTACCAGCGCTACATGATCGACCGGAACAACCGGCCCGCCGACGTCCAGCAGATGGCGCAGGACCGCATCCACTGGTTCTTCTCGCTCGACCCGGCGGCCCGCCGGCAGTACTCCGAGGACACCGCCACCAACGTCTACTACGAGCAGGTGGCCACGCACTGGGGTAACTGGGCCAAGGTGTTCTTCAACAACAAGGGTGTCGTCGCCAAGGCCACCGACGTGTGCCTGAGCTACCCCGCCGGCAATATGCAGGTCTGGGACTTCGCCTCCAACAGCTGAGTGATTTAGGTCCGAATTTCGCTGCTGACCAAGGGTTTTTCAGCGGAAATCGCATTTGCCCGCGCGGGGCAGGAATGCGGCGGGCCTGCGCCAGGTTGTAACGAAGACGACATTTAAATGGATGGACTCTATCCACTTTTTCCGTTAGGTTACCTAGCTAGATGTCCGGGGGCGCATCAACGGCGGTGTGCCTGCCCATGCCCGACGACCGCGCGGTCGGCAACTTCTGAAGAAGGCAGCGATGACAAGAGTGTTTCGACGGGCATGGCTACCGTTATTGGTGATCGTCGCGGTCGCCGGCGGCGTGGTGATCGTGTCGAATGTGCGACAGGTGTTCGGGTCGAATCCCGTCGTGATCACCGAGAAGAGCTCGGACAACGCCGAGGACTTCAACCCCAAGTTCGTCAAGTACGAGATCTACGGCACGGGTAGCACGGCCACCATCAACTACATGGACCTCGAAGGCAAGCCGCAGCGCGCCGCGGGGGTGTCTTTGCCGTGGACGTTGACGCTGTCGACCACCTTGCCTTCTGTGCAGCCCAACATCCTGGCCCAGGGCGACGGCAACAGCATCAGCTGCCGGGTCAGTGTCGATGACGTGGTCAAAGAAGAGAGGACCGCCACCGGTATGAACGCCGAAACCTTCTGCTTTGTGAAGGCCGCATGAGCGCGCCGGCCGACGAGGCCCAGACCGACGCCATCCCGGTGGTGGAGAACAAGGGGCACAAGGGGATACCGCGGTTCCTCCGCCGGTTCGCGGTGCTCATCATCCTGGCGTGGATCGGGGTCATCGCCGCGCTGAACACCGTCGTCCCGCAGCTCGAGGAAGTCGGCAAGCTGCGCGCGGTATCCATGAGCCCGAATGACGCACCCTCGATGATCGCCACCAAGAGTGTCGGCAAGGTGTTCGACGAGTACACCACCAGCAGTTCGGTGATGATCGTCCTCGAAGGTGATCGCCCGCTGGGGGCCGACGCGCACGCGTTCTACGACAAGATGGTCAGCGATCTGCGCGCCGACACCACCCACGTACAGCACGTCCAGGACTTCTGGGGCGACACGCTGACCGCCAAGGGTGCGCAGAGCCGCGACGGCAAGGCCGCCTACGTTCAGGTCTACATCGCCGGTGACCAGGGTGAGACGCTGGCCAACGAGTCGGTCGCCGCGGTGCGCCACATCGCGACCGAAAGCCCTGCTCCGCCAGGGGTGAAGGCCTATGTGACCGGTCCCGCGGCGACCAGCACCGATCAGAACGTCGTCGGTGACAAGAGCATGGAACTGATCGAACTGGTGACCTTCGGCGTCATCGCGGTCATGCTGCTCTTGGTCTACCGATCCGTCATCGCGACCTTGCTGGTGCTGGTGATGGTGGTGCTCGAACTCTCCGGGGCGCGCGGTCTGGTGGCATTCCTGGGCTACCACAACGTTTTCGGGCTGACCACCTTCGCCACCAACCTGCTGGTGACGCTGGCGATCGCCGCGGCGACGGATTACGTCATCTTCCTGATCGGGCGTTATCAGGAAGCGCGACGGGCCGGCGAGGACCGAGAGTCGGCCTACTACACAATGTTTCACGGCACCGCGCACGTGGTGCTGGCCTCGGGCCTGACCATTGCCGGCGCCACGTTGTGCCTGCACTTCACCCGGTTGCCGTACTTCCAAACCATGGGCTTCCCGCTGGCCATCGGCATGGTGATGGTGGTCGCGATGGCGCTGACCCTGGGGCCCGCGGTGATCTCGGTCGCAACCCGCTTCCGCCGGGTGCTCGAGCCCCGAATGAACACGAGAACCGCCGGCTGGCATCGGGTCGGTACCGCGACGGTGCGCTGGCCGGGCGCCATTCTGGTCGGCGCCGTGGTGGCGGCACTGGTCGGCCTGATCGCGCTGCCGGGCTATCACACCATCTACGACGACCGGATCTACCTGCCGAAGGACATCCCCGCCAACGTCGGCTATGACGCTGCGTTCCGGCACTTTTCGCAGGCCAAGATGAACCCGGATCTGATGATGGTCGAGTCCGATCACGACATGCGGAACCCGGCGGACTTCCTGGTGATCGACAAGATCGCCAAGGCGCTCAAGAACGTGCACGGAATTGCCCAGGTGCAGACCATCACCCGACCTGACGGTGACCCGATCAAGCACTCGACGATCCCGTACACCGTCGGACAGAGCGGCTCCACGCAGCTCATGAACAACGATTACACGCAGACCAATCTGAACAATCTGCTCTCTCAGGCCGACGATCTGCAGAACAGTATCGACGCCATGACCGAGATGATGAGCATCCAGAAGGATCTGGCCGCGGTGTCGCAGCGGATGGCCGACAAGATGAAGACCACCTCGGATGACATGGGTGACACTCGAGATCACCTGTCGGACTTCGATGATTTCTTCCGGCCCATGCGCAACTACTTCTACTGGGAGCCGCACTGCTTCGACATCCCGGTGTGCTGGTCCATGAGGTCGGTCTTCGAGAGCATCGACGGCATCAGCCTGATGTCCGATGACTTCCAGGCCATCGTTCCCGACATGCAGCGCATGGCCGACCTCATGCCCAAGATGGTCGCGACGATGCCCAAGCAGATTGCGTCGATGAAGCACCAGAAGCAGGTGCTGCTGAACCAGTACCAGATGCAGAAGGCGCAGCAGGACCAGACCATTGCGATGCAGAAGACCGGCACCGCGATGAGCGAGGCGTTCGACGCGGCCAAGAACGACGATTCGTTCTACCTGCCGCCGGAAGCCTTCGAGACCGCAGATTTCCAGCGCGGCCTCAAGCTGTTCATGTCGCCGGACGGCCATGCGGTGCGGTTCACCATCATTCACCAGGGCAACCCGTTGACGCAGGAGGGCACCTCGCGCATCGAACCGCTCAAGGTCGCCGCGGCCGACGCGATCAAGGGCACGCCCCTCGAGGGCTCCTCGATCTACCTCGGCGGTAGCGCAGCCATGTACAACGACATGCAGATCGGTGCCGATTACGACCTGATGATCGTCGCGGCTGCGGCGCTGATCCTGATCTTCATCATCATGTTGGTCCTGACCCGTGCGGTCGTCGCGTCGGCAGTGATCGTCGGCACCGTGGTACTCAGCCTGGCGTCGGCCTTCGGCCTTTCGGTACTGCTGTGGCAGCACATCGTGGGTATCCCGTTGCACTGGATGGTGCTACCGATGTCGGTCATCGTGCTGCTGGCCGTGGGCGCGGACTACAACCTGCTGCTGGTCTCCCGCATCAAGGAGGAGATCCACGCCGGGCTGAACACCGGCATCATCCGCGCCATGGTGGGCACCGGTTCGGTCGTCACCTCGGCGGGCCTGGTGTTCGCCTTCACCATGATGTCCATGTCGGTGAGCAAGCTGATCATCATCGGCCAGGTCGGTACGACCATCGGTCTGGGTCTGCTGTTCGACACGCTGGTGGTGCGGTCCCTGATGACGCCGTCGATCGCCAGCCTGCTCGGACGCTGGTTCTGGTGGCCGCAGCGCGTGCGTCAGCGTCCGGTGCCGCAGCCCTGGCCGAAGCCGGTCCCGCGCGAATCCGATTCCGACCTGGCGTCCGTCTGAGGCCGGTGCGATGAGCGTCAGGCATGAACGTCAGCCGATCCGATCGGTGAGTTCTGCTTCGAGGCAGCCGATTTCGCTGCGGGGTGCGATCTCGGTCGCGTGGTGTGGATCACTGGGCGGCGGAGGATTCGATTGAGCTGAATGGGGTAGACATGAAAGAGGTGACCGCGGGGGCATCGCTGCTCCTGCTTTGGTGTCGAGTTGGGGGCGCGTCCAAATGAATCGAAATGATCGGTGGCTGATCACTGTCGCCGCAGCGGTATCGGTCACGGCTGGGGGCATCGCTGCCGCCGGCCCCGCCGCTGCGGAGGCCTGTCCTGACGTGCAGGTGGTGTTCGCTCGAGGCACCTTCGAGCCCGCCGGTGTCGGTGGCGTCGGGCAGGCATTCGTGGATGCGCTCCGCGCCAGAACACCGGGAAAGTCGGTGGACGTCTACGCCGTCAATTACCCTGCGTCCCTTGATTTCGCGACCGCCGCCGATGGCGTGATCGACGCGAAGAACAAGGTCATGGCCACCGCGAGTGCTTGCCCGAACACCAAAGTCGTGCTCGGCGGCTACTCCCAGGGCGCGGCGGTCGCCGCGTACATCACCGAGGACAGCGTGCCGCAGGGCTTCACGTTGCCGCCCGGCCTGAGTGGGCCGATGCCGGCGTCGGTGTCCGATCGCGTGGCCGGCGTCGTCCTGTTCGGGAAACCGTCCAGCGGATTCCTGCAGATGATCTACACGGGCGCGCCGCCCATCACCGTCGGCCCGCGCTACGTCGGCAAGACCGACGACGTCTGCATCCCCGAGGATCCGGTGTGCTCACCGACCGGTGGCGATCAGGGTGCCCACGGTGCGTACCAGGCGCGCGGGCTGACCGACCGCGCCGCCGATTACGTGGCAAGCCGGGTCGGGGGCACGGCCAAGCCGGCCCAGCCGACGGCTCAGGCTGCTGGCGTCAACTAGTCCACCGCTGTAATCGCCGCACTACCAAGGTGATTCACGGGCCGGCGGTCATCGGGCAAGGTGCTCGTCAACGCTGATCCTTCGGGTTGGCGTAGAAGGCCCTGATCGGGGGTACTCCCGGCGGTATGGCGGCACACCCAGCAGTCTTGTTCGACGTCGACGGCACGTTGGTGGATACGAATTATCTGCACGTGCATGCGTGGCTGCGCGCGTTCGCCGACGAAGACCTGTCGGTGCCGGCATGGCGCGTGCATCGGTGCATCGGGATGGACGGGACGTCGCTGATCCATGATCTGTGTCCGGATGCGTCCGATGAAACCGGGCAGAGGCTCAAGCAGCTGCACAGTCGCTACTACCGCCAGTCGGCGGGATTGATGCAGCCGTTGCCAGGCGCGCGCGACCTCTTACACGGGGTTGCCGATCTGGGCCTGCAGGTGGTGCTGGCCACGTCGGCGCCGGAGGACGAACTGGAGCTGACGCGCCAGGTCCTGGACTGTGACGACGTGGTGTCGGCGGTAACCATGTCCGGGGACGTGGACACGGCCAAGCCCGAGCCCGACATCATCAAGGTGGCACTCGACAAGGCCGGTGTCGTACCGGCGCAAGCCGTGTTCGTCGGGGATGCCGTCTGGGACGCAGTGGCATGTGCGCGGGCGGGGGTGACGTCGGTCGGTCTCCTGACCGGTGGGGTGGGTGGCGATGAATTGCGTGCCGCCGGCATGGCCGAGGTCTACGAGGATCCTGGCGCGCTACTGGCCGATCTGCGTGACAGCGCCATTGGAGCCCTGCTGGGTTGAGGGCATCGCTTTGTCGGCTGTGCGCGGACTCCGTCAAGCTCGATCGGATGCGTCGCCTCGTGACCGCCACTCTGTGGGCACGTCGATCTTGTCTGTGTGGTGCGGCCCGCCCAGGTACGCCACGAGGTTCTTCGGTTCGTAGTAGTGCGGCTTTGCTTCATGGAGTTCGACCGCGGTCGAGGCGACGGCTTCGCGGTCCCAATCAGTCGCGCCGATCGGACGGATGTATGGCGGGATGAGTCGATAGAAGAGGGTGCGCGAGTTCTCGGGAAGCTGCAGTGGGTCCGGATGTACCGAGGTCCGGCTGGCCAGGGTCGCGGTCGCGTCCGGTTCCGGGGCGTAGGCGCAGTCCCGATACGTGAACGCTTTCGGATCGAAGTAGAGGTCGTACCGCTGGGCGCGCTGGACCATCCACGGCAGCGTGATATCGCTGAGGCCGGGCGGGTCGTAGCCGCCGCCGATGTCGCAGTGCACGCCGGCGAACCACACCTGCTCGACGTGTTGGGATTTTGGTGCGTCCGGTGCCTGCTTCCAGACGGCGGGCCGAAACGGCCCGCGTTTCTCGTCGATGGCGAGCGCTTGGAACGCGGCGTGGACCCTGGTGCTCAACTCCGTGTCGTGGAACTGGAAGCGCCGGTTGAACAGGTTGACCAGGCGCAGCCCGTTCAGCGGGATGCCGAGCGCGCCGACGGTGTCCCAGACCCCGATGAAGTGGATGTCTGGCTCGTGGGAGTACGAACTTCGGAAGAGGGTCGCCTCGATGCTGCGGGGATGGCTGGTGCTGCTGCGCCCGCGATAGAAGCTGTATGCCTCGCCGATCTTGTCGGCGTATTCGCGGCGCAGAATTCCGCAATTGCGTACGAACCCGGCGGTGCTGCGTGCGGTGAACGCGCCGCGGCTGAAGCCGAAGAAGAACAGTGCGTCGCCCGGTTCGTAGTTTTCCACGAGGAAGCGATAGGTGTCGCGGACATCGCGGGCCAACCCGAGGCCGAAGGCTCCGCCGCGGACGCGTTCGTACCGGCTGGTGCCAACGCCGCGATGGTAGAACATGCGCTGCTCGCAGCCCTTCGGGTCACGGGGTGCAATCGCCAATGCGAGTTTGGTGACGTTGGTCGGGCTGGGCGCCCCACGGGAGTGTTGGTCGGGGGTGTTCCAGGTGCCATCGCAGCACACCACCAGTCGTTTGGACATCCCATCGCTCCTTCGTCGGGGATGAGGCCTAGGTTCAGAGGTTGACGGAGAGAATGGTCATCGATTTCGGTGCGTCGCGGGTGCTCGGTTTGCTCTTTCTCGCAACGACGATAGCCATCTGGAGTTCCGATTTTGGTCGATCGCGCAACACGGTTCCCAACTTGTGCGGCGTGCATCGAATCTGCCCGTCGATGCTGCGTCAGGTGCACAACAGCAATCTCAATTGTTGCTTAATCAACAATTTTCACACTGTTTTCAGCGGGTTTTCGGCACAAGCAACGAATTTGATCTTGAATCGAGCGAATATCGCTGACTGGCGGTCAGATAGCTGTTGGAACTGCGGATTATGACTCGGCGTCGGGATCGGTCGTGATCTGGCGCAAAACTCAGAATCGATCCCCGGGACCGCTCTCGACCGTCCGTGTTGTTGCGAAACGATGCCCAATAGGGCAAACAGCATATGGAGTCGTCGATATCAACTTTTTGACGTGAATCATCCACGATCTCGCGATGCCGTCAGCAAATCGACGTAGCATAGCTGTCTAGCTGTGAGTCTCGTGACTACTGCCTGTAAATGGGGTGGGTGAGCAGATGGCCGGTTCGAAGGTCGGAGAGGACCTCGCAAACGCCTATCGTTCGGCGCTACGCGAAGGTCGGGCGAGATTCGGCAATTCAAAGACGGAGTTGGCAATTCTGCGTGCGATCGTCGCCGCGTCGGCGGCGGCAACCGCCCACAGGATCCGGACTGAGATGAATGACGGGGCAGCGGTTGCCCAGCCCTTGACTGACCTAGTCCCTGACTTGCGACAGGGTGACTACGTGGGCGCAACCTTGGACGCGATCAAGGGCACCCTCATCAAGGAGGCCAAGAGTCTTGTCTTGACGGGCGCGCTGACCAAGGGCGCTCTCGCGGTCTGCCTGGCGGTCGTTGCCTTCGTCGTCGGCCGCATCATGCCCGGATTGTTCGCCGCTGGCCAGACCACTGGCGCTGGACTCGTTGCTGGGTTCATCTCACTGCTGAGTCTCGGCGGGGCGGGCATATACATGATCAGTCGCGCCGGCTACGCGATAGGCGAATCCGCGCGCAACGCGTACAACCAAGCGCAGCGCCAAAGTACAAATCGTCCGCCGCCGCGCGGAAAGATCGGGGCAGGTGCCAAAGACGTATTCGATCAGACTGTTCGGCCGACGTTGGTGCGTTCGGTCGACGCGGCTGACGTCGACAGGTTGGTCAACAACCTGCTCTTGCAGGTGCGCGGCGGCGTTGGAGCCATAGCGTGGGGGTCTATCGCGCTGCTCTTCGCGGGCTTGGCGTATTTCGGCTATGGCTTGCTGGAAGGCGGATACAACTACTGGATGTCGACTCAATCTCCCATCCCGACGCACAAATTCACTCCGGCTCGGCAGCCAAGCCCGTACTGCGAGCGACATCCCCTCAACTCACTTTGCCGTTAGCTACCGGTGCGAAAGGCTTGAACGCAGCCGCTTTCGGCGCATCGTGTTGACAACCTTCGAGGCGGGTGCCCCGCGGGCGTTGCCGACCGCTACTCGGAATTCGCCGCCAGCGTGCCCGCGGCAACGGCGGCGGCGTTGATTCGGGTCAGTACTTCGTGCAGGCGTTCCAGCTCGTCGAGGTCGACGCCCAGTTGTTCGACCACCGCCGGCGGAATCTTCAGCGCGCGGCGACGCAGCGCGGCGCCTTTCGGTGTCAGCGTGATGTGCGTGGTGCGTTCATCGGTGGCGCTGCGTGTACGGCGAATGAGCTCGAGACTCTCGAGGCGTTTGAGCATCGGTGACACGGTGGCCGAATCCATCTGCAGCAGCGCAGCGATCTGTTTGACGGTCAACGGGTCTTGCTTGGCTTTCGCGTTGTCCCACAACGCCAGCAGGACCAGGTATTGCGGATGCGTCAGCCCCAGCGGTTCGAGCAGCGGCCGGTAGATCGCCAGCACCGCGCGGTTGGTGATGGCCAGTGCGAAGCAGACCTGCCGTTCCAGGGCCAGGGGGTCGACTTCTTCCGAGACAGCGGGCATGTTGCTCAGTCTATTACCAATTAGGGCCCTAACGATTTGTGCCCGTCGTGCCTGGTGATTGCCTTGCGCGGCAGGTGGATCCAACCAGCGTGACGGGACTCACCCCTGTGCTGGTCCGCTGATTGGGGCCTCTTGGAATAGGAAACTAAATGATAGTGTCCTAACTATTAGGGTACGAAGAGCATGGTGCTCGTCGATCTGATCAGTCAAAGGAGTCGTCATGGTCGCCGACAGTCCGACGTTCTGGCAGCGCATCACCTACGCCTACGGGCGTCGCTTACCGGATCACTTGCGGGATTGGGTTCGTCAAGACCTGACCGACGACGGGGCCGTGCGCCGGCACATGATCCGGTACGCCATCCCGCCGATCTTCGTACTGGCGCCGCTGTGGCTGCTGCCGGCGTCGGTGTACGTGCACTCCGAAATGACGCTGCCGATCTACTTCTGGGCCCTCGTGATGGCGTTCGTGCTCAACAAGGTGTGGCGCCGCTACCGTCTGAGCCAGCACGGCCTCGACCCGAACCTGATCGACGAAGTCCTGCGGCAGAAGCAGTCCCAGATGCACGACCGCTACGTCGAGCGCTTCGGTCCGCGACCGGAATCCGCCAAATGGCAGGCGAACAGCCGGCCGTTCTGACCGTCGGTCGGTGGGCGTCGTCATCCCAGAAGGGATTTGCTCGCTTCCCGGGCGCGCTGCGCTGCCTTGGCATCCCCAGTGATGGCGGCGGTCACGATCGCGCCTTCGGCCAATAGGCATAGGGGTTCCGGCGCCGCATCGGTGGCGGCGGTGACCCAGCCGGCAATCTGGTCATGGAACGCCTGTTTGTGGGCGCGTACCTCGGCCAGGACTGCCGGCGAGGTGGCACCCAGCTCGCCGTAGGCGTTGATCCAGGCGCAGCCGCGGAAATCGGGTTCGGCGAACCATTGCCCCAGCCAGTCGAAGACCGCCAGAACCCGTTCTCGTGGATCTGCGTGCTGTTCGACGTAGTCGGCCAGGCTGCCGCGCCAGCGGCGGTCGCGGCGTTGCAGCACGGCGACGACGAGGTCTTCCTTGGTTGCGAAGAGTCCGTAGATGCGCTTCAGCGCGATTCCCGCCGCCGCGCGGATGTCGTCCATGCCCACGGCTTGGATGCCGCGCTCGTAGAAGAGGGCCTCTGCGGCGTCCAGCAGTGCCTCGCGGTCGCGGGACTTCTGTTCGTCGCTGATCGGCGCGGGCATGTGGTTTCTCCTTGACGTCGAGAACGTTCGTTCCCTACGCTAGTCGAGTCGCGTAGAGAACGCACGTTCTCAATAAAGGAGAAGAGCAAAACATGACCGAGCAACGTCCGCCCGTCCCTCCGTTCACGAAAGAAACCGCACTCCAGAAGGTGCAGGCCGCCGAGGACGCCTGGAACACCCGCGACCCGCAGCGCGTCGCCCTCGCATACACGCCCGACTCGGTCTGGCGTAACCGGGACACCTTCGTCACCGGGCGCGAGGACATCGTGCAGTTCCTGACCGCCAAGTGGCAGCGCGAGCACGACTACGCCCTGCGCAAGACGCTGTGGGCGTTCCACGAGAATCGGATCGCCGTCAAATTCCAGTACGAGTGGCATGACGCCGCGGGGCAGTGGTGGCGCAGCTACGGCAATGAGCTCTGGCAGTTCGACGCGGACGGCCTGATGGAACGTCGTGAGGCGAGCATCAACGACGTCCGCATCGACGAGGGTGACCGGCGAATCTTCGGCCCGCGGCCGGAGCGTGATCGCGGAGTGGAACTTCCGCTCCAATAGGTGCGGTGCCATCACCGTCCGTCCGCTCGCTGCACGCGGAGGCAAGAGAAACGCCCCATGCCAGCACCTGGGCGAGATTGGCAGGCAGGGCGGGCAGGTGACGCTGCCCGCCACGGGGACTCATGCGAATGCCCGTGAGTACTGAGGTGGGTGCGGCAGTGTCACCCCGAGATGTTGCGCGGCGTCGCGGACCCAATTCGGATTGCGCAGCAAGGCACGGGCGACGAAGACTGCGTCGGCCTCGCCGCCGGAGGCGATCGCTTCGGCTTGCTCGGCCTCGGTGATCAATCCGACCGCCGCGGTGGGGATAGCAGCCTCGGCGCGAACCCTTTTCGCGAAGGGCACCTGATAACCGGGCACTACCGGGATTCGGGCATCAGGAACCGCGCCGCCGGTGGATACGTCGACCAGGTCGACCCCGGCCTTCTTCAAACCCGCGGCGAGGGCGACGGTGTCCTCGACGGTCCAGCCCGGGCGCGGGTCGTCGGTGTCCCCGGCAAGCCAGTCAGTGGCGGAAACCCGGAAGAACAAGGGCAGATGCTGCGGCCATGCGGCGCGAACCGCTTCGGCGACCTGCAGCGCGAATCGCATTCGGTTGTCGAGCGATCCGCCATAGTCGTCGGTGCGCGTGTTCGACTGTGGCGACAGGAACTGGTGAATCAGATAGCCGTGCGCACCGTGGATTTCGAGGACCCGGAAGCCGGCCGAGGCGGCTCGTCGGGCGGAGTCGGCGAAGCGAGCCACGATTCGTTCGATGTCACCAACGTCGAGTGCGGCGGGAACGGGATGATGTCCGAACGCGATGGCGCTGGGGCCCAGTGTGGTCCAGGATTCGGCGTTCCGACTGGGGTCAGGCCAGGGTCGCCCGGTGGATGCCTTGCGGCCGGCATGCACGATCTGGATGCCCGGTACCGAACCCTGAGCGGTGATGAAGTGGGTCAAGCGCTGAAATGCCGGGATTTGCCGGTCATTCCACAATCCAAGGTCGTAGACGCTGCTGCGGCCGACGGGGTCAACGGCCGTGGCCTCGACCATCGCCAGGGCGACGCCGCCGACAGCTCGCGAACCGAAGTGCTGTAGATGCCAGTCGGTCGGGGTACCCGCCTCCGGCCCGTCGACGACGCCGGAGAACTGCATCATCGGTGACATCCAGGCTCGGTGAGCGAAGGTGACATCGCGAAGGGTGAGCGGTGTGAACAGAGTCGACATCAATTCACTCCCAAGAAGGTTCGAGCCGCACGGATCAGTGCGTCCTCATCGGGTCCGTATTTGACCGCGAACCGAACCGGGTCCGATTCGGCCATGTCGAAGGGGTAGTCGCTGCCGCAGACGACTTTGTCCCTCCCTGCGACCTTGCCGAGCAGTTCGAGCTGCGGGGAGTCATGGGTGACGGTGTCGAAATACAGATCGGCAACGACGTCGGACGGCAATCGGCTGCCTCCGCCGCGGACATCGGCGCGTGCGCGCCAGCCGTGGTCCCACCTGCCGAGCAGGCCCGGTGCGCAGCCACCTCCGTGCAGGAAGCAGATCCGTAACGCGGGCAGTTCGTCTTTGAGACCGCTCAGCACGAGATTGGCGACCGCCGTGGCGGTTTCGACGGGGTTGCCGATGAGGTTGGCCAGGTAGAAGTCGGTCCACTCCGGCCGGGCGATCTGCATCGGGTGGACCAGCACGGCGAGATCGAGCCGCGAGGCCTCGGAGATGATGTGCCGCAACGCTCCCCGGTTCAGTGAGTCGCCGTCTACCACCGGCGGTATCGCGACGCCTACGATGCCCGCCGTGTCACGCAGCGCGGTCAATTGCACGGTGATGTCCGCCGGCTCGCCCAGGGCCACGATGCCCAGGCCGAGTAACCGTCCTTCCGACCTCTTGACGACGTCGGCCAGCGCGGTGTTGAAGGCGCCGGCGTACTCGGCGCCCGCCCCGGTGAGCGGAAAGGCGAACGGTGGTGCGGAGAGTACGCGCACTGCGATGCCGGCGCGGTCCATGTCGTCGGTGATCGCGGCCGCGTCGCTCATGGCATCGGTCGCGATCGACAGCGGGAGGTCGCCGAGATACAGCTGGCCGTCGCGGTCGTTCATCGCACCGTAAGGGGCGCCGGGTGGCAGCGCGAACAGTGCGCGGGGCAGCCAGTGGGCGTGGACGTCGATGACGCCGTCGGGAATTCGCGGGCTCATCGGGTGATGTCCAATGCATCGTTGTCACCGTCGAGGTGCTCGACGGTGGTGAAGACCAGCTCGGTTTCGCCGATGTTCTCGATGTCGTGCAGCAGGAATTCGCCTGGCCCGAAATGGAAGTGGCGGGTCTCACCGGCCTGATACGAGACTTCGCGGACGGTGCCGTCGTGGGTGTGTTGGCGACTGCTGCCCGCGTTGATCGCCGTCCAGAAGTAGTCCAGCACATGCCGGTGCGCGTGCCAGCGCTCACCCGGCGCCAGCCTGATCTCCCACACCCGAACGCGGGAGTCCTCGCTCAGCAAGCGGGATCCGACGTTTCCGTCGAAGGCGTGCTCGGCGAACTCGGTCTTGAGCCATCCCGGCCAGCTCTCGAAGTCGGTGGCCACCAACTCGCCGGCGAGCGGTAGGTCGGTCAGATAGTTGTTGTCGGTCATCATCGAATTCCTTTCGTAGTGAATGGCTTTAGCGTCCGGGGCCGTAGAGGCCGAATCGCAGATCTGGGTCGCCCGGTGTCCAGCTGTTCCGGAACTGCGAGCGTTCACCCATGTCCACCACACGGCGCAGCAAGCTGTCGCTCAGCTGCAGCTGCGCCGGTTCCCATTTCGCCAGGGCCGACACGATGTCTCCGGCCGAGGTGGCCAGCGCCTCGGACAGTGCCCAGGCGTCCGCGGCGGCTTTGGCGGTTCCGGCGGCCGCGTGCGGGCGGGAGGCGCACGCAGCGTCGCCGATCAACGCTGCCCGGCCGACAGCCATCCGCTTGGACCGCACGTCGGACAACACCTGTAGGTAGGGCTGGGGGGTCTTGACGACCACTTCGGCCACAGCCGGCGCCAGCTGTGCCGCTGCCGCCGTGCGCAGTTCGTCGACGAAGCGATCCTGCACCTGGCCGGGATGCACCGACACCGATCCGGCGAATCCTCTTTTGTCGATGAGCAATTCGCTGAGTTCGGGGCCCGCAGGCACATTGCGGTACCAGACGTAGTTCATCAACCGGTCGGCCTCGTCGAGGCTGTGTTCACCCGGAATCGGATACATGGTGATGTGCGAGTTCGGGATCACGGTGTAGGTGATGGCATCGCCGAGCACATCACGGGTGGAGGCGGTGAGTTCGGACAGCGGGACGGTTCCGCGCCAGCCCACGTAGCCGGAGTAGACGAGTGCCGCATCGGGATCGAAACGCTCGCGTGCCGGTGAGGTGATGCCGTCTGCGAATACGATCAGGTCGGCACTGGCCATCTTGCCGCTGACGAACCGAACGGTGGCGGTGTGCTCGTCTTGGCTGAAACCACAGGCGAATTCGCCGTAGTGGTAGTGCTCGGTACCGAAGTCGGCGAGCAGTGCCCGGTAGAAAGTGCCCCACGAGGTGTAGGTCCAGCGGGCGGGCTCCCGGTGCACGGTGGAGCCGCTGGGGTCCAGGTACTGCACGTAGGAGGTGGCGGTGTGCAGGTCGGCCATGTGCTGCCCGCTGCGTTCGGTAAACCAGCGCACGGTGTCCGGTTGCAGGACGATGCCGCTACCGCGCCCGTCGAGGGGAGTGGGCGTACGTTCGTAGACGTCGACGTGAAAGCCCAAGTCGCGCAGCAATAGTGCGGCGGTCAGACCGCCGATGGATCCGCCGACGACGATCGCCGTGGCAGTGGAGTATTCGGTCATGATGCGCTCTTTTCGCTCAGCCGGACGGTGTGGGTGGCGGGGTGGTCGACGGGCATGGGTACGCCGCGGGTCTCGCGGGCGAAGGCCAGACCGATCACGGCGATGAGGCCGACTGCTGACACGGAGGCGGTGGCGATGCCGAGGTTCCCGTCGAACCACGACGAGGCGATCACCCCGGCGGTGAGGGGCCCGAGGGCCGTGACGTAACGCCCGACGCTGTTGCACACGGCCAGCGCAGTGGCGCGCACGCTGGGCGGGAACAGCTCCGGACCGTAGATGAAGGTGCCCGACAGTGCGCCGAACAACCCGAACCCCAGCAGTGGCATCGCGATGAGCAGCTCGGTGTGACTGTGGTCGAACGGAAACGTCCACGCGATGGTGGCGGCCGAGACCGTGAAGCTGATCGCGAAGGCGTTCTTGCGTCCGATCGCGTCGGCGACGAAACCCCATGCGGCGTAGCCGACTATGCCGCCGGCGTTGAACAGCATCGCTGCCACGGCGACCCGGTGGTCGGCCACGTCAGGACTGAGGCCCTCAGCCTTGGTCGCCTGCCGGATGATCTGCGGGTACCAGGTCGACACGCTCCAGAAGGCGATCAGCGCTCCGGTGGCCAGTGCGGTGCAGACCAGCATGGGGTGCAGCAGTGGCGGGCTGAACAGGCGTCGCAGTACGAATTGATCGTGGGCATGATTGTGGCCCAGTGCTTTCCGCTCTTTGCGTGCCTGCAAATGTGCGCCGATCTCGGGTGGCTCGGGTACGTAGCGGCGGATGAACCACACCACCAGGGCCGGAATACCGGCGAGCAGCATCATGGCGCGCCATCCGCGGTCGCCCATCAGTGCATAGGCGGCTGCCGCCATGAAGAACCCACCAGCGTATCCCGCCATCATCACTCCACCGGCGCGGGCGCGGAATCGGTTGCGCCAGGTCTCCGCGATCAGGGCGGCGCCCACCGGTGCTTCGACGCCCGATCCGAGGCCCGCGATGAACCGCAGAATGCCGAGCTGCCACCAGGTGTCGGCGAAGAAGGCGAGGGCGCTGAACGCCGCGTAGGTGAGGATGCCAGCAGACAACACCCGGGTGCGGCCGAAATAGTCAGCGAGTATGCCGAAAAGGATCCCGCCGGTTGCCCATCCGATGAGGAAGAGTGCGACTGTCATGCCACCGTAGAAACCGATGGTCGCGGAGGTGGTGTCGATGCCGCTGTTCGGGAGCAGCTCGTTCATGGCGGGTCCGAGTACCAGGACGTAGAGGCTGCCGGCGAAGCCATCGAGGCCCCAGCCCAGCGTGGTGCCCGCCAGGACCAACCATTGTGTTCGGGTGATGTCGTGATGCCAGCGTGCTGCGGACATGGTGTGCCTTTCGAGCTGTCGGAAATGGTCAGTTGAGGCGGCTCTGTGGTTGTCCGCCGTACCAGTCGACGTGGTCGGCGGCGGTACGCACCACGATCGTCTTGACCCAGGAGAAGTCGTCGAAAGACTCTGTGCCGGCATCTTTTCCGGAACCGGATTCTTTGATGCCGCCCCAGGGCAGCGAGGGTTCGAGGCGGTGGTGGTCGTTGACCCAGACCATGCCCGCGTTGATGTTGGCCGCTACGCGGTGGGCGCGGCTCACATCGGTGGTCCAGACCCCGGCGCCCAGCCCGTACGGGTTGTCGTTGGCCATCTGCACGCCGTCGTGCTCGCTGTCGAACGGTATGACCACGGCGACCGGCCCGAAGATTTCTTCACGGGCTACCGTCATGTTCATGGTGGCGTCGGACAACACGGTGGGTTCGAGGTAGAAGCCGCCGTCGAAAGGGCTTGGCAGCGAAGGTATCTGGCCACCGGCCTTGAGGGTCGCGCCTTCGTCCAGACCGGTCTGGACAAGTGCCGTTACCTTGTCGCGCTGCCGGGCGCTGATGAGCGGCCCCATCTGGGTGTCCGGCAGTGCCGGGTCTCCGACGCGAATGGCCCGGGCACGATCGGTGAGCGCAGTGACGAATGCGTCGTAGATGCCACGTTGCACCAGGAATCGCGATCCTGCGACACAGGACTGGCCCGCCGCGACGAACGCGCTGAAGGCCGCGCCGTCGGCGGCGATCTGAGGGTCGACATCGTCGAAGAGCAGCACCGGCGTCTTGCCGCCCAGCTCGGCGGTGATGCGCGCGAACCGGGACGCTGTCGCGACGGCCGCCGACCTGCCGGCCTCGGTGCCTCCGGTGAGAGTGATCTTGGCGATGTCGGGATGGCCGGTGAGGCGCTCGCCGGCCTCGCGTGCGCCCGTGACCACATTGAGGACGCCGTCGGGTAGTTCGGCGGTGGTGACGATCTCGGCGAGGGCGAGCGTCGTCAGCGGTGTCAGCTCAGATGGCTTGACCACCACGGTATTTCCATTGGCGAGCGCAGCCGACAGGCTCCGCGCCAGGATGAGCATCGGATGGTTGAACGGCGTGATGATGCCGCACACGCCCAGCGGAAGCCGCTGCTGGTAGGTGAGGTACGGTCCGTCGCCCGGCAGCACGGCCTGGCGTTGGGCGGCCAGCAGCCCGGCGTTGTACCGGAACCATTCCGGCACGCGAGACAGCTGAGCGCGGGTTTCGGTGATCGGCCGTCCGTTGTTCTGCGCCTCGAGTGTGTAGAGCATTTCACTGGCGGACTCGATCGCGTCGGCGATGCGCAGCAGCAGTTTGGCCCGCTCGCTCCGGACCATGGCCGGCCACGGCCCATCCTCGAACGCCGCACGGGCCTTGGCGACCGCGGCATCGACCTCGCGCGCGCCCTGCTCCGGGACGGTAGCGATCACCGCCCCAGTGGCGGGGCCGAGGATCTGGCGGGTAGGAGTGCGGGCAAAGTCCGTGACCACGGACGTGGGAGCCGGTGAGATCTGGGTCATGCCAATGAGTCTCGTCACAACGCCATGGGCGTTCAATGTCAAGAAAGACATAGTTCTCGGCTGAATATGTGTACGAAGACACACGCTTTTGGGGCACACTGGGCGGATGTCTACGTCGACGGGCCGCGAACGGCCGGGGGCGGAACTGGTCACGTGGCTGGCGGCGCTGCGCACCCTCAGTGCCCTTGCCTGTGCCGAGACGGATCTGGCCGAGGTGCTCTGCCTGGTCGCCGACACCGCACGCACGCTGCTGGGCTTCGACTTCTGCGGCGTACTCATCCCCGGCGACACCCGGGACCAGCTGCTCGTACGGGGCTGGAGCGGATTGTCCGACGAGTACGTCGGGCGGGTGAACTCCGACCGTCCCATCCGGCTGGACAGCACGTCGCCGTCGAGTCGCGCTTTCCATACCGGTGAACCGGTGGCGATCCGCGATGTGCGAATCGAACCCCAATTCGCCCTATGGGCGGGCGTGGCACAGGAGCAGGGCTACCGGGCGATCATTGCCGTACCGCTCATCGCCGGTGCCGAGGTGCTGGGGACGCTCAACGGCTACTACGCCTCGGTGCACACCTTCACCCGCTACGAGGTCGAGCGGCTGACCTTGCTCGCCAACCATGCCGCGATCGCGGTGACTTCGGCGCGCCGGCTCGATGAATTGCGCACCCTGACCAATTCGCTGCGCGAGCAACGCGATGCGCTCGCGCGTTCGGAACAGATTCACGAGCGCCTGCTCGCAGTGACCTTGCGCTCAGGAGGCATCGCTGGGATCGCCGCGGCATTGAGCGACCTGATCGGCCGGCCCGTGCTCATCGACGACGCCCGGCAGGCCGAGTTGGCGCGCTCCGGCGCCGGCATCGACTACCCGGCCGCCGCAGTCCGGACCGCGACGGCCGACTCCGAGTCCGCGGCCTCGGCAACGGTCGGCGAGGCTGTCGACAGTCAGGGCGCATCGACCGGCTGGCTCGTCGCGCGGGTGCGTCTGGGTAGCGAGGTCGCGGCACGCATCTGGTTCCCCGGGAGTCCCGATTCGCTTGACCCCCTGCAGATTCGGGCGGTCGAGCACGCATCCATCGTCATCTCGGTGGAATTGCTGCGGGTGCAGACTGCGGCCGAGGTCGAACGACGGGTGCGCGGCGAGCTGCTGACCGATGTGCTGACCGAGAGTGGCCCGCCGTCGGGCCAGATTCGGGAGCGTGCCCAACGCTTGGGTCATGATCTGACCGTCGCTCACGTCGCCGTCGTCGCCACCCTGGCCGGGTCCAGCGAGTCGGCCACCCGCCGGGCCTGGCAACGCGCGCTTTCGGTGGTCACCGAGTTGGCGTCGGGGCATCAGCCGCGGCCCCTGGTGGCGATGCATGGTGGGACGCTGGTCGCGCTATGGCCCGAAACCGGTGCCGGCGATGGGTCTCCAGGTGTCAGCGTCCAGCGAGAGTTGTCCAGGCTCGCGCCGAACATCTCCGCCACGGTCGCGGTGTCGCCTGTCCACGGATCCGATTACGGCGACGCCTACCAGATCGCCAAGAGCGCGCTGGAGATCGCTGTGCGCTCGGGCCGCACCGATTCCGTCGTGACCCTGGAGCAGCTCGGCATCGTCGGATTGCTTCTGCAGCTTGATGATCCAGCCAAATTGACAGCCTTCGCCGACCGGACATTGGCGCCGGTGGTCGACTACGACGCCGGACACCGCACCGACCTTATTGCCACGCTACGAACCCACTTCGCCTGCAAACAGGACCGCACCGCGACAGCAGAAAAGCTGTTGATCCATCCCAATACGGTTGCCCAGCGCCTACGGCGCATCGAGTCGCTGTGTGGCGTGGATCTGGCCGACCCAACTATCGGCCTGCAGTTCTCATCCGCGCTCATCGTGTATGACATTGCGGAACAAGGCCACGGCAGATAGACACTGACCGTGCGCGCAGACTGGGGTGCGAGGGCGGGTCTCGGGTGAAGCCGAGGACATCGGTCCCGAGAACCGGGCTCGGGCTACTAGGCTCAGTCGTGTTGAGATTCCGCGACCCCGCGGAATCAGACGCATTGGGGGAGAGATGTCCGTAAAGATTCGCCTGACCGCCGGCGTGGTCGCCGTAGTCTCCGCGTTGTCCGTCGCCGCCGCTGGACCCGCGTCGGCGTGGCCGATGCCGTTCACGCCCGAACAGCAGCGGTTCATCAACCAGGCCCGCAATGCGGGCTTCCCGGGCGATGACGACGCGATCATGCAGGCCGGGCTGCAGGCGTGTCAGATGGCGTTCAGTGGCCAGTCGCGGCCTGACGTCGTCGGCGCGCTGGCCGGGCAGTACGGCGCCGATGCGGGTCCCACCGGTGCGCTCGCGAAAGCTGCGCACGGCATCTTGTGCACGTCGGCTCCGAACTGACCCGCCGATGACTCAACCACCACCGCAACAAGGCCCATGGGATCCGCCGCCGCACGGACCGTCGGGAGGCCCACCGGGGCAACCGATCCCGCCCGTGCCAGGGCAGCCGGCGTGGCAGCCGCAGCCGGGTTGGCCTACGCCGAATCAACAACCGTGGGCCGGTCAGCCGCAGCCCAACTACGGCGCCCCGAACCCGTTTCCCGGATATCCGCCGCCGCCGCGCAAGTCAGGCGTCAAGCCGTGGATGTGGATCGTGGGCGTAGTGGTGGTGCTGGTCGTCCTCGGCGGCATCGGCAACGCGGTCCGCAAGGGGCTGGGTACCACCACAGTCTTCGGCGCTCACCTGAAGTCGGGGCAGTGCGTCACGACCTCGGACTACGAGAAGTTCAAATTCACCTCGACCAGCTGCGAATCATCAGACGCTGTCTACGAATTGGCGGGCGAGACCTCGAAGGGTCTGTGCCCCGACGGCAAGGCGCCATCGGAGGGTCCGTACTTCTACGCCACCAGCAATCAGGACGATCCCAAGGCCCCGAGCCTGTGTTTTGCGCTGAACCTGCACGAGGGTGACTGCTACGCGCTGGATCTCACCGGCAAGAGCGTCCGGAACATCGAGTGCGCGCAGGCTCCGGCGATCGCGAACTCGCACACGGGCGTGTTCAAGGTGTCCCAGCGCGTCGACGACAGCACCGATGAATCGGCCTGTGCCACTGCGGCGAAGGCGATGGTCTTCACGACCCCGAAGCGGGTGTACTGCCTGAGCAAGCTTGTCGAGTGACGTCGCGGTGCCGTAGGTCGACCATAGCGGGAACCGCGGGGCGGTAGCGGAACATGAACGTGCGCACAGCAATTGGCCCAGCCGGGCGGAACTCCCGGCTGGGCCAATCTGTGAGTCAGCGACGCTGCTGCTCAGCTTCCTGTCGGCGCTCGGCGCCTTCGGCGCCCGCGCGTGCGGCTTCCGCCTCGGCTTCCTTCTTCGCGGCGTCGCGCTGTGCATCGGCCTTGTCCTGCTGGGCCTGACCCTCACGGACCACGTCGTCGCGGCCCGTCACGGTGCCGATGACTTCCTTCGCTTTGCCCTTCACACCTTCCACCACGCCACGCACGGCTTCTTCAGGTCCGGTGTTCTGCTTCTCGCTCATGTCTGCCCTTTCGGTAGTCATGGATGGATTGCGTCAGGAGCGGTATCGCTGTGCCGCGCCCTGCTGAAAGAATTTCCGTTCCGCCCGGCGGTGAAACACCGTGGTGTTGTGACCTGCAGGACATCAGGTTGCCCGTGTGAGAGGTGAATCAGGTGCCATCGAGACGCGGGAACAACACCTCGCGGGCGATCAGCTGCACGGCCGCTGCGACCGGGATGGCCACCAACGCCCCGACGATGCCGAGCAGCGCGCCGCCGATCAGAACCGCCACCACGGTGACCAATGCGGGCACTTTGACGGCATGCCCGATGATACGGGGAACCAGCAGATAGTCCTCGAGCGCTCTGAATACGATGAAAAAGACTGCGGTAGAGAGACATACGGGCAGTGACACTGTTAGCGCCACCGCCGCCACCACCACTCCGGCGATGGTGGAGCCCACGACCGGCACCAGATCGAAAAGTCCGACGAAGATGCCGAGCAGCAGCGGGTAGGGCACATCGAAGGCGGTGAGCCACACCGCGGTGGCCACGGCGGCGATCGCCGATATCGCCACGTTGCCCAGTACGTAGGCGCCGACCTTGGCGAAGACGTCGTCGCCGATGAGGATCGCCCGGGGTCGACGGGTTTGGGGGACAAGCCGATACAACGTTGCGCGGATGCGCGGAAAATCGATCAGGAAGTACACGGTCAGCACGATGACGATGAGCATGTCCGCCAGTGCGGCGAACACCGCGGAACTGGCGGTGACGATCTCGTTGAGTATCGAGCCGCCCGAACCGTTCATCGTGTCGGTGATCCGCTGCTGAATGTGGAAGCGGTCGTTGAGCTTTCCGATCGTGGACGAGTGGCTCTGCGCTTGCTGAATGTAGTGCGGCGCCTGATGGATCAGCTGCGTGGCTTGCTGCGACAGCGGAGGAATGGCCGCTGCCACGAACGCCGCCATCAGCGCGAGAAAGATGACGAAAACCGTTGTGGTGGCCAGCCAGCGCGGCAGATGGTGGTTGACGAACCATGAGACGGCGGGTTCCAACCCCAATGCCAGGAAGAAGGCCACCCCGATCAGCACCAGCACCGACTGCGCGGCGACCAGCAGGTGCATGGCGCCGTACGTCACGGCAACGCCGGCTGCCGCCGTCATCCCGACGAAGAACGGCGAGTGCCGATCGAACCGGCGGCCCAGTTCCCCATGGGGACGGGCGTCGGTTTTCATCTCCGCGGCAACAGCTTCGGCCGCGGCGATCGGTTCCTCATCGGTGCCGTGCGGCTGCCCCACCATTTCGTGGTGCGCCGGCTGGCCGGCTTCACCTGTCTTCTCTACGTGTTTCGCCTCGTCGGGTGGTTCGCGGTTACCGCACGGCCGGGCGCTCGTCACGACAGTGCCCGCGGTGCGCAGGAATGCTTACGGCCCGGCTAGAACCACACTTTGCGTCCTGCGACCGGCCGCCCCACGGCGCCCAGGATCCACAGGACCGCCCCGATCACGACCAGAATTGCACCGATGGTCTCCAAAATCGGCACGGCCAAGGCGTATCCCAGGACCAGCAGAATAATGCCCAAGATGATCATGTGTTGCGCTCCTCGCTCGGGGCGTTGACGTCTTCGTCAAGGCCGGCGGCTTTCAGGTACCCACGTCGGCGCCCGGTCAAACCAACCGTGCAATCCCACCGCCGCGATGATTGGATGGCGCTGATCCGGGCTATCCCTCCCACCCAAGCCCTCTCGTTCGAGGAGAGCACATGACAGAGTCCGCCGACTCGGAGGACAACCGTCGCACCGAAGTATGGCCGGGCAAGGCGTATCCACTCGGAGCGACGTATGACGGCGTCGGAACGAACTTCGCCGTCTTCAGTGAGGCCGCGGAGCGGGTTGAGCTCTGCCTGTTCGCCGACGATGGCACCGAAACGCGAGTGGTGCTGCCGGAAGTCGACGGATTCATCTGGCACGGATTCCTGCCCGACGTCGTACCCGGACAGCACTACGGCTATCGGGTCCATGGGCCGTACGACCCGGCGGCGGGGCAGCGCTGCAACCCGAACAAGCTGCTGATCGATCCCTACGCCAAGGCGATCGACGGCGAATTCCGTTGGGACCAAAGCCTCTTCGGATACAACTTCGGTGACGAAGACAGCCGCAACGACGACGATTCTGCCGCCCGCATGCCGAAGTCGGTGGTGATCAACCCGTACTTCGACTGGGGGACGGACCGGCCGCCGCAGCGCGCGTACGCCGATTCGGTGATCTACGAGGCCCATGTAAAGGGGCTGACGCAGCGTCACCCCGACGTTCCCGACCGCGACCGCGGTACCTACGCAGGTGTCGCGCATCCCGCGATAATCGACCATTTGAAGAGCTTCGGCGTCACCGCCATCGAGTTGATGCCGGTGCACCACTTCGCCAACGACTCCGTGCTGATCGACAAAGGGCTGTCGAATTACTGGGGGTACAACACCATCGGGTTCTTCGCGCCGGACCCCAAGTACACGTCAGGGGTGACGCCCGGAGGTCAGGTTCAAGAGTTCAAGGCCATGGTGCGCGACCTGCACCAGGCGGACATCGAGGTGATCCTCGATGTGGTCTACAACCACACCGCGGAAGGCAACCACCTGGGCCCGACGCTGTCCTTCCGGGGGATCGACAACGCCGCCTACTACCGGCTGGTCGATGGGGAGCAGAAGTTCTACATGGACTACACGGGCACGGGAAACAGCCTCAATGCCGGTCACCCGCATGCCCTGCAGCTCATCATGGATTCGTTGCGGTACTGGGTGACCGAGATGCATGTCGACGGTTTCCGTTTCGATCTGGCGTCCACGCTGGCGCGGGAGTTCTACGACGTGGACCGGCTCTCGACGTTCTTCGAGATGGTGCAGCAGGATCCGGTCATCAGCCAGGTCAAGTTGATCGCCGAGCCGTGGGATGTCGGGCCCGGTGGTTATCAGGTCGGGAACTTCCCGCCGCAGTGGACGGAATGGAACGGCAAGTACCGCGACGCCGTGCGTGACTTCTGGCGCGGTGAGGAGTCCACGCTCGGTGAATTCGCGTCACGGCTCACGGGATCGGCGGACCTGTATGAGCACACCTCGCGACGGCCGGTCGCCTCGATCAATTTCGTGACCGCCCATGACGGTTTCACGCTGCGGGACCTGGTGTCCTACAACGAGAAACACAACGAGGCCAACGGTGACGACAACGCCGATGGCGAATCGAACAACCGGTCATGGAACTGCGGTGTGGAAGGTCCGACCGACGATCCCGACATCGAGACGCTGCGGCGGCGCCAGCAGCGCAATTTTCTGGCCACCACCTTGCTGAGCCAGGGCGTGCCCATGATTTCGCACGGCGACGAACTGGGCCGCACGCAGGGGGGAAACAACAACGGCTACTGCCAGGACAACGAAATCACCTGGATCGATTGGGAATCCGCAGACACCGAGTTGACCGCGTTCATCGGTGGCGTCGCCGCAATCCGTACCGCGCACCCGGTTTTTCGGCGTCGCCGCTTCTTCAACGGTCGGCCGGTGCGCGCCCGGGGCGCACAGGACGTCCCGGACGTCGCCTTCTTCACCCCGAGCGGCTCGGAGATGACCGACGACGATTGGAACACCGCCTTCGGCAAGTCCGTTGCGGTCTACCTCAACGGGCAGGGCATCCCGGACCTGGACGAGCGCGGGCAGCGGGTCGTCGACGACTCGTTTGTGCTGTGTTTCAACGCTCACGATGACGCCATCGAATTCGCGCTGCCGCCCGAACAATTCGGCTCCAGATGGCAATTGATACTCGACACCGCCAGTGGTCTGGCCACCGTGGACGCTGAGAACACGCCGCTCGAGGCGGAAGCTACCGTGACAGTGGAAGGCCGTGCCCTCACGGTGTTCCGTACCGTTTCCTGAAAACAAGCACGCTGCCCGTGGTGACGCTCCACCATTTCGTCGCGAACTGCGGCTAGCGTTGTCCCGGAATCAGCGAGTACTGGGAGGTCGGCGCGTTGTCGGGAGCCAATGACTCCGGAGTCCCCGCAACGGCGGCGGGCGGCTCTGATGCCGTGTCCGGTGATGGCCTGCGCGATGGCCACCCGGCATTGTCGCGCGAGTTCATCCTGGACACCGCGATCGCCTTCATCGACGAGCATGGGCTGGACAAGCTGACCATGCGCCGGCTGGGCGCGGCATGCGGTGTGGAGGCGATGGCCCTGTACCGGTATGTCCATAGCAGGGGAGACCTGCTGACCGGCGTGGTCGACCATGTCGTCGACCGCTTGTACGCCGAGCAGTTGGCGGCCCGCCGGCAGGAAGACGGCTGGCAGGACTATCTGATCCGGCTTGCACACGGAGTGCGCCAGATCGCCCTGCAGCATCCCGAACTCTTCCCGCTGGTGGCCACGCAGGCACCGGAGGCGCCTTGGGTTCGCCCGCCGCTACGCAGCATGCGCTGGATGGAGAGCTTCCTCGACACCTTGCTCTCATACGGGTTCGACGACGTCGCCGCAGTGGCGGCATACCGGGCGTACACCACGTTCTTGGTGGGACAGCTCTTGCTGGAGGTATCAGCCCGCGGCGCCCAGTTGAGTCCTGCCGAGGCGATCCTCCAGGAGGCTGACCGGCCGCGAGCGAGCCTGTCGGATTACCCGCAGCTGCAGCGGCTGCAACCGTTGCTCTCGGAGGACTACGGCGATACCGAGTTCGAGGAAGCGCTCGAAGCGCTATTGGATCGGCTCGAATCGAATTTGCCGCGGCGCTGAGCGGGTGTCTGATCGGAGCCCGCTGCCGGCACGCCTGTTTACAATGTAAACTGATTCTGGTTGGGGATGTGTGCCATGGCAGGAAACTGTCGGTGGGCGCCGCAGATGGAACGCCGAACCCGCCGTGTACTCACATTCCCGGCGCGGCCGGACGATGGATCGAACGTCATCTAGGTATAGGTGGGGAAGGTGTGCATGTGACCGTGCCGCGCGACAGCAGGGCGATCGACATTCTGTTGATCGAGGACGATCCCGGCGACCAGTTGATCACCCGGGAAGCCTTCGCGGACAACAAGATCAAGAACGTCCTGCACATCGCCCACGACGGTGAGGAAGGCCTGGACTTCCTCTATCGGCGCGGTGCCCATGCGGGTGCGCCGCGACCGGACCTGATTCTGCTCGATTTGAATCTGCCCAAATACGACGGGCGGCAGTTGCTCGAGAAGGTCAAGTCGGACGTCGAACTGTGCGACATCCCCATCGTCGTGCTCACCACGTCGTCGGCGCAGGAAGACATCCTGCGCAGCTACAAACTGCATGCCAACGCCTACGTGACCAAGCCCGTCGATCTCGAGCAGTTCCTGAGCGCGGTGCGCCAGATCGACGAGTTCTTCGTTCAAGTGGTCCGGTTGCCGCGGCCCTGACAGCGGCTTGCCGTCGCGTCGCCGGCTAGATCTGCATCGCCAGACACGGCTCGGAGCCGCCGACCACGGCGGTCGTCGAGAAACCGAAGCGGTCCATCCAATGCACGCCACCCGAATCGCTGGGCGACGGCTCGCGGTCCTGCTCGGTGGACGCCAGCTGCCGCTGCAGGTCCGCCGCGCTCACCCGGCCGACGTCATCGGAGCGTTGCGCCGGTCCGAACGGTGAGGCGGTGGAATCGGCAAGGTGGTGCGCGCGGTAACGAACGACCGCGCTCCGCAACGTCGGATGCGCGGGGCGCGCCAAGGTCAGCAGGTAAAACGCCCCCGCCGCCACGGAACTGATGGCAACAACCTCTTCACCCATGCCCTCGAGCAGATCGATGAAGTCGGCCGCCTCATGGCCGCCGATCGCGTCGCCGGCAATGCCGGTGGTCACCGCGATGCCCAGGGCAGCCCGGCCGTCGCGATCGGCGGGAATGAAGCGGAACGCTCGTCCGCCCACCGACGGCAGGCTGTCGCCGGCTGGGCACTGGACCGCGCCGGCCGGCTGTTCGGTGTCGAACAGCCAGCGCAGACCCACCAGCAGTACCGGCAGGTGGACGGTTACGCCGGGTGCCGCGGCGTCGTCGGATGCTGGCTCGACCCCTGTCGCCGTCTCGTCCGCACTTCGTGGCGCCGCCATCAATTCGAGTGTCATCCCTGATTCCTTCGAGTCGGGCAACGCGCGAGTGCGTCAGCTGACTTCACAGTTACCCACTCCATCGGCGCGCAAAACACTCGGCCGGCCGCGGCGCGGACCTGTGCGTGGCCGCCGTCCTCAGGGGTCCGAAAGCTCTTTCAGCGCAACGCCTTTTCGGATCGGCGCCCAGACACGAGAGCGGCCCAGTCCAGCACGAGGCTGGACTGGGCCTTGGACTGTGCTGCAATGCCAGCCCTAGTTCTGCTGCTCGGCTCGCTCTCGCGCCTCAGCGGCCTTGGCGCCCGCGCGTGCGGCCTCGGCCTCGGCTTCCTTCCGCGCGGCTGCACGGTGCGCGTCTGCCTTGTCCTGCTGTGCCTGGCCCTCGCGGACCAGGTCGTCACGTCCGGCCACGGTGCCGATGACTTCCTTGGCCTTGCCCTTGACGCCTTCGACGACGCCCCGGATGGCTTCCTCGGGACCGGTCTTCTTGTCCTCGCTCATGGCTACCCTTCCGCTCACGGATCGGATGATCGCACGGAGAACCGTTCCCCACGCCTGCCGAGAATTCCCAGCTCTGGCGCCCGCCAAACGGCGACTAATGCGATCTACGCCACACGGATGTGCGTGCGCCACAGGGCATTCCGTCGATCCGGTCGGGAATGTTTGAGCAGCTGATTCCCGTGGGTACGGAAGGACTGCCGCTGACCAGCAGGGTCAGGCGGGGCCGGCGCCGCGACAGCGCGCGCTGCCCACAACGGAAAGAGGCACCATGATTCTGGTCGGAGCTGTGTTGCTCGCTCTTGGGCTGATCTTCAATATCTACCCCTTGTGGGTGGCCGGCGTTGTCGTGCTGGTGGTGGGTGCGGTTTTTTGGCTGCTTGGGGCGACCGGACGGCCGATCGCCGACCGCCGCTACTGGTACTAGTCGGGTACGCGTCGATGAGGTCGTTCTCTCGGCGGATTGTGGCGGATGATCGAAATAGCCTGCGGCACAGGATGAATCGGACGGCTGCGCAGACTGCGAAGCGTGCTGATACCGTCGCCCGACTTCGGGTACTGCCCCCACCGACAGCGGGGGGTGGCGGGCGGTGCACGTTTGTTTGAGCAGCCATGGACAATGGGTACACAGAGTGCGACGTGGAGTGGGCCTGCACAGGGACGCTGGAGGAAATACGTGGTTGAGGCAGTGGGGCACGGCAGCATGACGTCCAGCGACCGGTCTGTTGAGTTGATCGTTGCGGCGTCCCCGGAAAGCCTGGCCGTCCTGCGGACGCTCGTGGCAGCGGTCGCCGCCTTTGAAGATTTCGATCTGGACGCCATCGCCGATATCCGGCTGGCGGTCGATGAAGCCTGTACCGGTCTGGTCCGGGCCGCGGTGCCCGGATCGAGCCTGCGGGTCGTCGTCGATCCGTCGAATGACGCTGTGGTGATTCGTGCTTCGGCGACGTGTGTGGCCGACGACAGTCGCGGCAGCGCGGTGGTGAAGCCGGACAGTTTCGGTTGGCACGTGCTCAACTCCCTGGCCGACGAGGTGTCGACCTTCGCCGACGAGCCGGCCATCGACGGCACCCAGGTGTTGGGTGTTTCGTTGACCTCGAGACGAGTGAGTCTGCAGCGGTGACGGCGGAGTATGCGGACGTTCTCGAGATGTTCCGTCAGCTCCAGGGGACAACCGAGGACTCAGCTGACTACATCGAGCAGCGGGACGCGATCATCGAGCGCTGCCTGCCGCTGGCCGACCACATCGCGCGGCGCTTCGAGGGCAAGGGTGAGGCGCGCGATGACCTGCTGCAGGTCGCACGCATCGGCCTCATCAACGCGGTGAAGCGATTCGACGTCGAGATGGGTTCGGACTTCGCCTCTTTCGCGGTTCCGACGATCATGGGCGAGCTGCGGCGCCACTTCCGCGACAACAGCTGGTCGGTGAAAGTGCCGCGGCGGATGAAAGAGCTGCACCTGCAGATCGGCACGGCCAGCGCCGAGATGTCGCAACGCCTCGGGCGCGCGCCCACCGCTTCTGAGCTGGCCGCCGAGCTGGGCATCGATCGCGACGAGGTCCTCGATGGTCTGATGGCCGGGAGCTCGTACAAGACCACCTCGATCGATGGGGCCGCGGGAAGCGAGGAGCGCCCGTCTCTCGCCGAGACGCTGGGCGACGTCGACCCCGGCTTGGAAAAGGTCGAGTATCGCGAGGCGCTGCGGCCGCTGCTGGCCGAACTGCCGGAACGCGAGCGGACCGTGCTGGTGCTGCGATTCTTCGAATCGATGACGCAGTCACAGATCGCGGCCAAGGTGGGCATCTCGCAGATGCACGTCTCGCGGTTGCTGGCGAAAACCCTGGCCCAGCTTCGGGAGAAGTTGGAGTAGCTTGCGGCAGCGTCCGGCGACGTGTGGTGCGCGTCGATGGCCCGGTGCGGTGCGGACCAACTGGTAACGTCCGCGACGGTAAGCACAGCGAAACAAGATGGTCAGCACGAGGTAGGTGGCCCCTTGGCGAAGGATGTGACCACTTGTCCATGCCGGCGGAGCCGCAGATGAACCGCTCCACTTCCTCCAAGTCGGGGCCTGCGGGAGACCGGCCGCTGTCGCTGCTGCTGGTCGAGGATGACCGCGGCGATGCCCTGCTGGTCGAGGAGCTGATCGCCGACGCCGCGATCGACATCGACTTCCACTGGTCGTCCACATTGACCCAGGCGGCGGCCGCGCTACAGACGATCCGCCCGGATTGTGTGCTGCTCGACCTGCACCTGCCCGATGCCGGTGGTGTCGACGCTCTCGATCGCCTGGGCGCCCTCGATCCGAGCCTGCCGATCGTCGTTCTCACGGGTCTGAACGACGAGCATTTCGGTGTTGCCGCTATGGCGTCCGGCGCGCAGGACTACCTGGTGAAGGGCCGCGTGGACCCGGAGACACTGCGCCGGGCGGTGCTCTATGCGATCGAGCGCAAGCGTGCCGAGGTCACCGCGGTAGATCTGCACGCCAGTCGACTGCGCGCCCAGGAGAATGCCCGCCTGGAGCGGGGTCTGCTGCCTTCTCCGCTACTTCTGGACAATCCGGGCGTCGAGGTCGTCACACAGTCCTTGCCGAGCCGGCGCGACGCGCTGATCGGGGGCGACTTCTACGACGTCGTGCAGACCCCGGACCGCACGGTGCACGTCATGATCGGCGACGTGGCCGGCCACGGACCAGATGAGGCCGCATTGGGGGTGGCGCTGCGAATCGGCTGGCGCGCACTGACTTTCGCAGGTCTGCGGGGCAACCAGCGAATGTGTCAGCTCGACCGCATCCTGACCACCGAGCGGCCCAGCCGCGGCACTTTCGCCACGCTGCTGAGTGTGGCATTGACACCCGACACCGGGCAGTTCGACGTGGTGCGTGCAGGCCATCCCGGCTTGCTCATGCACGGCGCGGGCACCGTCGACTGGCTCGAACCGACGCCCGGCCCGGCCCTGGGCCTCGGAGCCACGGAATGGCCGGTCAATCGGTTGCAGTTGCAGCCGGGCGACGGATTGATGCTGCTGACGGACGGGCTGTTCGAGGGACCTGCGGGGGAGGGCGGCGAACGCCTCGGGGAGGACGGACTGCTGGCGGCCGCGCGCTCATTGGCGCGACTGCCCGGTGCCGAGTTCGTCAAGGCGTTGATCAGTGAGACGGAGGTGCGGGCCGAGCCCTTCGGTGGTCTCACCGACGACATCGCCGTCATTCGAGTGGAGCGCTCAGTTCGATGAAGTTGACGGTGCAGGGTTGGCAGAACCTGGTTCTGGCGGCGATGGGCGCGGTGGTGCTCTCCGGCGCCGTCGGCGGTGCGCTCCTGATGAACCGGACCGACATGGTGTCGAGCGAACTGATCGAGCACCTGCAACCGGCTCGCGTGGCCGCCTACCGGTTGCAGGCCGGACTGCGTGATCAGGAAACCGCGGTCCGCGGTTATGCCAGCGCCGCAGACAGCCAGTTCCTGGCGCCGTACGACGACGGACAGCGCGCGGAAACCGCTGCGGCGCAAAAGCTCAGAAGCCTGCTCACGGGGCGCGACGCGCTCATTGCCGACCTCGACGCGATCGAGCGCGCCGCCGGTACCTGGCGCAGCACCTATGCCAAGCCGTTGATCGCCAGTGTCGTCGTGGGACGTCCGGCCGTCGTCGACAGCCGGACCAACGAGGACGGCAAGAATGCGTTCGACAACCTCCGTACGCTCTTCGATGCGCAGAACCGGCACCTGGAACAGGCACGAGACGCCGACACCGCCCGGCTGGCGTCGATTCGCCAATGGCGCGACCGAGTCCTTGCCACCATGGTCGGTGCGTTCGTCGTCATGGCGGTGGTACTGGCCATGCTGGTGCGGAGTTCGGTCACCCGCCCCTTGGGCGCACTTGCCGCGGCGTGCCGCCGCATCACGCAGGGCAAGTTCGATGAGCGCATAGTTCCCCAGGGACCCACGGACATTCGCGCGATCGCCGTCGATGTCGAGGAGATGCGGCAGCGCATCGTAGAGGAACTCGAAGCGTCCCAGTTCGCCCGTCTGGCCGTCGACGAGCAAGCCGAGGAGTTGCGTCGATCCAACGCCGAACTCGAACAGTTCGCCTACGTCGCGTCGCATGATCTGCAAGAGCCGCTGCGCAAGGTCGCGTCCTTCTGCCAGCTGCTCGAGAAGCGGTACGGCGACCAGCTCGACGAGCGCGGGATCGAGTACATCAACTTCGCGGTCGACGGCGCCAAGCGTATGCAGGTGCTGATCAACGACCTGCTCACCTTCTCGCGCGTCGGCCGGATCAACGCCACGCACACCGAGGTCGACCTGGGCGAGGTTGTCGCGTCGGCCATGCAGAACCTCGCGACCTCGATCACCGAGTCGGGCGCAGAGGTGGTGATGCCGCCGGCCGGCCTGCCGCAGGTCGACGGCGACCCCACGTTGCTCACGATGTTGTGGCAGAACCTGATCGGTAATGCGGTGAAGTTCCGGCGCGAGGGACTCGCGCCCCGGATCGTGATCGACTGCACACTCGGAACGGGTGAAGATGCCGACAATTGGGTATTCACGGTCACGGACAACGGTATTGGGATTGCCGAAGAGTTTGTGGACAAGGTGTTCGTGATCTTTCAGCGGTTGCACGGCCGAGATGCCTACAGCGGTACCGGCATCGGCTTGGCGCTGTGCAAGAAGATCGTCGAACATCACGGCGGCACCATCGGGATCGACACGTCGTACACCGATGGCACGCGGTTCGTGTTCACACTTCCGGCTACCCCGACCACCGAACCGAACGTCATCGCATCCGAGCAGCCGGAAGGAAGTCACCCATGAATGCGTCGTCAGCCGGCCGAGTGGTGGACATCCTGTTGGTCGAGGACGACCCGGGGGACGAGTTGATCACCCGTGAAGCGTTCGCCGACAACAAGATCAAGAACACTCTGCACGTTGCCCGCGACGGTCAAGAAGGTCTGGATTTTCTCTACCGGCGCGGCGTTCACGCGGACGCCCCGACTCCGGACCTCATCCTGCTCGACTTGAATCTGCCGAAGTACGACGGCAGGGAACTGCTGGAGGCGATCAAGTCCGACGAGGACTTATGTCATATCCCGGTCGTCGTCCTCACCACCTCGTCGGCCGAAGAGGACATCCTGCGCAGCTACAAACTGCATGCGAACGCCTACGTGACCAAGCCCGTCGACCTCGATCAGTTCATGAAGGCGGTGCGGGAGATCGACGAGTTCTTCGTCCAGGTGGTGCGGCTGCCGCAGCCCTGATGTCACCCGCCTGCGGCATCGGCGGCGGCGGTTTCCACGGCGTCCCATTGCAGGCGCACCTGCGTGCCGGCATCGGTCGGTTCGATCGAGGCACGGTCCGTCAGCGCCTGCATCAACGGAATTCCGCGTCCCCGGGCAGAGTTCGCGAGCTGTGCCGTAGCGGGGCGCCACCTGCCCTCGTCGGTCACGGTCACCGTCAGCAGACCTGATTGCCGGTCGAAGTCGGCGCGAACGTGCATGACACCGGGCGCGGGGGCATCGGCATACGCGGCCTCGACGGCATTGGCCAATGCTTCGTTGACGGCGAGCACGATGTCGCTCGCTTTGACCCGGTCCAGGGCGAAGTGCCCCGTCAACCAGGTCGAGAACTCCTGACGGATGGATGCCGCATGTTCGGGGATGGCCACCACGTCCGTCTTACTGAAACGTGCCCCGCTGCTCGACTGGTCCGGCTCCGTCATAGCGACCTGCTCGACCTACCTTCCGATTGACAATGACCGCTCTAGGCGGTGACAGCCGCGAGCGCCTCGTCTCGCGTGGCGAACAGCTCGATCAAGTCGGCGATGCCGACCAGCTTGAGCGGCCGACTGGTCGTGGGGCCATCGGCGACGATGACGAGCCGAACCGCCGGCGCCAACTCCGCATGCGCCGCCACCAGCACGCCCATCCCGGCAGAGGCCAGGAAATCCACGGCACTCAAATCGACGACGACAGCCTGGGCCGTGCCGACTGCTGCCGGGCTCAGTGCGGATTCGAGCTGCGGAGCGGTGAGCATGTCCACCGTTCCGGACACCGTGACCACGCTGACCGCGCCGATCTGACTCTGTTCGACTGCGCAGCTGGCCGCGGCAGGGTTGCCGCTTCCCTGGACTGGCTGGCCTGTCATTGTCACCTCCGAGGGGCTCACACACGTAAGCCGACAGTCCAAATACTATCGGCGCTTCTGCTGCCCGCTGCACCAAACCTAGTAGGACACAGCCTGTCTGCCGGTGTGGCAAATAACATGTTTCGCCCGCCTCATTGGCGGGTATTCATGGTCGCCGATTGTGTGCGGGGGCGCCGGCACGGACCGACCGTTTCGGTCCGGCCGGCGTTCAATCCGATTGTGCCGCAAACCGATTGCTGCGGGGAAGTGCCCATCGGCGTGCGATCGTCCCGTCGGCTCGTTGCCCTGCTCTTCGTCGCTGATCGTTTCGCCACGCGCGCACACCCGGCGCGCTGAACTAGCCCTTGCCATCCATCCATAACAGTGTTAGGAATGTCCATAACACTGTTATGGATGGATGGAGTTGCACCGTGCACCACCATGAGGACCTCCCGTTTCCCGAGCCGACGCGCCACAGTGCCGGCGGTGCCGTGACCGACACGCTCGGCACTCACATCAGGGCCGGCGATGCCGACCGCGAAGTCGTTTCTCGCCGGCTCAGCCGTGCCGTCGCTGATGGCCGGCTGACCCTGACGGAGTACGACAGTCGCCTCCAGTTGCTCTACCGGGCCGTCACCCGTGGCGAGCTCGCCGAGATCGTCTCTGACCTACCGGCCTCCGATGCGCGCGGTGAGCCCAAACGGCAATGGAGACAATCGATTCCGGCATGGGTCGTCATCATGTGGATGCCGTGGGGCGCGGTGAACCTGCTGTGCCTTGCGATCTGGCTCGCTACCGGCGCCGGCTACTTCTGGCCGTTCTGGGTAGCTGTCCCCTGGGGCTGCGCGCTGCTGATTCCCAGCGTCATTGGCGTGTTCACCAGTGGCGGCGCTCATGGGGGCCGAAATTCGACGGCGTCCGGTGCCGCTGACCTGCGGCGATCTTGCAGCGCCGCGTCCCGCCCCAGCCGCTCCGCGCAGCAATGGTCGTCAGCAGCCACCTGATGGGCGTGCTGCTCGGCGTCGCCGTAAGTGGGGCACTGCCGTCGACCACGAGTGATCTCGCCGCGCTGTGGCGAGATCACCTGGGGCGCAAACACAGTGGTGGCGACCCGCGCCTACCTCGGCGTTTGTGACTGATCACAAACGCCGAGGCGGATACTTCGGCGCTCGGTGCACAGACGGCAGCCACTCGGGCATCGATACTGGTTCGGACAACGAGGCAGCATCGGCGCTGCCGCGGCCACCGAACGGGGCTCGTTGAAACAGGAGGGCTACAACGTGGTTGCCGCACCAGAGAATCTGATCCCGCTGGACCGGGGTAATTCCCGTCGCGTCGAGTTCGAAGGCGGCAGCATCCAGTCGCGCATCCTCGCGCTGGCATTGAAGGCCACGGTCAAACCGGCATTGACGGTGTGGGCACTTGTGCCCGGTCTGCCCTGGCCATACCGGGCGGTCGATCACGTCGGGCGCGTGCTGCGGTCGGTCGCGGGCACCACCCGACAGCCAGTCAGCCTTGCGCGCTGTTCCGCCGAGACGACCCGCCCCGCGGCGGTGCGCGGGGACCGCTACATCGTGTACATGCACGGCGGCGCCTTTCTGGTCGGTGGCCGTCACCTGCACCGTCAGATGATCTCGCGGATTGCCGCGTCGCTGCAGAGCGAAGTCGTCGCGGTGGACTACCGCAAGCTGCCCGAACACACCATCGCCGACGGTATCGAAGATTGCATCGATGCTTATCGGTTCGCACTCGGGCGAGGTATCGCGCCGGAGAACATCGCCTTCATCGGGGACTCGGCCGGCGCCTACCTGGTGTTCATCACCGCGGTGTTCGCGGCCCGCCGCGGATTGCCGATGCCCGGCGCGATCGTCTCGATGGCTCCGCTGACCGACTTCGACCTGCAGGCCAAGATCGATGCACCCTCGGGATCAACCGATGTGCTGTTCTCGAAGGCCTTCGCCCGCGCGTTCCATCAGTTCGTCATGCGGCACAGCCCGCCGGCAGACGAGCACCGGCTGCTCGACGCGGATCTGGGTGGGCTGCCACCGTCTTTGATCCAGGTGAGCTCCACCGAACTGCTCCACCCCGACGCCGAGGAGCTGGCCATTGCACTGGCGAAAGCCGCTGTGCCGCATCAATTACAGGTGTGGCGGGACCAGGTCCACGTGTTCCAGGCCGCGGCCTCGATCGTTCCCGAAGCGGCGCGTGCGCTCGGCGAGGTGACGCGGTTCATCGAGTCGGCATTCGCCCGAAGCGCAACGCAGGAGCAGTCCGCGTAAGTCCTCAGCGGCAATCAGAGCCGCGGGTCACGGCGTGTTGAGTTTGAGGGAGTGTCCAACAGCGTCCATGACCACCCCTTTGATGTGTTCTGCAGAGGCGCGCCGGCCGAGGACTCCGTGGGTGAGGATCATGCCCGTGACCAGATCAAAGATCGCCTGAGCATCGGTGTCTGGGCAGGGTGATGACATCTCGCCTGTTCGGCATCCGACGCGAATCGCCGCGCGCAGCGGCTCGATCAACTCGTCGACGAGTGCATCGTTCTGGTCGACGTGCGGTCCAGCTCGGTTGAGCCAGATCGACGCCAACACCGAGGCTTTGGCACAGCGCTCCGCCGGGTAGATGTGGTCGATCATCGCCGCGATGTACGAATGAATGCGTTCGGTCGGACTCGTGCTCTGCGTGGCCGCGTGTCGCAACTGCCGTGCCGCGTTGCGGAGTGACTCGTGATAGTTCACAGCTGAATTCACATCTCGTTCCGTAGGCGTGCGAAAGACTCGAGTTCGATGACCGATGTCCGACCGGGCTAGTTGTACTGACCACGGACGTTAGGTACGGCGTGGCGTGGTGACATGAAGAAGACCTCCGAGTGAAGTGCGAGCTGTCGAGGAACGCACCAACTCATCTCGGAGGTCTTCATGTCCCACCGTAATGCTCCTTTGTCCGATACCGGGCGTCTGCGCCTGGCTCGCTGCGTCGTGGAGGACGGTTGGCCGCTGCGGCGAGCTGCCGAGCGATTCCAGGTCGCGGTGAGCACGGCGGCTCGCTGGGCCGGCCGCTACCGCGAACTCGGCGCTGCCGGCATGAGCGATCGCAGCTCACGAC
>NZ_KB911479.1:0-72708 GCF_000383495.1 Mycobacterium sp. 360MFTsu5.1 | reverse complement strand
AGGGCGACGAGGGCGAAGATCGCGAGCTGAATTCTCACGCGTTTGTCGAGATGCATTTACGGCCCCTGATCCCAGCGGTACGGAATGGTCAGCGGATTACCCGGGTTGTTCGGCCCGCCGGCGGTGCACGGGCTGGGGAACTGGCCGATGGTGCGGCCCCACTGCAGTTCCAGCTCGGTCAGGTCGCACTCCCAGCGGGTACCGGTGAAGAACGCCTGATCGATGCGGCTGAGGGTGAGGTCGACGATCGCGGTGAGGTTCGCGTAGTCGCCGCGCTGCCACTTCTCGATGGTGTCGCTCGGGAACGGCACCGTGGGAATGAAGCTCAACGCCCGCGTCATGGCCGGCCCGGCGTTGGCGAGCTGTTCGAGCGTCGGCCCCAGATCACGTAATTCCTTGATCACGTTCTGTTTTGACCGGTCCACGGTGTCCGCAGCCAGCGCCGCGAACTTGCTCAACTTGTCGGCGGCCTTGACCAGGTTCTCCCGTTCACCGTTGAGCACCGCGAGCGCTTCGGGGACGGTGTCGACGGCCCGGTCCAGCACCGGCTGGCTCGCGGCCAGCTTGCCCACGACGACGTTCAGGCTCTCGGAAGCCGCGATGATGTCAGGAGTCTGATCCTTGACGTTCGCGGTGAACGTGTCGAGCTGCTTGATGAGGCTCCGCAGATCCTCGGCACGCCCGTGGAACGCCGTACTGAAGGCCTCGGTGATGTCCTGGACGTTGCCGATGCCACCGCCGTTGAGCACCATCGACACCGCTGACAGCGTCTGCTCGACCGACGGGAAACTGCCGCTGTTCGCCAGCGGGATGACCGACCCCTGGTGCAACTGTCCTTGTGGCCGTCCGTCTTTGGGCGGCCCGAGCTCGATGTGCAGCGTGCCCAGCAGACTGGTCAGACCCAGTTTGATGGTCGAGTTGGCCGGTGCCTTCACATCTCCGTTGAGCCGCATGGTGACCAACGCGTGCCAGCCCTGTCGCTCGATCTTGGTGACGGTGCCGACCGTGACGTCGGAGACTCGCACCCGCGAATTCTCTTGCAGGTTTGTGACGTCGGGCATCTGCGCCTGGATTTCGAAGGCTCCGGGTCCCCCACCCTCGGTGCCGGGCAGCGGCAGGCTGTTGGCGCCGCGCCACCCCGAGCAGCCGGCCGAGGCCAGCAGCGTCAGGACCGCGAGGGTGCAGCCGGCGGCGGTACGCAGGCGGCTCATGACCCACCTCCCGGCGGCGTCATCATGCCGGCCAGGCCGGCGTTGGCGTCGGTGGCCACGGTCTGGGGGGCCGCCGGCACGGGCGCCGCAGCCGCCTGCTGTGCCACGGGGGCAGCGGGCCGCGACGGCGGCACATAGTCGGGGCGCATCCAATCCTCGCTGTACGTAACCTCATTGGGCCGCGCTTGGGTACCGACGAACAGGTTCTCGCCCAGCGGCGGGAAGTTGTACTGCCGGTTCTTGACGATGGGCGCCAGATACTGCGCGCACAACTTCGACGACTGGTCTGCGCCGAGGCGCGACGCGGCCTGGATGGCGCCGCAGATGAAGCTGACCGGGTTGGCGAAGTTGTTGACCGCGAGGACGCCGGTCAGCGAACCGACCGCGGGCTCGTAGATGTTGTTCAGGTCCGCCAATGCCGTTGGCGCCACATGCAATACCTGCTTGATGTCGTCGAGGCTGCCCACGATCGCGCTGCTGACCGACGCCAGCTTGTCCGATGCCGTCCCGACGGCTTCTTTGTTGTCCGCGACGAAGGAGCGCACATCGTCGGCGACAGCACTCATGTCGTGCAGCGCCTGCCCGACCTTGCCCGGATCGTCGGCGAGCAATCCGGTCACCTCGGCCAGGTTGGTGTTGAGCCGTTCCAGCAAGCCGGTGCTGTCCTGCAGCGCCGACACCAGGATCGAGAGGTTCTTGAACGTCGAGAACAGATCGTTGCTGTGGTCGCCGACGATCGAGACCGCCTGCGACAGGCGGATCACCGATTCCCGGATGCTGGCGCCCTGCCCCCGCAGATTGTCGGCAGCGGTATTGATGAAACCACCGAGCGTGCTGACCCCGCCGGGCTGATCAGGCTTGAGCAGATCGGCCACTCGCTGCAACTGGGTGCGGACCTGATCCCACTCCACCGGCACCGCGGTCCGATCGAGCGGGATCACCGCGCCGCCGCGCAGCGTCGGCCCGCCCCGGTACGGCGGGATCAGCTGAATTGCCCTGCCGGTCACCAGCTGTGGCGACAGGATCACGGCCTTGGCCTCGGCCGGCACCTTGTACTTGTCGTCGATCCAGAAGGTGACCTTGACCTTTTCGGGCCCCGGTTCGATCTTCTCGACCTTGCCGACCGGCACCCCTTGAATCAGGACGTCGTCGCCCTTGAACAACTGATTGGTGTTCTGGAAGTAACCCACCACTTCGTTGCGTGACGCGCGCTGGAACGCCTGCACCGCGAAGTAACCGCCGCCCACGACAAGGGCCACCGCGGCCGCGACGACGAGCAGGCGGGTAGACAGCTTGCTCATGGCTGTCCTCCTGGCGGCTCAACGGGATCCGACACGTGTACTGGCGGGGTCTTGGGTGGTTCCGGCATGGCGGTCTGCCCGGGCGCGAGCGCCGGCGGTCCGGGTGGCGGCCCACCCGGCGGCGGGGCCGGTTGCGTTTCGCGAAGCGGGTAGCAGCCCGGCCCGGGCAACGGGATTCCCGGTGGGCCACAAGCGGTATCGCCGGGCTTGCCGCTGATCGCGCCCGGAATGGTCAGTCGCGGGTCGCCGGCCTGACCCGTGCGCGGGAACGGCACCGGGAGCGGCGGGGTGCCCGGTTGCCCGGTCTGCGGATCCTGAAGCTGCGACGGCAGTTTCGTGTTCGGATCCACCCCGAGGTCCGAGAATGCGGCGTCGACGAACGGCTGCACGAACTGGCCCGGCAACAGGTTGACGATGTACGCCTTGAAGAACGGACCCGAGCTCACCGCATCGCCCAGTGCCAGAGCGTATTGACTCAGTCCCTTGACGGCCTGTTGCAGCCGCTCCTTGCGGTTGTCGAGCATCGCCACGACGCCGTTGAGCTTGTCCAGCGCCGGCCGCAGTTGCGTCTTGTTCTCCGCGATCAGCCCTTTGAGTTGCTGTGAGACCGACGACAGGCTGTTCCACAACCGGCTCACGGCGGCGCTCTGCGAACGCAGTTGCACCAGAAGCGCATTGGTGTTCTTGACCAGGCTCACCACCTGGTCGCTGCGCTTGGCCAGCACCGTCGTCGCCTTCGACGCGTTGTCCAGCAGGCTCCGCAGTTGTGCGTCGCGATCGCTCAGGGTCTTGGAGAATCGCGCGATACCGTTCACCGCGTCCCGCAGATCGGGGGCGGTGTTCGCGAAAGCCTCTGAGACGGTGGCCAACGAGTCCGACAGCTGATGAGTGTCCAGCCCGCTGATCGCGTTGGTCACATCACCGAGGGCGTCCGGCAACTGGTAGGCGGACACGGTCCGCTCGAGTGGAATGGTGCCCTTGAGGTCACCGTCGCCCTTGGGGACGACCTCGAGCATCTTGCTGCCCAACAGACCCTTGGTCTTGATGGCGGCTTCGGTGCGCTCCCCGAGGTGCACGTCGTCGTCGACGGTGAATTTGATCAGCACGCGCGGACCGTCGAGGTCGATGCTGGCGACCCGGCCCGCCGGAAAACCCGAGATGTCCACGGGCGCACCGGTGTGCAGTCCGCTGGCATCTTCGAAGTACCCGGAGTACGTGGTCGTGCCGCTGACGAACGGGATCTTCTGGAACAGCAGCGCGACCGTGGCGACCACCACGACAGCACTGATGCCTATCGCGCCCAGGGCGAAATGACTTCGCTCGGCAAAAGGTTTCATCTGGGTGTGCACCGTCCCGTGCTCTGTCCGGCCACCTTCACGTAAACCGGTTGTCCCCCTTTGCCGTTGAGCTTGAGCACCGCGTCGCAGAGGTAGAAGCTGAAGAAGTCGCCGTAGATGCCCTGCCGGGACAGTGCCTTGTACTTGTCCGGCAGGGTGTTGAGGAAGTTGTCGAAATAATCGTGGTCGGCCAGCACGATCCCCGCGGTGCGGTCCACTTCGTGCACCGTCTTGGCCAACGGCGGCCGGGCCTCGGTCAGCAGGCCGGCGATCGAATTGGCGGCCGCATCGGTGTAGGCCACGGCATTCGAGACATCGGTCTTGCGTTGTGCCAGGCGATCGACCAACTGCGACAGTGACACCACGGCCTTGTCGAGCTTGTCGCTCTTGCCACCGAAGGACGTCAGCACCGTGTTGAGATTGGTGACGACCTGCCCGATCAACTGATCGCGATCGGCCAGGGTGTTGGTGACCACCGCGGCCTGCGCCAGGAACGAGCCGATCGACGGACCCTGTCCCTGCAGCGCCTGGATCAGCTGTCCGCTCAGATCGTTGATCTTGTCGGGGCTCAGCGCAGAGAACAACGGGCGGAAGCCACCGATGACGGCATCGAGATCCAGTGCGGGCTGCGTGCGGTCGACAGGGATGGTGTCTCCCGGGTTGAGCTTCTTGGTGCCGCCGGCACCTTCCTCGAGAGCCAGGAACCGGTCACCGACGACGTTGTCGTACCGGATCACCGCGCGGCTGCCTTCGGTCAGCACGACGGAACTGTCGGCGGTGAATTCGACCGTCACCGTCGAATCGCGGTTGATCGACACGTCCTTCACCTGGCCGACCTCGACTCCGGCGATGCGAACGTGACTGTCCTTCTTCATGTTCGAGACGTTGACGAAGCGGGCGAAGTACGTGTGCCCCTCGTCGAATCGAAGGTCGGCGAAGACCGCCCAGAGGGCGACGGTGCCGAGCAGACATACCGACAGGAAGACCGACAGGCGCAGCAGCGTGCCTCTAAGGTTCTCCACGGCTTCCCTCCTGCCTCGATCGTTGGTTGGTCATCACGGTCAGTTCCCGCCCGCCTCGGCAGGCAACGCGGGGGCTTCCGCCGGCAGTGGCGGAGCCTCGGCGGGCGCCGGTGCCGATTGCGTTTGTGCGTCAGCGGGATTCGGCGGCGCGGGCGGCACGCCCGGCCACAGCGGTACCCCGCCGGGTCCGTACAGCGGTGCGCCGTACGGCGGTGCCCCGGGGTACGGGATCGGGCCGGGAGCTGGCCCCGGCAGGCACTGCCGGATGCTCGGCGTCTGAGGCACTGCGCGGGTGCTCTGGAACCACTGGCCCCAGCAGGGGCTGCCGATGCCCGGGTTCGGCCGGATGTCGAGCCCGGTGCCCCATCCGGTGTTGGTGATCAGTTGCCGCACGGGGAAGTTCTTGGCCACGTCGGGCAACGAGCCACAGCCGGGTTTCCCGCCAGGTCCACCCTTGGCCGCGTTGATCGGCAGGTTGTCGGGGAACACGTACGGGTTCTTGCCGGGCAGCAGCGTCGCATCGAGGATCAGCGAGCGGCCGTCGGCCCCGCCGAACACGCCCCAGGCGCCGGTGTCGAGGAACTTCTTGGTGCCCTCCAGCCAGCACGTGTACCCGGGGCTGTACTTGAGCAGCAGACTCGTCGTGGGTTCCAGCCCGTTGATCGCGTCGACGAGGTTGTCCCGGTTCGGACCCAGCAGATCCGTTCCGGCCTCGGAGAATCCGATGACGTTCATCAGCAGACTGTCGAGCGCCTTGGCCTTGCCCGTCACCGTGCTGCTGGTGGTGCTGGCGGCGTTGAGGATCTTCACGATGTTGTCGGCGGCCGCACCGTAGGTGTCACTGAACTGCTTGAACGACCGCCAGTCGTCACGAATCTTGTCCGAGCGCGAGTTGAGCGCCGTCAGCACCTCGTTGAGATCGGTTGTGGCCTGGCCCATTCGCTCACCCTGGCCACGGACGCCTTCAGCAACAGCGCTCAGCACCGAGTTCAGTTTCGCCGGGTCGACCATGTCGAGCAGGTTGACGATGTTCTCGAAGACGGTGTCGACCTCGGTGGTGGTGTGCACGGATTTGAGCACCGCGCCGGCGGCCAGCCGGCTGCCGCTGGGCGACGAGGGATAGACCAGGTCGACGAACTTGGCGCCGAACGCCGTCGTAACACTCACCTGCGCACCGACATTGGCGGGGATGTACTTCACCTGGTCCGGGTCCAGCTTGAGCTGCAGGGTCGCCCCCGAATTGCTCACGTCGATCTGACTGACCCGGCCCACCAACACGCCGCGCATCTTGACCTTGGCGTTGGTCTCCAGCACCAGACCCGCGCGGTCCGCCATGACCGTCACGGGCACATAGGATTTCGCGGCGCCGGTGAAGATGACCGTGGTCACCACCATGAACAACACCACAGCCGTGATCAGGATCAGGGCCCACCATGAGTTCGAGATCCGGCGATCTCCCGTGCGCGCTTCCACCGGCTAACCTGCCATGTTGAAGTTGCCGGACTGGCCGTAGATGGCCAGTGAGATGAACACGATCTCGACGGCCGCGATCACCATCGACAGGCGCACCGCACGGCCGACCGCCTCGCCGACGCCGGCCGGACCACCGGAGGCGGCGAACCCGAAGTAGGTGTGCACCAACATGATCACGACGGTGATGGCGACGCATTGGACGAACGACCAGATGAGGTCGTTCGGGTTGAGGAACGTGTTGAAGTAGTGGTCGTACACACCCGCGCCCTGCCCGTAGACGGTGGTGGTGCCCATGCGCGCGGCGAAGAACGCCATCATGACCGCGACGCAGTACAGCGGGATCACCACAACCACGGCAGCCAGCACCCGGGTGGACGCGAGGTAGGTGATGCTGCGGATGCCGATCACCTCGAGCGCGTCGATCTCTTCGTTGATCCGCATGGCGCCGATCTGCGCAGTGGCGCCGGCGCCGATGGTGGCCGACAGCGCGACAGCCGTGGTCGCCGGCACGATCATCCGGACGTTGAGGAACGCCGACGCGAACCCGGTGAGGGCCTCGAAGCCGACGGATGAGAACTGGTTGTAGCCCTGGATCGCCACGAGGGCACCCGTTGTCATCGTCAGGAAGCCGACGATCGCGACGGTGCCACCGACGACGACGAGCGCGCCGGTGCCCAATCCTGTTGCGGCGATGAGCCGTAGCAGCTCCGCGCGATAGTTGACGACCGCATCGGGAATCGAGCCGATGGCGTGCGAATAGAACGCGCCCTGTTCACCGATACGGTTCCAGCGCGCGGCCGAGCTCTTGGTCAGTTTGTCGAGCCGCGGGAACCTGCGGCTGGGGACGTCGACAGTCATTTCTCCCTCACGACACCGTGTACTGGATCGCGACCGCGGTCACGATGACGTTGATCGCGAACAGCACCATGAAGGTGAAGACCACGGTCTCGTTGACGGCGTTCCCCACACCTGCGGGGCCGCCGCGCACGGAAGTGCCCTTGTAGCAAGCGATCAGGCCGGCGGCCATGCCGAACAGCGTCGCCTTGATGAGTGCGACGATGATGTCCCCGGGACCGGTGAGCAGGTTCAGGCCGCCGACGAAGGCACCGGGCGAGACGTGCTGCACCGTGGTGCAGAACAGGAACGCACCGGTCAGGCCGACGAGGATCACCGTGGCCGACAGCGCCAGCGCCACCGTGGTGGCGGCCAACACGCGCGGCACCACAAGCGAACGAATGGGGTTGATGCCCATCACCCGCAACGCGTCGAGTTCTTCGCGGATGGTCCGCGCCCCGAGGTCGGCGCACATCGCCGTCGCGCCCGCGCCCGACACGACCAGCACCGTGACGATGGGGCCGATCTGGTTGACCGTGCCGATCGCCGCGCCGGTGCCGGAGAAGTCGGCTGCGCCGAATTCGGTCAGCAGAATGTTGAACGTGAATGTCAGCAGCACCGCGAACGGCATCGTGAGCAGCAACGCCGGCAGCACCGACACGCGCGCCACGAACCACGTCTGCATGACGTATTCATGCCATGCGAACGGCGGCTGAAACATTTGCACGAAAGTGTCGAACGTCATGGCGAAGAAGCCGCCCAGTGAAGTAACCGGCTTAGCCGCAGTGCGAGCAATCGCTACCATTTGTCGCCCGCACTTTCCAACCGTTGCGCCGAATTCACTACGGATGGTCGATAAGCGATCGCTGCGGCCAACATGGGTGGAGACGCTATCAATGCAGCTCAGCTGCCAACCACCTCTAGATGGAGGGATTCACGGCTGTGATTTGTCCCCCATCAGGGTGATAGGCGTGTTTCAGATCACACCCCATACACGGAATGGGAATTCCGCAGCAATAGCACAGTTAAGCCATATCAGAAGATTGCTGAATTCGCATCCGAACGAGAATTCCGACCGGATTGTTAATTCACCACTGCGGCAATAATCGGCTGCATGCCGGCGCCCTGCGGAGAGACAGCGTGTGCGGCTATTGCGCCTGTTCACCGAATCTGGATTGGGCGTCCATGTAGAGCGTGATCGCCTCCAACCGATTGGCGGCGCCGATCTTGCGCAGGATGCGTTTCACGTGCGTCTTGACGGTTTCCACCGAGACGACCAGTTCCTCGGCGATCTCCGCGTTGGAGTCGCCCCGCACCATCCTGGCGAAGACCTCGCGCTCGCGGTTGGACAACGCCGCCGTGAAGGCATCGACCGCAGCGTCCGTCGCGAACACGTCGTCGTCACCGCCGGCGTCCAGGCTGACGGCGGTTCCGGCGATGCGGTCGGCTTCCTCTGCCAGGCGGGCGGCGGCTCCGATGATCGATACCCGAAGTTGTTCGACCCGCGCCGAATTCAACAGCCGCTCGTAGACGAACGAATACACCGCCAGCAGCAGTCCCAGCGTATCGACGTCACCATCGGCGATGGCGCCCCGCGCGCGGGACATGTGGACGAGTGCCACCACTTTCGACTCGACGACGATGGGGGCGACCAGATAGTCGGCGGCGCCCAGTATTTCGCAGAAGCCCTCGCTGGCCGGCGCCTCATCGCCGCCGGCGTGGATGATCCGCCGGAACCGCACGCAGTCCTGCTCGGCGGCAGCGGCGTTGCGCGGCAACGGTTTTCCGGTTCCGCGCGTGCCGTGCGATGTCACAGGGATGAACTTGTCGGGCGCGATGGACGACAGCACCGCGCTGCTGAACCCAATGGTGTGGCAGAGCTCGGTGCACACCTGGCGCTCGAGTGCCTGCAGCGTCGGCGCCGCTTTCAACCGCCGGATGCTGTCGATCACCGACCGCGCCGTGGCACCGGAGTCGTCACCGCTGATCAGGCGCGCCTCGACCTGCGCCTGCAACGATGCCATCAGCAGCCGCTGCGCCACGGCCGGCATGAGTGCGATGCCCTCACCGTCGTCGCCGAAGAGCACTTCCTCAGTGGTTGCCGCCGAGTTCGCGATGGCTTGCTCGAGAGTGGTCGCCTTGTCCGCTCTCGGCAGGTTGAGCACGCTGCGCAGGTGTCCGTCGATCTGGTTGAGCCTGGTCACCATCGCACGGCGCGTCATCGCAGCCGTCCGCTCCCCACGCCGGCGTCCATGGCCAGATACATCGCGAGGGCGGCCGCGCGGTTGGTGGTGCCGAACTTCTCGGCGATGCGCTTGAGATGGGACTTGACGGTGCCTTCGGAAATGTCCAGGCAGCGCGCGATGTCGCGGTTGGTGGCGCCGGTCGCCACGTAGGACATGACCTCCCGTTCGCGCGGGGTCAATTCGGGGAGGACGGCGGGCTCACTCGCGGGCGGGGCCACCGAATCACAGTCACCCGCGGCCGACACAGCGGCGACACCCGGCCCGGGCCGCGTCATGAGTTGATCCATTGTGGCGCAGAGCCTGTCGACCTCGATGCGCTGCTGCGACACCTTCTCTTCCAGAACGGCCCGCTCGTACACGACAGCGAGGCATTCGGCGAACGCCTCGAGCAGGTCGAATTGATCCATGACCGTGGTGCCGGGTGCTTCGGGGAAATCGGCGTGCAGCATCCCGATCACCCCGCCGCCGACGGTGATCGGCGCCGCGAGGTAGTCCTGCCGAGCCGATGCGGTCGGGCGGGATACGACGACCCCGTGTCTCCCGCGGATCAGGGCGGCTTCGGCCTCGGCGTCCTCGAGCCGGACCGGCACCCCCACCGAGAACCCGTGGAAGGAACACGATGTCGCACCACGGCCATGCAGGTGCCGCGGCAACCAGTCGTGCTCACGGACCGTGGAGACCATGACCCGGCTGAATCCGAAGTCTCGGCACAACAGCGTCATGGCGGCCTTGATGGTCTCGCGCGACGAGGTGCCGCGCAGCGAGTCCACGGCATGACGAATGGCGCTCAGTCGCCCGGCACCATGGGCCACCGCGCGACCGCTCAGCTCACGGCGGAGCCGCTGGACGCCGGCCAACAGGTCTTCGGTCGCGGTGCCGGCACTGCGCTGGCGTTCGAGGCGGCGCCGGAAGCGGTCCAGTTGCCGGTCCAGCTCGCGGTAGGCGCCGGGACCGTGAAGATTGCGGCCCAGCGAGTGCAGGCGGTCCGCCCCGGTCGTCGTCTCGGCGTGCCCGGCGATGAGCGTGGCCATTCACTCCCCTGCCTCGAGGTCAAATCAGGACTGGTGCCAACACGTTCCGCGGTGTGCGCGGCCAGACGGGTCGGACACGCGACAGCTCTGCCCAGCTGCGATCGATGCGCGTTCAACAACCGTTCGGAATGTTGCTACGCAGATTCTGCGCGGGCGACAGCTTTCGACCTATGTCCGCAACCGACGAAAAAACGAGCGCTGCCCGCCCTGGTCTGTCCTGACGCAACAAACCTGTGAGTCAGCAAACCGCCGGACCGGATCCGGCGGGCGAGAGACGGGCCTACAGGTAGGCGGTCTGGTTGACCAACCGGACCGCGGAACCGCCGTCGCCGAAGAACTCCGCGATGCTCAGTGACGCCAGATCCAGGTGCAGGCGGTACAGGATGCCGGGCCCCGCATCGAGCGCCTGCCGCAGGATCGTCTTGATCGGCGTGACATGCGAGACCACGAGTACCGTCGTCGCGCCGTGCTCGGCGATGATCCGGTTGCGGGCCCGGCGAATCCGGTGCGTCACCGTATCGAAGCTCTCCCCATCCGGCGGTGCGACGCTGGTGTCCCCCAGCCAGCTGCGGTGCAACTCGGGATCCCGTTCGGCCGCTTCGCGGAACGTCAAGCCTTCCCAGGCACCGAAGTCGGTTTCGATGAGGTCGTCGTCGACGGTGACGTCGAGGCCGAGGGCGCTCGCCGCCGCCTTCGCGGTATCCAGCGCGCGCTGCAGCGGCGAGCTGATCACCGCCGAGATACCTTCGATGCCAGCGATATACGTCGCAGCCGCCGCGGCCTGCTCACGACCCAATTCGGTGAGCGGCGGGTTGCCCCGGCCCGAGTAGCGCCGGTGCACCGACAGTTCGGTCTGCCCGTGCCGCAGCAGCAGGAACCGGGTCGGCGCGCCGACGGCGCCGGTCCAGCCCGGTGGGGACAGCTGTGCCGCAGCGGCTTTCGGTTCAGCTACCGCAGCAGTCGGCGCCACCGCCGGCGCCGCCGCGGCGTCCATGGCCTCATTGGCCAACCGGTCGGCGTGCGCGTTCTGCGCCCGCGGAATCCACGTGTAGCTCACCCGCGCGAACCGCCGCGCGAGTGCCACTGCCTCGCGGTTCAACGGGATCAGGTCCGGGTGCTTGACCTGCCAGCGGCCCGACATCTGCTCGACCACCAGCTTCGAATCCATCGACACCGCAACGTCATCCGCGTCCAGGGCCGCCGCGGCCTCCAGGCCGGCGATCAGCCCCCGGTATTCGGCGACGTTGTTGGTCGCCACCCCGATGGAGGCACTGCTCTCCGCCAGCACCTCGGCGCGGTCGGCCGAAAACACCACGGCGCCATAGCCCGCGGGTCCCGGGTTGCCGCGCGACCCGCCGTCGGCCTCGACCAGAACTCTCACAGACCGGTTTCTCCCGCACGGAAGTCCTTGACCCGCACCAGAATCGCCCCGCACTCGGGGCAACGCAGTACGTCATCGGGAGCAGCCGCCGAAACGCGGGACAGCTCACCACGATCCAGGTCGATGCGGCAGGCGCCGCAGCGGCTGCCCTGCAGCAGCCCCGCGCCGGGGCCGCCCAGCTTGCGCTGCTTCTCGTACATCTCGGCCAGTTCCGGGGCCACCGAGTCGAGCAGTGCCTTGCGCCGGTCGGCCGCCACCTTCCGCTGCTCGTCGATGGACACCAGCGCCTGGTCGCGCTCGACCTGCGCCGAGGTCAGGTCGCCCTGCAGCGCGTCGATCAGGGCCAGCTCCTCGTTCTGCTCGACCTGCAGCTCTTCGCGACGTTCCATGATCTCGAGCTGCTGCTCCTCCAGCGCGGCCTGCCGGCGCTGCAGCGTCTCCAGCTCGTGCTGCAGTTCGGCCACCTGCTTCGCGCCGACCGAGCCACTGTCCATCAGCTGCTGGTCGCGGGCCTCACGCTGGCGCACCGCGTCGATCTCGGACTCGAACTTGGCGATCTGCGCGTCCAAATCCTCGACGGCGATGCTCAGCGCCGCCAACCGATCGTTGGCCTCGCGGTGCTCGGCCTGCACGGCGTCGAAGCGCTGCTGCTCGACCAGGTGCGTCGACCGGTGCGTCAGGCGGGTCAGCGCGGCGTCCACTTCGGCCACCTCGAGCAGCAAACGTTGTTGCGACACTTCAGCTTTCATCTTCACGTCTCTCAGCAGGTTATCTCGACGTTCCAGGGGTCGGCACGGATCTGGCTGACCCGCACCGGCAACGCATCACCGAATTGTGCACGCAAGACCCCGGCGGCCTGCTCGCACCACGGAAATTCACTCGCCCAATGCGCCACATCGACCAGCGCCACGTCCGATGCGCGGCGGTGCTCGTCGGCCGGATGATGCCGCAGATCGGAGGTCACGTAGACGTCGACGCCCGACCGCGTCACCGCGCCCAATAGCGAGTCGCCCGCGCCGCCGCAGACCGCGACACGTGACACCAGCGCGTCGGGATCACCCGATGCCCGTACCCCCCACGATGTGGTGGGCAGACCGCGCGCGACACGGGAAGCGAAGGCCGACAACGGTTCCGGCTCCGGCAGCGAACAGATGCGCCCGATCCCCACGTCCGACGGCAGCGGCGCCAACGTGAGCACGTCGAATGCCGGTTCCTCGTAGGGGTGCGCCGCGCGCATCGCCGTCAGCACCGCCCGCCGCAGCCGCGACGGCGCGATAACCTCGACTCGATCCTCGGCGACCTGCTCGATGGCGCCGACCATGCCGATGGTCGGCGACGCACCCTCGTGCGGCAGGAACTGGCCCACGCCCATGGTCGCCCAGCTGCAGTGCGAGTAGTCGCCGATCTGGCCGCCACCGGCGGCGAACATCGCATCCCGGACCGCGTCAGCGTTCACGTGCGGCACGAACACGACCCATTTGTCCAGGTCAGCGCGCGCCTCGGCGGGGTCGAGCACACCGTCGACCTGCAGGCCCAGCGCCTCGGCCAGGGCATCCGACACCCCGGGCGCGGCCGCATCGGCGTTGGTGTGCGCGCTGAACAGCGCCGCGCCGCGGCGGATCAGCGAGTGGATCAGTGCGCCCTTGCCGGTGTCGGCGGCCACGGTGTCGACACCGCGCAACAGCAGCGGGTGGTGCGCCAGCAGCAGTCCGCCGTCGGGCACTGATGCCACGACGGCCGCGGTGGCGTCGACCGCCACGGTCACCGACTCCACGGACTCGGACGGGTCGCCGCACACCAGGCCCACCGAGTCCCAGCTGTGCGCCAGGACCGGCGGGTACGCGCGGTCCAGCGCGGCGATGACGTCACGCAACGGCACACTCACCAGAGCACCTCCTGTAGGGCCTCGACCAGGACCGGCCATTCCGGCCGGACCGCCGCGCGCAGGTAGCCGCCGGGCAGCCCGACGAACGTGTCGCAGCGGCGCACCGCAATCCCCTTCTCCGCCAGGTACTTCCGGGCCAGTTCGGCGTCGGGCACCGAGAACAGCACGAAGGGGGCGACGCCGTCGGTCACCGGGAAACCGGCGGTCGTCAGACCCGCCGCCATCTCGGCCCGCAGGTCGGCCAGCCGGCGCGCCCCGGCCTCGGCCTCGGCGACCGCGGCCGGCGCACTGCACGCCGTCAACGCCTCCAACTGCAGCGTCCCCAGCGGCCAGTGCGGGCGTTGCGCCGTCAGCCGCGCCAGCACCTCGGGGGCGCCCAGCGCGTAGCCGACCCGCAGCCCGGCCAGCGACCACGTCTTGGTCAGGCTGCGCAGCACCACGACGTCGGGCAGTGACCGCCCGGCCAGCGACTCCGGTTCACCCGGGACCGCGTCGGCGAAGGCCTCGTCGACGACCACGATGCGACCCGGCGCCCGCAGCGCCAGAATCTCGTCGCGGCGGTGCAGGACGCCCGTCGGATTGGTGGGATTGCCCACAACCACGAGGTCCGCCTCGGCCGGCACCGCCGCGCCGGACAGCCGGAACGGTGCATCCAGGACCACGTGCGCGACGGCCACGCCGGCGGCGTCGAACACGGCCTGCGGCTCGGTGAACGACGGCGCGATGAGCGCGGCCAGGCGCGGGCGCAGCAGCGGGAGCAGCGCAAATCCCTCGGCGCCGCCCGCCAGCAGGGCCACTTCCTGCAGGTCACGGCCGTGCCGGGCCGCCACGGCCGCGCGGGCCGCAGCCACGTCGGCGGAGGTCGGGTAGCTGCCCAGGTCGGCCAGCCGGGCCGCGAGCCGGTCGGCGAGCCACTGCGGCGGGCCGGCGCCGCGGACGTTCACCGCGAAGTCGAGCATGCCGGGCGCCACAGCCTGATCGCCGTGATAGCGCGCCCCGGGTTCCACAGGTAGACCCTAGTTCAGAGGTCTCGGAAGCCGAGAAGGACCAAATGGTCGCTCGTAGTGCCCTCGCAGCAGCCATTTGGTCCTTCTCGCGCAGAAACGATGCGCGCGGCGCAGGCGGCCAGATACATCAGGGACAATGACACCGTGACCCCGCAGTTGGTGCTATTCGACCTCGACGGGACGCTGACCGACTCCGCCGAGGGCATCGTCGCCAGCTTCCGCCATGCGCTCGGCGCCGTCGGCGCCGACGTTCCCGACGGTGACCTCGCCGGACGAATCGTCGGCCCGCCGATGCACGTGACGCTGAGCTCGCTGGGCCTGGGCGAAAAGGCCGACGAGGCCATCGCCGCCTACCGCGCCGACTACACCACCCGCGGCTGGTCCATGAACCGCATGTTCGACGGTATCGAGGACCTGCTGGCCGACCTGCGGGCCGCGGGAGTACGCCTGGCCGTCGCGACGTCGAAGGCCGAACCGACCGCCCGGCGCATCGTCGAGCACTTCGGCATCGACGAGCACTTCGAGGTCGTCGCCGGCGCCAGCGTCGACGGCACCCGGTCGGCCAAGGCCGACGTCGTCGCGCATGCGCTCGCCCAGCTGGCCCCGGTACCCGAACAGGTGCTCATGGTCGGCGACCGATCGCACGACGTCCACGGTGCCGCCCACCACGGCATCGACACCGTCGTCGTCGACTGGGGTTACGGCGCAAGCGATTTCACTGACGACTCGACGGTCCGGCGGGTCGCCACCGTCGACGAGCTACGGGAGGTGCTGGGTGTCTGACCGCGTGCACGTGACCTTCATCTGTTCGGGCAACATCTGCCGGTCCCCGATGGCCGAGAAGATGTTCGCCCACCAGATCAACGAGCGCGGACTGGCCGACGTGGTCCGGGTGACCAGCGCCGGCACCGGCGGCTGGCACGCCGGTGACCCCGCCGACAGCCGCGCCGAACGGGTGCTGCGCGCGCACGGTTATCCCACCGCGCACGCCGCCGCGGCCATCGACGACGACCATCTGTCCGCCGACATGATCGTTCCCATGGGCCGCAACCACACCCGCATCCTCAGCGACCTGGGCGCCGACCCGGACCGGGTCCGGATGATGCGCTCGTTCGACCCGCGTTCGGGCGCCCACGCGCTCGACGTCGAAGACCCGTACTACGGCGGCATCGACGATTTCGAGGAGACCTTCGCGGTGATCGAGGCCTCGCTGCCGGGCCTGCACGACTGGGTCGACAAGCAACTGGCGGAGCGAGGCGACTGATGCGCCGGCTCGGGTTCCTGCTCCGGCCGCAGTGGCTGGCCCTGTTCGTCGTCGTGATCGCGTTCGCCTACCTGTGCTTCACGGTGCTCGCGCCGTGGCAGCTGGGCAAGAACACCCGCACCTCGCGGGAGAACAACCAGATCGCGTCGTCGCTGAACACCGACCCCGCGCCCCTCATCTCGGTCCTGCCGCACCAGGATTCGTCGGCCCCGGACGCGCAGTGGCGACGGCTGACGGCGACGGGCCACTACCGCCCCGAGGCACAGGTGCTGGTTCGGCTGCGGACCGACGACGGTGACCCGTCCTACGAAGTGCTGACCCCGTTCGCAGTCGACGGTGGCCCGACGGTGCTGGTGAACCGCGGCTACGTGAAGCAGGGCGACGGGCCGGGCGTGCCGCCGTTCGCCGCACCGCCGACGGGGACGGTCACGATCACCGGGCGCCTACGCGACGCCGAGCCGATCATGTCGGGCAAGGAACCGTTCAAGCAGGACGGCATCCAGCAGGTGTACTCGATCGCCCCGACGCAGATTTCGCAGCTGACCAAAGTGCCGCTGACGGCGGAATACCTGCAGCTCGTCGAGGGCCAGCCGGGCGGTCTCGGGGTCATCGCGCTCCCCCACCTGGATGCCGGCCCGTTTCTGTCGTACGGCATCCAGTGGATCGCGTTCGGCATCGTCGCGCCCATCGGGCTGGGCTACTTCGTGCTGGCCGAAATCCGGCAGCGCCGGCTGGAGAAGGCCCAATCCGGTTCGAGCACCGAGACTTCCGGCGGCCCCGACCCCGGCCCGAACGCTGAGGAGCCGGCCGCCCCGCTCACCGCCGAGGAGAAGACCGAGCAGAAACTCGCCGACCGCTACGGCCGGCGCCGCTGATCCCGACGGCCAGCACGGCCGCCAGCGCCTGCACCCGGCGGGTCAGTCGCACCGCCCGGCGCAGATCGGCGGGCACGGGCGCGGGCCCGACGCCCAGGGTCGGCCGCATCTCGAGCCGGTGCGCGTACTGCGTCGCTCCCCCGAGCTGTACACCCAGGGCCCCGGCGAACGACGCTTCCGCCACCCCGGCGTTGGGGCTCGGATGCTTGTGCGCGTCGGCGCGCCAGGCCCGCCACGCCGCGGCGGGCCGACCGGAGGCCGCCATGACGCACAGCCCCGTCACGCGGGCCGGCACGTAGTTGAGGACGTCGTCGAATCGTGCTGCCGCCCAACCGAACCGGGTGTAGCGCGCGTTGAGGTGGCCGATCATCGCGTCGAGGGTGTTGGCGCCGCGGTACACCAGCAGGCCCGGCACGCCGGCGACCGCGCCCCACAGGATCGGCGCGACCTGCGCGTCTGAGGTGTTCTCCGCGACCGATTCCAGCGCGGCGCGGGCCAGCCCGTCCGCGTCGAGCGCTGACGGATCCCGGCCGCACAGGGACGGCAGCAGCTCGCGGCCCGCGGCCACGTCGCCGCGCTCCAGCCGTGCGGCCATGTCGGCACCGGTGCGGGCCAGCGACGTCCCGCCCAGCACCGTGTAGGTCGCCGCGGCCGTGACCAATGTCCTAGCCATCGGGCCGCGCGCGAGGCGTTCCAGGCCGAAACCCAGCGCGCCCAAACCGACCAGCAGCGCCGCGGTGTGACCGGCCCCGGCCAGCCGGTTGTCGCGGTACGTGCGGCGTTCCAGGGCGGCCGCGGCAGTGCCGAACAGCGCTACCGGATGACCGCGCTGCGGATCGCCCCAGCACACATCGGCCAGGTAGCCGAGCGCCAGACCGGCCGCCCTCGGGGCGCTTCTGTCAAACACGCCGGGCAGCGTCTCACAGGGTGTTTACTCGGCAGCATGCGGCTCGGTCCACCCAGGCACCCGAAGCGGGTTGTCGACCTCATCAACCCCGCGGCGGCGCTGGCGCCGGCGGCCAACGTGATCATGCAACTGGCCCTGCCCGGGGTGGGTTACGGCGTGCTGGAGAGCCCTGTGGAGAGCGGCAACGTCTACAAGCACCCGTTCAAACGCGCCCGCACCACCGGCACCTATCTGGCGGCCGCGGTGTACGGCACCGACGACGACCGTGCGCTGATCCGCCGCGAGGTGGACCGGGTGCACGCGCTGGTGCGGTCGACGGCGTCCAGCCCGGTGAAATACAACGCGTTCGATCCGAAGCTGCAGTTGTGGGTGGCGTCGTGCCTCTACCGCTACTACGTCGACCAGCACGAGTTCCTGTACGGGCCGCTCAGCCCCGAGGCCGCGGACGCCATCTATCAGGACGCCCGCACCCTGGGCACCACGCTGCAGGTCCGCGACGGCATGTGGCCGGCCGATCGCGTCGCCTTCGACGAGTATTGGAAACGCACGCTCGACGAGCTGCAGATCGACGAGCCCGTTCGCGAACATCTGCACGGCGTGGCGTCGCTGGCATTCCTGCCCACGCCGCTGCGGCAACTGGCCGGGCCGTTCAACCTGTTCGCGACGACGGGCTTCCTGCCCACCGAGTTCCGCACCCACATGAAACTGGCGTGGACACCGAGCCAGGAACGCTGGTTCGGCCGGCTGCTGACAGCGCTGCGCCTGGCCGACCGGCTGATTCCGCGCGACGTGTGGCTGTTCGGCTACCAGCTGTACCTGTGGGACATGCGGGCCCGCGCACGGCGCGGAAAACCGGTGGTATGACGCAACATTCACGATCAGGAGGCATCTCATGGCGTTCGCAGCTCTGAACCATGTCGCGGTCACTGTCAGCGACATGGCGGTCAGCGGTCCCTGGTACCGCGCCCTGATCGGCTACGATCCGGTGCTCGACGAACACACCGACGCCGGCTACCGACATCTGGTGTGGGCACTGCCCGGCGGCACGTTGTTCGGCATCCACGAGCATGACCGCGCCATCGAGCCCGGCCCGTTCAGCGAGTTCCGGGCCGGCCTCGACCACGTCGGTTTCGGCTGCGCCTCGCGGGCCGAGCTCGTCGACTGGGCTGCCAAGCTCGAGGCGCTGGGCATCACCCACGGCGGCGTGGTCGACGCGCCCTACGGCTCGGGCCTGAGCTTCCGCGACCCCGATGGCATCGCACTGGAGTTCTTCGCGCCGCCCCCGGAGTGACGTCAGCGGTGCTGGCGCTCGCCGCCCCCGCCGCAGGCGCCGTTGACGGCAGGCCGCACCATCGCGAACGTCGCCTGCAGGGCGCCGTTGCCGTCCTTGGTGCCGCGCGCACCCAGACACATCCCGGCGGCGATCGCCTTCGCATCCGCGCCGGCGGTCTTGGTGTAGCGGGTGTCGGGCGTCACCGTGACGGTGATCTGGGCGTTGTCGGCGTCGGTGACCTGGATCGTGTTGCCGTTGACCGAGGCGACCGTGCCGTTGATGCCGTGCTCGCGCTTTCCGCCCTTCTGGCCGCACTGCGCGTTGCCGGGCCGGCCGACGAGGACGTTGGCGGCCGTCACCGCGGAACCGTTGTCGTTGCCCTTCACCGGGCGGACCGCGACGCACTCGCCCGCCGTGACGTCCGTCAGCTGACCGGGGCTGAGCTGCGTGATGCGGGTCGAGGACGTGATGTCCACGGTGCCCGGCCCGTCCTTTCCGGTGATCGACACGGTGCTGCCCGACACCGAGTTGATCAGCCCGGACAGCCGGTCTTTGCCACCCGGACCTTCGGGTGCGGGGGCGGCGGACGACGGCGACGAGCTGCCGGCGGTGGTCGAGCCAGCCGACGGTGTGCTCGAGGATCCGCAGGCCGCCAGGGACAGCGCGGCGACTCCGGCGAGGGTGACGACGCCGTAGCGCCGGGTACAAGACGTAGTGGACATGAGCCCACAGTGACCGGCCCAGCAATGAACCAGCTCAGATCTTGTTATGAAGATGCTGGGCGCCGGGAGCGGACCCGGGTTTCATATGGCGCCCGCCCGAAGTCAGCACAGGACATGCGGTAAGTGAAGTTGACTCCATTCATTAACCTCACTTACGGGTTAAATGAAGTTAAACTTCAGCTATGACTTCACTTCGTCCCATCGGCTACGAAGACATTCGCTGGGAGCCGCAGAGCATTACGTACGCGGGTGCAGCGCGGCCGCGGTACGGCACCTATCACCCCGCCGTACCGACCACTATCGCGGACCTGGCCCTCGACTTATCGCCGTCGGTGCTGGCCGACGCCGAGTCCGCCAGCCGCGAGATGACGCGGTTCGATGCCGAATTGGGCGGCGAGATCGCGCCGTTCGCTTCGGTCCTGCTGCGGTCGGAGTCGGCTGCGAGCTCACAGATCGAAAACTTGACCGCATCCGCGCGCGCAATAGGTGAGGCCGAGCTGCCCGGTGGCAAAGCGAAACAAAACGCGGAGCTGATCGTTGCCAACACCGCCGCGATGCAGGCAGCGGTCGCCCTGTCGCATGCGATCGACGCCGAGGCGATCCGCGCAATGCACCGCGCATTGATGGTCAACGATCCGCGCCATACGCCAGGCGATTTCCGCGCTGAGCCGGTGTGGATCGGTGGCGGGTCCACTCCGATCGGCGCAACATTTGTCGGCCCACGCGATGAATTGGTTCCGGGGGCGATTGACGATCTGATCGCCTTCGCCCAACGCGACGATCTTCCCGCGCTGCCGCAGATCGCGGTAAGCCACGCGCAGTTCGAGACCATTCACCCATTCACGGACGGCAACGGTCGTACTGGCCGCGCCTTGGTACAAGCGATGCTGCGCAACAAAGGTCTCACGCGCCAGGTCACGGTGCCGGTTTCAGCCGGGCTGTTGGCCGACACCGACGCGTACTTCGCCGCGCTGACGAGTTATCGAGATGGCGACGCCGCGCCCATAGTCGAGCGTTTCTCACACGCTGCGATCCTGGCAATCGCCAACGGGCGACAACTCGTCGCCGAACTGCGCGCCATTCGCGAGTCCTGGAACAGCGTGATCAACGCCCGGTCCGACTCGGCGATCTGGAAGGTTGCCGACCTGTTGACTCGCCGTCCGGTCATCAACGCAGCACTGGTGGCCCAAGAATTGGGCATCGAGTCCACCAACGCGCACCGATACCTGAACCCGCTCACCGATGCGGGCCTCCTTGCCGAGGCAACCAATGGGCGTCGAAACCGAGTGTGGCGTTCTCCCGAAGTACTTGCCGCGCTGGACGCTTTCGCGGAACGAGCCGGGCGGCGGGGGTGATCGAGCCCTGGCCGCAAAACGGTTGAGGGTCAACGGCTTCAACTGAATCGCACAAAGCGGCACGGAGGCGCCGACGCGGGGATATGGTCGCTTACGTAGTCATGTGAGCCAGGACGCGGGGGTGCGTTCGTTCCTCAGTACGTGTTGGATGCCGGACCGGCCCTCGCGTCAGTTTGTGGCGTCTGCACAACCCGAGGAGCTGTCATGAGCACAGCGGCCGAGCGCGCAGCCCAACTGGGCTTGGTGTCCCGCCTGAAATCGTCCTATCCGGAGCTGCCCGACGCGCCCTACCCCGACATGCTGGACCCTGCCCGCATCCAGGCGTACCTCAAGCCTGTCCACGATGTCGGTGGTGAGCCCGATGCGCCCATGGAGTACGTCAACAAGCAGTACGAGCTGTGGGAACACATGACGTACGTCATCTGCGAGGTGCTGGCCTGGCGCGGCATCTGGCTGTCGGAGGAGCGGCGCCGCATCGGCAACGTCGACGTCGGCCGCGCGGAATACCTCGGTCTCCCCTATTACGGCCGCTGGCTGCTGTCGGTCGCCCGGGTCCTGATCGAGAAGCACCACATCAGCCTCGGCGAACTCATGGAGCGGATGGCCGAGGTCAAGGCGCGCTACGAGGGCGGACTCGACGGCAAGACCCTCGAAGCCACGCCCAGATCCGAGGGCGACGGCGCGAACGTCAAGCGCAACAAGCACCACATCGAGGCGGTGGGCATCGGGGATCCGCAGATTTACGCCGGCAAGGCCGGGACACCGAAGTTCAAAGTCGGTGACGCCGTGCGGGTGCGCGAGTTGCCGGTGATCTTCTACACCCGCACCCCGGAGTACGTGCGGGGCGCGACCGGCAAGATCGCCGTGCTGGCCTACGAGAGCCCGGCACCGGAGGACGAGACCTGGGACATCCCCGAGGCGCCGCCCGAGTGGTTCTACGTCGTCGAGTTCAACCAGTCCGAGCTGTGGCACGACTACACCGGCACCAAGCAGGACACCCTGCGCACCGAAATCCCCGAACGCTGGCTGGAAGCGGCCACCTAGCTCGAATCACCCTTGCCAGAAAGGATTTGCATGTCTGATCCAGGCTCCGATCACCACCATGATCATGACCACGATCACGCGCGCACCGTGAAACCCATGGTCGACGAGATCACCGACTTCGAGGTCCTCGAGATCGCACTGCGCGAATTGTGTATCGAGAAAGGCATTTTTACCGCCGCGGAGCACCGGCGGTTCACCGAGTTCGCCGAGCAGATCGGCCCCACCCCGGCGGCGCGGCTCGTCGCCCGCGCGTGGCTCGATCCCGAGTTCGCCGAACTCGCCGTCAACGACTCACTGGCTGCCAGCAAGGCCGTCGGCGTCGACTGGCTGGAGCCGACCGGCTTCGGCACGCCAAGCGATTTCGTGGCGTTCCAGATCCTCGCCGATACGCCGACGGTGCATCACGTCATCGTCTGCGCGCTGTGCTCGTGCTATCCCCGGCCGATCCTGGGGAACTCACCCGAGTGGTACCGCACACCCAATTACCGGCGGCGCCTGGTGCGTTGGCCGCGCCAGGTGCTGGCCGAGTTCGGGCTCTACCTCCCCGACGACATCGAGGTCCGGGTCGAGGACTCCAACCAGAAGCACCGCTTCATGGTGATGCCGATGCGCCCCGACGGCACCGACGGGTGGACCGAAGATCAACTGGCCGAGATCATCACGCGGGACTGCCTGATCGGCGTGGCGCTGCCGAAGCCGGGTGTCACCACCAACGCGATCGTGACGACGCGGCCGGCCATGCACCCGGGGACGGCCGGATGAGCGACATCGCCCCGCTGCGGGACATCGTGACGCGCGACCAGGTGTGGTCGCGCATGGCCGCCAAGTGGGGCGTCGAAAACCCCGTGCCCCCATGGAAAACCAGCCTCGACGGCCTGTGCGACGCACTGGACCATTCGGCCTGCGATGCCGAGGTGCTCAGCTTCAAGGAGCGCCGCGACGAGGAGGACGCCCTCTCCGCCACGGTGTATGCGGGCCTGCCGTACCCCGAGAGTCAGCTGGTCTCGCTCGCCCACTCGCTCGTCAGCCGCGGCGTCATCAGCGAGGCCGAGTTGCGGGAACGCCTCGCGAGCGTGCGCGCCCGGCTGGAGGCCTGACCTACGGTTCAGGACACCTTGATCCGGATGTTCTTGGTCTGCCGGAACTCTCGGAGGCCTTCGATTCCGCCGGACCGGCCGATGCCACTGTGTTTGTAACCGCCGTAGGGGCTTTGCGGTTGGATGTCACTTCGGCTGTTCACCCAGACTGACCCGGCCTGAAGCTGCCGTGACACGGTATGGGCGCGGTGCAAACTCGTGGTGTGGACGAAAGCGTTGAGCCCGTACCGGGTGTCGTTGGCCAGGTCCACCGCCTCGGTGTCGTCGCGGAACCGCAGCACTGACACGACGGGCCCGAACGTCTCCTGCTGGGCCAGTGGTGAGCGGTTGTCGACGTCCGCGAACACCGTCGGCTCGACGTAGAACCCCGACGCCAGCTCGCCGCCGATCCGCTTGCCACCCAGCACGAGGTCGCCGGACCCTGCGGTGACCGCCGACTCGATGCTCGCCAGGACGCGCTCGACGGCGGCCTGGTTGATCACCGGACCGAAGAGCACGTCGGAGCGCAGCGGGTCGCCGATCGGCGCCCGCTCGACGGCGGCGAGGAACTTGTCCAGGAAGGCGTCATAGACGTTGTCGTGAACCAGGATTCGACTGCTGCAGGCGCAACTCTGGCCGGCCTGCATGATCGGCCCCTGATGCGCGGACAGATTCGCGGCGGCATCCAGATCGGCATCGTCGAAGATGACGGCGGCAGCGGTGCCGCCGAGTTCGGCGACCACCGGCGTGATGTTCTCCGCGGCAGCGGTCAGCACTCTGCGGGCAGTGGCCGTGCCTCCAGTGAAATGAATCTTGCCCACTCCAGGGTGCCGCACGAGCGCTTCGCCGCCGTCCGCGCCCGCGGGCAGCACATTGACGAGCCCGGCAGGTAAACCGGCTTCGAGGCACAGCTCGCCGAACCGAAGTGCCGCCAGCGGCGCGAGTTCCGACGGCTTCACGACGACGGCGTTGCCCGCCGCCAGGGCGGGTGCGACCGCCATCCCGATCACCACGAGCGCACCGTTCCATGGCGCGATGACACCCACGACACCGTACGGTTCGTGCTCCACCAGGTTGAGATCGAACCCGCCCGTCACGGGAGTGCTTGCGCCATCGGCTTTGTCGGCGTACCCGGCATAGAACCGGAAGAACCGCTCGGTCAGCATCGACGTTGCGGCCAGCGACGTCGGTACGCCGTAGTCGTGGGTGTTGATGCGGGCGAACTCGGCGTGGTGCTCGCCCAGGAGATCGGCCAGGTCGAACAACATGTCGCGGCGGCGGTCGGGCGGGTACGACATCCACCTCCGCTGAGCCTGCGTGGCCGTCTCCACTGCCCTGTCGACTTCCGCGGCACCGGCCATCTCGACGACGGCGTTCACGCGACCGGTGCCGGGATAGACGTGATGATGCGTCCCGCCGGAGGAACCTGTCACACGGTCCCCGCCGAGAAGCAGTGCACCGCTGGGTAATTCGATGTCGATTCCGATCATGCGGTCCATTCCCTCTCCAGAAGGCCGCTAGGCGTCCTGCTGTGCCTGATGCGCCGCATCTGGGTCCGGCAGTGACTGCACGTCACCGTCGACGCTGGAGGTGATGGTGCCGGTCAGCGACTGCTGGAACGCGTTGATGTTCGCGTCCGCCGTCAGATAGCCGGTGTGGGCTCCGGTGACGGTGATATCGGCCAGGTAGTGGACCGTCGTCTGGCTCGCGTTGTAGTCGGCCGATTCGGTGCCGTTGAGAATCTCCCCCAGTTCGTTCACGTAATTGGTGTACGTGACCGTGCGGACGGTGCGCGTGGCATCGTTCGCGTCCGGCGCCTCGGTCACCACCGCGGTGCCACCACCGACGCCCGCATAGGTTCCGGTGGCCGGCAGCGGTGTCGTGGCGGCGACATAGCTGCCGAGGGCCGGGGCCCACGAATCGGAGCTCGGGGTCGACCGGTCCGCCGCCACCGGCCCGACGCTGGTGGTGTACTTCAGATTCGCGATGACCAGTCGGGACACCGTCGGATCGGTGACGCTGGACTCCCAGAACGTGACGGCGGTGCCATCGGGATTCCAGCTCGGCATGCTTCGGGCGGTGTATCCGTCGCCGGTGTCGAACAGCGGAATACCGTTCTCCCGGTTCAGCTCATCGCCGACGGCGACGATCCACTCCTGGTTGGAGACGTTGATCGGGTCGGCCCACTCCAGATACACGGGTGCGCCGACGTACACCGGCAGGAAGTTCTGCCGGATGATCCGCGTCATCGGTGTCAGCGCATTCAGCCCGCGCGTGCTGCCGATGGCGATCCACTGCATATTGGGCGAGTAGTCCATGTCCTCGTCGTAGTCGAGGTTGGCCGTCACCCTGGTCACCTTGCCGGTGGCGAGGTCGACCTCGATGTCGTCCACATTGCCGGCGTCGTACTGGCCGCCGAGGATCACCACACCCTTGCCATCCGGGGTCCACTGTTTGCCTTCACCGGTGGGATACACGACGCGGGCATCGGTGACCGTGTAGCCGGCATCGGTGCGCGTCAGCGTGCCGACGATCGGCAGGGCCTGCAGAAGATTGTTGGGCCCGATCACGATTCGGGTGTACAGCACGTGGGTGCCGTCGGGCGACACCCGCATCTCGCGTTGCGGGTCGATGGCGTATCCACCGCCGGCCGGCGTGGTGATCGACACCAGCTCGGTCCCGTTGATTCCGGTTTCCAGCATGGAGTACCGCGGCGTCTGCCCGGCGACGTTCACCAGCACCAGCACCCGGCCCGAACCATCGTCGACGGGAACGGGTTTGGCCAGATTGCCGGTCTCACTGACGCTGACGCCGCAGGTGACACATTGCAGCGCGGTCCCGTCGGTCTTGATCTGGTAGATCTCCGAGCGGCCCCCGGAAGTCGGCTGGCCGGCGAAGAAGATGGACTTGCCGTCTGCCGAGTACCGCGGATTGGCCGGGCTGGCAATGGTGTTGGGCAGGTTCAGGATCACCCGCTCGACCTCGGGGTTGAGCACCGACACGTCGATACCCGCCTTCGCGCTGTGGGGACTGAACAGCTTCAGCAGGTTGAACTTTCCGTCGGTCACCGACACCGAGAACGAATCGGTCTGCACCGCCGTGTAATTGATGTCGTTCGGGGTGTAGGTGAAGTTGCCGGTGGCCTGGTCGATGGTCAGGGTGCCGTACTTCGGTCCCTGCGTGACCTTGTAGGTCAGGGCGTCACCCTCTGGGTCCGTGGCGCCGAGATTGCCGGTGACGGTCTGCCCGGTCTGGACCGTGGTGGTCGGGTTGTACGCGATGGTCGGAGCCTGGTTGAACACGTTGCGCCGCACCCAGGCCAGCACCGCCCACACCGCGGGTCCGAACGGCTCGGGCGTGTGGGGCGCCGGCTTCAGGAACGGATTGAGCAGGTTGGTCACGACACCGTTGACGAAGCCCACCAATCCTGTTGCCGGAGAAACAACTTGAGCGGCCACGACGGGCGGTACCGCAGCCGTGGCCGAAGCGGCCGTCGGCGCGGCGATGGACGTCGTCTGCGTCGTCGTGGCCGCAGCCGCTGCAGTCACCGTGGCAGTCTTGGCGGTGACGTTGGTGCTGACGGCGGCGGCGCTCACCGCCGTCTGGGCGGCGGGTTTCGAGGCGGCGCTGGTGGCCTCGACGCGCGATGGCTTGAGCGAGGGCTTGGTGCCCGCACTCGACTTCGATGCGGACTTGCCGCTTGCGCTGGGCTTGGCCGCTCCGGGTTTCCCGCTCCCCCTGACACTTTCGTCGGTGCCGTCCTTCGGGGTCGTCGACGAGGTGCCGGTATGGGCACCGCCAGTGTTGCTGACGACCACGCCCGAGCTCACCTCGGTACTCGATGTGGTCGATCCCGGTGTCGCGGATGGCCCGGATGCGGATGATGAACCGGTTGTTCCTGCGGTCCCCGCAGCGCCGGTGGCGCCAGTGATTCCCGTCGTCCCCGACGTCGTGCCGCCGGCGGTACCCGGTGTCCCGCCAGGCGAGCTCGAGGACGTCGACCCACCCGATGAGCTCGAGGAACTCGACGTGGACGAATTCGCCGATCCGCCGGCGGTATCCGCCACGGCCACGCCATGTCCGGTCGCCACCGCGGTGACCAGCCAGGCCGCGACCGCCAGGCCACCGTACCCGCCGACCTTCGCAGCTTGCCGAGGTGAGTGGTGGGCAGACACATCGGGTGCGGCTGCGACGAACAGGGGGTTGACACGAGAACTGTTATTGGCCATGGGCTTTGGCTCCGTTGCCGTTGGGTTGATGCCTATTCGGTTGTGGGCGATTCTGTTGTAGCGAAAGGGGGTTACTTGAGCATGCTTCCGGCGTCGACGGTCATGGGAAGACCTGTTACATAGCGGGATTCGTCCGACGCCAGGAAAAGCACGGCATTGCTGATGTCGACCGGTTCAACCCAGCCCACCGGGAGCACGTGCATCATCTGCGCGACGACCTTCATGTCGTCGGGGCCCGGGTTCTCCAGGTCGGGCCGGAACAGCTTCATCGTGCCCTCGTTCATGAACAGCGGGGTGTTCACGTTCGTCGGGTGCACCGAGTTCACCCGGATCGAGTGGTGCCCCAGTTCCACGGCGAAGGTCCGCATCAGCCCGACCACGCCGTGCTTGGCCGCGATGTAGTGGCCCGTGTGCGGATACGGCTTCAGGCCGCCCACCGAGCTGGTCAGAATGATCGAACCACCCTGGCCCTGCGAGATGAGATGCGGCACTGCGGCTTTCACCGACTTCCAGACGCCGGAGAGGTTGACGTCGATCATGTCGGTCCAGTCTTCTTCGCTGGTGTGGTCCAGCGTCTGACCACCGTTGCCGATGCCGGCGTTGGCGCAGATGATGTCCAGCCGGCCGAGCTGTTCGACGCCGTTGTCCACGGCGGCCTTCACCGCGGCGTAGTCGCGCACGTCGACCTCGGCCGTGACGATGCGCCGGTTCAGCTGCTTGACTAGGTCCGCCGTCTCGGCGAGGTCGTCGCGGGTAGCCGGGGCGATCTGCGGGTTGCTGCTGACCGGGCCGCAGATGTCGATGGCGATGATGTCGGCGCCTTCTTCGGCGAGCCGCACAGCGTGACTACGCCCCTGGCCGCGGGCCGCTCCGGTGATGAATGCGACCTTGCCCTCTACCCGTCCCGCCATGAGTCCACCTCGCTGTCTGATTGTCGCCGCCGCCGCAGAACTGGCGGTTCGGCTCATCGACTCAGAATTTTGTCGATCGATCAGGAACCATGGCACGGACGCACCGCGCTGTCAATGACGAGTTGGGAAGACGCCGGCGACCGCCGCCGAAGCCCCCGAGAGGATGGGCGCACCGGCCCACCCGACCGAAATCAGTCGCGCACGACTTCGGCGGACTTCGCGAGCAGCTCGATCTGCCGGTCGATGAAGTCGCGCAGCTCCTCGTGGCCGCGCGTGACACCGACCGCGGCCTCGTTGCCGACACTGCGCGCGATCTGGGCGACGATCATGGAGATCACCACCGGCGGGTACGCGTTCAGATCCACACCGCCGGCCCGCAGGACCAAGGTCACCGCCGCGGTTTCGATATCGCGCACCCGCTCCGAGTACGCCTTCAATTCGGCGCCAACTGCCTTGCGGTGGTTGGCCAATGCCATGAATTCCGTACTGAGAACGGTCTGCCGCGGGTCGCTGTTGATGCGCCACAACGCCCGCAGCGGGTCCTCGTCGAGCAGCACCTCACGGAGCCGTTCCAGCGCCACTTCGCCACCGGCGCGCAAGGCCTCGACGAACAGGTCGTCCATCGTCGGAAAGTAGTAATAGACCAGCGCCTGCTTGACGCCGGCCAGGGCGGCGACCCGCCGTGAGGTCGCCGCGGCGTACCCCTCGTCGTGCATGATCTGCACCGTCGCCTCGATCAGACGCTGCCGGGCACCGCCGTCATCGGCCTTCGATTTGCGCCCCTGAGTCATCGACGAGTCCGCCCCGAAATGCTTGACCGGCCGTCGCGGCGCGTGATAGGCATACGGCAGTCTAACATTTTGATCGATCGATCAGGAGTTGCTGTCATGCAGCCCAAGTCCACCGTGACCGCCATCGCCGATGTCGACTACTTCACGAACCCGGAAATCGCCCAGGACCCGTACGCGTACTGGGACCATCTGCGCCAGCAGGGGCCCGTCGTGTGCGAACCGCACTACGGCGTGGTCGCGGTGACGGGGTACCAGGAAGTCCAGGCGGCGTTCAAGGACGTCGATTCGTTCTCGGCCGTCAACGCCATCGGCGGCCCGTTCCCGCCGCTCCCGTTCACCCCGGACGGCGACGACATCAGCGAGCTCATCGAGGCGCACCGGCACGAGTTCCCGATCTTCGAGCACATGGTGGTGATGGACCCACCCGAGCACGAGAACGCTCGATCCCTGCTGAGCCGGTTGTTGACACCGCGCCGCCTACAGGAGAACTCGGACTACATCTGGAGCCTCGCCGACCGGCAGTTCGACGAGTTCATCGCCAACGGCCAGTGCGAGTTCCTCGGTGAGTACGGCAAGCCGTTCGCAACGCTGGCGATCGCGGATCTGCTCGGCGTGCCCGAGGAAGACCGTCCCGAGATCCGGCGCAACCTCGGGGCCGGCAACGCGCCGGGCTCGCGGGTCGGCGCGCTGGACCACGAACCCGTCGGTTCCAATCCCCTTCAGTACCTTGACGATCTGTTCAGTGGGTACATCGCCGACCGGCGCGAGAGCCCCCGCGAGGATGTGCTGACCGGGCTGGCCACCGCCACCTATCCCGACGGCTCCGTCCCGCCGCTGCTGGAGGTGGTGCGCCCGGCAACGTTCCTGTTCGCCGCCGGACAGGAGACCGTCACGAAGCTGCTCAGCTCCGCGGTCAAGGTGCTCGGCGACCGGCCGGAGCTCCAACATCACCTCCGGGAGAACCGCGACCTGATCTCCCCTTTCATCGAGGAAGCACTACGCATCGAGAGCCCCACCAAGGTGGACTTCCGCCTCTGCCGCAAGTCCACCACCCTGGGCGGCGTGCCGATCAAGGCCGGCACCGTGCTGATGCTGTGTCTCGGGGCGGCAAACCGGGATCCCCGAAAGTTCGAGAACCCCAATGAGTTCCGCCTCGACCGCAAGAACGTGCGCGAGCACATCGCCTTCGGCCGTGGCATCCACACCTGCGCCGGTGCTCCCCTGGCCCGGGTCGAGGGTCGCGTCACCATCAACCGCTTGCTGGACCGGACGCGCGACATCCGGATCAGCGAGGCCAAGCACGGCGCCCCGGGCCACCGCACCTACGGCTACGAGCCGACGTTCCTGCTGCGCGGCCTCACCGAGTTGCACATCGAATTCAGCGAGGTGCGGCAGTGACGGTGCAGTCGGTCCTGGACGACATCGCGAGTCGGCCGGGCAACGGAGACACCATCGCGATCATCAACCCCGCCACCGAGGAGGTGATCGCCGAATTCCGGGACGGCGGCGTCGAGGCCGTCGACGCCGCCGTGACCCGTGCGCGCGAGAGTTTCACGTCCGGGGTGTGGAGCGGGCTGCCCGGCAGCGAGCGGGCCAAAGTGCTGTGGCGGGTGGCCGATCTGATCGACCAGCACGCCGACGAACTGGCCCAGATCGATTCCCTGAACACCGGAATGCCTTATTTCCAGGCGTTCACGATCATGTCGACGTGCGCCGAATCGTTCCGCTACTACGCCGGCTGGTGCACCAAGGTCAACGGCATCGCCCACGACGTGCAGCAGACCGGCGGCATCACCGGCGCGTTCACCACGATGCACGCCTACACGCTCAAAGAGCCCTACGGCGTCGTCGGACTGATCTTCCCGTGGAACGGGCCGGTGTTCAACGCGTGCACCAAACTCGCGCCCGCGCTGGCCGCGGGTTGCAGCTGCATCGTCAAACCTGCTGAGGAAACCCCGCTTTCGGCCCTGATACTGGAGCGAATCCTGGCCGAGGCCGGCGTGCCGGACGGCGTAGTCAACCTCGTCACCGGATACGGCCACACGGTCGGTGCGGCGATCACCGCGCATCCCGGTGTCGACAAGGTGGCCTTCACCGGCTCCACCGAAGTCGGCAAGCAGATCGTGCAGGCTGCCGGCAGCGGCAACCTCAAGCGGGTCGCGCTCGAATTGGGCGGCAAGTCACCGGTTTTGATCTATGACGACGCCGACCTGGATACCGCCATCACGATGGCGGCGATGGGCATCTTCATCCATTCCGGGCAGGGCTGCATCAGCGGATCACGAATCTTCGCCCAGCGCAGCGTGTACGACAAGGTGGTGGAGGGCGTCGCCAACATCGCGAACTCGGTGAAGCTCGGCGCCCCGACAGAGGACGGGGTCCTGGTCGGCCCGATCATCAGCGCCAAACAACTTGACCAGGTGCTGGGCTTCATCGAAGGCGGCCGCCGCGACGGGGTCGAGGTGGTCACCGGGGGCAGCCGGCTGGATCGCAGTGGATTCTTCGTGCACCCAACGGTTCTCACCGATGTCGCGCCGAGTATGCGGCTGTATCAGCAGGAGATCTTCGGGCCGGTGGTCGCGATCCTGCCGTTCGATGACGACGACGAAGTCGTGGCCCTGGCCAACAACTCCGAATACGGGCTGGCCGCGACCGCCTGGACCAAGGACATCGGCCGCGCGCACCGACTCGCCAAACGTCTCGACGCCGGCACCGTGACGCTGAACTGCCAGATGGTGTTCGACCACTCGATGCCCTTCGGCGGCTACAAGCAGTCCGGTTGGGGCCATGAATGGGGACGCGACGGGATCGAGAGCTTCCTGAAGACCAAGACGGTTTACACCCAACTTTGATTACACGGCAAGGAGTTCAGATGGGATCGTTGGACGGGAAGGTCGCCTTCATCACCGGCGCGGCCCGTGGGCAAGGTCGCAGCCACGCAGTGCATCTCGCGAGAGAAGGTGCGGGCATCATCGCCGTGGACATCTGCGCGGACATCGCATCGAACGGCTACCCCATGGCCAGCCGTGCCGAACTCGACGAAACCGTCGAACTGGTCGAATCCGTCGGCGGCAAGATCGTCGCCGCAGTCGCCGACGTCCGTGATTTCGCAGAACTCAAGTCGGCGCTGGACGCCGGCGTCGAGCAGTTCGGCCGCCTCGACATCGTCTGCGCGAACGCCGGTATCGCCACGATGGCATTCCGCGAACTGACCATCGAAGAAGAACTCGAGATGTGGACCGACGTCATCGACGTCAATCTGACGGGCGCCCTGCACACCGCCAAGTCGGCGATCCCCCACATCCTCGCCGGCGGGCGCGGCGGGTCCATCATCTTCACCAGCTCCACTGCCGGGTTGAAGGGCTTCGGCGGTGCGCAGGCCGGTGGTCTGGGCTATGCGGCATCCAAGCACGGCATCGTCGGTCTCATGCGGACACTGGCCAATGCGCTTGCCCCACAGAGCATCCGGGTGAACACCGTGCACCCGACGGCTGTCAACACCATGATGGCGGTCAATCCGGCCATGACGGCGTTCCTGGAGAACTATCCCGATGGCGGCCCACACTTGCAGAACCCCATGCCGGTCGGGTTGCTCGAACCAGAAGACATCAGCCATGCCGTCGCCTTCCTGGCCTCCGATGCCGCGCAGTACATCACCGGAGTCACGCTTCCGGTCGACGCCGGCTTCTGCAACAAGCTATGAACGTCATCACTGGACGAGTCGCCGGCAAGAAGATACTGATCACGGGCGCGGCCCGCGGGATGGGCCGGAGCCACGCCGTGCGCCTGGCCGAGGAGGGGGCCGACCTCATCCTCGTGGACATCTGTGAGTCCCTCTCGGTCCTCGAGTATCCGCTGGCCACTCGCGAGGACCTCGACGAAACCACCAATCTCGTCCGGGGATACGGACGCCGTGCCGCGACGTATGTCGTCGACGTTCGCGATGCCGACGCATTGCGGGCCGCGGTCGACGACGGTGTGCGGCAGTTGGGCGGTCTCGACGGCGCGATTGCCAACGCCGGCGTGCTCACCGCGGGAACCTGGGACACCACCACCACCGAACAGTGGCGCGCGGTGGTCGACGTGAACCTGATCGGCACCTGGAACACGTGCAGAGCCGCGCTGCCCTATCTGATCGACCGCGGCGGCAGCATCGTCAACATCAGCTCCGCCGCCGGTACCAAGGGGACACCGCTGCACCTGCCCTACACCGCGTCCAAGCATGGGATCGTGGGGCTCAGCAAGAGCCTGGCCAATGAGCTTGCCGCGCAGGGCATTCGCGTGAACACGGTACATCCCACCGGAGTGCCGACCGGAATGCAGCCGGCGTCCCTGCACGGCCTGATCCGGGAGACGCGGCCTGACCTGGCACCACTTTTCGCCAATGCCCTGCCGGTCGTCATGGCCGAGGCGGTCGACATCAGCAACGCGGTGCTGTACCTGATGTCCGACGAATCCCGATACGTCACGGGTCTGGAACTCAAAGTCGATGCCGGCGTGACGATTCGGTGAGCCAGAAAGGACGACGATGACGAGAATCGGCACCGACCGTCTCGAACGCGCCAAGTCGGCCTACGCCGACGTCATGACGGTTGCCGCACCGCCGGGATCCACACCGGTGGACGAATCCCTATTGGATTTCGTCTTCGCCGGCGTATGGCAGAGACCGGGCCTGACCCGGCGCGAGCGGCGCTTCGTCACCCTCCCCTGCGTCGCGGATGCCGATGCCGAAGACCCGTTGCGCGCCCATGTTTACGCCGCCCTGAACAGCGGTGACATCACGATCGTCGAGATCCGCGAAACCGTCCTACATTTCGCGGTGTACGCCGGCTGGCCGAAGGCTTCGCGCTTCAACATGATCGTCGACCAGGAATGGAACCGCATCCATCAGGAGCGGGGCATGCCGGTCCCCGACCCTGAACCACTGTTGCCGCTCTCCACTCCCAGCGACCCCGACCAACGGCTGGCCGTCGGCGCGGAGTGCTTCAAGGACATCAACTGCCTGCCGTTCGCGCCCGACCCGGACAACCCGTTCCAAGGCGCCGGCATCCTGAACTTCGTGTTCGGCGAAATGTGGCTGCGGCCGGGGTTGGCGCGAAAGGAACGGCGCCTGATCACCGTGGCCTGTGTGGCGTTCCAGGACGCGCCGTTTCCGATCGTCAGCCACGTCTACGCCGCCTTGAAGAGCCACGACGTGTCGTTCGACGAGATGGACGAACTGATACTGCAATTCGCCGCGCACTGCGGATGGCCCAAAGCTGCACATCTGAGCCAGGTTGCCGCCGAGCAGAAACGGCGCGTCACGCAGGAGTGGGCGGCTGAGGCCGACGGCGCCCCGCAGTCATCCGATACCTGATGGCGCTTTCGGCCCACAGCCGGCGCATAGGTGCCACACTGGCGACGTGACGACGAACGATATCTACGAGCGGCTCGGCGCGCTGGAGCAATTGGTCCGACATCTCTACGCGCAGACCGGCATCCCGCTGCCCGATGTGCGTTCGATGGCGCAAACGCAGGTGTCGAACCGCGTGCTCGAACTACTGGCCTCCGGCAACAAGATCGCGGCCGTCAAGGCATACCGCGATGAGGCCGGAGTCGACCTGCCCACCGCGACCCGGGTTATCGAATCCCTTTAGACCAAGGGAGCTTTCGTCATGCTCGCAGTCATCGCAACGATCCTGGAGAGCGGCGGACCGACGGCCGCGGCGGCGAGCCCGGCCGGCGACCGGATCTACGTCGGGAACAGCAATAGCCCGACGGTCTCCGTGATCGCCACCCCGACCAACACCGTGGTCGACAGCATCGGACCAGGCGTCGGTTTGCCGGGCGCGCAGCAATTGGTTGTGCATCCGGACGGTACGCGGCTGTACTGCAACAACTTCGGCGGGCTGTCGGTGATGGACGTCAACACCAAATCGGTTGTGGCCGTGGTTCCATCCGGCTGGGCCGGCAACGTGGCCATTCACCCCGACGGCTCGACGATCTACCTCGCGTCGGGCGGGGATATCAACGGCACTGCCGACCCGAAGGTCATGCTGATCAACGCCGCCACCAATACGGTGACCGGAAGCATCAAGGTCGACGAGGCGTACTACCTGGCCGTCAGCCCCAACGGCGCCCGGCTCTACGTGGCGGGCTACGGCGCGGACGCGCTAGCGGTCATCGACACCACCAGCCACAGCGTCGCGGGCACCATTTCCGTCGGCAAGCCTGCCGCCGGACTCGTCGTCAGCCCCGACAGCAGTCGCATCTACGTGATGGGCGCGGTCGAGTTCGGCGTCACCACCAGCTCGGTGACCGCGGTGGACGCCGCCACCGGCGCGATCATCGGCGGTGTCACCTTCCCGCTCGGCAAGGAGGTCACCGACATCGCCGTCGCGCCTGACGGCTCGGCGGTATTCGCCACCCAGCTGACGGGCGACGTCAACCGGATCGACACCGCCACGATGTCCGTGACAGACACCGTCAATATCGGCAATTACGCTGGGGCCATTGCTGTTTCGCACGACGGATCCCGGATCTATGTCACCAACCAGTACAACAACACCGTGTCGGTGATCGCGCAGCTGCACGTACCGTCCGGGGGTTTCGACCTTCCCGAACTGGTCGGCAAGCTCATCGGTGGCGCTGCCGCCGGCGGAAACGGTTGGCTGGTCATCGGCGACCACTTCTTTCCCGTCCCGCCTCGGGAACCCGCGCTACAGGCCGTTGCCCGCGCGCTCGCCCCGCACGTCGGCAAACCCGTGCAGAACCACGAATTGGGCCAGCGTCTGCGCCGCACGCTGTCGGCCGAACCCGAGGCCCCGAAAATGGCACCGGGCAGCTTCCACCCCGACGAGCACCGCCCGCAGCACTAGGCGCACCCGATCCAGGCACCAACATTGCGATAGCTCCACCCCGAGGCAAATTTGTCGCTACCGTCAATATTGCTTGAGTTCCCCCTCGGTCAGGAGCTTTCACATGCATACACTCACCGCCCGTATGAGCCTGCCCACCGCCGCCGCCGTCATGGCCGCAGGCGTCATCGTCGCCAGTCCCCCGCCACCGGTGTTGCGGGCTGTCCCGGCACCCGTGATCCACAGCGTGCAGATGCCCGATATCCAACTGACCGCCACCATTGCGGACATCCTGGAGTTCCCTGCCTTCAGGCAGTGGGTGAAGAATCAGATCGACGATGCCCTGACCATCGGTGTCGGCTTGGCCAAAGCCGGCCAGGGCGTCGGGCAGACCATCAGCGCCATCCCGGGACTCGTGGTCACCGTGGCCCAGCAGATCCTGGCCCGGGACCTCGTGGGCGCCCTCGGCACCGTCGAAGCGGGGGTGATCGGCGCGGTAACCGTCATCGGCGGGCCGATCCTGGTCTCCGTCATCGAACGCAACCAGCGCCAACTGGCCGTCCAGCAGGCATTGCAAGCGGCCGTGCCCGCCGCGCTCATCGGACTCGGCGCCGGCCTGCTCGGCGGGTTCAACGACGTCGCGACCTCGGCGATCATCGCCGGCCAGAACGTCGTGGCGGCGCTACTGCCCATCAACCTCGGCAATCTCGCCAAGGCCATCACCGACGGCGTCAAGCTCGTCATCCAGGGCCTCAATACCGGCGCCGGGAAGGTCATCGACGGAATCGCCTTCGCGCAGAACACCATCGCGAACGCGCTGGCGACGCAACCGGCACCGATCGCGGCCGTCACTCCCGCGCCGGCATCCGGAGTCGAGGCCACCGCCATCCCCAAGATCACCGCGACGAAGGTCAAGCCCACGGTCAAACTCGCGCCGACGGCAGCCAAGCCCACGGCGACCACGCCGACGGACACCAAAGACCCGACAGACACCAAAGATTCGACGGCGCCCGACACTCTCTCGACGGCGAACCACGACACCGACTCCGGTACCAAGCCCGACACCAAACCCGACACGACCGGGGCGGCAACCAACACGAGCGCCGGCTCGGGAACGTCGGACACCGGTAGCAAGGCCGAGAAGCAGACCACCCAGAAGAAGCCGAAGTCGAAGTCCGGCAAGAAGACACAGGCCAAGAAGGCCGAGTCGACGTCGCAGGCCGCCGCCTGAGGTCCCAGCACAGTGGGAGGTAATTCACAGGCGACCGCAGCATCGCGAAAAGCGCACTGATTCAACGATATCCACGTCCCAAGGTGAACGGCGGGAAGACTGCCGTTCACCTTGGGTTTGCACGCTGTCCCTACCATCCGCCCCTACTGCCGTCGCAGACGTGGACGCGCCGAGAGCGCGCCCCGGAGCACGAAAGCAACAGGAGCACAAGGTGATCGACACACTGGATATCGCGCTGCGGATCGGCGCCGGCCTGGGGCTGGGCGCGGCGATCGGGCTGGAGCGCCAGTGGCGGTCCCGCAACGCCGGGTTGCGCACCACCGCGCTGGTGAGCCTCGGCTCCGCGCTGTTCGTGATCATGGGCGGCTACACCTTCGCGGGCGAACACGCCGACCCCACGCGTGTCGCCGCCCAGGTCGCGTCCGGCATCGGCTTCCTCGGAGCCGGCGTGATCATGCAGCAGGGTGCCACGATCTCGGGGCTCAACACCGCGGCCACCCTGTGGGCCTCCGCCGCCATCGGGGCCCTGGCCGGCGGCGGACTGATGCTGCCCGCCGTGATCGGCAGCTGCGCCGTCATCGCCGCCAACATCTTCCTGCGGCCGGTCGGCCGCACGCTGGACCGTCACCGCCGCCCCGGCGCCGAAGAGTCCTCTGCCGAATACCGGTTCGAGGTGCGGTGCGCCACGAGCGCCGAGCTCCACATCCGCAGCCTGATCTTCGATGCCATCTCGCACCCCAACCTCACGGTGCGCTCCATCTCGGCCGTCGACCTGCCCGACGACGAGGGCGTCCGCATCACCGCCACCGTCATCGCCGACGAACGCGACGACCACCGCATCGAGGCCGCCCTGGCCGACGTCATCAAGGCGCCGGCGGTGACTGCGGTGCGGTGGAGTGCCGACGATATGAGCCCGGTCGACTGAGATCACGCCAAACTTGCCGCGAATGACACAGTGCCCCTCATGTGCAATACGACGACCGGACTCAATCCATTGCTGCAACGATTTCGTCAACGCACAATGCGTAGGACAGGCCGCTTATCGTCATCACCGAGCATTTCGTCTAGATGGTGGGCTGTCCAACCGAGCTCGATGGCAAGTTCACGTCGCGTGAGCCCGTAGCGTTCAGCGAGAGTGAACGCGTCGCGGAGCAGCGAAGGAACTTCACCCTTGTAAACAGAGATTGGCTCGTGGCGACTCAGCTCAGCAGCTGCACTCAGACGCTGATAGGCGCGCCGCACCGATACATCCGAAACGACGCCCAGCGCCCCCATCCTTCGAATCAGCGACTTTACCGAGACTCCCCATTCGACACTCAGTTTCTCAAGGGCCGCCATGCGCATGGTCCGCGGTAGAAGCGGACCGATTTCTGCCTGTGGTGTAAGGAACTCGGCAGCGAATTCGTCGGCCTCCCGCTCTTGCTGGCGATCTCCGGGGAGAGGGCTTGAGTGCAAAACAAGATGGCCCAGCTCATGAGCACACGTAAACCGATATGTATAGACCGAGAACGCCTTTTCGGGAGTAACGATCACAAGTGGCCGGCCAAGGGCGTCGGTGGAGTACGCACTGACACGTCTCACCGCTTCATTTGTCATCGCGATCAGGCTTACAACGATGCCGCGGGATTCCATTAGCGCGACGAGGTGAGGTAGTGGCCCACGTGCAATCCCCCATGCCTTTCGCAATGTCTGCGCGGCATGGGCCGGTGGGGTTCCCTCTGGAAAAGTTGGCACGTCAACCTCGGGAAGGCGAACTCGCTTTTCAAGCGCATATGTCAATTCCCACAACTGCTCAGCATGTGTGGCCGCCTTCGCGCGATCCTTAGCCCGTGTGGAACGAAGACTCCGAAAATGCGCGTTCGCCGCATCAAGTCTGCCGATAGGCCTACCGGCAGCGAAGAACTCAACTGGAACCCGCAGTACCCTTGATAGCTGCGGCAGGAGATCGTGACGTGGTTTCGTCGCACCAGTCTCGTACTGGCCAACTGCGGCCGCGGACACACCAAGCCGTTCCGCAAGCTCGACCTTCGTAAGCTCCGCGAGCACTCGCGCCTGCGTCAGGCGTGCGGAATCGAACGCACGAACAATTTCGTCGAGGCTTGATCCGCGCTCACCGAAGAGCCGGAGTTCGCCTTGGTCCTCATCAGTCATCGTCTGATGCCGGAATACCAGAATCTTGCTCTGGCTCTGACCGGTGACGCAGCTCCTTCTTCGGCGGCTCGCCGGTAGTAAACGTCTTGTGGCTGTCGACTACGCCGACCGGGCCGGGGGCAGCAACATCTGCCAAGTCCTCGGAAAAGCCCCATTCCAAGTGGCCACCTTCCGTCAACCGTGCCTCACCCCAGCTGACTCCATGGAGGCCCATCGGCGAGCTCGAGATCGCCACGACGACCACCTTATTGGTGGTCACCGAGTTATCACTAATCACTGCCTCGACCGCTGCGGCCAGCTCCTTCTCCTCGTCGGTCAGATCTGGGTCAGGCATACCAACGTCTAATTTGCCCTGGAATGGCACATCGTCCAGGGCGAACATCGCGACACGCGCGTCCGAAGTCGCAAACGTTGCCGAAGCCAGCCTGTCGCCTCGGGTGCGACCCCAGCGCCACGGGAATAACGCCACACCGTTTATGACAACAATTTTGTAGGACGCCTTTCCCGGCCGAATCAACGTGGCATGCGGCAAGTTTTCTAACGCCTCGAACTGTTCCAGAATCCCACGCCAGAACAGGCCATACACGGCGTGGCTGCGGTGGCCTGACGCGTCCTGCGAATCCACCATCGCCATGTGCTGCTCACGGACGAGCTGAGCAACCCGACCCCGGATGTGCACACCGTACTCACCAAATGTCTCGATAGCCCATCGGCGACCCTTGTCCACAGGACCACCCCTTCCTTCAGCCGACAGCCAGAACGCTACCATTGCACTTCATTTTTTCACGAGATCGACACGCTCGGTGCTCAAATTTGCTCGCCGCCGCGGATTCACCGTTGCCTCACCCCAACCGGCGCCACTCACCCTATGGGCGCCGGGGGTGCCGGCGATCCGGCTTCACGACGTTGGCCGCGCCGGCGCTATGCTGCTGGACGGTGGACTACGCCCTCGACCACGGCGAAATGACTTAGCCACAACCCGGCAATCATGCTCAACGTGCGCGTTCACGTCTACGACTGCACGCTGGCCTCAGCCGAAGACGCGCTGCTGAGCACATCGCGCCGCGGCGGCAGTTTGCCGACTAGCCCACAGGACCTTTATCGGCCCGTCATTACGCGCGCGTGCCGCGTCTACCACTGAGCTCGGTCGGCAATTTGGACACCCAGTGCACGAGGAGGTTGCCGGTACTGTCGCTCATCTCTCGGAGTCGCCGCATTACCTCATCGGGGGACATCTCGTACTCGGCCTGAAGCTCGCGCGAGAGTTCAATTTCCTTCGACTTCAGACGTTCGGCTAGTTCGCCGAACGCCGCATCGTCTTTTGCGTGCCGGAAGCTAGCGATCACCTGTAGACCGAGCGCCAGCAGGAATATCGGCCCATAGAAAGCCGTCACGGTCGCAATTAGTACAGCGGCAGCGCCAGACGCAGTTATCTGCGGAATAGTGTTGCCATACAAGGCGGTGGTTGCGTAGTAGAGGAATTGGGGTAGCGTAGCTCTGCCTTCGATTCTGAACTGATCGGGATCTGCCACGTAGATAGACAGGTTGATCAGCGTTAGCAGAATAGCCGATTGAACAAATAACCAAGCATAAGATATCAGATTCAAAAACACTAGTGCTTGACTCTTGCGAAACTGGCGCAACAAATCAGCATAATAGGACATTATTTTCACCTGTATCAGACCATTCGAGACAGTGTTGGAGAATTTCTCGAGCTGTTCCTTGGTGAAGCGGACTATGTCGTCACTCTTGAGTTCCGGCTCGATATAGCCATTGAACTCCATTCTCGTAGCAACCCCGACCAGTTTCTCTTGATACAAAGAAAACTTCGATGCCTGCATTCCAGAGAATACGGTCATGGCGTAGCGATAGATGAGCGCGATACCGAGTACGCACGCACAGAGTATCGATAACCATTTAACTGAACTGAACAGCGCAAGAACACAGACGATTACTTCCAGCGAGCGAACTAGAAATCTGAGCTTGAACCGATGAAACCAAGAAGATACAAGAGAAATAACAGCCAGAATCAGATTCCAACTCCGAAATTTAACCACTGCGCTGGGTACGGTCCAGAATAGGAAAATGAGCGGGAAGAGCACAATATAGATCAATAAAGCCCACGCCTTGCTGAATACCGCAATTAGCAGGGCGACTAGGCCGAGGACCACCAAGAATCGGAATTGCACGATCAGGTCGAACGGCGGGCCAACCTTGTCTGCGACATAGCGGTCGAAGTCGAAGATGAACAACTTAGTCAGCCCAAGTCCCCAAAAGACTGCGCCGAGAACACCTCCAACAAGGGAAAGACGACGCCAGCCCCGCTTGCGCGGCTTACCGCTAGCCTCAGACGAATCCTCAGCTTTAAGTTCCAGTACCGACACGTCAACTTTGTCCCAAAGCGGAAGCGTCAAGGCTCCCCCCTCTCCGCCCGGGCCTTATCCCGTTGACCTGCTACTGGTCCGGCGGGGGTCGGCTATCGATTGTGACCTGGCTGAAATCGCCTCTGATCGGTCGTTTGTTGGTGGGCGCGGACGGTATCGAACCGCCGACCGCTGGTGTGTAAAACCAGAGCTCTACCACTGAGCTACGCGCCCCGCCCCGGGCACGCTACACGCCGATGGCGGGTCAGGGAAAATCAGTCCAAGGCCGCCAGGGCGTCGACCCAGACCTGCTGGTCCCGCGCCTCGCCCGGCGATGTGCACTCCGCGAACCGCACAACGCCCTCCCGATCGACCAGGAATGTGCCCCGGTCCGGGTAGCCCGAAACCTCGTTGAAAACCCCGTACAGCTGGGACACCGCGCCGTGCGGCCAGAAGTCGCACAGGATCGGGAACTCGAAACCCGATTCCCGGGCCCACACCTTGTGGGTGGCCGGCGGCCCGACCGAGATGGTCAGCGTCTCCACCGAATCACTGCGGTACCGGGCCAGGTTTTCCTGAATCTCGCCGAGCTCCCCCGCACACACCGGGGTGAACGCCAGCGGGAAGAACACCAGCAGCACGTTCCGGCCGCGCAACGCCGACAGCGTCACCGCACGACCGTGCTGGTCTTTGAGAGTGAAGTCCGGGGCGACGGACCCGACGTCGATCACGATCGCGAACCTGACCACAGGGCAAAAAAGGCGCCAAAATTCCGCCACCCAGTCAGGCTCGCGGTACACGACACCTGCGGGAGCAATCCCAACCGCACTAGTGCCGGCCCGCGGCCTTCGACTTGGGCTGCACCAGGCGGCTGGCGATCCAGTCCCCGAGGTTGGCCGAAGAGGTGACGACCAGTCCGGCGGTGGGCGCCGACTCGGCGATCTCAGCAGGCTGCACGTGGCCACCCTTGCCGGTCTTCGGAGTCACCACCCAGATCACGCCGTCGTCGGCCAGCGGAGTGATGGCGTCCATCAGACGGTCCACCAGGTCGCCGTCGTCATCGCGCCACCACAGCAGTACGACGTCCACGACTTCGTCGGAATCCTCGTCGAGAAGCTCTCCGCCGCACGCATCTTCGATGTCAGCGCGGATGTCGTCGTCGGTGTCCTCGTCCCAACCCAGCTCCTGGACGATCTGATCTTTGTGAATGCCCAGTCTCTGGGCGTAGTTCGGCGCGTCCGCCGCGGCCACCGGTGTCCTCCTCTAACCTGCTTGTTTGCAGTCTGTGTGTGTGGAACCCAATAGTCGCACGCGACGACGATTCATTCGACGCAAGACACATCTTTGATGTGCGACAGCTACCCGCATGCGGTCTCGGTGGCCGACTTGGCGTTATTGAACGAGTCGACCGCCGCATTGAAATCAGAGGTCGACGCGTTGGTGCTGATCGCCGTCGCCAGCGACTGGGCCGCCGCCGACCAGCCGGCGAGCGCCGCCTTGAGGGTGTCGGACTGCACGGTCGTGGCGCTCTTGGTCACCGCGTCCGCGGCGTGGTGGAGCGCGTCGACCGCGGCCTGCAGCTTGGCGGCGTCGGTGCCACCGGCGTTCTCGGCGTCGACGTAGGCATTGACCGCCTGCATCGCCGGTTTGCCGGTGTCGACGAACGTCTGGCACGCGGCCTCCGTCGCCGCCTTGGAGGCGCTCGACGAACTGGAACTGGCCGACGCTGCCGCGGACAGCGACACCGACGTGCGGTACGCCGCGGCGCCGGGCTGGTCGACCGTGGAACTTCCTTCGACGGACTTACTGCAGCCGACGATCAACATGGCGGATACCGCCACGCCTCCGGATACCAAAGCGGCTGCGCGAAGCCGCGACACACTAGCCGCGCTGGTCATCATCAGCTGACCGTACAGGGTGGATGCGCCAATCACAGGCATCCGAACGCGTACTCGCCGGTAGCCCACCCCAACGCCTAATCTGCGGAACGATGGGGGGACCATGGGCAGTGCCAAAAGCATCCCCAAAATCGCATACCAAGGAGTGGCAGTTGACCACTGAGTTCGTGCGCCAAGACCTGGCTCAAAACTCCAGTACCTCAGCCGAACCCGACCGGGTCCGGGTGATTCGTGATGGCGTCGCGTCGTATCTTCCCGACATCGACCCGGACGAGACCGCCGAATGGCTGGAGTCGTTCGACGACCTGTTGGGCCGGTCGGGGCCGGCTCGTGCCCGCTACCTGATGCTCCGGCTGTTGGAGCGCTCGCGGGAGATGCGCGTGTCCATCCCCGCGCTGACGTCCACCGACTACGTCAACACCATCCCCACCGACCTGGAGCCGTGGTTCCCCGGTGACGAAGAGGTCGAGCGCCGCTTCCGCCGCTGGATCCGCTGGAACGCCGCGATCATGGTGCACCGCGCGCAGCGGCCGGGAGTCGGTGTGGGCGGCCACATTTCGACGTATGCGTCGTCGGCTTCGCTCTATGAGGTCGGCTTCAACCACTTCTTCCGCGGCAAGAACCACCCGGGCGGCGGCGACCAGATCTTCATCCAGGGCCACGCCTCCCCCGGCATCTACGCCCGCGCCTTCCTCGAGGGCCGCATCGACGAACACCGCCTGGACGGCTTCCGTCAGGAGCACTCGCATGCCGGGCTCGGCGGCGGCCTGCCGTCGTACCCGCACCCCCGCCTGATGCCCGATTTCTGGGAATTCCCCACGGTGTCAATGGGTTTGGGCCCGATGAACGCCATCTACCAGGCGCGCTTCAACCACTACCTGCACGACCGGGGCCTCAAGGACACCAGCGATCAGCACGTGTGGGCCTTCCTCGGCGACGGCGAGATGGACGAGCCCGAGAGCCGCGGCCTGATCCAGGTCGCCGCCAACGAGGCGCTCGACAACCTGACGTTCGTCGTCAACTGCAACCTGCAGCGGCTCGACGGCCCGGTCCGCGGCAACGGCAAGATCATCCAGGAACTGGAGTCGTTCTTCCGCGGCGCCGGCTGGAACGTCATCAAGGTGGTGTGGGGCCGCGAATGGGACGCCCTGCTTCATGCCGACAAGGACGGCGCGCTGGTGAACCTGATGAACGTCACCCCCGACGGTGACTACCAGACCTACAAGGCCAACGACGGCGCGTACGTGCGCGACCACTTCTTCGGCCGCGACCCGCGCACCAAGGCGCTGGTCGACCCGATGACCGACCAGGAGATCTGGAACCTCAAGCGCGGCGGCCACGACTACCGCAAGCTGTACGCCGCCTACCGCGCGGCCATGGAGCACAAGGGCCAGCCGACGGTCATCCTGGCCAAGACCATCAAGGGCTACACCCTGGGCAGCCACTTCGAGGGCCGCAACGCGACGCACCAGATGAAGAAGCTGGCGCTCGACGACCTCAAGAAGTTCCGCGACGCGACGCGGGTGCCGATCACCGACGCCCAGCTCGAGGAGAACCCGTACCTGCCGCCGTACTACCACCCGGGCTCCGAGTCACCGGAAATCCGGTACATGCTCGACCGGCGCCGTGCGCTCGGCGGCTTCCTGCCGGAGCGGCGCACCAAGTCCAAGCCGCTACCGCTGCCGCCCCGCGACGTCTACAAGTCACTCAAGAAGGGCTCGGGCAACCAGGCCGTCGCCACCACCATGGCAACGGTGCGCACCTTCAAAGAACTGTTGCGGGACAAGAACATCGGGCCGCGCATCGTCCCGATCATCCCCGACGAGGCCCGCACGTTCGGCATGGACTCGTGGTTCCCGAGCCTGAAGATCTACAACCGCAACGGCCAGCTCTACACCGCCGTGGATGCCGATCTGATGTTGGCGTACAAGGAATCCGAAGTCGGCCAGATCCTGCACGAGGGCATCAACGAAGCCGGGTCGACGGCGTCGTTCACCGCGGTCGCGACGTCGTACGCCACGCACGACCTGCCGATGATCCCGATCTACATCTTCTATTCGATGTTCGGGTTCCAGCGCACCGGCGACGGGTTCTGGGCGGCGGCCGACCAGATGGGCCGCGGCTTCGTGCTGGGCGCCACGGCCGGACGCACGACGCTCACCGGCGAGGGCCTGCAGCACGCGGACGGTCACTCGCTGCTGCTGGCCTCGACCAACCCCGCGGTGGTGTCGTACGACCCGGCGTTCGCCTACGAGATCGCGTACATCATCGAGAGCGGCCTCGAGCGCATGTACGGCGAGAACTCCGAGAACGTCTACTTCTACATCACCATCTACAACGAGCCGTACGTCCAGCCGGCCGAGCCCGAGAACTTCGACCCCGAAGGCGTCCTGCGCGGCATGTACCGCTACCGCGTCGCGCCGGAGAAGCGCTCCAGCACGGCGCAGATCCTGGCGTCGGGCGTCTCGATGCCCGAGGCGCTGCGGGCGGCGGACCTGCTGGCCGCGAACTGGGACGTAGCCGCCGACGTGTGGTCGGTGACCAGCTGGGGCGAGCTGAACCGCGACGGCGTGGACATCGACCGGCACGCGCTGCGCCACCCGGACCAGCAGGCCGGCGTGCCGTACGTGACCGCCCAGCTCGCGAAGACCGCGGGCCCCGTGGTCGCGGTATCCGACTGGATGCGCGCGGTGCCCGAGCAGATCCGCCCGTGGGTACCGAACACCTACGTCACGCTGGGCACGGACGGGTTCGGCTTCTCCGACACCCGCCCGGCCGCCCGCCGCTTCTTCAACACCGACGCGGAGTCGGTGGTGGTGGCGGTGCTGGAGGCCCTGGCTCGCGACGGCGAGATCGACCCGTCGGTGGCCGTCGCGGCCGCCAAGCAGTACCGGATCGACGACGTCTCGGCCGCCGAGGTGTCGTACGCCGACACCGGCAGCGCGTAGAGCCCGCGCACGCTGAGATGACGGTTTCTGTCAGAAACCGTCATCTCAGCGCGGCCGGATTGGCAGAAGTCTCCAGAAATCAGGCGTAGCTTTTAGTCATGCCCGACAACGCGACCAGCGGCAAGCGGTTCGTGCCGCCCAAGTCGACACTCGAAGTGCTCGAGAACGTCCCAGAGACGGTGCTGCGTCGCCTCAAGCAGTACTCCGGCACGTTGGCGACGCAGGCGGTGCACGCCCTCGAAGAGCGGCTGCCGTTCTTCGCCGAACTGGAGGCCTCGCAGCGGGCCAGCGTGCATCTGGTGGTGCAGACCGCGGTCGTCAACTTCGTCGAGTGGATGCGCGACCCCAACAGCGACGTCAGCTACACCGCGGAGGCCTTCGAGGTCGTGCCCCAGGACCTGCGGCGCCGTATCGCGCTGCGGCAGTCGGTGGAGATGGTGCGGACCACCATGGAGTTCTTCGAGGAAGTGGTGCCGCTGCTGGCCCGCACCGAGGAACAGTTGACGGCACTGACCGCCGGCATCCTGCGCTACAGCCGCGACCTGGCCTTCGCCGCCGCCAGCGCATACGCCGACCAGGCCGAGGCCCGCGGCGCCTGGGACACCCGGATGGAGGCCAACGTCGTCGACGCCGTCGTGCGCGGCGACGTGGGGCCCGGCCTGCAGTCGCAGGCCGCGGCACTGAACTGGGACGCCACCGCGCCCGCGACCGTCGTCGTGGGCTACCCGCGCCCCGACCGGGCCGATCTGGCGAGTGAGGACGTGCACGACGTCGTCACCCGCAACGGCCGCGTCGCACTGTCCGACGTCCACGGCACCTGGCTGGTGGCCATCGTGTCCGGGCAGATCTCCCCCACCGACCGATTCCTGGGTGAGCTGATGGGCGTGTTCGCCGACGCCCCGGTGGTCATCGGGCCGACGGCCGCCACGCTGGCGGCCGCGCACTACAGCGCCACCGAAGCCATCGCGGGGATGAATGCGGTGAGCGGGTGGACGGGTGCGCCCCGGCCGGTTCCGGCGCGTGAACTGCTGCCGGAACGTGCACTGCTCGGGGATCGGTCGGCCATCGCGGCCCTGGAACTCGAGGTCGTCCGGCCGCTGGCAGACGCAGGTCCGGCGCTGACGGAGACGCTCGACGCCTACCTCGACGCGGGCGGCGCCATAGAAGCGTGCGCCCGCAAATTGTTCGTTCATCCAAACACCGTCCGGTACCGGCTGCGCCGGATCGCGGACTTCACCGGCCGCGATCCGATGGTGCCCAGGGATGCGTATGTGCTCCGTGTGGCCTCCACAGTGGGCCGATTGAGCCGTACGCCCGCTCAGGCCAATCAGTAAATGGCCTGATCAGCACAGTTACAGCAACCCTACCCACCGGTAGCTTGCGACATACGATTGTGATCCACATCGCAGCGAGGTCTCGCCAACGTTGCATAACGTGCGTTTTTGTAGACATTCCACAAAACTTTAAGACGAGGTTCATAATCTCTTACACGGCATAAAACCCGCTTCACAGTGTTTTCTTAATCCGTGCCTCAAACACCTGTGCTTGCGCTGCTTGCCCCCGGGCAGGGATCTCAGACGCCCGGCATGCTCACCCCTTGGTTGGAGCTGGCCGGTGCTGCTGACCGTCTGGCCACCTGGTCGGAGATCAGCGGCCTGGATCTGGCCCAGCTGGGCACCACGGCGACCGCCGAGGAGATCACCGACACCGCGGTGACCCAGCCCCTGGTCGTCGCGGCCACGCTGCTCGCACACGAAGAGCTGACCAAGCGCGGCCTCCTGGCCGGCGCCACCACGATCGTGGCCGGCCACTCCGTCGGCGAGATCGCCGCCTACGCCATCGCGGGCGTCATCTCCGCCGACGAGGCCATCAAGCTCGCCGCCACCCGCGGCGCCGAGATGGCCAAAGCCTGCGCACTGGAGCCCACCGGCATGGCCGCGGTGCTCGGTGGCGACGAGGCCGAGGTCCTGGCCCGTCTCGAAGCTCTGGAACTGGTCCCGGCCAACCGCAACGCGGCGGGTCAGATCGTCGCCGCCGGTGCCGTCTCGGCGCTGGAGAAGCTGGCAGAGGATCCGCCGGCCAAGGCCCGGGTCCGCGTGCTGGCCACCGCCGGCGCCTTCCACACGCACTTCATGGGTTCGGCGCAGGAGCCGTACGCGGCTGCCGCGGCGACCGTCACCCCCAGCGAGCCGACCACCACGCTGCTGTCGAACGCCGACGGCCAGCCGGTCGCCGGCGCCGCGGACGCCATGGCCAAGCTGGTCGCCCAGATGACCCGTCCGGTCCGCTGGGACCTGTGCTCGGAAACGATGCGGAAGCGCTTCAGTGCCGCTCAGGAAGGCCAGGAGGTCACCGGCATCATCGAGTTCCCGCCGGCCGGCACCCTCGCCGGTATCGCCAAGCGCGAAGTCAAGGGCGTGCCCACCTTCGCCATCAAGACCCCCGCAGACCTGGACGGACTCGCCGAGTTCTGACAGGCCCGCTTGCCGAAACAACCAACCCGGCACACCAAATCCGGTGTGCCGACACAACAAAAAGAAGGAGCCATCGTGGCTGCCAGTCAAGAAGAAATCATCGCCGGCCTCGCCGAGATCATCGAAGAGGTCACCGGCATCGAGCCGTCTGAGGTGACCCCCGAGAAGTCCTTCGTCGACGACCTGGACATCGACTCGCTGTCAATGGTCGAGATCGCCGTCCAGACCGAGGACAAGTACGGCGTGAAGATCCCGGACGAGGACCTGGCCGGCCTGCGCACCGTTGGTGACGTCGTCTCCTACATCCAGAAGCTCGAGGAAGAGAACCCCGAGGCTGCTGCCGCGCTGCGCGATAAGTTCAGCAAGTGACCAGGCCTTCCACTGCTAACGGAGGCTTCCCGAACGTAGTGGTGACCGCCGTGGAGGCAACCACGGCGCTCGCTGCTGACATCGAGAGCACGTGGAAGGGCCTCCTGGCAGGCGAGAGCGGCATCCGCACTCTCGAGGACGACTGGGTCGAGAAGTGGGACCTTCCGGTGCGTATCGGTGGCCACCTGGTCGATGACCTGGAAAGCCAGCTGACCCGCGTCGAGCTGCGCCGCAACTCCTATGTGCAGCGCATGTCGCTCGTACTGGCGCGACGGTTGTGGAAGAACGCGGGTGCGCCCGAGGTCGATCCGGACCGTTTCGCCGTCGTGATCGGCACCGGTCTGGGTGGCGGCGAGAAGATCGTCGAAACCTACGACGCCATGAACGAGGGCGGCATCCGCAAGGTCAGCCCGCTCGCCGTTCAGATGATCATGCCCAACGGTGCGGCCGCGGTCGCCGGCTTGGAGCTCGGCGCCCGCGCCGGGGTCATCACGCCGGTGTCGGCGTGTTCGTCGGGTTCTGAGGCCATCGCCCACGGCTGGCGTCAGATCGTCATGGGCGACGCGGACTTCGCCGTCGTCGGCGGTGTCGAAGGTGCCATCGAAGCGCTGCCCATCGCGGCGTTCTCGATGATGCGCGCCATGTCGACCCGCAACGACGATCCGGCGGCTGCGTCGCGGCCGTTCGACAAGGATCGTGACGGCTTCGTGTTCGGCGAGGCCGGCGCGTTGATGATCATCGAGACCGAAGAGCACGCCCTGGCCCGTGGCGCCAAGCCGCTGGCCCGGCTCATGGGCGCCGGCATCACCTCGGACGCGTTCCACATGGTGGCTCCGGCCGACGGCGGCGTGCGCGCCGGTGCCGCGATGAAGCGTGCACTGGAGACCGCAGGCCTGGACGCCAAGGACATTGACCACGTCAATGCCCACGGCACGGCCACCCCGATCGGTGATACCGCCGAGGCCAATGCCATCCGCGTTGCCGGATGTCAGGGCGCCGCGGTGTACGCGCCGAAGTCGGCGCTCGGCCACTCCATCGGTGCGGTCGGTGCGCTGGAGTCCGTGTTGACGGTGCTCGCGTTGCGCGACGGGGTCATTCCCCCGACGCTCAACTACGAGACGCCGGATCCCGCCATCGATCTCGATGTTGTTGCGGGCGAGCCTCGTTATGGCGACTACAAGTACGCCATCAACAACTCGTTCGGGTTCGGTGGACACAATGTCGCCCTGGCCTTTGGGCGTTATTAAGTCGAAGGGACATTGAGCAGTAATGGCAGGGGTAACCGCTAACAGGTTGTCAACGGGGAATGGTCTCCCCAATGTGGTCGTGACTGGCGTCGCCATGTCGACCGCCCTGGCGACCGATGCCGAAACCACGTGGCAGAAGCTCCTTGACGGACAGAGTGGGATTCGCCTTCTCGAAGATGACTTCATCGAGAAGTACGACCTCCCCGTCCGGATCGGTGGCCATCTGCACGAGGATTTCGAAAGTGAACTGACGCGGGTCGAACTGCGTCGGCTGTCATACCTGCAGAAAATGTCGACGGTCATCGGCCGGCGAGTCTGGGAAAACGCAGGCTCGCCGGACGTTGATCCCCGACGACTGATGGTGTCTATCGGCACCGGCCTCGGCTCGACCGAGGAACTGGTCTTCGCCTACGACGGTATGCGCGAGCGCGGCCTGCGAGCGGTTTCGCCGCTGGTCGTGCAGATGTACATGCCCAACGGGGCGGCGGCCGCTGTCGGACTGGAGCGCAAGGCCAAGGCCGGGGTGTCCACCCTGATCTCGGCCTGCGCCTCCGGGTCCGAAGCCATCGCCAACGCCTGGCGCCAGCTGGTGCTGGGCGAGGCCGACGTCGCCATCGCCGGTGGCGTCGAAACCAAGATCGAGGCAGTGCCGATCGCCGGGTTCGCCCAGATGCGCATCGTGCTGTCCAACACCAACGACAACCCGGCCGGCGCCTGCCGCCCCTTCGACCGCGACCGCAACGGCTTCGTGTTCGGTGAGGGTGGCGCCATGCTGGTGCTCGAGACCGAGGAACACGCCAAAGCTCGCGGCGCCAACATCCTGGCCCGCCTGATGGGCGCCAGCGTCACCTCGGACGGCTACCACATCGTGGCCCCGGACCCCAACGGTGAACAGGCCGGCTACGCCATGACCCGGGCCATAGAACTGGCAGGGCTCGTTCCTTCCGACATCGACCACGTCAACGCGCACGCGACCGGCACCAGCGTCGGTGACGTCGCCGAGGGCGTGGCCATCAACAACGCCATGAAGGGCCACCGCCCCGCGGTGTACGCCCCCAAGTCCGCTCTGGGCCACTCGGTGGGCGCGGTTGGTGCGGTGGAGTCCATCCTCACCGTGCTCGCGCTGCGCGACGGCGTCATACCGCCCACACTGAACCTGGAAAACCTGGATCCGGAGATCGATCTGGATGTGGTCTCCAAGGCTCCGCGGCAGGGCGACTACAAGTACGCGATCAACAACTCGTTCGGGTTCGGCGGACACAACGTCGCACTCGTATTCGGCCGGTACTGAGCGACGAAGCGCATACCGCGAGATCAAGGAGATTAGAGAATGACGACCCTGGCACCTGAGGCGACGGCCGCCGAATCACTTGATCCTCGCGACCCGCTGCTGCGGCTCTCGACCTTCTTCGACCCGGGCAGCGTCAAGCCGCTGCACGAGCGCGACAAGTCGGGCGTCCTGGCCGCCTCCGGCACCGTCAACGGCGTGCACACCATCGCGTTCGCCACCGACGGCACCGTCATGGGTGGTGCCATGGGCGTCGACGGCTGCGCGCACATCGTCCGCGCCTACGACACCGCCATCGACGAGCAGGCCCCCATCGTGGGTATCTGGCACTCCGGTGGTGCCCGCCTCGCCGAGGGTGTGCGCGCGCTGCACGCGGTCGGCCAGGTCTTCGAGGCCATGATCCGGGCCTCGGGCTACATCCCGCAGATCTCGTTGGTCGTCGGCTTCGCCGCCGGCGGTGCCGCGTACGGCCCCGCCCTGACCGACGTCATCGTCATGGCCCCCGAGGGCCGCGTCTTCGTCACCGGCCCGGACGTCGTCCGCAGCGTCACCGGCGAGGACGTCGACATGGTCTCGCTCGGTGGCCCCGACACCCACCACAAGAAGTCCGGTGTGTGCCACATCGTCGCCGACGACGAACTCGACTGCTACGAGCGCGGCCGTCGCCTGGTCGGCCTGTTCAGCCAGCAGGGCCACTTCGACCGCACCAAGGCGGAGGCCGGCGACACCGACATCAAGGCCCTCATGCCCGAGTCGGCACGTCGTGCCTACGACGTGCACCCGATCGTGGAGGCCCTGCTCGACGAGGGCGTGCCGTTCGAAGAGTTCCAGTCCAAGTGGGCGCCGTCCATCGTGGTCGGCCTGGGCCGCCTCGCCGGTCGCTCCGTCGGCGTCATCGCCAACAACCCGCTGCGTCTGGGTGGCTGCCTGAACTCCGAAAGCGCCGAGAAGGCAGCACGTTTCGTGCGCCTGTGCGACGCTTTCGGTATCCCGCTGATCGTTCTGGTCGACGTCCCCGGCTACCTGCCCGGTGTGGACCAGGAGTGGGGCGGCGTCGTGCGCCGTGGCGCCAAGCTGCTGCACGCGTTCGGTGAGGCCGTGGTCCCCCGCGTCACGCTGGTGACTCGCAAGATCTACGGCGGCGCGTACATCGCCATGAACTCGCGGTCGCTCGGTGCGACGAAGGTGTTCGCCTGGCCGGACGCCGAGGTCGCCGTCATGGGCGCCAAGGCCGCCGTCGGCATCCTGCACAAGCGCAAGCTGGCCGCCGTCGAGGACGCGGCCGAGCGTGAGGCCCTCCATGAGGAACTCGCGCTGGAACACGAAAGGATTGCCGGTGGCGTCGACTCCGCCATCGAGATCGGCGTGGTGGACGAGAAGATCGACCCGGCCCACACCCGGTCGAAGATCACCCAGGCCCTCGCCGAGGCCCCGGCCCGCCGCGGTCGCCACAAGAACATCGCGCTGTAATCACGCGAACAACCACAAAACTGCCCCTCGCCTTCGGACGAGGGGCAGTTTTGTCTTATCGCGATGAATTTCGGCAACCGCGGAGGTCAACACGCACATGACGCAGCTGGTGAAAGTGCAGAACTTCAACGTCTCGGCAGACGGCTTCGGCGCCGGTGTCGGACAGAGCTTCGAGCGGCCCTTCGGCCACGCCGACCCCGGCAGCATGTTCGCCTGGGCCGGCGCGACCGCCAGCTGGCCCAACCGCACCGATCCGGGCGGCACCCGCGGGCTCGACGACCACCTCGTGCGCGACTTCCACCACAACATCGGCGCAGAGATCATGGGCGCCAACAAGTTCAGCCCCTACCGCGGACCGGCCCGGCTCGACTGGCAGGGCTGGTGGGGCGACGAACCGCCGTTCCACACCCCGGTTTTCGTGATGACGCACCACCTGCGGCCGTCGTTCACATTGTCGAACACGACCTTCCACTTCGTCGACGCGGGACCGGCCGAGGTGCTGGAACTGGCGCGGGAAGCCGCGCAGGGCAAGGACATCCGCATCGGTGGCGGGGCGACGACGGTCCGCGAGTTCCTCGACGCCGACCTGATCGACACCCTGCACATCGTGGTGTCCCCCACCGTGACGCTCGGCGAGGGCTCACGACTCTGGGAGTCCCCCGACGAGCTGCTCGACCGGTACCACTGCGACGTGGTGCCCAGCTCCAGCGGCGTCATCCACCACTTGTTCTGGCGCCGCTGACTTCACTCGCGAGCTGGGGGTACCTCCCGCTTGTGGGGGAACGTAAAACTGTCGCTTTTCGCCCGAAAACGACAGTTTTACGTCTGCTCGGCAATGGCTACCGCGTGGTGTAGCCGCCGTTGGCGAAGATGGTCTGGCCGGTGATCCAGTGGCCCTCGTCGGCGAGGAACACGACCAGCGGGGCGATGTCCTCGATGAGGGTCAGCCGGTCGCCCATCGCCTGCGACTTGTGGAACGCCACGCGTTCCGGGGTCTCCTGGCCGTAGAAGAACGGCGTGTCCATGGGCCCCGGACCGACGTTGTTGACGTTGATCCCGCGGGCCGCGAACTCTTTCGCGGCGGCGCGGGTGAAGTGCTCGACGGGGCTCTTGGCGCCGGCGTAGGTGCTGTAGCCATCGGTGAAGGCCGCCAGCAGCGCCGTCACGATGGTGATCACCGATCCGCCGTCGTTCAGGCGGCGGCCGGCCTGCTGCAGGAAGAAGTACGCGGCCTTGGCGTTGATGTCGAACATCGAATCGTATTCGGCCTCAGTCGTTTCCACGATCGGCTTGCGCAGCACCTTGCCGACGGTGTTGATCGCGATGTCGACGCCGCCGAACGCCTCGACCGCCGCGTCGAACAGCTTCTCCACGTTGCCGGGAACGGTCAGGTCGCCCTGGACCTTGATGGCCTTGGCACCGGCGGACTCGATGGCGGCGACGGTCTGGTCGGCGTCGGCCTCGGTGGCGGCGCTGTTGTAGTGCACCGCGACGTTGACGCCGCGCGCGCCGAGGGTCGTGCTGATCAGGCCGCCCAGGTTCTTGGCTCCGGCGGCGACGACTGCTGTTTTACCTTCGAGATTGCTCATGCCGCCCACGCTAGCCACGGCCAACCACAAATAGAAACGAAACTTTTCTACCTATCCACAAGCAGCAGTTGTAGATAGGGTTGGCGGCATGACCAGGCCCTATCCCGATCTGCGTCGACTGCAGCACTTTCTCGCGGTCGCCGACGCCGGTGGTTTCACCCGCGCCGCGGACCAGCTGCACCTGAGCCAGCAGGCCCTCAGCAGCTCGATCCGCCAGCTCGAAAAAGAGCTGGGCGCACCGCTTTTCGACCGCGACGGCCGCCGGGTCACCTTGACGCCGGCGGGCCGGCAACTGCACAGCGATGCCCGGAGCCTGCTCGCCGCCGCCCACACCGTCACCGATCACGTGCAGCGCGCGGCCAGCGCCGCGCGGGAGAACTACGTCGTCGGGCACACCCCCGCGCTCGAGAGCGTCGAGGCGTACGCGCTTCTGGAGCCGGTGATCGACGCCTACGCCGACGTGTCCTTCACGTTCCGCCAGATGTTTCCGGATCAGCTGTCGCCTGCGCTTCTCGACGGATCGATCCAGCTCGCACTGCGCCGCGGTGTGGTGCCCGACCGCGACCTCGCCACCGCGGTGCTGGGCTATCACGCGGTGCGGGTGGCGGTGCTGAGTTCGCACCCGCTGGCGGGGCGCGACGCCGTCGACCTCACCGACCTGACCGACGAACGCATCGCGCTCTGGGCACCGCCGGGCGCGTCGTACTACAGCGACCTCCTGCTCGGCGCCTGCCGCCGAGCCGGATTCGAGCCGGACTACGTCGTCAGCCGCGTACAGGGCGCGGCGACGGTGGCCGCGCCGTTGACGACGGGGGCCGTGGCGTTCGTGACGCACCCGGTGGGGCCGGTACTGGGCGGCCGGGTGACGGTCGTCGACCTCCAGCCGCCGCTGCTGGTGCCCGTGCAGGCCATGTGGCAGCGGCACACCCGCTCGCCCATCCGCGACCTGCTGCTCGCCCAGCAGGGGTAGTCAGGCGCGTGCCAGCAGCGCCTCGTCGGCGAGGTCGTCGAGCTCCTTGCCCTTGGTCTCGGGCCCGAACAGGTAACCGATCACGGTCAGGAGCCAGATGCCCGACAGCGCCAGATACGGCGTCTGCACACCGTAATGTCCGATGGCCCAGCCGACGACGGTCGGCGCGGCGATCGACACGATGCGGCCGCCGCCGACGGCGACACCAAACCCGGTGCCGCGCAGCACGGTTGGGAACAACTCGGAGATGTACGCGTCCCCGACGCCCCACAGCCAGCCGAGGGTGGCGATGGAGATGGCGCCGTAGACCTGGTATTCGGCCAGTGAATCCGAGGTGGCCGCCAGGATCGCGGAACCGGCCTCGATGACGGCGCCGAGAATTGCCGAGGGACGACGCCCGAAGCGGTCGGCCAATGCGGTACCGATGAAGACGAAGACGACCTGCAGCAGGAAGAAGACCAGCGCGTAGCGAATCGCGTCGGTGGTGGACGCATGGAATCTCTTGACGATGTAGGTGGTCAGGAACAGGGTCGAACCCCAGTAGCCGACCGCGTTGGCCGTGTAGATCAGCCAGCCCACGATCAGCCGCCGCCGGACGCCGGGCAGCTGCCACAGCTTCGCCCGCGGGATGCCGTCTCGCTGGCGCGCCTCTTTGACCTCGGTGTAGCGGGGCGATTCCGTAATGCCCTGGCGGACAAGGAACAAGATGATGGCCGGGACGATCGCCACGATGAACGACGCCTGCCAGCCATACCGCGGCACCAGCACCAGCGCGACAGCGGCCGCGAGGACGTAGCCGAGCGAGAACAACGAGAAGATCACCCCGCCCACACCGATCGCCCGGGTCTTGGTCGGCCACACCTCGGCGGTATAGGGGGCGCCCACCGCCAGCTCGCCGGCGCCGCCCACACCGGTGAGGAAGCGCAGGCCGGTGAACGCGGCCAGATTGGTGGTGATGCCGGCCAGTGCCGTGGTGATGCCGTACAGCAGGATCGACGCACCGAGCGTGGTCTTGCGTCCCCACCGGTCGGCGGCGATCCCGAAACCGATGGTGCCGATGGTGTAGCCGACGAGGAAGATCGACCCGATGTACCCGGCCTGGGCCTCGGTGATCTGCAGGGTCTTCTTGATCTCGGGCAGGACCAGGCCGTAGATGTTCACGGCGTAGGAGTCGAAGCCGTATCCCAGCCCCGCCGTCACCGCCACGAACAACGCCGGCTTGAACGGCTGCGACTTTCGCGGGGGCGAATCGACCTGTGCCTCTTCCAGATTCGCGGCCATCTGACGACGGTATCGGGCACCGGACGTCGCCTGAACATTCAGAATCGCCCGGATCACAAGTGCGTTCAGATCTGCCCGTGATTCGGCGGTGCCACGCCGGACAGTTCCCACGCGCCGATGTGGTGGTACTTCCAGTCGACGGGGTCGTGCACGCTGTGGGTCCGCGCGTTGCGCCAGTGCCGGTCGAGATCGTGGCGGCGGTCGGTACCGCTCGCGCCGGTCAACGCGAAGAGCTGACTGGCAACGTCGACGGCCACGTCACTGGCGAAGGCCTTGGCCTGTGCGACCGCTATCGAGCCGCGCGCGGCCGCATCGGGATCGGCGACGTCGAGCCCGATGTCCTCGAGTTCGCCTGCGGCCCAACGCAGTAGCTGGGTCGACGCGCGCGTCCGGGTGGCGAGCTGGCCGAACCGCAGCAGGACGTGCGGATCGTCGCTCGCAGCGTTGGCGCCGCCGTATCGCACCGCCTCGAAGAACGGCCGGCTGCGGGTGCGGACGAACTCGGCGGCATCGGCCAGGGCGCCTTCCGCGATACCGGCTTCGATGGCGGTGTGGACCAGCTGGGCGCGGGCACCGAGCAGTTGCGGCTTCTCGAATGCCGACCAGTACGGCACCACCAGGTCGCCGTCGATGGCGACGCCGTCCAGCGTCGTGGTGCCGCTCACGGTCGAGCGCTGACCCATGGCGGCCCAGTCTTCGTCGATGGTCACCCCGGGTGCGTCACGTTCGACGAACGCCAGCACGAGACGGTCGGCGGGATCGAGCGCGCTGACCGCCAGCCACCGCGACGTGATGGCACCGGTGCAGTAGTACTTGGTGCCGTCGAGTCGCCACCGCGCGCCATCTTTGATGAGGCGGGTCTTGAGGTCTTGGGCATGGTGGCCACCGCGCTCGGCGAGCACCGGGGCGATGCGCGCGCCGTCGACGACAGCGGGCAGGATTCGGGCCCGCTGCAGTGGTGTGCCGAGCAGGCGCAGGATGTCGACGGCCAGGTAGTGCCCCTGCGGCGTCTGCGCGAGCGCCGGGTCGGCGGCCGCGACGATCCGGATGACCTCGGCCAGCGTTCGCGGCCCGAGCCCGTCTCCGCCGTCGTCGATCGGCACCGTGACGGCCGGCAGGCCCAGGTTGTCGAACTCGGCCACTTCAGCGCGGGGTACCGCGCCGGCCCGATCACGTTCTGCCGCACCGGGCTTCACCGACACCGCGAACTCCTCCGCGACTGCGACGACTTGGGCGTGGGTCCTGGGAGCCCGGCTGCGGACCATGGTCAGGCGTGCCGATCAGCGAGCAGGCCACGCTCGGCCAGGATCGGAATGACGCCCTCACCGAAGGCGAAGGCCTCTTCCAGGTGCGGGTACCCGGACAGGATGAACTCGTCGAGGCCCAGCTCGTGGTACTCGGCGATGCGGTCGGCGACCTGCTCGTGGCTGCCGACCAGGGCAGTGCCGGCGCCGCCACGGACCAGACCGATGCCGGCCCACAAGTTGGGCGACACCTCCAAGTTGTCGGTCCGGCCGCCGTGAAGGGCGGACATCCGCCGCTGCCCCTCCGACTGGGAGTTGCGCTGCACCTGCTGGGCGCGCTTGATGCTCTCGGGATCGAGGCCCGCCAGCAGTTTGTCGGCCTGTGCCCACGCCTCTTCTTCGGTGGGACGGCTGATGACGTGCAGGCGGATGCCGAACCGCAGGTCCCCGGCCGCCCGCCGCGCTCGGCCCAGGTTCTTGACCTGGTGCCGCACGGCATCGAGCTTCTCAGCGACCTGAGCCGGTGGCTCACCCCAGGTCAGGTACACGTCGGCATGTTCGGCGGCCACTTCCAGCGCTTCGGCCGACGAGCCGCCCAGGTAGATGTCCGGCCAGGTGTCGGCGGGGATGATCGTCGCGTTCTCCACCGACAGGTGCTTGCCGGTGAAGGTGACGGGCTCGCCGGACCACAGCTGCCGGAAGATCGTGAGGAACTCCGCGGCCCGCTCATAGCGCTCAGACTTGCCGAGGTAGTCGCCGAAGCGGCGCTGCTCGACGTCATCGCCACCGGTGACGACGTTGAGCAGCAGTCGATTCCGCGAGATTCGCTGATAGGTGGCGGCGGCCTGGGCAACCAGGGTCGGGGCCTGCAGGCCCGGCCGGAAGGCCACCAGGTACTTGAAGTGTTCGGTTCGCTGCGTCAGTGCTGCCGTGAACACCCAGGCGTCCTCACACCAGCTACTGGTGGGGGTCAGCGCCCCGGTGAACCCGAGCTTCTCCGCGGCACCGGCCACCAGGCTGAGGTAGTCGATGTCGGGAGCCCGATCGGCACCGAAGGCGTCCGCCCGGCTGCCTGCGCCACCGACCGCGTTGCCGAGACTCAGGTCGGTGCGCGAGTCACCGTTGGTCGGCAGGAACCAGTGCAACGTGATTGCCATCGGTCTACCGCGAGAACTCGACGCGACTGCCGTTGCGAGTGGTCGTGGTCAGAACAGGCATGGCTCAACTCCCGGGAACGTGATGCCACCACAAGAGAAAGCGCAGTGGCGAATGCAGACTTCTCTCCGAAATGTAGAGGCAAGCACTGCCTCCGGGTACTGCCGCTGAATCGGCTCACGCTGCCGCGGCAGGCGTGACCACCGGACGTGGCTGCTATTCGGTCAGAATCATGCTGATTCCAAACGCCCGATCCGGCAGTTAGATGAATTCCTGTGCCACGGCGGCGACGCGGTCGCGGTCGGCGCCGACGAGCCCGATCCGGGTCCGGCGGTCCAGGATGTCGTCGGCGCTCAGCGCGCCTTCGTGCGTGACGGCGTATTCGAATTCGGCCCGCGTGACGTCGATTCCGTCGGCCACCGGCTCGGTGGGACGGTCACAGGTGGCGGCGGCGAACACGTTCGGCGCCTCGGCGCCGTAGCGCGCCACGAGCGACTCCGGCAGCGCCGCAACACGATCCACCGACACCGGGTTCTCCGGAGCCCCGACCAGGGGCAGATTCCGCGTCCGGCACTCCCCTGCGCCCAGGTCGCGCAGCGACACCGCCCGGTTCAGCACATCCTCGGCCATGTACCGGTATTCGGTGAGCTTGCCGCCGATGACGCTGAGCACACCACTGCCGGACTCGACGACAGCGTGATCGCGCGAGACGTCGGCGGTGTTGCCCTCACCAGTGTCGATCAGCGGCCGCAGCCCGGCATAGGCGCCGCGCACGTCGTCCGGCCCCAGGCTTGTCGCCAGCGCGGTGTTGACGGTGTCCAGCAGAAACGTGATCTCGGCCGGAGTCGGTTGCGGCACATCGGGAATGGGGCCGGGCGCGTCCTCGTCGGTGAGGCCGAGGTAGACGCGGCCGAGCTGTTCGGGCATGGCGAAGATGAACCGGTTGAGCTCGCCCGGGATCGGAACCGTCAGGGCCGCAGTCGGATTGCCGAACGCCGCGGCGTCGAAGACCAGGTGGGTGCCGCGGCTGGGCCGCAGCTTGATCGCGGCGTCGAGCTCACCGGCCCATACGCCGGCGGCGTTGATCACCGCGCGCGCCGTCAGATCGAAGGACTCCCCGGTGAGTTGGTCGGTCAGCCGCACCGAGGTGCCGGTGGCATCGGATGCCGCCACCCGGGTCAGGATTCGGGCGCCATGCTGGGCGGCGGTGCGTGCCACCGCGGTGACCAGACGGGCGTCGTCGATCAGTTGGCCGTCGTAGGCGAGCAGCGCGCCGTCGAGTCCGTCGCGACGGACCGCGGGCACCAACTCCGCCGCGCGGGCCGCGTCGACCCGGCCCGACCGCGGCAGGATCGACGCCGACGTGCCGGCCAGCCGGCGCAGGCCGTCGCCGGCGATGAATCCCGTACGGACCAAAGCCCTTGAGGCCCGGTTCATCTCGGGCAGCAGCGGCACGAGTTGCGGCATGGCGTGCACGAGGTGCGGGGCGTTGCGGCTCATCAGAATGCCGCGCTCGATGGCGCTGCGCCGGGCGATACCCACGTTTCCGGTGGCCAGGTAGCGCAGGCCGCCGTGCACGAGTTTGGAACTCCACCGGCTGGTGCCGAACGCCAGGTCGTGTTTCTCGACGAGCACCGTCGACAGTCCGCGGGTCGCGGCGTCCAGCGCGATGCCCACGCCGGTGATCCCGCCGCCGATGACGACGACGTCGACGGTCTCGCCGTCGGCCAGGGCCGTCAGCTCGGCGCTGCGGCGGGCGGCATTGAGGGCACTGGTGGTCATGGCTTGAGGTATCCGTTCAGGGAGTGAGCAAGTTCGATGTCCAGCGCGGCGACGTCGAGGACGGGCGCGACCATCTGTGCGGACTGGATGGCGGACTGGACGATCAGCAGGCACATGGCGGCGAGTTGCCTGGGGTCGCTGGGGCGGACGCTGCCGTCGGCCTGCGCCGTGGCCAGCGCGCCGGCCAGCACTTCCAGCAGGATCTGCTGGCTCGTACCCATGCGCTGGGAGATGTAGACCATCGCCAGAGCGGGTGCGCTGCTCAGGACGGACATGATGACTTCGTCGTCGCGCAGCCGCTCGGCCATGCCGACCATGCGCTGGACGATCGCGTCGCGGTCGTCGCCAGTGACGGCAACCTCATTGAGCGCGTTGGTGATTCGTGCCGTCAGCAGTGCTGCGAGGATCGCCTGGGTGTCCGGCCAGCGCCGGTACACCGTCGGCCGGCTGACGCCGGCGCGACGTGCGATCTCGGCCAACGTCACGCGATCCACGCCGAAGGCGATCACGCAGTCAGCCGCAGCGTCGATGATTCGGGCATCGAGGGAATCCCGAGCTTCATCGTTACTGATTGACATCATGTGTAATACTGTAACGCATGACCGCGACACGTGACCACCTCGAACCGCCGATGAAGTGGAACGCCTGGGGCGACCCCGCTGCAGCCAAGCCCCTGTCCGACGGCATCCGCGGCCTGCTGACCGCGGCCCTGGGCATCGACGCGGCTCCGGCGGACGAACTCGAGGCCGACCAGGTCACGTTGCGTCCGTCCGCCCTGGCAGACGCCGACCGCGTCGCACTCGCGGCGATCGTCGGCGACGAGTTCTGCCGTACGGACGATCACGACCGCCTGCTGCGGGCCGGCGGCAAGTCGACGCTGGACCTGTTGCGCCGCAAGGACACCGGCGAGCAGGATGCACCGGACGCGGTCCTGTTGCCGGGCAACGAAGAACAGATCGCGGCCATCCTGAGCTACTGCACCGAACACCGCATCGCGGTCGTCCCGTTCGGCGGCGGCACCAGTGTGGTCGGCGGACTCGACCCGATCCGGAACGGCTTCAGCGCCGTCGTGTCGCTGGACCTGCGCCGGCTGGACCGGCTGGTCGGGCTCGACAAGGAATCCGGCGAGGCCGAACTCGAGGCCGGCGTCACCGGCCCGCAGGCCGAGGAACTCCTTGGCGCCGAGGGCTTTTCGCTCGGCCACTTCCCGCAGAGCTTCGAATTCGCCACCATCGGCGGGTTCGCCGCGACGCGGTCGTCGGGGCAGAACTCGGCCGGCTACAACCGGTTCGACGACATGGTGCGCGGGCTCACCGTCGTCACCCCGGCCGGCGTCCTCGACCTGGGCCGCGCCCCGGCGTCGGCGGCCGGGCCCGACCTGCGTCAGCTGATCGTCGGCTCGGAGGGCACCTTCGGCGTCATCACCCGGGTGCGGCTGCGCGTGCATCCGGTGCCCGAGACCACCCGCTATGAGGCCTGGTCCTTCCCCGACTTCGCCACCGGCGCAGCGGCTTTGCGCGCGGTCGTGCAGACAGGCACCGGTCCGACGGTCATCCGCCTGTCCGATGAGGTGGAGACCGGCATCAACCTGGCCACCACCGACAGCATCGGCGAGCAGACCATCACCGGTGGCTGCCTGGCCATCACCCTGTTCGAGGGCTCGGCCGCGCACACCGAGAGCCGCCATGACGAGACGCGTGCGCTGCTGGCCGCTCAAGGTGGCACGTCGCTCGGCGAAGCCCCGGCCCGCGCCTGGCAGCACGGCCGGTTCGGCGCCCCGTACCTGCGCGACTCGCTGCTGACGGCCGGCGCCCTGTGTGAGACCTTGGAGACCGCGACGACGTGGTCCAACGTGCCGGCGCTGAAGGCGGCCGTCACCGAGGCTCTCACCAGCTCGCTACAGGAAAGCGGGACACCGGCTTTGGTGATGTGCCACATCTCGCACGTCTACCCCACGGGCGCCTCGCTGTACTTCACGGTCGTGGCCGGCCAGCGCGGCAACCCCATCGAGCAGTGGCGCGCGGCGAAAACCGCTGCGTCCGAGGCGATGGTGCGCTGCGGCGCCACCATCACCCACCACCACGCCGTCGGCGCCGACCACAAGCCGTGGATGACGGCCGAGGTCGGTGACCTGGGTGTCGAGGTGCTGCGCGCCGTCAAGAACGTGCTCGATCCCGGTGGAATCCTCAACCCGGGCAAGCTGATCCCATGAGAGTCACCCTCCTGACCAACCCCGCCTCGGGCCAGGGTCGGGGCTCGGCGGCAGCGCAGCGCGCCGTCGTGCGGCTGCAGAGGCGCGGTGTCGACGTGGTCGAACTGATCGGGTCCGACGCCGCCCATGCCCGCCAATTACTCGACGAGGCGCTCGACCACGGCACCGATGCGGTCGTGGTGTCCGGCGGTGACGGCATCATTTCCCTTGCGCTGCAGGCGCTTGCGCAGGGCGACGTGCCGCTCGGCATCATCCCCGCCGGCACCGGCAATGACCACGCCCGCGAGTTCGGGATTCCGCGGGACGACCCGGAAGCCGCCGCGGACATCATCGCGACGCGCCGCACCCGCACCATCGACCTCGGCCGGATCGAGGGCGCCGACGGCACCGTCCGCTGGTTCGGCACAGTGATGTCGGCGGGCTTCGACTCGCTGGTCACCGACCGCGCCAACCGGATGACGTGGCCGCGGGGCCGGATGCGCTACAACGCGGCCATGCTGGTCGAGCTGTCGCAGTTGCGGCTGCACACGGCGCGGGTCAGTTTCGACGGTGGTCCCGAGCAGGAAATCCCCGTGACACTGGCGACTTTCGGCAATGGCAAGAGCTATGGCGGCGGCATGCTGATCTGCCCGGGCGCCGACCTCAACGACGGCCTGCTCGATGTCACGATGGCGGCCTCGGCGTCGCGCACCAAGTTGATCCGGCTGTTCCCCACGGTGTTCAAGGGCACGCATGTCCACCTCGACGAGGTGTCCACGAGGCGGGCCCGCACTGTCACGATCGACGTGCCGGGCATAAACGCCTATGCCGACGGCGAATTCGTCTGCCCGCTGCCGGTGACGGTGTCCGCGGTGCCGAACGCGCTGCGGGTCCTGGTTCCGTAGCCTGGCGACGACCTTCAGTCCTGCGTAGCCGCAAGCAGCGCAAGCAGATTCATCAACCGGGTGATGGCGCCGGTGACCGGTCGGGCCGGCAATGTCGGATCGACGGCACGTTGGATCCCGAGCCCGATGCCGGCGCTGAGAAAGAGGTTGCCGATGTCGTCGAAGCTGTCGATCACCCCGGCGGCGACCATCTGCTCTTCGCCGAGCCCCAAATCGACCGCGAGCGAACGCAATACATCGACGACCATCTGAGCGGCTTCGTTGCGGAGGTCCGTGACCATCTGCCCCAGCTCGGGATCGTTGCGCGACAGCACCACGAATTCGAGTTCGAGCATCGTCCAGCCCACGTCGCCGGCGGTCCGTTCCAGCCAGGCGTTCACCGCCTCGACGCGGCTCGGCACATCGGCATCCGACATCGCCAGCTCTGACATCTCGGCGAACTTCTCGCGGTGGATGGCCTCGAGCACCTCCCGGCACAGGACCGGCTTGCTACCGAAGTTCGAATACACCGCGCCCTTGCTGTAGCCGGCGTCGTCGGCGATGTCCTCGAGGCTCGTGGAGGCATAGCCGTGCTTGAGAAACCGGGCCTTGGCCGCGTCGAGCAGCTCGGCACGCGTCTGTTCCTGACGCTGCACCCTGGTCAATCGCGGCATGCGTTGATATTAGTGGTTTGCGATACCGGGAGTACTAGCTTTACTCGGAGAATTCGGATACCGTGAGTATTCGAATGAGCCGGAAAGGCTCCTACCAGCAGATACGAGGCTATCGATGCAGCTAGCACGACGCGCCATGTCACTCGACGGCGCCACAGTCATCATCACCGGAGGCGCCAGGGGCATCGGCGCCAAGACCGCCGAGCTGTTCTCACAGCACGGCGCCAACGTGTGGATCGGCGACGTCGACGCCGACATCGCCGAGCAGACGGCCCGCAAAATCCCCCGCTGTCGCAGCGCGCGCCTCGACGTCACCCGGCGCGACTCCTGGGACCAGTTCGTCGGGCAGGTCCTCAAGGACTCCGGCCGCATCGACGTCCTCATCAACAACGCCGGCGTCATGCCCCTCGGTGCCTTCGAGACCGAAGCCGAGGCGACGACCGACCTGATCCTCGACGTCAACGTCCGCGGCGTACTGAACGGCATGCGGGCCGTGATCCCCTTTATGATCACGCGCGGCAGCGGCCACGTGGTGAACGTGGCATCGATGGCCGGCATGATCCCCGTCCCGGGCATGGTCACCTACAACGCCAGCAAGTTCGCCGCGGTCGGCGCATCACTGGCGGCGCGCACCGAATACGCCGGAACGGGCGTCACGGTGTGCGCGGTGCTGCCCTCGGCAGTACGCACCGAACTCTCCTCCGGCGTCCAACTCGGCGGTGGCATGCCGACTGTCGACCCAGAGGATGTCGCGCAAGCCATCCTGAAGACATTGCGCACCAAGGCCGCCCGCACCTCGGTACCCGAATGGGTGGCGCCCGGCTGGGCACTGATCGACGCGCTGGTCCCCGAGTTCATCCAGCGCGCGGGGCGCTCGCTCATCGATGACCGCCGCGCCCTGACGGCCCTGGACCCCGTCGGCCGTTCAGCCTACCTGGAACGGATCGAGCGGCAGTCGAAAGACCATGACGCCGAGTCGAACTCGGAACCGCGACGATGAAGCGGGCACTGGTCATCGGCTGCGGCGGGACGATCGGCGGCGCATGGATCGTCGCGGCCCTGCACGCATTGCAGGAGCAGACGGGCTGGGACCCGCGGGAAGCCTCGGTGTTGCAGGGCACCTCGGCGGGCGCCGAAATCGTCACGATGCTCGGCGGCGGCGCGTCCGTCGACGACCTGGTGGCGATGCACCGCGGCACCAGCACCGACGAACGCCTGAGCCGGCACATTGAGGCGACCCCGCCGAGCCTGCCGCCCCTGCCGGCACCGCGCTTGCTGAATCCATCGCTCCTGCGCAGTCAGAACGGCCTGGCCGCGGTCACGGGTATCGCACCCACGGGGCGCGCCGACGCAACATGGCTGCAGCGCTTGGCATCCGGCTTCGCCAACAAGTCGGGGTGGCTTGATCATCCGGGAGCCCGCATGGTGGCGTTCGACTACCAACGCGGAGAGCGGGTCGCTTTCGGCGCGCCTGGTGCGCCGAAAGCCACGGCGGGCGAAGCACTTCGGGCGTCCTGGGGAGTCCCGGGCTGGATGCCGCCGGTCAGCATCGGTGACCGCAAATTCGTCGACGGCGGTGCCGCGTCCACGGCGTCGGTCGACCTCATCAGCCATGACGACGCCGACCTCATCTACGTCATCACGCCGATGGCTTCCGAAAGCGGCGTGCGCGCACCGGGATTCGGTGGCTTCCTGGAGCACCGGTTGCTCCGCCGCCCGATGTCCACCGTGCTGGACGCCGAGGTGGCCACGGCCCGGGCCCGCGGCATCGAGGTGGTCCTGATCCAGCCCGACGCCGCCGATCTGGCCGGCCTGGGTGCCAATTTCATGCTGCGCAGCCGACGGCGCGCCGCGTTCGAATCCGCCATGACCACCGCACCGAACACGGTGCGCCGAGCTTGGGAGTCCTGATGAGCACACGTGATCCGCGCATCGTCATCATCGGTGCCGGCGTCGCCGGGATCGCCTCGGCATACACCTTTCAGCAGGCCGGGTTCACCAACTTCACCATCCTGGAGAAGGGTTCGGACGTCGGCGGGGTCTGGCACTGGAACCGCTACCCAGGCCTGACGTGTGACGTGCCGTCGCACATCTACCAGTTCGCCTTCGCCCCCAAGCCCGACTGGAGCCATATCTGGGCGGGCGGCCAGGAGATTCAGGAGTATCACCGCGACGTCGTCGCGCGGTTCGGCCTCGACAACCACCTTCGACTCAACACCGAAGTCACGTCGCTGCACTACGACCAGGATGAACACACCTGGACCGTCACGACCGAGCACGAGACGCTCACCGCCGATTTCGTCATCTGCGCCACCGGGGTGCTGCACCACCCCTTCACCCCCGACATCCCCGGCATGGACTCCTTCGAGGGCACCGTCGTGCACACCGCCCGGTGGGACCCCGAACTCGAGACCGCGGGCAAGCGCATCGCCGTGATCGGCACCGGATCGACCGGCGTGCAGGTGGTTTCGGCACTGCAGCCCACGGCCGGCAAGCTGCTGCACTTCGCCCGTTCCCCGCAGTGGATGCTGTGGGCACCGATGAAATTGCCGCAGCTGAGTGCCGTCACCGCGTTGCTGCGCGCCATGCCGCAGCTGTATCAGGCCGTCGCCGAACGCATTCCGCTGTGGGGCTCGAGCGTCCTCGTCGACATCGTGACCAAGCCGACGTGGCGCCGCAAGCTGGTGCAGCAGTACGCCCGGCTGAGCCTGCGGGCCCAGGTCCGCGATCCGAAGCTGCGTGCCGAGCTGACGCCCGACTACCAGCCACTGTGCAAGCGGCAGGTGCTGTCGGGTACGTACTACCAGGCGATCAAGGCCCCCAACGCCCAGCTGGTCACCGATCGCATCGCCGCGTTCACGCCCACCGGCATCAGCACCACGGAGGGTGAGCACCACCGGATCGACATCGCCGTGCTGGCCACCGGTTTTCAGGCGCACAACTACATGCGCCCGATGCAGGTGGTGGGCCGCGACGGCGTCACGCTCGACGACGCGTGGGTCAAGGGCCCGCGGGCCTACCGCATGACCGCGATTCCCGGCTTCCCGAACCTGTTCACCGTGCTGGGCCCGAACTCGCCGACGGGGTCCATTTCTTTGCAGTACACGGCGGAACTCACCGCGCGGTACATCGTGAAGTGGCTCAAGCGATTCGAGCGTGGCGAGATCAACGAGGTCGAGGTGACCGAGGAGGCCACCGACGAGTTCAACGCCGCGGCTGTCGAGGCCATGGAGCCGACGGTGTGGAACACCGGCTGCAACTCCTGGTACTTCAGCGAAGGCGGCACCATCGACCTGTGGCCGTTCGACGTCGCCACGATCACCAGCATGCTGAGCGAGCCGGAGCCCGAGCACTACCGGGTGAGTTGATCGGAACGATCAGTACTTCCGGGCAGCGCCCAACCGGGTGACACATTCGATCTGGGGCCGTCAACTTTCCTTGACGTCAAGGAAAGTTGACGGCTCTGGGCCAAACATGCCAAGGGAGACCGCTGGAACTACCCCACGCCCCGGTTCAACCAGCTGACTTCGCCGACCTCGGCGCCGCCGCCTCGATACGGCTCGAGCGCCTCGTCCCAGGCGGTGCCGAGCACGGTGTCGAGTTCGGCGGCGAGCATGTCGGCGCCGCCCTCCATCAACGTGCGCAGACGCTGCTCGCCGACCATGATGTCGCCGTTGGCGCTCATCGATCCGCTCCACAGCCCCAGGGTCGGGGTGTGGCACCAGCGGTGTCCGTCGACGCCGGCGCTCGGGTCCTCGGTCACCTCGAAGCGCAGCACCGACCACGAGCGCAGTGCGCTGGCGAGCTGGGCTCCGGTGCCGACGGGTCCCATCCAGTTGGTGATGGCACGCAGCTGACCGGGCATGGCGGGTTGGGGCGTCCACTTGAGGTTCGCCCGGGCCGACAGAGTCGACGAAAGCGCCCACTCCACATGCGGGCACACCGCCGCGGGAGAGGCATGGATATACACCACGCCCGTCGTCGCGTCGGCGAGTTGGTTCGACGCACGCATCATCTGCTCCTTCAGCTACACGAGGGACGTCTTCCCCAACGACCTGGTGTTGCTGAAATGTTGCAGTTGTTTAGTGCGTGTCTATTGTGCCGCGTGAGACCCCTGTTGCGCTAGTCTGTCGCGCAATCTCTCAGGACGGCCACAGAATCGCACCGCGATCAGGCTCGTTGTCGACATTTGGCCAACGACCCAGCCAATTCTCGGACACAGGCCAACCCCCGCACGGAGCACCAGCGCGCCATCTATCTTCTAAGCCGTGACTGCCCTGGACCGGTTCTTCGAGATCTCCGCGCGCGGCTCCACCGTCGCCGCTGAACTGCGCGGCGGCGCGGTGACCTTCATCGCGATGGCGTACATCATCGTGCTGAACCCCATCATCCTGTCGAGCACGGCAGACATCGCCGGGCACAAGCTCCCGTTCGGCCAAGTCTCCGCGGTGACATCACTGGCGGCCGGCGCCATGACGATCCTGTTCGGCGTCGTCGCCCGGCTCCCCTTCGCGTTCGCCGCCGGGCTCGGCATCAACTCGTTCCTGGCCAGCTCGGTGGTGGGCGTCCTGACGTGGCCGGAAGCCATGGGCCTGGTGGTCGTCGAAGGCCTCATCATCGTCGCGATGGCCGTCACCGGCCTGCGGCGCATGATCTTCGACGCCGTGCCCATGCCGCTGAAACTGGCCATCACCGCCGGCATCGGGCTGTTCATCATGTTCATCGGCCTGGTCAACGCCGGCTTCGTCGCGTCGACGGGACATCCGTCGCCGCCGCTGGGTCTGGGCGCCGGCGGCACCGGCTCGGTCCGCGCGATCCCCACCCTGGTCTTCGTGTTCACCCTGCTGACCTCGGGTGTCCTGGTGGCCCGCAAGGTGCGCGGCGGCATCCTCATCGGACTCATATCGGGCACTGTGCTGGCCGCCATCATCGAGGCGATCTGGCACCTGGGCTCGGCAACGGAGAAGGCCGGCGGCTGGAGCCTGTCCGTCCCGACGCTGTCCGGCTCGCCGTTCGCGGTGCCCAACCTGTCGCTGATCGGTCACGTGGACTTCGGCAGCTTCGGCCGGATCGGCGCCATCGCCGCGCTCATGCTGGTGTTCACGCTGCTGTTCACCAACTTCTTCGACGCCATGGGCACCATGACGGGCCTGTCCCGGCAGGCCGGCCTGGCCGACGAGCACGGCAACTTCCCGCGCCTGCAGTCCGCGCTGGTCATCGAGGGCACCGGCGCGGTCGTCGGCGGCGCGGTGTCGGCATCGTCCAACACCGTCTTCGTCGAATCGGGCACCGGCATCGGCGAAGGCGCCCGCACCGGCCTGGCCAGCCTCGTGACCGGCGGCTTGTTCCTGGCCGCCATGTTCTTGACGCCGCTGACGGAGATCGTGCCCACCGAGGTCGCGGCCGCCGCGCTCGTGATCGTCGGCACCCTGATGGTCTCGGTGCTCCGCGAGATCGACTTCTCCGACTTCTCGGTGGCCCTGCCGGTGGTGCTGACGGTGGCCGTCATGCCGCTGTCCTACTCGATCGCCAACGGCATCGGCGTCGGCTTCATCGCCTGGGCCGTGCTGCGCGCGGCGTCGGGACGCATCAGGGAGATCAGCCCACTGCTGTGGATCGTCGCCGCCGGGTTCCTGCTGTTCTTCGCACGCGGCTGGATCGACAGCATGATCGGGGTCGTCCGCTAGGCGAACTCCCGCAGGACCGCGGCCGACACCTCCGGCCAGACGGTGTGCGTCCAGTCCCCGAAATCGCGGTCCGTCAGCACGACGAGCGCCAGGTCCACCTCCGGGTCCACCCAGAGGAACGTCCCCGACTGACCGAAGTGGCCGAACGTCCGTCCCGAGTTGCCCGCGGCCGTCCAGTGCGGATGCTTGCCGTCCCGGATCTCGAAGCCCAAGCCCCAGTCGTTCGGGCGCTGCGATCCGAATCCCGGTAGTACCCCATCGAGACCCGGGAATTGCACCGAGATCGCATCGGCGTGCATGGGCGTCGACACCAGGGCCGGACGCAGCAGGTCACCGGCGAACACCGCCAGGTCTGTCACCGTGGACCAGGCGCCGTAGCCCGCGGTTTCGGCTGCCCCAGGCAGATCGGAATCGCTCATCCCCAGCGGCTCGAAAACCGCTTCGCGCAGATACTGCGCGAACTCGATTCCGGACTCGTGCTGCAGCGTCTGGGCCAGCACCGCGAACCCGACGTTCGAGTAGATGCGCCGCGTGCCGGGCGCCGCGATGGCGTCGGGCGTCTGCATGGCGAGACCCGAGGTGTGCGCGAGCAGGTGGCGGACCGTCGACCCGGGCGGGCCGGCCGGGCTGTCCAACTCGACGACGCCCTCTTCGATGGCGACCTGCGCGGCGCGGGCCACCAGTGGCTTGGTCACCGACGCGAGCCGGAACGCGCGGTCGACGGGTCCGTGCGTGGCGAGCACACCGGCGGGCGACACCACCGCCGCCGCGGCGTTCGGCACCGGCCAGGAATCCAGCAGCTCGAGAGCGGTCACGCCCACGACCCTGTCACAGATCGCAGGGCCGATGGGCACGGGCCGAGCCACCGTTAACCAGACATTTGTATGGACACCATTCCAACACTTCCCGGAGGCATTAGGTTATAGCCATGAGTCAGACAGTGCGTGGTGTGATTTCCCGGGCCAAGAAGCAGCCCGTCGAGCTCGTCGACATCGTCATCCCCGATCCCGGACCCGGTGAAGTCGTCGTCGACATCATCGCCTGCGGCGTGTGCCACACCGACCTCACCTACCGCGAGGGCGGCATCAACGACGAGTATCCGTTCCTGCTCGGCCACGAAGCCGCCGGCACCGTCGAGTCGGTCGGAGAGGGCGTCACCCACGTCGCCCCCGGCGACTTCGTCATCCTCAACTGGCGCGCCGTCTGCGGCGAGTGCCGCGCCTGCAAGCGCGGCCGCCCGCACCTGTGCTTCGACACGTTCAACGCCACCCAGAAGATGACGCTGACCGACGGCACCGAACTCACCCCCGCCCTGGGCATCGGCGCCTTCGCCGACAAGACCCTCGTGCACGAACGCCAGTGCACCAAGGTCGATTCCGAAGCCGACCCGGCCGTTGCCGGACTGCTGGGCTGCGGCGTGATGGCCGGCATCGGCGCCGCCATCAATACCGGCGGCGTGACGCGTGACGACACCGTCGCGGTCATCGGCTGCGGCGGCGTGGGCGATGCGGCCATCGCCGGCGCGGCCCTGGTCGGCGCCAAGCGGATCATCGCCGTCGACACCGACAACCAGAAACTGCACTGGGCGCGCGAGTTCGGCGCCACCCACACCATCAACGCCCGCGACCTCGACGCCGTCGAGACCATCCAGGACCTGACCGACGGCTTCGGCGCCGACGTCGTGATCGACGCGGTCGGCCGGCCCGAGACCTGGAAGCAGGCGTTCTACGCCCGCGATCTGGCCGGAACCGTTGTCCTGGTGGGTGTTCCGACACCCGACATGACCCTCGAGATGCCGCTG
>NZ_KB911478.1:0-74504 GCF_000383495.1 Mycobacterium sp. 360MFTsu5.1 | reverse complement strand
CGACAACGGATCCTGCTACCGGTCACACAAATTTCGTGATGCTCTGGGTGACATCAAGCACCGACGAACCCGCCCCTACCGTCCACAGACAAACGGCAAGGTCGAGCGTTTCCACCGCACGCTTGCCGACGAATGGGCCTACGCCCGGCTCTACCGCAGCGACGCCGAACGCTGCGCCGAGTTCCCGCGGTGGCTACACACCTACAATCACCATCGCGGCCACACAGCACTCAAAGGTCAACCACCCGCCAGCCGCGTACCTAACCTCTCAGGTCAGTACAGCTAGTCGGGATCGCCGGGGGCCATGGCGGCGACCGCCGTACCCGCATGGTCGATGGCGTAGATGGTCATCGCCGCGGCGAGCAATCGTGATTGATGGGGATCGGTGGGGTCGTATCCGGTGATGTCCTGGATGCGCCGCAAGCGGTAGGTCAGGGTGTTCGGATGAATGAAAAGCTCTGCCGCGGCGGCCTTCCGGTCAGCACCGTGCTGTAGGTGCGCTTGGAGCGCCTGGAGTAACCCTGGGTGATCCCTCAGCGGCGCGATGTGGCGGGCGAGCAGGTCACGCGCCGGCCCCGGGCGCGTCGACTGGTACTCGAAAAGGACATCGGCCAGTTGATAGATGCCAGGTTCCCGTTTCAGTTGCCTTGCCAGGCGGGTGATTTCGTCGGCTTCCGAGACCGCCGCGGGAATGGCGGCCAATGTGGCGTCGGGATGATATGCGGCGTAGATCGCGCCATCGAGTCGCTCGCTGAGCGCGGCGACCAGCGTGCTGAGGTGGGTGGCGATGGCCGAGTCGTCGCGCGGTTCCACGATGGGTGCGGGCAGCAAGATGACGCCCGTGTGGCCGTCGAACGTGTTGAGGATTTCACCGGCGCCGCGCCCGTAGAACACTTGGTTGGCCAGCCGTAACCGCCGGCGCGCCGCCAATGTCTCATGGGTGGTACGCGGTTCGTCGACGTCCACCCGGATCGCCAACACGTCGTAGTGATCGCTGAGCTTGATGCCGACCTGCTTGGCGATCACGTCGACGCCGGGGTCGCCGTCGATGAGGCCGGCGCAGACGGCGCTCAACTGCCGGCGAGTGGTGGCCCGCAGCGCAAAATCCGAGTCCTGGTAGACCTCGGTCAGCAGCACGCTGATGGTCCCGGTGAGGTCGGCGAGGTAGATGCCCAGCGCGGCGATGGTTTCCGAGTCGCCCTCGGTGGCCGATTCCAGCACGATCTCCCACAGCTTGCGGACGCCCGCGTGCAGTGCGGTGAACAGGAACGGCAGTGGAATCCCGTCTTCGGCGTGCCGTTCTGCGACCGGCAGGACAAAGGTGGCCGCCTCGGCACGCGTCACCCTGCGCCCTTCGGTGATCAGGTCAAGCCCGTACAGAAATCCGCTGATGATGTACGGGGTGACCTCGCCGTCGAAATGCTCGAGGGGCATGGGGGATGGCCACTCGATGGATTGGACCGCCTCGTGGAGCAGCGTCGTGGCGATCTCGTCGATCCGGTCCTCGATCACCTTCCGCAACGGTGCGTCCGCCGGGATGGGCGGCAGTTGGGAGGGGGACGACACGTGCCGATTGTGATCCATCACAACGCGGCGACGGAAGATGCGGGGACAAATCGGTCGAAGTTTTGTTTCCGGCACCAAAAGCGCCGCGCATTCTTCTCACGCACGCGCGGCGTGTTGGGCGTCAGAGCACGTACGGGGCGATGAGCGTGGTGGCACCCAGCACCACGACGCCGATCAGGAACGCGACGACCGTGAAACCCATGACCTGACGGACGTTCAACTTCGCGATCGCCAGCAGCGGCAGCAGCCAGAACGGCTGGATCATGTTCGCGACGCCTTCGCCGACAGCGACCGCCATGGAGATCAGCCCCAGGTACTCGGGTGAACGCTGGCCGATCGCCAGCGCCGAGTCGACCGCGATGGGGCCCTGCACGGCCCAGTGCCCGCCGCCCGACGGGACGAACAGGCTGATGATCAACGACCCGATGAAGGTCAGGAACGGCAGCGTGTGCTCCGTGGCGCCATTGACGACGGCCTCCGCCAGCAGCGTCTGGAGCGGCTTGTCGGTCTTCGTAGCCTGGTAACCGAGCAGGCCGACGAGGCCGCCGTACAGCGGGTACTGCAGGAGCAGTGGGCCGGACACCTTGGCGGCGCCGGTGAACGCCCGGATGAAGCGGATCGGCGTGCGGTGCAGCAGTGCGCTGGTGATCGTGAACAGCATGATCATCGAGGAGATGTTCAGCGCGAATCCGCTGAGCACGAAATAGGCCATGCCGGCGGCGAATACGAGGACGTTGAGGATCCAGAGGTTCTCGAGCCATTCGGCGAAGGACTTCTTGCCGGGCGCCGGCAATCCTGCCGCAGCCTCGCTGTCCGTTTGGTTTTCGTCTTCGAACACCGCCGGATCCGGCGCCAGACTCTGCGTCGGAGCCATGCGCCAGACCGCCAGGGCGAGCAGCGCCAGCACCGCGATCGCCGACAGCCAGCTGTACGGCTGGAAGATGGTCTGGCTCAACGGAACAGTGATGCCGGTGAGCTTGTGGATCACGTTGATGGGGCTGCTGCTGTCGGTGTTGGCCAGCGCGATCGATGACGAGAGTCCCTGCGTCCAGACGATGAAGCCCATGAACGCCGCCGCGATCAGGTAGCCGAAATGCGCGTCGGTGAAACGCTTTGCGACCTGCCGGGCGACCAGCGCGCCGGCGACGAGTCCCAGTCCCCAGTTCAGCAGGGACAGCACAGCGCTGACGCTGAAACACAGCAAGGCGCCCTGCACCTGGTTGTTCGGCTTGCTCGCGATGTGGACGATGGCGCGCTTGAGGACGGGCGCCTCGGCGAGCGTGTAACCCGTCACGAGGATCAGCACCATCTGGAAGGCGAACGTGAAGATGTTCTGCGAACCCCACACGCCGCCGTACCAGGCCTTGAGCATGCCGCTGGGGGTGGCGCCGTGGACCAGAAGTGCGACCATCGCGGCGACCAGGACGGTCAGGATGACGGCGAACAGGTACGGGTCGGGCATCAGGCGTTCGACGTAGCGGACGCACAGTGCCGTCAGGGATTGCATGACGCCGAGGCGTTCGGGCTGGGTGTCCGCGCTCGTGCCCTTCGGATGTTCGCTCGTTGCCACGTGATCCACCTTCGCCGTGTCTGGTTACGGCACCCATCATGGCGGGTGCGTGGCGTCGGGGTGGCGCCTTTGCGGAACGGCTTCGTCGGTCCGGGAGCGTTCGGTCGGCGCCCGACGGCCCTGCCCGATTGGGCAGTACCCGGCCCGCCCGGGCAGGTCCGGTACTCGGCCCGATCGGGGCATGTGGCGGCACGTCACTGTCAATAGCGTTGTGTGCTATCAGCTTTGCGCCAATCAGAACCTCAAAACCTTTCCCACAACAATTCTCACGAATGGAGTGAATCGATGACACAGACACTGGCCACTGAAACTGTGGCGGGACACGCCGACACCATGCGGGCCGCGGTCGTCACCGACTTCGGCATGCCGCTGCAGGTGCACGACCTGCAACTGCCGACGCCAGGCTATGGCGAAGCCCTGGTCAAGCTCGAGACATCCGGTGTCTGCCACACGGATCTACATGCGGCGCACGGTGATTGGCCGGTGAAACCGCAGCCGCCGTTCGTACCGGGGCATGAAGGCTACGGCACGGTCGTAGCACTCGGCGAGGGCGTGGTCGACCTGGCGGTCGGAGACAAGGTTGGCAACGCCTGGCTGTGGTCGGCCTGCGGCCGCTGCGAATACTGCCGGACGGGCTGGGAGACCTTGTGCGAAAGTCAGCGCAACGGTGGATATTCCGTCAACGGAAGCTTCGGCACCTACATGCTGGTCAACGCGGACTATGCCGCGCGGATCCCCGACGGCGCAGACCCACTGGAGATCGCGCCGATCCTGTGCGCCGGCGTCACCGTGTACAAGGGCCTCAAGGTCACCGACACCCGGCCCGGCCAGTGGGTGGCGATCTCCGGCATCGGCGGGCTGGGACACATCGCAGTTCAGTACGCCCGCGCGATGGGGCTTCGCGTGGTGGCGATCGATGTCGACGACGCCAAGCTCGCGCTCGCCACCCGCCTCGGCGCCGAGGTCGCCATCAACGCCCGTACCACCGACGTCGTGGAGTCGGTGCAGCAGGCCACGGGAGGCGTCCATGGTGTCCTGGTCACCGCCGTGCACCCGCAGGCGTTCGGTCAGGCGATCGCACTGGCCCGTCGCGGTGGCACCATCGTGTTCAACGGACTTCCGCCGGGCGACTTCCCGGCCCCGATCTTCGACATCGTCCTCAAGGGACTCACCATCCGCGGGTCGATTGTTGGAACGCGGCAAGACATGGCCGAGGCACTGGACTTCTACGCACGCGGCCTGATCAAGCCGACCGTCACCAGCGCGCGCCTCGACGAGATCAATGATGTGTTCGCGCGGATGGAACATGGACAGATCGACGGCCGCATCGTCATCGATTACCGGAATGCCTAGCGGCTCATAGGGTCAACCCGCACATCCACACCAGCTGATCTAGGCCGACGAAGATCGTCGGCCTAGATCAGTCCGCGTTTACTGGCCGCGTACACGGCCTCGGCGCGCCGGCTGACGTCGAGCTTGCGCATGATGTTGCTGACGTGGAACTTGGCGGTGGTCGCCGAGATGTACAGCTGCTCACCGATCTTGTGGTTCGACAGCCCCGCCGCGAGCAGCCGTAACACTTCGATCTCCCGGTCGGTGAGCTTCTCGCGTTGATCGCCGCGGCCGCTGAGCGAGCGGACCACGGCAGCGGCGCTGCGCGAGTCGAACGCGCTCTGTCCGGCGGAGATGGCACGGATCGCCCGCACCAGTTCTGTGGTGTCGACGTCCTTGACCACGTAGCCACGCGCTCCGGCGTGCACCGCACGTACCACCAGATCCTCATCGAGGAACGTGGTCAGCACGAGCAGGCCGAGGTCGGGGTGGGCGCCGGAAAGCTTGGTGCACAACGATAATCCCTCGAAGTCCGACCCCGCGGAGAGTTTGAGGTCGACCAGCACCACATCGGGTTGCGTCGCTGCGACCATGGCCACGGCTTCCGGCTCGCTGGAGGCCTCGCCGACCACCACGAGGTCGTCTTCGCGTTCCAGCAATGACCGCAGCCCCTGGCGAAGGATGGCGTGGTCGTCCACCAGTGCAAGGCGGATGGTCCCGGTGCTGGTGTCAACGGTCATGGCACGACTCCTTCGGCCGGAGCTTCTTGTGGATCCCGCGGGATGGTGGCGACAACCCGCACGCCCCCGATACGCGAGCGGCCGACGGTGAAGGTGCCACCGTATTCGCGGCACCGTGCCAGCATGTTGGCCAGCCCGCGATGGTGTCCGTCGAGGTCCGCGACATCGGCGAGTTGGAGCCGGATCCGGAGTTTGTCCGGGTCACCGATGCCGTCGTCGGACACCGACAGGGTGACCCCGGCGGCGCGGTAGCTCAATCGCACGATGGCCCGTGAGGCGCGGCCGTGCATCGCGGTGTTGAACAGTGCCTCGCCGGCGATCCGAAGCAGGCTCCGTTCGACAGCACTGGGCAGTTCGGCGACATCCCCGTCGACCCGCAGCGTCACCCGCAGGTCTTTCGGCATGTGCACCGTGGCGAGCTGTTCGAGCAGCTCGGGGAGGCTGGAGCGGTCGGCGTCGGAGGAATGGTTGAGCGCATAGATGGCCGACCGTAGCTGGTCGATCGCCGATCGGGTCAGTGCTTTGGCGGTGTCCAGACGTTCGGCCAGACCTGTTGGACCGGAACGTGATTCGACCTCACTTCGGCACACCTCGATCTGCATGCCGGCCGACAGGACGGTCTGTGTGACGCTGTCATGCAGTTCCCGGGCAATGCGGTGCCGCTCGGAGTCCAGTACCTGATGGCGTTGTGCCGCACCGAGTTCGCGCTGCGTCGCCAGCAGCTGCGCATTGCGTGCCTCGGACTCGGCCAGCAGGGTTTGCGAGCGCTGGAACAGTTCACAGTTCTGTAGCGCCACCGCGGTCTGACTGGCGAGGATGCGCATCACCGCCTCGTCGATACCGTCGAGCAGCCGGTGCGGTGGCGTCCAGGCCGCGAATGCGCCGACGACCCCGCCGTCGAGTTCGATCGGGACGTGCGAGTGGTGGTTTTCGATGACGGGTACCCGGAACTGGGCGAGCTGACCCCGAAGGACGTCGTTGAGCCGGTTCAGGACGGCATCCGGCAGGTGCGCTACCGGATGTTTGGTGCCCGACAGGCCTTCGAAGGAGTATGCGTGCCCCTCCGCGTCGAGGATGAGGTGACGGGGTCGTGCCTCCGGCAGGGCGCCGTCGGCCAGCGCCAACAGCACCCATTCGGCACCGAGATGGGTGCGGGCCGCCTCGGCGACGGCACGCACCAGATTCTCGGGGCCGTTGACGGTCTGCACCAGAGCGCGTGAGATGGCGTCGAGCGCTGCGACCACCCGCTCGGTGCGTTGCGCGGCCACCCGGAACTCGGGATAGAACGTGCCTTTGCCGGAACGCACGCCGGTGAGCTGGTCCAGATCCGGGGCGGCCGCGCGCCGCGGCACCACCGGGTTGCCGGGCAGGGTCGTCATAGCGCAGCCCGGAACAGCGCGCGCAGTTGTGCGTCGTCGATGGGGCGGGGGTTGGTCGTCAGGCACGCATCCTGAAGGGCGTTGTGGGCCAACACCGGAACGTCGGCGTCACGTACTCCCAATTCGGCGAGACCGCGCGGCACGCCCACCTGTCTGGCCAGCTCTTGGAGTCGGTCGGCAAGTGCCAGTGCGGATTCCAGCTCTGGAGCGCGCTTGTCGGCGATCCCGAGGCAGGCGGCGATGGTGGCGAAAGGAGCCGGGTCGGCCTCGGCGTTGAACCGCACCACATGGGGCAGCAGCACGCCGTTGATGACGCCGTGCGGCAGGTCGAGGAGCCCGCCGACCTGATGGCTCATGGCGTGCGCGGCCCCCAGGATGGCGTTGGTGAACGCGAGACCCGCTTCCAACGCGGCTTGCGCCATCAGCACGCGGGCCGGCATGTCCTGCGGTCGCTCGATGGTGGTGACGAGGTTTTCGGTGACCATCACGACCGACCGCAGTGCGTGGTGGTCGGTCAGCTGGTTGTGTCCGAGCGACACGAACGCCTCGATACCGTGCGTCAGCGCATCCAGACCCGTTGCCGCATTGAGCCATTCGGGCATGGTGGTCAGCAGCCGGGGGTCGATGACGGTGATGTCGGGGACCAGGGCACGGCCCAAGATGGTGATCTTGGTGTTATGGGTCGTGTCGGTGACGATGCAGAACTGAGAGACATCGGCGCCGGTACCCGACGTGGACGGCAGCACCACGAGGGGCGGGATCGGCGCCGTCGCCTTGTCGACTCCGGCGTAGTCGAGGATGTGGCCACCGTTGGCCGCCAGGATCGCGATGCCTTTGGCCGCGTCGATCACCGAGCCGCCGCCCAACGCAATGAGCACATCGCAGCCGTGCGACCGGTAGAACTCATGGCCGGCCGTTACCTCGTGGTCCTTGGGGTTCGGGGTCAGCGCGCTCCACACGTGCGCCTCGACGCACTGGGCGCGCAGGTGCCCCACCAGCTCGGCCACCCAGCCGGCCTCGATCAGCCCGGGGTCGGTGACCAGCATGGGCCGCAGCCCGCCCAGGCGGACGGCGGCGTGCGCAGCCTCCGCCATCGAGTCGATACCGAACACGATCTCCGGGGCATGAAACTTCAACAGCCGCGTCGGCACGGCCGTCGCCGCCGTCGTCGCCGCGATCTGTGCGGGCGCCATCACGTCGAGTCTCACCAGACCCATTCCTCATCCGTGATCCAGGTAACACGCCCAGCCTACGGCGTGCCGCCGTCCGGACCAATGTGCACGTGGGTAGGTCGTTACCTACCCGATCGGGTAGGTACGCCGACGGTTTGCCGGTTTCCACCCCGGGTATCCAGGTCCCAGCAGCTACGCCAGTTCGAAGAGGCAGGCCGATGCCGTATTCCGCGATCGCAGCCGCGGCGGTCGCCGCACACTTCGCCTTCCTCGGCTACCTCATCGGCGGCGGATTCCTGGCGTGGCGCTGGCCGGTGACCGTCTGGGTGCACGCGTTCATCGTCGGCTGGACCGCCATCATCCTCACCGGTGTCGTCGAATGTCCGCTGACCACGGTCGAGCGGTGGGCCCGCGACCGCGCCGGGATGTCGCCGTTACCTCGGGCCGGGTTCATCGATCACCACGTCGCGGGGGTGCTGTATCCACGCGGTTGGGGAGCAGTGGCTGAAATCGTGGTGATCGCAGCAATTTTGGCGTCGTGGATCGGGCTGCGGCGCCGGCACAGACGGACTCCGAGTCGTTCTCATGGTCATTGAGCAGGGATGCCGGACGGCCGCGTGGACATTGGTGACTGCCGCCGCGGGAGGGCATCTGCTCCGGCCATTTGACCGAAACGGTTGATGGCCTTGGCTTTTCGTCTGCCCCCGGAATAATCAGATGACTCCTGTGGCGCCCGCGTGATATCCGTTGGTACATGACTGATTTGACGCTGCGCTCTGTGAGCGACAGTGATGATTTCGATGCGTTCATGGCTACGTCGTACGGGGTTTTCCTGCAGGATCCGCAACAGGACGAGATCGACCTGATGCGCGCCTTCACTGAATACGACCGCATGTTCGGCTTCCACGACGGCATCCGTTGGGTCGCGACAGCCGGCGCTTTCGGCAAGGACGTGGTGCTGCCTGGCGGCGGGACCACGCCGGTGGCCGCCGTCACCGCGGTGACCGTGTCACCCAGCCACCGGCGCCGCGGCCTGCTGACCGCGATGATGCGCCACCAGCTCGAGGATGTCCGGGCACGTGGAACCGAGGCTCTGGCAATACTGTTCGCGTCGGAGGCGGCCATCTATGGGCGCTTCGGCTACGGGATGGCAGTACCGGTGGCGGAGCTCTCCGGCAACGTACGTGAGCTGGGATTCCGCGACGACGTCGAACTCGGCGACGGGTCGGTGACGCACGTCGACGCCGAGACGCTGTTGGCCAGTGGACCCGAGATTCACCAGCAGGCCATGCTGCAACGCCCCGGTTTGATGGAGCGGCCGCGGCCGTGGTGGGACAACTGGATCCATGACAACGAGGTGAGACGCAAGGATTTGGGCAAGCTTCGCTTCCTCCTGCACCACGAGCCCGACGGCACCGTCAGCGGATTCGGCATCTACCGGCCGAAGAACAGCTGGACGGACCGCGGCCAGCCCAACAGTGAAGTCCACGTTCAAGAAGTCGTGGCCACCAATCATCGTGCGTACGCGAAGATTTGGCGCTATCTCCTGGACATGGATCTGGTCAGGACGTTTGCCTACGACGGCGCTGCCGTCGATGAGCCGCTCCTCAGTCTGGTAGCAGACCGGCGTGCGCTGGCGTGCGAAGTCAGAGACGGCGTCTACGTCAGGCTGGTCGACGTGCCGCGCGCACTGGGCTTGCGCAGCTATGCCGCTCCGGTCGACGTGGTGCTGGAGGTCACGGATGGGCTGTGCCCGTGGAACACCGGTCGGGTGCGTCTGCGCGGGGGTCCTGATGGCGCCGAATGTGAAACCACCACAGCAGCGGCCGATATCGCGATCTCCGTGCGCGAGCTCGGTGCGGTGTACCTCGGCGGGGTGAATCTGCAGGCGCTGGCGAGTGCCGGGTTGGTTCGTGAGCTCACGCCGGGTTCGGTGCACCGCGCCGCCGTCGCCTTCGGCTGGCCCGTCGCGCCGGGTGTGCCCGACGACTTCTAGTCGACGGTCCGGCCACAGGCCGATACCACGCGCCCGGTTGAAATAAAAGAGGCCAAAGCGCATAGCTTCACTCGGGTTGCTCGACTAGCTTCTCTGTCGGAAGCCGCAGCTTGCCGTCGTGGAGGTGAATGTTCCAGTGGCGAAACTGTATTCGACCGTGTGGACCGATGATCTGGACGGCTCACTCGCTACGACGACGCTCGAATTGACCCTTGACGGGATCACGTACGCGATCGATCTCTCAGAGGAGAACGCGGTGCGGATGCGGAGTGTCTTGGAGCCGTACATCCGGGCGGCCAGCCGGGCCGGCCGTCGGGGTCGACGCACCAACTGGCCTGTCGACCAGGTGCCGGCCGGCAACGCGCAATCACCCCATCAGCGAGCGCGTGAGTGGCTGCGGATGAACGGCCATGAAGTAGGTAGCCGTGGGCGCCTCTCTCGAGAATTGCTGCAGAGGTACGAATCGTCTCAGGGCGCGTGCCTGCTCGGCGGTTGAGTTGACGACGATCCGTCAGGCGCTGAGCTTGCGGGCCAAACTCCTTGGTGCGTAGTTGATCCCGGTTGAATGGCTATCCACGGCGGCCAGTGCCTGCCGCAGTACATCGACCTCGTCGGCCGCGACCTGTGTGACGAAGTGGACGAGGGCCGCGTGCCGGTCGCTTTGGTCGGCAGCCTGTCCGAGTGCATCGACCATGAGGCCGGCCACCAGCTCATCACGGCTGCGCGACGCGACGTAGCGGTGCGCCCGGTCATCACGCAGTTGGTGGACGACGCCCTTGCCGGCGAGTCTGCGCAGCACCGTCATGACGGTTGTGTACGCGAGCTTGCGTTCGGCGCAGATGGCGTGATGGACCTCGCGAACCGTCTGTGGCCCGTCCGCTTCCCAGAGGTGATCCATCACCTCGCGTTCCAGATTGCCCAAGTGCCTCAGCATGGCCATCGTCCGTCCCTCTCTGGCGCCCTTTGGGATCTAGTCGCATGGGAGTCGCCCGAGTTCCCGACGAGTCGACACTCCTGGTGTTCGAACAAAGTTTCGAATATTCTGATCGGGTGGGTTGGCACAACGGGCCGCCGAGCTGGGCGGAGATGCAGCGGGTGCTCGAGGGTAAACCTCGGGTGGCCGGCGCTTCTCCGGAGTCGCCGGCCGACGGCGGTGACAGTCCGGCGTGGTCGCGTAAGCGCGGTGACTATCAACCGGTGAACCGCCCGGCGCGGCCGGGAACGTCGGTGCCATACGCCGAGCTGCACGCCCATTCCGCGTACAGCTTCCTCGACGGTGCCAGCACTCCGGAAGAACTGGTGGAGGAGGCCGTCCGGCTGGATCTGCGGGCCATCGCACTGACCGACCACGACGGGCTCTACGGCGTCGTGCGTTTCGCCGAGGCCGCCAAAGAACTCGACATGGCGACGGTGTTCGGCGCCGAACTGTCGCTCAGCAACACTCCGCGCACCGAGTTGCCCGACCCGCCCGGCCCGCATCTGCTGGTCCTGGCCCGCGGGCCCGAGGGGTATCGGCGGCTGTCCCGGGAACTGGCCCGGGCGCATCTGGCCGGCGGCGAGAAGGGCGTGCTGAGTTATGACCTGGACACCCTCACCGAAGCCGCCGGCGGACACTGGCAGATCCTGACCGGCTGCCGTAAAGGCCATGTGCGCCAGGCCTTGTCGTCAGGTGGTGCGGAAGCGGCGGACAAGGCGCTGGCTGATTTGGTGGACCGGTTCGGCGCCGACCGGGTGACCATCGAACTGACCCACCACGGACATCCGCTCGACGATGAACGCAATGCGACGCTGGCGGCTCTGGCGCCGCGGTTCGGCCTCGACGTCGTTGCCACCACCGCCGCGCATTTTGCCGCGCCGTCGCGGGGAAAGCTGGCGATGGCGATGGGCGCCATTCGCGCCCGCAACTCGATGGACGAGGCCGAAGGCTGGCTGGCTCCGCTGGGTGGGTCGCACCTGCGGTCCGGGACGGAGATGGCCCGGCTGTTCGCCCATCATCCGGGTGCGGTGGCGGCCGCTGCCGAGCTGGGGGAGCAGTGTGCGTTCGAATTACGTTTGATCGCACCGAAATTGCCGCCGTTCGACGTGCCGGAAGGGCACACCGAGATCAGTTGGCTGCGCGAACTGGTGGCGGAGGGAGCGGCCCGCCGCTACGGCTGGAAGCCGGACGCGGACCGGGAGAAGGCGTACCGGCAGATCGAGCACGAGCTCAAAATCATTGAACAGCTGGAGTTTCCGGGCTACTTCCTGGTGGTGCACAGCATCACCGAGTTCTGCCGGAACAGTGACATCTTGTGCCAGGGCAGGGGATCGGCCGCCAACTCGGCGGTCTGTTACGCCCTGGGCATCACGAACGTCGACCCGGTGGCCAACGAGCTGCTGTTCGAGCGGTTCCTGTCCCCGGCGCGCGACGGCCCACCGGACATCGACATCGACATCGAATCGGACCTGCGCGAGAAGGTCATCCAGTTCGTCTACGAGAAATACGGCCGGGACTACGCCGCGCAGGTGGCCAATGTCATCACCTACCGCGGTCGCAGCGCGGTGCGGGACATGGCTCGGGCCCTGGGGTTCTCGCAGGGGCAGCAGGACGCCTGGAGCAAGCAGATCAGCCGGTGGAACGGCCTGGCCGACTCCCCGGACGTCGAGGACATCCCCGCGGCCGTGATCGACCTGGCGCTGCAGATCAGGAATCTGCCGCGGCACATGGGAATTCACTCCGGCGGCATGGTGATCTGCGACCGGCCGATCGCCGACGTCTGCCCGGTGGAGTGGGCACGGATGGAGAACCGCAGCGTGCTGCAGTGGGACAAGGACGACTGCGCCGCAATCGGTTTGGTGAAGTTCGACTTGCTGGGGCTGGGCATGCTCTCGGCCCTGCACTACATGATTGACCTGGCCAGGGAACACATGGGCATCGAGGTGGATCTGGCCAAGCTGGATCTGACCGAGCCGGCGGTGTACGAGATGCTGCAGCGTGCCGACTCGGTGGGGGTGTTCCAGGTGGAGTCCCGGGCCCAGATGGCCACGCTGCCACGGCTGAAACCCAAGAAGTTCTACGACCTGGTGGTCGAGGTGGCCCTGATCCGGCCCGGCCCGATCCAGGGCGGCTCGGTGCATCCGTACATCCGGCGGCACAACGGACTGGAGGCCGCGATCTGCGAACACGAGTCGATGAAGCCCGCGTTGGACCGGACCCTGGGCGTGCCGCTGTTCCAGGAACAGCTCATGCAACTGGCTGTCGACTGTGCCGGGTTCACCCCGGCCGAGGCTGATCAGCTGCGGCGGGCCATGGGGTCCAAACGCTCCACCGAACGGATGCGGCAGCTGCGCGGACGGTTCTACGACGGTATGCGGGACCTGCACGGCATCACCGGCCCGACGGCCGAGCGGATCTACGAAAAGCTCGAAGCCTTCGCCAATTTCGGCTTCCCGGAGAGTCACGCGCTGAGCTTCGCGTCGCTGGTGTTCTCCTCGTCGTGGTTCAAGCTGCACCACCCTGCGGTGTTCTGTGCGGCGTTGCTGCGGGCTCAGCCCATGGGCTTCTACTCGCCGCAGTCGTTGGTGGCCGACGCCCGTCGGCACGGGGTGCTGGTGCACGGGCCGGATGTGAACGCCAGCCTGGCGTACGCGACGTGCGAGAACCGCGGCACCGAGGTGCGGCTGGGGCTGGGGACGGTCCGGCATATCGGGGACGAGTTGGCCCAGCGCATCGTCGACGAACGAAATGCCAACGGGCCGTTCGCTTCTCTGCTCGACCTGACCGGGCGGGTGCAGCTGTCGGTACCGCAGGCCGAGGCGCTGGCGACCGCGGGCGCGCTGGGATGTTTCGGCATCACCCGGCGGGAGGGGCTGTGGGCGGCCGGGGCGGCGGCCGCGGAACGGCCCGACCGGTTGCCCGGTGTCGGATCGGCCGGCGTCATACCGGCGCTGCCCGGCATGACGGAACTGGAACTGGCGGCCGCCGATGTGTGGGCCACGGGTATCTCGCCGGACAGCTACCCGACCCAATTCCTGCGGGAGGATCTCGATGCGCTGGACGTGGTGCCGGCGAACCGGCTGCTGGAGGTGCCCGACGGCACCCGCATCGTGGTGGCCGGCGCCGTGACGCACCGCCAGCGCCCGGCCACCGCGCAGGGGGTCACGTTCATCAACCTGGAGGATGAGACCGGCATGGTCAACGTGCTGTGCGCGCCGGGGGTGTGGTCCCGGCACCGGAAACTGGCGCAGACCGCACCGGCACTGCTGGTGCGCGGCATCGTGCAGAACGCCAGCGGGGCGGTCACCGTCATCGCGGACCGGATGGGCCGGCTGGACCTGCGGGTGGCGGCCAAGTCCCGGGACTTCCAGTGAGAGATTCGGCAGGGCGGTGCGTTGGCGCGGTTGGGTGTGCGTTTTCGCCGAGGTCTACTCGCACGATTGCGCCCACGATTCAGGGTCAACTCGATTTCCGCGCCCAGAACCACTGGCCCTGACGTGAGGGCCCACCCCACTCGAACAAGTGCGCCGTGGCTGCAGGGTCAACGTGGAAGCCGGGTACCTCGATGGCATACCCGCAGCTGGATCACCCTGATGACTGGCCGGCGACCAGACGAAGTGGGTAATTTTGCCCAGTTCATTGACATAATGGCTGATTTGTAAAAAGCTGGATCTATGGCAGCCGCGCGCTGTCGAGTAGTGTTACCGAGACCGCCGGTACCGCAAAATTACCGCGCATCCAGGATCGACTCAGGAGAGCCAGTATGCCCGCACCGTCAGCGCAGGTTTTCGATCGTCTGCGTCAACTGGCCGCGATTGAGGACATCGACGCCCGGCCGACCCGCACCATCGACGAGGTCTTCACCGGTAAGCCGCTGACCACCATCCCGGTCGCGACCGCCGAAGACGCCGAGAAGGCGTTCGCCAAAGCGCGTGCCGCCCAGCGTGATTGGGTCAAGCGACCGGTCGCCGAGCGGGCCGCGGTGATCGCGCGCTACCGCGACCTGGTCCTGGAGAACCGTGAGTTCCTCATGGACCTGCTGCAGGCCGAGGCCGGCAAGGCGCGATGGGCGGCCCAGGAAGAGATCATCGACCTGTTCGCCAACGCGGACTACTACGCCAAGGTCGCGGCCAAGCTGCTCAAGCCGCGCCGCGTCGCACCGCTGCTGCCGGGCCTGAACCGGACCACCGTCGCCTACCAGCCGAAGGGCGTCGTCGGCGTCATCTCGCCGTGGAACTACCCGATGACGCTGACGGCCTCGGACGCCGTGCCCGCCCTGCTCGCCGGCAACGCGGTGGTGCTCAAGCCGGACAGCCAGACCCCGTACTGCGCGCTGGCCTGCGCCGAGCTGCTCTACCGCGCTGGTCTGCCGCGCGCGCTCTACGCCGTGGTTCCCGGACCGGGCTCGGTGGTCGGCACCGCGATCGCCGACAACTGCGACTACCTGATGTTCACCGGCTCCTCGGCCACCGGCAGCCACCTCGCCGAGCACGCCGGCCGTCGTCTCATCGGGTTCTCTGCCGAGCTCGGTGGCAAGAACGCCATGATCGTCGCCCAGGGCGCCAACCTCGACAAGGTCGCCAAGGCCGCCACGCGCGCCTGCTTCTCCAACGCCGGCCAGCTGTGCATCTCGATCGAGCGCATCTACGTCGAGCGGGACATCGCCGACGAGTTCACCCGCAAGTTTGGCGACCAGGTGCGCAAGATGCAGCTCGGCACCGCCTACGACTTCAGCGTGGACATGGGCAGCCTGATCTCCGAGGGCCAGCTCAAGACCGTCTCCGGCCACGTCGACGACGCAAAGGTCAAGGGTGCCAAGGTGATTGCCGGTGGCAACGCCCGTCCCGACATCGGCCCGCTGTTCTACGAGCCGACCGTGCTCACCGACGTCACCCCCGACATGGAGTGCGCCAACAACGAGACCTTCGGTCCGCTGGTGTCCATCTACCCGGTCGCCGACGTCGACGAGGCCATCGCCAAGGCCAACGACACCGAGTACGGCCTCAACGCCAGCGTGTGGGCCGCCTCGATCGAGGAGGGCGAGCAGATCGCGTCGCGCCTGCGGTCCGGCACGGTCAATGTCGACGAGGGCTACGCCCTGGCCTGGGGCAGCCTCGGCGCGCCCATGGGCGGCATGGGAATCTCGGGTGTGGGCCGCCGGCACGGCGCTGAAGGTCTGCTGAAATACACCGAGTCCCAGACCATTTCGACGTCGAAGGTGCTCAACCTCGACCCGCCGTTCGGCCTGTCGAAGTCGCTGTGGCAGAAGTCGCTGGTGCCGATCGTGCGCGCCGTGACGAAGCTGCCCCGGCACTAGGCAGATGCGGGCCCGCCGCCACGGGGCGACGGCGGGCCGGCGGTAATGTGCGGCTGTGACGCTGAACCTCACCGCTGACGAAGTGCTGACCTCCACCCGATCGGTGCGCAAGCGACTCGACTTCGAGAAGCCTGTGCCGCGCGAGGTGATCATGGAGTGTCTGGATCTGGCGCTGCAGGCGCCGACCGGCTCCAACGCTCAGGGCTGGCAGTTCGTCTTCGTCGAGGACGAGGCCAAGAAGAAGGCACTGGCCGACATCTACCGCGCCAACGCCACGCCGTACCTGGACCTGCCCAAGCCCGAGCGCGGCGACATCCGCGACCAGCAGATGGACGCCGTGATGGGCTCGGCCAAGTACCTCAACGAGAACTTCGAGAAGGCGCCGGTCCTGATGATCCCGTGCCTGGAGGGCCGGCCCGACGGGATGGACGCCGGTATGCAGGCGTCGTACTGGGGCTCGCTGCTGCCGGCGGTGTGGAGCTTCATGCTCGCGCTGCGCTCGCGCGGTCTCGGCTCGGCGTGGACGACGCTGCACCTGATCGGTGAAGGGGAGAAGCAGGCGGCGGAACTGCTGGGAATCCCGTTCGACAAGGTCACGCAGGGCGGACTGTTCCCGATCGCCTACACCAAGGGCACCGACTTCAAGAAGGCCCAGCGGCTGCCGGCCGAGCAGCTCGCGCACTGGGACAGCTGGTGAGCTCAGGCGTCAGCTCGGTCAGATGCCCTCGGTGAAGCCGAGCTGACGCCACGCCTCGTACACCGCGACAGCCGCGGCGTTGGACAGGTTCAAGGACCGCCGCCCCGGGATCATCGGGATTCGCACCTGCTGGGTGATGTGCGGGTCGGCGAGGGTCTCGGCGTCCAGCCCGGTGGGCTCGGGCCCGAACATCAACACGTCGTCCGCCTGGTAGGTCACGTCGGCGAACGACGAATTCGCGTGCGCGGTAAAGGCGAACACCCGCGCCGGCATGAGTGTCTGCCACGCGGTCTCTAGATCGGCGTGCACCGTCACCGACGCCAGGTCGTGGTAGTCCAACCCGGCGCGACGCAGCTTCGGTTCGGACAGGTCGAAGCCGAGCGGCTCGACCAGATGCAGCTCGGCGCCGGTGGCTGCGACCATCCGGATCGCATTGCCGGTGTTCGGCGCGATCCGGGGTGAGTAGAACAGCACCTTCAGTGCCACCCTGCCGCCTCTCTGTCTGGGTCTAGGTGGGGCCGAAGTAGGTTACTGTGCTGCGGCGGAATCGCCGGCGCCATGGGGCAGCTGGTTCAGATCAGCGTGCGGTGACACCAGTGCGTCGAGCGCGGTCATGCACAGGTCGACGGCGGCGTCACGAGAAAAGCTTTGCAACTCAAGCCATTCCAATGCGACTTCGCGAACCAGCGCCAGCCACCCCGACAACGCCACCGACACCAGATCACGACCGGACCCTGCGAGGTCCAGGGCGTCCAGCGCGTGGTCACGCAACCGGGTGAGTTCGAAGGTGATCGGGCTGCGCACTGCGGGATCGGCGGCGATGGCGCTCCGATTGGCGATCATCATCAGCGTCAGGTTCTGCTCGTAGAACGTGAAGTGAGCGACGAGCGCACCACGGATCTGGGCGCGCACGGTGTCGACGGCCGTGAAGTGCGAGTCGTGCGCCAGTTTCTCGTGGGCCCGCGCCCAGAGCGCCGCGAACAGTTCCTTCTTGCTGGGGAAGTAGTGGTAGATCAAAGCCCGCGAGATTCCGGCCTGCGCCGCGATGTCTTCCATCGCCACCTGCTCGAACGGCAGGACAGAGAATGCCGCCATCCCGAGATCGAGGATCTGGTCCCGACGTTGGTCGGGGGTCAGCCGGCTCCGTGCCATCTAGGCACTCTAAAACACCAATGGCCGCGCGCTTTTACCACACAACTGTGCAACACATAGGTCACGAACGCTGTTCGTTGGATGTGAAGCATGGAAACGGCTGCTCATCGCTGTCATACTGCGACAGATTGCCAGGCGGATTTCCCGTGCCCGAGTGGGCTGATAATCCGGCGGGGAACACCAATATGAACCAAGCGCCTGTAACCGATTGCGGACCCATGGCCGGCGGGAAAGCCGAGCCGCGATGACTGCTGCGCAACAGTTTTCGGCAGCTGATCAGGTCTCCCGCGCGCCCGCGAAACGCCCATCCCGATTCGCGCCGTCGAATTGGCCGGTCGCCTGGAAAGTTTTCGCCATTGCCTTTGTGCCTTTGGTACTGGCCGGCACGTTCGGCGGAATGCGTATCTATTCGGGCTGGACGGACGCCGCGGATTTGCGGCGCGCGGCGGACCGCGCCGAAATGGTGCCCGCCATCGAGAACTACATGGCGACGTTCGACGCCGCGCTGCTGGCCACGTCCACCGGCGGCGACGCGCAACAGGCACTGACCGCCTACGACGAGAGCAAACGACGTCTGCAGCACCGGCTGACGGAGACCGACGTCGCGACGGACGTCGGCACCGGCGTCAAGACCCTGCTCGACGGTGGTCAGGGGCTGCTCAACAAGGTCGCGGCCAACAGCATCGGACTGCGGGAGCGCGTGACGCTGTACGCGCCGATCCTGCTGACGGCCGAGGACACGATCACCGGTTCGGTGCGCATCGATGACGAGAAGATCCGCGCCCAGACGCAGGGCCTGAGCCGGGCCGTCGGCGCCCGCGGCCAGATGATGATGCAGCAGCTGCTCGTCACCCTGGGTGGCGAGCTGCCGGACAACGAACTGCGCAGCTCGATGACCACCCTGGCCGGCACGGAGCCGTCGACGTTGTTCGGCATGAGTGAAGTACTGGGTGTCGGCTCGCCCGAAGCGCAGAAGCTGGCCCAGGAAATGGTCAAGCGGATGTCGATGATGTCCGACCCGAACGTGCAACTGGTCAACAACCCCGACTTGAGCCAGTCGATCCAGACCACCAGCGGCATCGCCGGGAAGCTGCTCGACAGCGTGTCCGCGACCGTCGTGTCGGCGGTCGACGATCAGGCCACCGCCAAGCGCACCGAAGCCATCCGTGATTCGGCGATCGTCGGCGCCGTCATGGTGCTGGCCCTGCTCATCGTGCTGTACATGGCCCGGACACTGATCCGTCCGCTGCGGCGGCTGCGCACCAGCGCCCTCAAGGTCGCCCACGAGGATCTGGTCCGCGAGCTCGACGAGGTCCGGTCCGGCGCCGATGTGACCGTTCGCCCGCTGCCGGTGCAGAGCACCGAGGAGATCGGGCAGGTGGCACATGCCGTCGACGAGTTGCACGAACAGGCCGTGCTGCTGGCCGGCGAGCAGGCCCGGCTGCAGCTCCAGGTCAGCGACATGTTCGAGACGCTGTCGCGGCGCAGCCGGTCGTTGATCGACCAGCAGCTGACCGTCATCGACCAGCTGGAGCGTGACGAACAGGACCCGCAGCGCCTGTCCAAGCTCTTCCGCCTGGACCACTTGGCCGCGCGGATGCGGCGCAACGGCGCCAACCTGCTGGTGCTGGCCGGCACCAACGTCCCGCACGAACAGGGCGAGCCAGTGCCCGTGACCGCGGTGATCAACGCCGCGGCGTCCGAGGTCGAGGACTACACCCGGGTGGCCATCGTGGCCGCGCCCGACACCGAGATCCACGGTTCGGTCGCCGGCGACCTGGTGCACATGATGGCCGAGTTGCTGGACAACGCGTTGCGGTACTCGCCGCCGAGTTCGGAGGTACAGGTCTCCGCGGTGCACGCGCCCAACGGTGCACTGGTGATCGAGGTCAGCGACAGCGGTCTCGGCATGACCGAAGCCGATCTCCGCATGGCCAACAGCCGTCTGCGCTCCGGCGGCGAGGTCAACACGTACACCGCGCGGCACATGGGCCTGTTCGTCGTCGGCCGGCTGGCCACCCAGCACGGCCTGGTCGTCCGGCTGCGCGACACCGTCGAAGGCGATCCCGAATCGGGCACCACCGCCGGCATCTATGTTCCGGTCGAGTTGCAGGCCGGGCTGCCCGCGATCCCTGACTTCGGCACCTACTGGGACGGCTCGTCGACCGCGGAGACCGGCGTGACGGACCTACCGGGCCTCGGCCCCGACACCGGCGGGTTCGCGACGTTCGGCGCCGTGGCTCAACCCCCGGCGCCGCCCGCGCCATCGGTGGAACCGGCGTTCGTGGAGGCCGAGGCGCGCAACGGCTTCGGTGCCGGCCCCGTTGACGCGGGTGACCTCAGCGGCCTCAACCTGCCGCAGCGCAATCCGGGCGCCAGCGGCATCGCCGGCCGCGCCGAGTCACCCGTCGAGCGGCCCGCTCAGGCGCCGACCGACACGTCGTCGTTCTTCGCGGCCCGGGCCCAGACGCCGTCCGCGGCACCCGAGCCGGTGCGTCCGGCGCCCGAGCCGGTCCGTCCACCAGCCCCACCAGCGCCGCCCGTCCGCCCCGCCCCGACACCGCAGCCGAGCGCCACCGCCGGAAGTGAGGACGCCATCTACCAGAAGATGCTCTCGGAATGGCTGATCGACGATCCCACGCAGTTGGCGAACAGCACCGACCTCGACTGGCAGACCGTGTGGGACCAGGGGTGGTCGGCGGCGGCCGCCGCGCAGGACGCGCCGGTCGTCGAACACACCGAGGCGGGCCTGCCCGTCCGGCAGCCCGGTGCCCGGCTGGTACCCGGCGCGCCTGACGAGGGCGCCCACCCCGAAGCCTCCGGCGAGGGCGCACCACGGCGCGATCCCGCGGCGGTGCGGGCCAGCATCAGCGGCCACTTCGGTGGTGTGCATGCCGGTCGGTCGCAGTCCCCGGACGCGGGGGAGCGGCGATGACCCGGGCCACTCAGCGCGAGTCACTGGATTGGCTCGTCACGAAGTTCGCGGACGAGGTGTCGGGGGTGGCGCACGCCATCCTGGTGTCCGCCGACGGCCTGCTGATGGCCGCGAGTTCGCGGATGCCCACCGAGCGTGCCGACCAACTTGCCGCCGTCGCCTCCGGGCTGGCCAGCCTGGCCACCGGCGCCTCCCAGCTGTTCGACGGCGGTCACGTGCTGCAGTCCGTGGTCGAGATGGAGCAGGGATACCTGCTGCTGATGCGCGTCGGCGACGGTTCGAACCTCGCGACGCTGGCGACCCGGTCGTGCGACATCGGCCAGATCGGCTATGAGATGGCGATTCTCGTCGAACGCGTCGGGACCGTCGTGCAGTCCGCCCGCAGGACCCGATAAGGACACATCATGGAGCCGACATCTGACGCCTGGGAGTCCGCATTCACCGCGGAGCAGCCCAGCCTGGTGCGGCCCTACACGCTGACCGCGGGCCGGACCACCACCGAGATCGAGCTGCCCATGGAGGCGCCGATCTACCCGCTGGCGGCCGCCCCGGCGTCGCACTGGCCGGGCAACGACGTACGCAGCGAGATTCTCAAACTCGGTTCCACCCGGCCCTCGGTGGCCGAGGTCGCGGCAAAGTTAGCAATACCACTCGGTGTTGCGCGTGTGCTGATCGGCGACCTCGTCACGCAGGGTTATCTTCAAGTACACGCCACGCTCGGCACCACGGCGAGCATCGACGACCGGCGTGACTTGATCGGGAGGACACTGCGTGGCCTACGGGCTCTCTAATCGGCACGCCCCCGCGTCGACGAAGATCGTCATCTCGGGTGGGTTCGGTGCCGGTAAGACGACGTTCGTCGGCGCGGTCTCCGAGATCATGCCGCTGCGCACCGAGGCCATCGTCACCAACGCCTCGGTCGGCGTCGACGCGCTCGCCGGTACGCCCGACAAGAACACCACCACGGTCGCCATGGACTTCGGCCGCATCACCCTCGCTGACGACCTGGTGCTCTACCTGTTCGGCACACCGGGGCAGCGCCGGTTCTGGTTCATGTGGGACGACCTGGTGCGCGGCGCCATCGGCGCGATCATCCTGGTCGACGTCCGGCGGCTGCAGGACAGCTTCGCCGCCGTCGACTTCTTCGAGGCGCGCGGTCTGCCATTCATCATCGCGGTCAACGAATTCGACGGCGCGCCAAGGCATCCCGGCCACGCGGTCCGCAAGGCGCTGGCGCTGGCCGACCACATCCCGGTCGTCACCGTCGATGCGCGACAGCGGCAGTCGGCGCGCGACGCACTGATCACCGTCACCGAATACGCGCTGACGCGGTTGGGCGCCCCGGCCTAACGAACCAGGTCCCACTGGCCGTAGTCAGCGGCCAGGATGTCGTCCTCGTCGACGTGGAAATCACCGATCATCGTGCCCGGGTCGGAAGCCGTCACCACCGTCGACTGATACAGCACCGCCATCGGCGCGCGGGCGCCGCCCGACCAGGCCCGCGTCTGCCAGGCCCAGCGATGCCCCGGGGTGGTGGAGCGGCCGATGACGCCGTCGTCGGCCGCCCAGGTGACCTGGCGGGCCCCGCCGTAGATGCCGGTGCGCTGCACCCCGAGCACCGAATTGATGCCCTTGAACCATTGCAGCGCAACGTTTTTCCACGTGTCGGCTGAGACGTCCTCGTCGACGCTGAAGAAGATCGGTGCGGTGTCCGGCCCACCGGCCGCACCATGCAGGCTCAGCGCGGTGCGGGCATCGGCCACCCCGCCGTCGAAGCCACGGGTGAAGTCCGAAGGGCTGTTCACCCAGCCCGGCTTGCCGTACTGGTAGACGCTCACCACGTGCAGACCCGCCGCCCGCAGCGCGTCGGTGTAGCCGCGGCTGACTGGCTTGAAGTCGAATGTGGCACCCGGCCGCAACTCCGACACGTAGACGATGACGCCGGTGTAGCCGGCGGCGACCACCTGGTCCACGGGCACCTGGAGATGCGTGAAGTCGATCAGTTTGCCGTTGTCGGCCAGGGCAATCGGGGTGCTCAGTGATGCGGTGAGTCCGGCGGCGGTCAGCGTGAGGAAACCACGTCTCGACAGGCGGTCAGCGGGGCGTGCCATGTCTGCCATGGCGGCTATCGTACGAACTCGTGACGGTTCCCGACGAGCACTGGCAAGACACAGAATTCACCGGAGTCGTCTTTCGCGACGAGTATGACGGTGACCTGAGCCGGCTGCGCACCGACTGGGTTGTCTTCACCGACTGCGACTTCAGCGGCGTCAATCTCACCGAATCCGAGCATTCCGGCTCGGCGTTCCGCAACTGCACCTTCCGGAGGACCTCGCTGGCACACAGCACATTCCGGCACTGCACCTTGCTGGGGTCGACGTTCACCGAGTGCTTGATGCGGCCCATCACCATGGTCGAGGTGGACCTGCGGCTCGCGGTGCTGGCCGGTTGCGATCTGCGTGCGGTGGATTTGACCGACTGCCGGTTGTCGGAAGCCTCGCTCGTCGGCACCGACCTGCGCAAGGCCGTGCTGCGCGCCGCCGATCTGCGCGGCGCGCGCGTGCAGAACGCGAAGTTCGAGCAGGCGGATCTGCGCGCGGCCCGCATGGACGCGACGTTCTGGACCACGGCCGGCTTGCGCGGTGCCCGTATCGACGTCGACCAGGCCATCGCCTACGCCGTCGCCCACGGCCTGGATTTGTCGTCCTGACCGTCGTCGTCTACATGCCTTAGTCGGCCTTGAGGCGGATCCGCCAGCGCACGAAGCCGAGATAGCAGGCCGACAGCAGCACCAGGGCGCCGATGTCGAACCACCAGGCGCCGGTGGTGTGGTGCCAGAACTTGTCGTTGGGCAGCAGCGGCTCGGGTACCAGTCGGGTCAGATCGATGGTCGACGACGACGAGGCAAAACCCCAGCGCGCGGGGGTGAGCCACGACAACTGATCGAGCACGACGCGGCCGGTCACCGGAATCAAGCCGCCGGAGAACACCAACTGGCTCATCACGGCTACCACCAGCAGCGGCATGATCTGCTCGGCTGATTTGGCCAAGCCGGACAACGCCAGACCCGTCATGGCCGCAGCCACACACGTCATCGAGATGTCGATGAACATCTCGATGTTGCGGCTCGGTATCACCGCGCCGTTGGTGACCGCGCCCGCGCCCCAGCCCTTACCCAGGATCGTGATGGCCACCACGATCGAGGACTGGACAACCGCGAATGCGGTGAACACCGCGATCTTGGCCGCCAGGTACGCGGTGGTCGAGAGGCCGACGGCCTGTTCCCGACGGAAGATCGCCCGCTCGCCGATCAGGGCGCGAATGGTCAGCGCGGTGCCCATGAAGATCGCGCCGACGTTCATCATCACCAGGATCTGGCCCGGTTCGCTCGGCGCGGCGCCGAAATCGGGCGGGCCGGCCGGGAGTGGTTTACCGAAGCCCACACTCGACTTGTTCGGTCCGCCACCGGGCACCGACAGCGACAGCACGCCCATGATGAACGGCAAGAACAACAGGAACGCGGTGTAGGCGCGGTCGGCCAGGACCAGCTTCACCTGTCGTCGGGCGATGGTGGAGAACTGTCGCAGCAGCGACGTCTTCGCCGGCGCGCCGAGATCAGCCGGTGCTGCCGCGGGCGGCTGCGGTGGCGGCGGGCCGGAGCGCTCCAGGAATCGCTGGTGCGCCGCCTCCGGATCGCCGGCGACCGACGAGAAGATGTCGGCCCAGTTGGTGGTGCCCAGTTCCGGACCGATCTGGCTCGGCGGCCCGCAGAAGGCCGTCATGCCGCCCGGTGCCAACAGCAGCACCTGATCGCAGACGTCCAAGTAGGTCAGCGAGTGCGTGACCACCAGGACCACACGACCGGCGTCGGCCAGGTCCCGCAGCATCGTCATCACCTGACGGTCGAGCGCCGGGTCCAGGCCGGACGTCGGCTCATCCAGGATCAGCAACGACGGACCGGTCAGCAGCTCGAGCGCCACCGACGCCCGCTTGCGCTGACCACCGGAGAGCTTCTCCACGCGGGTGTCGAGGTGCTTCGTCATCTCGAGCTCTTCGAGCACCTGCATGACGACCTGCTCGCGGTCTTCCTTCGTGGTGTCCGGCGGCAGCCGTAGCTCGGCGGCGTACATCAGGGCCTGCCGCACGGTCAATGAACCGTGCACCACGTCGTCCTGCGGCACCATGCCGATTCGGGACCGCAGCGAGGCGTACTCGGCGTGGATGTCGTGGCCCTCGAACGTGACGGTGCCACTGGTCGGATGGGTCAGGCCGGCCACCTGCTTGGAGAACGTCGACTTGCCGGCACCGGACGGGCCGATCACCGCGGTCAGCGTGCCGGGGCGGGCGTCCAGCGAGATGTTGTTCAACAGCGTCTTGTTGCCCTCGATGGTCCACGTCAGGCCGTGGACCTCGAGCCCGCCGGTGCGGGTGTCGGCGGTGGTGACGGTGCGGCGGGCCAGAGTGCCGCCGCTGTAGACGAGGTCGACGTTACCGATGGTGACGGTGTCGCCGTCGCGGAGCATCGCCTCTTCGACCCGCTGGCCGTTGACGAACGTGCCGTTGATGCTCCGGTTGTCGATGATCTGCGCGCCGCCGGCCGGAGACGGGATCAAGGTGGCGTGGTGCCGTGAGGCCAGGACGTCGGGGATGACGATGTCGTTGTCGGTGCCGCGACCGATCTTGATGGCTCCGGCCGGCACCTCGGCGTTACGACCGGGCCGCAGGATCTTGAGCATCGTGGTGCCGAGGTTGTTCTCGCTCGGCCGCGCGACCGCGGTCGGCCCGAACTGGGTGGCAGGCGAGCTCGACTCTTCCGGAGCGACCCGCGCCGGCGCCGGCCGGGACATCGGCGCAGACTGCGGTGCGTACTGCTGGGGTGCCGTCGGGTAGCGCGGCGGCTGCTGGCCGTACTGCGACTGCGGCCCGCTCGGATACTGCGGTTGCGGGCCGCTCGGGTACTGCGGCTGTGGACCTGACGGGCTGAACGTCTGGGGGCCGCTCGGGTAGCGCTGCTGTGCCGCCGACGGCGGCGTGTACGGCTGCTGGCTCGGCCAGGTCGCGCTGGGCCGGTTGTTGGTCGACGGCGTCGGCGTGACGGGCATGGACGTCGTCGGCGGCGTGCCGGCGGGCCCCAGGTGCTGGCCGACCTCGAAGGTCAGCAGCGGCCCGTCGGGGTTACCGATGTTCACCGCCGAGCCGTCGTGCAGATCGGCGGCCGGGACACGCTGCCCGTTGACGTACATGCCGTTGAGGCTGCCGTTGTCGACCGCGACCCAGCGGCCGTGATCGAAACGCAGCATCAGGTGCGCGCGCGAGATCAGCGGGTGGGCGACGCGGAAGTCGGCCCGCAGATCGCGGCCGACGACGACATCGTTTCCCGGGGCGAACGTGCGCGTGGTGGCGTCATGGCGAACGGTGAGCGCTGGCAGTGCGGCTGGTCCAGTCATCGAGGGCAACTCTATCCGTTGCCGGGGACTTTCCTGGGGACCAGCCGGATCAGTAGGGCTTGCCGGTCACGACGCAGTGGGTCTGGGTGTAGATGGTGGGCATGCACAGATTGCAGTGTGTGCAGCCCGATTTCACCGTCCTGTCGGCTTGAATCCGGTTGAGCAGGTCCGGTTCGGCCAGCAGGGCCCGGCCCATCGCGACGAACTCGAAACCCTCGGCCATGGCCAGGTCCATGGTTTCCCGGTTGGTGATGCCACCCAACAGAATCAGCGGCATCGTGAGCTCGGCGCGGAACTGGCGAGCCTGCTGCAGCAGGTAGGCCTCCTGGTAGGGGTACTCGCGGAAGAACCTGTGCCCGCTCATCCGGATGCCCCAGCTGATCGGCGGTGTGAAGTTCGCGGCGAACTCCTTGACCGGCGCATCGCCGCGGAACAGGTACATCGGATTGACCAACGAGCTGCCCGCGGTCAGCTCGAGCGCATCCAGCGCGCCGTCCTCTTGCAGCCATCGGGCGGTCTGCAGCGACTCGTCCATCGGGATGCCGCCCCGGACGCCGTCGCTCATGTTGAGTTTCGCGATCACTGCGATCTGATTACCGACGGCCTCGCGCACCGCCTGCACCGTGCCCCGGGCGACCTTGGCGCGGTTGTGCAGGGAGCCGCCGAATTCGTCGCGGCGCTTGTTGATCAGCGGCGACAGGAACGAGGACGCGAAGTAGTTGTGGCCCAGGTGCACCTCGACGGCGTCGAACCCGGCCTCGATCGCCAACCGGGCGGCGCCCGCGTGCGCGGCCATCACCGCGTCGATATCGGCGCGGGTGGCCTTGCGTGCGAAGCGCATCGACAGTGGGTTGAACAACCGCACCGGCGCCAGCGCGGTGGCCTTGTTGGTGCGCGCGTTGGCGACCGGGCCGGCATGCCCGATCTGCGCGCTGATCGCCGCCCCCTCGCCATGGATGGTGTCGGTGAGCTTTTGGAGGCCGGGGATCGCCTCCGGGCGCATCCACAACTGCCACCCATCGGTACGCCCACCCGGGGACACCGCGCAATAGGCCACCGTCGTCATCCCCACCCCACCCGCGGCCGGCAACCGGTGATAGCGGATCAAATCGTCGGTGACCAGCGCATCCGGGGTCGCCGCCTCGAACGTCGCCGCCTTGATCACCCGATTACGCAACGTGATCGGACCGAGCTTGGCTTCACTGAAAACGTCAGTGGACACATTGGGCTGGGTGTTCACATTCGGCAGCTGACCACGCTGTCTTGGGTGGTGTCAACGGGTGTTCCCGCGGGCCTGACACAATGTTCGCCGTGGGTGCAATCACGCTGGACGGCAAGGCCACACGCGACGAGATCTTCACTGACCTGACGAAGCGGGTGGCGGCGCTGACCGCCGCCGGCCGGACGCCGGGTCTCGGCACAGTCCTGGTCGGTGACGACCCCGGCTCTCACGCCTACGTGCGCGGCAAGCACGCCGACTGCGCCAAGGTCGGCATCAACTCGATCCGCCGGGACCTGCCTGCCGACATCAGCCAGGCCGAGTTGAACGCCGTCATCGACGAGCTGAACGCCAACCCGGAGTGCACGGGCTACATCGTGCAGTTGCCGCTGCCCAAGCACCTCGACGAGAACGCCGCGCTGGAGCGCATCGACCCCGACAAAGACGCCGACGGTCTGCACCCGACCAACCTGGGTCGGCTGGTGCTGAACGAGCCCGCACCGCTGCCGTGCACGCCGCGCGGCATCGTGCACCTGCTGCGTCGCTTCGAGGTACCGATCGCCGGCGCGCACGTCGTGGTGATCGGCCGCGGCGTCACCGTGGGCCGGCCGATGGGCCTGCTGCTCACGCGACGTTCGGAGAACGCGACAGTGACGTTGTGCCACACCGGAACCCGTGATCTGCCGGCGCTGACCCGGCAGGCGGACATCATCATCGCGGCCGTCGGCGTCCCGCACATGCTGACCGCCGACATGGTCAAGCCGGGCGCGGCCGTCGTCGACGTGGGCGTCAGCCGTGTCGACGGCAAGCTCGCCGGCGACGTCCACCCCGACGTGTGGGAGGTGGCCGGTCACGTGTCGCCCAATCCGGGAGGCGTCGGACCGCTGACCCGCGCTTTCCTGCTGGCCAATGTGGTCGAGGCGGAAGAGGCGAAACTGTCTTGACCGCAAAGGAATTCGCCCGCAAGGTGTTCGCCGGCCAATGGCCGATCCTGTCGGTGGGCGTGTTCTTCGTGGTGGCGTTCGCGTTGGTGGTCGGCGGCTATTGGCGCCGCGGTGCGCTGGTCATGGCGATCGGCGTCGGTATCGCCGCGGTCATGCGCCTGCTGCTGACCGATGACCGCGCCGGGCTGCTCGTCGTGCGCAGCCGGATCATCGACGTCGCGACGACGGCGTCGGTCAGCGCCGTCATGTTGTACGTGGCGTGGACCATCAACCCGTTGGGGACTGCCTAGTTCCTCGGCATGCGATGTGGGAATAAATCGGACTAAAGTCCGTTTATTGGTTTCAGGCTTGCCCCCACATCACCCGAGGAGCTCAACATGAACACTGCGCTGTGGATCGTCGCCGGCGTACTGGCTTTCGTCTTCGCCGGAAGCGGCGTCATGAAGCTGGTCCTGTCCAAGGAGAAGCTGGTTGCGCAGGGCCTGGGCGGACTTGACGACGTGGACCCGAACGCCATCCGCGGGATCGGCGCGGCCGAAGTGGCCGGTGCGATCGGCCTGATCGTGCCGCCGCTGGTGCACATCCTCCCGGTGCTCACCCCGCTGGCCGCCGTCGGCCTCGCGGCGGTCATGGTCGGCGCGATCGTCACGCACGGCCGTCGCAAGGAGTACCCCAACGTTGCGGTCAACGTGGTGCTGCTCGGTCTGGCGTTGTTCGTCGCCTGGGGCCGGTTCGGCGCCTACGCCTTCTGATCCGCGGGGATTTGTGCACGATTTTCCGCGGTCGCCGCGGAGAATCGTGCACAAATCCCTAGGGGTGACCAGCGTGGCGGCAGCCAACTCACAGAAAATTGCCCGCTAGGCAAACTTGCCTGGTGGGCAAAATTGTCGGTACGGTAGCGGCATGGCCGAATCAGCCGAAACTGGTCTGCGCGAACGAAAGAAGCTCGACACCCGTCGGGCGCTGAGTGACGCGGCGCTGCAGCTGGCGTTCGACCGCGGCGGGCTGGATGCCGTCACTCGCGAGGAGATCGCGGCGCTGGCGGGAGTGTCCCTACGGACGTTCAACAACTACTTCAGCGGCAAGTACGAGGCGCTGGCGTATCGCATTGCCGAGCGGATGCAGCGCAGTGTTGCGACGTTCCGGTCGCGGCCGGCCGACGAACCGCTGTGGACGTCGATCATCGTGGCCGTGACGGGCACGCTGGAAGAAGAGATGGTCGACATCACGGGTGCCGACCTCATCCCGGACCGCCGCGAACTCGTCGAAGTCCGAAAACTGCTGATGCGCACCGAGGTTCGTAACGCGGTGCCGCAGATCCTCTATCAGGACTGGGTGGCGGCCATCGCCGAGCGAACGGGCCTCGGCCCCGACGACATGTACCCGCGCCTGGTGGTGGCCGTGGTCCGCGCGGTCGGAGATACCGCGATGGAGGCGTACGCCAACGCCGATCCGCCGGTGTCCATCACGCAGCTGATGCGCGCGGGTTTCGATGCCGTGATCGCCGGGCTGCCTGAACCGAACAGAACGAAGGAGTGAGCATGCCCACTGACGTCGTGATCTCCGGCGCCGGACCCAACGGCCTGATGATGGCCTGCGAACTCGCCCTCGCCGGCGTCAAACCCGTCGTGCTCGACGCGCTGCTCGGGCCCGGCGACGAGCCCAAGGCCAACGGCCTTGTCGGACAAGTGATTCGGCAGCTCGACATGCGTGGTCTCTACCAGACATTCACGGGCGATCCCGACGCGCCGCAGCCCGCTTACGGCTGGATGTTCTCCGGCCTGCCGCTGAATTTTGTTGGCATCGAGAGCAATCCGATGCGGGCGCTGCTGATGAAGCAGCCCCGATTGGTCCAGCTGCTGTACGAGCGGGCCCAGACTCTCGGGGTCGAGGTGCGGTGGGGACACGCTGTGACCGCGTTGTCGGCCGGGCCTGACGGCGTCACCGTCGACGTGGCCGCGCCCGACGGTGCCTATGTGCTGCAAGCCGATTGGCTGGTGGGTGCCGACGGTGGGCGCAGCACCGTTCGCAAGCAGTCGGGTATCGGCTTTCCCGGACACACGTCGCCGACGGTGGCCCGGCTGGCGCACGTGCGCATCGCCGACGAGTTCCGCGGCCCCGACGGCGAGCTCGACGTACCGGGATTCGGGCGGATTCCGTTCGGGCACAACCGTTATGACACCGGCATGGTCATCTTCTTCGAGGCGCACGGCGATCCGCCGATGCTGGGCACCCTCGAGTTCGGCTCACTGTCGGAGGACTCGCCGGGGGAGCTGACGTATGACGAACTGCGGCAGAGCCTGCGCCGAGTGCTCGGGGTCGACGTGCCGTTCGACCTGCCGACCGGACCCGGTCCGTTCGCCAGGCGCCGCGTCGACGGCCAGAACACCCGGCAGGCCGACGCCTACCGGTCCGGTCGCATTCTGCTGATCGGTGATGCCGCACATGTGCATTCGGCAATGGGCGGTCCCGGGCTGAACCTCGGTCTGCAGGACACCCTGAACCTGGGCTGGAAGCTGGCTGCCGTCATCAATGGCTGGGCGCCTGAGGAATTGATCGACACCTATGAGTCCGAGCGCTATCCGGTCGGCGAGCGCGTCATGATGCACTCACTGGCCCAGATCGCCCTCACTGCACCGGGACCCGAGGTGCGCGCCTTACGCACGCTTCTCGGTGAACTCTTCCAGCTGCCCGACGTCACCGCGCACATGGCCGGACTGCTGGCGGGGGCGGACGTTCGCTATGAGATGGGCGGCACTCTCCACCGCCTGACGGGGTTCATGGTGCCGGACGAGAGGTTGGACGACGGGCGCCGGCTCACCGAGCTTCTGCACAGCGGCCGGGGCGTGGTGCTCGACCTGTCCGGCGGTGCGGCGGCCGCGGTCGCCGCACCATGGGACCGCCGCGTCGACACGGTGGTCGCCGCCATGGCCGACGGGCCCGCTGCCATGCTGATCCGGCCCGACGGCTATGTCGCCTGGGCCGCAGACGCATTCGCCGCGGCGGATGCCGAGGACCTACGTGCGGCCCTGGAACGGTGGTTCGGTCCCGGCGAGATCAGCGCCTGAGCGCGCGGCGCGCGACGCCCGGGTGGGCGGCGAGCCTGGGGCCGAGCAGTAGGGCGAAGACCGTCACCGCGAGCCACGGCCGCAGGTGCGGGCGTAGCCGCCGGATCAACCCGGCATCGTCGAGTTCGAACACCAGGGCATCGGTGATGGTGAGTCCCGCGATGCGCCCGCGGCTCACCGCGACACGCGTGTGTCCGTTGCCGATGACGTTCTCCCACTCCAGGTTTCGCATCCCGGCGTAGACCGCGGTCAGTAGGACACGCAGGTCGTCCCGGCCACGGAACACCATGCGCCCGGACAGCGGGGAGATCAGCTCGGCGTCAGGGGCGAGGGCGGCGATGAACCGGTCGACCTCGCCGCTGCGGGTGGCCGCGCAGAACGTCGCGACGGAATCGGTGCTGGTCGTCATCAGAACCCCCTGAGGGTCGCTTGTTATTTGCAACCCACCTAATCAGAGTCCATTGCAGAAAGCAATGGACTAGGCTGGTGCGGTGTCCAAACAGTCCTTCGGTGACATCTCCTGCTCGATAGCGCGGACGCTCGACGTGGTGGGCCAACGATGGACGGCCCTGGTGCTGCGGGACCTGTTCGCGGGGATGGCCCGGTTCGAGGACATCCGCCGCGATCTCGGCATCGCGTCGAACGTCCTCGCCGCGCGCCTGGACGACCTGGAGCGCCACGCGATCGTCGAACGGCGGCAGTATCAGAGTGCGCCTCCGCGTTTCGAGTATGTACTCACCGACAAGGGACGCGACCTCTATCCGGTGATCGTGACGCTGCTCGCGTGGGGTGACAAGTGGACCGCCGGAGAGGACGGGCCGCCGGCGCTACTGGTCCATGACGAATGCGGCTGTGTCACAACGGCAAAGACCGTCTGCACCGAATGCGGCGGGGAACTCGGGGCGCTGTCGACGACCGCGGTCCCCGGGCCTGGAGCGCGGGTCGGCCCGGGTACCGCGGTCATCGGAACATTTCTGGCCCCCGGCGAACCGGGTGCCTAGGCCAGCGTCGCCCGCACGCAGTGCGTGACGTACGGCAATGCCAATCCGGTGCTGTTGGCCAGCGCGGGGTGCGTACTCAGCAATTCGCGCACTTCGCCCAGCACCTTGCGGCGCACGTCGGCGGGCGAGGTGATGCAGTAGCTCCGTGACGCCACGAGGTCCAGAAGTGCTTGCGGCGTCAGGTAACTCGTCCACTCGAAGCGGTGGGTCTCGATGTCGGTGAAGCCGCCGCACAGCGAGTCGGCCGACGGGTCGTGCTCGCAGCCGATGATGCGGTTCAGTTCCTTGACCCAGCCCAGCCGCTCGTCGCGGATGTTCCAGAGCAGACCCAGCCGACCGCCCGGCCGTAGCACCCGGGCCACTTCGGCCGCGGCCCGCTCCGGGTCGAACCAGTGCCAGGCCTGGGCGACCAGGACGGCGTCAACACTATTGTCGGGCAACGGGATTTCCTCGGCTGTGCCGAGCAGGGCCGGCACCGACGGCAGCGACCCGCTGAGCACCTCGAGCATCTCGGGGATGGGGTCGACGGCCGTGACCGCCAGACCGCGCTCAGCCAGTCGGACGGTCAGCTTGCCGGTACCGGCGCCGAGGTCGAGGACGTCGACGGCGCCGGTGGGCAGCAGCCAGTTGATGGACTCCGGCGGATACGACGGGCGCCCCCGCTCGTAGGCGGCGGCCTGCTCTCCGAAGGACAGTGAGCGTTCGCCCGTCACCGCGAGGCCAAATCCAGTGTCTGGCGGATCAGCAGACCCACCTTGTCGGTCTCGACCAGGAAACCGTCGTGGCCGTAGTCGGATTCGATGACCTCGAGACCCGGACAGCCCGGCAGCAATGTGGCCAGCTCTTCCTGCAGCCGAATGGGATACAGCCGGTCGGAGGTGATGCCCCCGACGATCACCGGCACCGGACAGCTGGACAAGGCCGCCGCGACCCCGCCCCGGCCGCGCCCGACGTCGTGACTGCTCAGCGCGTCCGTCAGCGCCACATAGGTGCCCGCGTCGAACCGCGCGGCCAGCTTGCGGCCCTGGTACTCCAGGTAGCTCTCGACCGCGTACAGGCCGTCGGCAGAACTCTTTTCATGGTTCTGCGCGGTGTTGCGGAACCGGTCGTCGAGTTCCTTCTCGCCGCGATAGGTCAGGTGTGCGAACCGGCGGGCGATCTGGATGCCGTCGTCCGGGGTGCGTCCCGTCAGGTAGTAGTCGCCGCCGTTCCAGTTCGGGTCGGCCTTGATGGCCGCGACCTGTGCGCACTGCGTGCCGATCTGGTCGGCGGTGGCGCGCGCGCCGACCGCCAGCACCAGTCCGGCCCGCACCGTATCGGGATGTCCCACAAGCCATTCCAGTGCCCGCGCGCCGCCCATCGAGCCGCCGACCACCGCGGCCACCTGAGTGATGCCGAGGGCGGCCAGGGCCGCCAGGTCGGCGTTCACCTGATCGCGCACGGTGATGGCGGGAAACCTTGAGCCCCAGGGCTTTCCGTCGGGAGCCAGTGAGCTCGGTCCGGTCGACCCGCGGCAGCCGCCGAGCACGTTGGTGGCGATGGCGCACCAGCGGTCGGTGTCGATCGGGGCGGCGGGACCGGCGACGCCGTCCCACCAGCCGCCCGTCGGATGGTCGGGCCCGGCCGGACCGGTGACGTGGGAGTCACCGGTCAGCGCGTGCAGCACCATCACGACGTTGTCGGCGGTGGGGGACAGCTCGCCCCAGCGCTGCACCGCGATGGACACGTCGGGCAGCACGATGCCACTCTCCAGCGTCAGCGAGCCGATGTTCACCACACCGGTCTCGCCTTCGGCAGGCAGCCTTGGCGCTGCGGATATGTCGGACACGGGCACGTCGATAATCGTCACACCAAGGCCGCCTCTCGGTCGGCACCCCCCACCGATCCGGCGGCAGCGAAGCCCTGCTCCAGGTCGGCGAGGATGTCTTCGATGCCCTCGATGCCGACGGCCAGGCGCACCAGACCCGGGGTGACGCCGGAGGCCAGCTGCTCCTCGGCGGTCAGCTGCTGGTGCGTGGTCGACGCGGGGTGGATCACCAGCGACCGGACGTCACCGATGTTCGCGACGTGGCTGTGCAGCGTCAGCGCGTTCACGAACGCCTTGCCCGCCTCGACACCACCGGTCAGTTCGAACGACAGCACCGCACCGGTGCCCTTGGGGGCCAGCTTGCGGCCCAGCTCGTACCACGGGGACGACGGCAGGCCGGCGTAGTTCACCGAGACCACGTCCGGGCGGCCCACGAGGTACTCGGCGACCTTCTGCGCGTTGGACACATGGCGTTCAACGCGCAGAGACAGCGTTTCCAATCCCTGCGCGATGAGGAACGAGTTGAACGGCGCCGCCGCCGAGCCCAGATCGCGCAGCAGCTGCACGCGCGCTTTGAGCGCGTAGGCCGGTGCGCCCAGATCGGCGAACACCACACCGTGGTAGCTCGGGTCGGGCTCGGTGAAACCGGGGAACTTGCCGTTGGTCCAGTCGAAGTTGCCACCGTCGACGATGACGCCGGCAATCGCCGAGCCGTGCCCGCCCAGGTACTTGGTGGCCGAGTGCACGACGATGTCGGCGCCGTGGGCCAGCGGCTGGATCAGGTACGGCGTAGCGACGGTGTTGTCGACGATCAGCGGAACGCCGTTGTCGTGCGCGACTCCCGAGACACCCGGGATGTCGAGGATGTCGATCTTCGGGTTGGAGATGGTCTCCGCGAAGAACGCCTTGGTGTTCGGCCGGACCGCGGCGCGCCACGAGTCCAGATCGTCGGGGTTCTCCACGAAGCTGACGTCCACGCCGAGCTTGGGCAGCGTGTAGTGCAGCAGGTTGTAGGTGCCGCCGTACAGCCGCGGCGAGGCCACGACGTGGTCGCCGGTGCCGGCGATGTTCAGGATCGCGAAGGTCGCGGCAGCCTGCCCGGACGACAGGAACAGTGCGGCCACGCCGCCCTCGAGAGCGGCGACGCGCTGCTCGACCACGTCGGTGGTCGGGTTCATGATGCGGGTGTAGATGTTGCCCGGCTCGGCCAGCCCGAACAGTGCGGCGGCGTGGTCGGTGTCGCGGAACGTGTACGACGTCGTCTGGTAGATCGGCAGCGCGCGGGCATTGGTGGCGCTATCGGGGCTCTGACCTGCGTGGATCTGCTTCGTCTCGAAGCTCCAGCGCGCGGTGGGGTCGATGGCCTCAGTGGTCATGTTAGGGGTGTCTCCTGTGAGTTTTTAGGTACGACGAATGGGTGCGCGAACTCGCACGAATCACAGACAGCGACGCATAGAAAGCCTCCACTCACCCAGTCATCCGGGTCCGTGGTGGCGGACCCGCGCTTGCCTCGCAGCCGATGTACGGCTGCTCAACCTGGTCGTCTCCCGGGGCACCCCACCGCGGATGGAGGGTTGCCGGCCAGCAAGCCGGGGCTTGACGCTGGCACTCATGACCGGACTCGAGGGTATCTCAAGAGGCTGGGCAACTGCTAGCTGGTGCCGTCCGGTGGGCGGGAGACGGCGTGTCGTCGTCGGTCCGTTTCGCGCAGCCTGTCCGTATCGACCCAGTTCTGCACGCGAGAGACCGGACCACCGGAAGTCAGCGGTGCCGGTCACGGTAACTTCGTAACCGTCGTGCGACGGGGTAGTCATGTGCAGACGCCGGACTCGACATAGATTTTCGTACGTACCGTCCGTGACGCCGGGAGAGTGACCATGAGTGGCGAGAAACCATCCATCATCTACACGTTGACCGACGAGGCGCCGCTGCTCGCGACGTACGCCTTCCTGCCGGTCGTCCGCACCTTCGCCGGCGCCGCCGGTATCGACGTCCAGACCAGTGACATCTCGGTGGCGGCCCGCATCCTCGCCGAGTTCAGCGACTACCTGACCGATGAGCAGAAGGTCCCCGACAATCTGGGCGAGCTGGGCCGGCTGACGCAGGAACCCGACACCAACATCATCAAGCTGCCCAACATCAGCGCCTCGGTGCCGCAGCTCGTCGCCGCGATCAAGGAGCTTAAGGACAAGGGCTACAACCTGCCCGACTACCCGGGCGACCCGAAGACCGACGAAGAGAAGGCGATCAAGGATCGCTACGGCAAGTGTCTCGGCAGCGCGGTGAACCCGGTTCTGCGCGAAGGCAACTCGGACCGTCGTGCCCCGAAAGCGGTCAAGGAGTACGCCCGCAAGCACCCGCACAGCATGGGCGAGTGGTCGCAGGCCTCCCGCACGCACGTCGCCACCATGAAGACCGGCGACTTCTACCACGGCGAGCAGTCCATGACGCTCGACAAGGCCCGCCGGGTGAAGATGGTCCTGAAGACCAAGACCGGCAAGACAATTGAGCTCAAGCCGGAGGTCAAGCTCGACGCCGGCGACATCATCGACTCGATGTACATGAGCAAGAAGGCGCTCATCAAGTTCTACGAGGAGCAGATGGAGGACGCCTACAAGACGGGCGTCATGTTCTCCCTGCACGTCAAGGCGACCATGATGAAGGTCAGCCACCCGATCGTGTTCGGCCACGCCGTACGCATCTTCTACAAGGACGCATTCGCCAAGCACCAGAAGCTGTTTGACGAGCTGGGCGTCAACGTCAACAACGGTCTCTCGGACCTGTACGACAAGATTTCGACGCTGCCCAAGTCGCTGCACGATGAGATCGTCGACGACCTCCACAAGTGCCACGAGCACCGTCCCGAGCTGGCCATGGTCGACTCGGCCCGCGGCATCACGAACTTCCACTCGCCGTCCGACGTCATCGTCGACGCCTCGATGCCGGCCATGATCCGGCTCGGCGGCAAGATGTACGGCGCCGACGGAAAGCTCAAGGACACCAAGGCCGTCAACCCCGAGTCGACGTTCTCCCGGATGTACCAGGAGATCATCAACTTCTGTAAGACCCACGGCCAGTTCGACCCGCGGACCATGGGCACCGTCCCGAACGTCGGCCTCATGGCGCAGAAGGCCGAGGAGTACGGCAGCCACGACAAGACCTTCGAGATTCCCGAGGACGGCATCGCCAACATCGTCGACATCGACAGCGGCGAGGTTCTGCTGACCACGGCCGTCGAAGAGGGCGACATCTGGCGCATGCCGGTCGTCAAGGACCTGCCGATCCGCGACTGGGTCAAGCTGGCCGTCACCCGCGCCCGGCTCTCCGGCATGCCCGTGGTGTTCTGGCTGGACCAGGAGCGTCCGCACGAGGCCGAGCTGCGCAAGAAGGTCGCGACCTACCTCAAGGATCACGACACCGAGGGCCTCGACATCTCCGTGATGTCGCAGGAACGCGCCATGCGGCACACCATCGAGCGGGCCATGCGCGGTCAGGACACCATCGCCGCGACCGGCAACATCCTGCGCGACTACCTCACCGACCTGTTCCCGATCCTGGAGCTGGGTACCAGCGCCAAGATGCTGTCGATCGTGCCGCTGATGGCCGGCGGTGGCCTGTACGAGACCGGTGCCGGTGGTTCGGCGCCCAAGCACGTGCAGCAGCTGGTCGAGGAGAACCACCTGCGGTGGGACTCGCTGGGTGAGTTCCTGGCCCTGGGCGCCAGCCTGGAGGATCTGGGCAACAAGACCGACGACGCCCGGGCCCTGCTGCTGGCCAAGACGCTCGACAGCGCGACCGGAAAGCTGTTGGACGAGAACAAGAGCCCGTCGCGGCGCACCGGCGAGCTGGACAACCGCGGCAGCCAGTTCTACCTGGCCATGTACTGGGCGCAGGAGCTGGCCAAGCAGACCGAGGACGCCGAGCTGGCCGCCAAGTTCGCTCCGCTGGCCAAGACGCTGGCCGAGAACGAGGAGAAGATCGTCGCGGAACTGGCTGCGGCACAAGGTAGCCCGGCCGACATCGGTGGCTACTACGCGCCGGACCCGGACAAGACCGCGGCCGTGATGCGGCCGAGCGCCACCTTCAACGCGGCGCTGGCTTCGGCTCAGGAGTAATTCCGCTCGAACGTGAGCTTGGGTGTCGATTTTCGGCACCCAGGCTCACGTTCGTCGTTTCCGGCCTGTCGTACCCCGACGTTAAGGTTCTGCTTCGTGATCGTCACCACCATCAACGTCAATGGCATCCGCGCCGCGGTCAAAGAGCGCTCGGAGGAGAACCTCGGGCTGCTGCCGTGGCTCAAGGACACCAAGTCCGACGTCATCTGCCTGCAGGAGACCCGGGCCGACGACGCGCAGCTGTCGCAGGCCCTGGCGCCGGCGTTGGACGCGGGGTGGCAGCTGGCGTCGGCCGAACCGTCCGCCAAGGGCCGCAACGGGGTAGCGGTGTTGTCGCGGGCCCCGATCACCGCGGTACGGGTGGGGCTGAGTCCGGACTGCGAGTTCGTCGCGCACGGACGGTATGTGGAGGTCGACACCGACGGCGTCACTGTTGCCAGCGTCTACGTGCCCACCGGTGAGGCCGAGACCGACAAACAGGTGGAAAAGGAGCGCTTCATGGTGGCGCTCGCCGGCCGTATGGCCGAGCTGTCCCGCAAGCGCCGCGACGTGGTGATCTGCGGCGACTGGAACATCTGCGCGACGGAGCTGGACCTGAAGGCGTGGAAGGCCAACGTCAAGAAGTCCGGGTTCCTGCCGAGTGAGCGGCAGTGGCTGGCAGAACTGATGGCCTCCGGCTGGACGGACGTGGTGCGTGAGCTGCACCCGGACGTCGCCGGGCCGTACAGCTGGTGGTCGTGGCGCGGCAAGGCGTTCGACAACGACGCCGGGTGGCGCATCGACTACCACCTGGCCAACGCCAAACTGGCGCCCAAAGCCGTTGCGGCGCGGGTGGAACGGGCCGCGGCGTATGCGCTGCGCTGGTCGGACCACGCGCCGGTGACGGTCGAGTACAGCTGACAGTTTTCTACGCGCTTGCGCTGATGTAATGCGCCCGTGGCGGCGCGATGCTGGCTAGCATGAGCCAGATTGATTCACCTGCGGATTTGCCGTTGAACTGGAGCGATCTGGCCGTGAGTGGGTTGCTGCCGACAGGAACCGTGACGTTGCTACTGGCCGACGTCGAGGGCTCCACGCGGCTGTGGGAGACCCAACCGGACGAGATGTCCGCGGCCGTGGCGCAGTTCGACCATCGGATCTCCGAGATCATCGCCTCCCATGGCGGGGTACGCCCCGTCGAACAAGGTGAGGGCGACAGCTTCGTCGCCGCGTTCTCCCGCGCCGGCGACGCGGTGGCCTGCGCGCTGGAATTGCAGCGGGAATCGGCGGCACCGATCCGGCTGCGCATCGGGGTGCACACCGGCGACATTCAGTTGCGCGACGAAGGCAACTACACCGGCCCCACCATCAACCGAACCGCACGGCTGCGCGACCTCGCGCACGGTGGTCAGACGGTGTTGTCGGGCACTACCAGTGACATGGTCGTCGACCGGCTTCCGCGGGATGCGTTCCTGATCGATCTGGGCGTGCATGCGTTGCGCGACCTGCCGCGACCCGAGCGGGTGGTGCAGCTGTGCCATCCCGATCTCCGCAACCATTTCCCGCCACTGCGAACATCCAAAGCCGTTGGTGCCCCAAATCTTCCGCCGCAGCTGACGTCTTTCATCGGGCGCGGGGCAGATATGGCCGACGTGATGCGGCTCCTCGATGAAGGACGGCTCGTGACACTCACCGGTGCCGGTGGTGCGGGCAAGACCAGGCTGGCGATCGAGGTCGCGGCGCGCATGGCGCCGGACTGTCGTGACGGCGTGTACTACGTTGACCTCGCGCCGATCACCGATCCCGACGTCGTGCCGATTGCCGCGGCCCGAGCGCTGGCTCTGCCGGACCAGCCGGGGCGCTCGACGATGGACGCGCTGCTGCGTTTCGTCGGCGACCGGAATCTGCTTGTGGTGCTGGACAACTGCGAGCACCTGCTCGACGCGTGCGCGGCGCTCGTCGTCGCCATCCTCGCGGCCGCCCCGGGGGTGACGGTGCTGGCGACCAGTCGCGAGCCTGTCGGCGTACCTGGCGAGGTGACGCGCCAGGTGCCGTCGCTGCCGTTGGACCATGAAGCGATCGAACTGTTCACCGACCGAGCTCGCCTCGCTCGCCCCGACTTCGCCGTCTCGGCCGACAACGCCGCCATGGTGACAGAGATCTGTCGTCGCCTGGATGGTTTGCCGCTGGCGATCGAGCTCGCCGCCGCCCGGGTGCGGGCATTATCGCTGACGGAAATCGTTGCCAGCCTTCATGATCGCTTCCGGCTGCTAACCGGGGGCGCGCGAACTGCGGTGCGACGTCAGCAGACTTTGCGCGCGTCGGTGGACTGGTCGCACGCACTGCTGACCGAGCCCGAACGGGTCCTGTTCCGTCGCCTGGCCGCATTTCTGGGTGGCTTCGACCTCGACGGCGCGCAGGTGGTTGCCGGCGGCGGTGAACTGCAGCGTTACCAGGTACTGGACCAGCTCACGTTACTGGTCGACAAGTCGCTCGTGGTCGCCGAGGACAGTGACGGGCGGTCGCGCTACCGACTGTTGGAGACAGTGCGCCAGTACGCCCTGGAGAAGTTGGGTGAGTCCGGCGAGGCCGATGCGGTTCGTGCCCGGCATCGCGACCATTACGCGGCGATGGCGACTCGGCTTGACGCCATGGGGCGCAACGGCAACGCATCGCTTCTTGCGCAGGTGGACACTGAGATCGACAACCTACGAGCGGCTTTTTCGTGGAGTCGCGAACAATCCGACATCGAAGCGGCACTGGCCCTGGCGTCGGCACTGCAGCGACTTTGGTTCGGCCGTGGCCGGCTCCGGGAGGGGATGTCGTGGTTTGACGCCCTCCTCGTCGACGCCGCGAGCGACGACATCGATGTTGCGGCAGCAGTCCGGGCACGCGCGCTCGCCGACAAGGCGCTGATCGATACGTGGATGGGCGAGTGGGGCGTACCGCACAGCGTCGAGCGAGCCCGAGAATCTTTGGTTCTGGCCCGGACCGCGGGTGACGAGGCGGTGCTGGCCCGCGCCCTCACGGTCTGTGCATATGCCAGCGGCTTCATCTCCGAGGACGGTCAGCCGTACTACGCAGAGGCGATCGAACTGGTGCGCGCGCTGGGCGACGAGTGGACCCTGAGCCACATCCTCACCTGGCAGGGGCTCGGTGGGTTCGTCGCAGGGGATCCGGAGGCGATCCGCGAAGTGGCCGAAGAAGGGTGCGAGGTCGCCGATGCGGTCGGAAATCCTTTCGCTGCCCGCATGTGCCGGTTCTACCTCGGCTGGGTACAGCTGTGGCACGGCAATCTGGCAGAGGCGATCGCGCAGTTCGGCCGAGTGGTTGCGGAATCCGACGCCGCCTCAGATGTGGTGGTGAAGGCGATTGCGCTGGAATGCCGAGTGCAGGCGCTGGCCTATCACGGCGATGTCCACGAGGCCCTCGCCGTGGGCCGGGAGACCCTTGACGTCGCGGAGGAGGCGGGCGGGATTTACCCCGGCGTGGCCCGCTGCGCGTTCGCCTATGCCGCACTTGCTGCGGGCGACGTGGCTGCGGCAGTTGCGGCCAGCGAGGCCGGCTGGCCGGCGGTCAGCACCCAGCCAGACGTCGCAGCGACATTCATCGTCACGAGGGCCCAGGCACGCCTCGCGGAAGGTGACTTGACCGCGGCCCTTCGGCTGGCTGACGACGCCGTCGCGTCGACGAACGGGTGGCACAAGATGGTGGCATTGACGGTGCGCGCTCGAGTTGCCTTTGCACAGCGGAAATTCGGCCAGGCCGAGCGCGACGCCCACGCCGCGTTGGCTTGTGGCGTCGAGGTGCGGGTCTCCATGGGTATTTCTGACGTGTTCGACTGCCTGGCGATGTTGGCCGCCGAATCCGGCAGTCATCGAGAAGCGGTGCGGCTCTTGGGTGCAGCGGCAGCCATGCGGCACCGTACCGGCGAGGTCCCCTTTCAGATCTACCAGGCCGACTACGATGCCGTCATCCTCGCCCTGCGTAATGCGCTGGGCGACAGTGATTTCGATGTGGCATGGGCCGATGGTGCCGCGCTGCCTGCGGACGAGGCCACTGCGTATGCGCAGCGCGGGCGCGGCGAACGCAAGCGCCCGGCACACGGCTGGGCTTCGCTGACCCCGACCGAGTTGGACGTCGTGCGGCTCGTCAACGAGGGACTTTCCAACAAGGACATCGGGGCACGGCTTTTCGTCTCACCGCGTACCGTGCAGACGCACCTGACGCACGTCTACAACAAACTGGGTCTGACGTCGCGGGTGCAACTGGCTCAAGAATTGGCTCGTCGCGCCTGAGGCGTCCGCAGGGCCAGTCCGCGCCCGGAGCCGTCAGCTTCGGCTGACATTGTCATCACGCGCTGAAGATGTCAGCGCAAACTGACGGGTTCGGATCGAACACGTCCCAGAAAGACACGACACGCCGACCGCGGCGCAACCGTAGACACGCCGCCGCCCAGGCGTGCCAGTGCCGGTCGCGGCCGCGATATCGACGATGGTCTGGGCTTCAGCTCCGAAGGGGTAGAGCCGACACCAGCGGGGTGTCCACTCCGATGCGACCGATCGCACTGGCGCCGCCGGGCGAGCCCAGGGGCGCGTCGCGTCCGGGGAGTACCTCATCGAAGAATGCGGCATTGTCGGCGAGGTACGCGAGCTGGTCTTCGGGCAGATCGGCGTCGTAGTAGATGGCATCGACTCGGCAAATCAGCTTGCAGGCACCGCAATCCACACATTCCTGCGGGTTGATGTAGAGCGCCCGGTCGCCTTGGTAGATGCAGTCGGCCGGGCACTCCTGCACGCACGACATGTCCGTGACGTCAACGCATTCTCGTCCGATTACGTAAGTCATACAACGGACGGTATCGATGACGGAGCGCTTGACCTCAGTGGCCGAAAGTTACTGATAACAGGGCCGGAAGTCCCCAATCTGTTACTGGATGGGATGGTGCGACTCGTGGTCGAACGCATCGCGCCACTGCGGGTCGCGCCCGAGATGACGCAGCAGCCGGTCGAAATCCGTTGCGCTGTCACCCGCTTGGGCCGGACCGAACGGCGCATTCGGCATGCTGCGGAAGTCCCCGTCGGGCACGGCAAAGGCCAAGGGGAGGGCAGCGGCGACGACGTCGTCGGGCAGCCTGAACCGGATGCCCAGACTGGCGGCGACGTCCCAGCCATGCACGACGTAGTCGATCAGGTGGAAGCCGATCGCCATCTCGGCCGGCACCGTTGTGCCGAGTTCCGGTAGGGCGAACTGACTCTCGGGGTCCGCGGCGGCGAACGCAGCCAGCACATCGCGGGCGGCCACGGCGTAGTCGCCTATCGGGTCGTCCGTGTCGCGAACGGAAGCCGGATCCCACAGTGCGAGGTCCTGGCCGCCGCCACGCGCGGCGGCGGCGAACCCGCGGTGCTGGACCGTCATGTGAGCGAGGAGTTCGGCCACATCCCAAGCGGCACAGGGAGTTGGGCGCCGCAGGTCGGCAAGACCAACGGTGTTGACGACGTCGACGGAGGCAAGGATGGCGTGGCGGTGGGCATCGAGAAGATCGGTGGAAACTGTAGGCATGAGCTGATCGTAAGCATATGCGTACGATATGGCAATGCCTACGATGACCGGATGCCGGCCAAGCGCCCTGACCTCGCTGCGATGCTCGCGCCGCTGCTGCGCGAGTTGATGGCTGCCGAGCAGCCCATTCTCGACAAGCACGGCGTGAGCATGTGGGGCTACGTCGTGCTGCTGGCGCTCGATGAGACGCCGATGCGGTCGCAGGCTGTGCTGGCGCAGGCGATCGGCGCCGACAAGACCCGCATCATCCGCACGCTCGACGACCTGCAGGACCGCGGCTACATCGAGCGCACACCCGACCCCGACGACCGGCGGGTCCGGCTGCTGTCGATAACCGCAGCCGGGCGTCGCCTCAAAGATGCGGTGCAGGCCGACATTCAGCGCGGTGAGGAGCACTGGCTCGGCGAGCTGAGCGCCGAGGAGCGACGGGTCTTCCTCAAGGTGTTGCAACGCCTGGCGCCGACGCCAGACTGACCACCAACTCGCCGTCGGCCATGACGGCGACGACGTCCAGGTCCGGGCCGAGCACGACGAGATCGGCGGCCAGGCCCGGGGCAAGGCTGCCGACCCGCGACAGCCCCACCGCGCGCGCGGGTGTCGTCGCGGTCATCGCGGCGGCGGCCAACAACTGCGCATCGGAGGCCGAATTGGGCACGGCCGCGCGAAAAACACGGTCCATGGTCGCGGTACTTCCCGCGATCGTCGACTGGCCCCGCACCCGCGCGATCGCGTCCCGGACCTCGACATCGAGCGCACCGAGCCGGAAGGATCCGTCCGGAAGGCCGGCGGCGGCCATGGCGTCGGTGATCAGCGCGACGCGGTCGGGGCCGGCGGACTCGACGACATGACGCAGCAGCGCGTCATGGACGTGGACGCCGTCGGCGATCAGCTCCACCGTGGCCCGCGGGTCTTCGAGCAGGGCCATCGCGGGTCCGGGGTCCCGATGGTGCAGTGGTCGCATGGCGTTGAACACGTGCGTCCCGACGGTGGCGCCCGCCTCGAGGGCGGCCCGGGTCTGGTCGTAGCTGCCATCGGTATGGCCAACGGCGACAACGACTCCCGCGGCAACGAGATGCCGGATGGCGGAGATGCCGCTGGGCAGTTCGGGCGCCACGGTGACCATCCGGATGGTGCCGTCGGCGGCGTCGAGCAGTGCGTCGATCTCGACGGGATCGGGGTCCCGCAGCCGGCCGGCATCGTGCGCGCCGCAGCGGGCCGCACTGAGCCACGGCCCTTCGAGGTGGATGCCGGCGATCACCCCGGCCCGCGCTGCGGCGGTGAGCGCACGGACCTGGGTGAGCAGCTCGGCCGGGCCCGCGGTGACGAGGCTGGCGAGCGTCGTCGTGGTGCCGTGGCGACGGTGGAATGCTGCCGCGCGGGCGATTTCGTCCGCCGATGGCTCGGTGTACGACGCGCCGCCGCCCCCGTGCACGTGGATGTCGACGAACCCCGGCACCACGATCGCATCGGCGTAGCCGTGGTCCGGAGCCCTGGGTGGGGCGCCGGCGCCGACGTCGATGATCCGGCCCGCGGACGTCTCGACCCAGCCGGGCCGGTGCACTCCGCAGGGCGTCACGACCGCGCCCGCGGCGACCAGCGTCATAGCGTCTCCGTGACCTTCCGCAGCCCGCGTGGTTGGTCGGGGTCGCCGCCGCGGGCGAGTGCCAGGTGCAGCGCAAGCTGTTGCAGCGGAAGGATTTCCAGCAGCGGGGAGAGCTCGTCGCTGACTCCGCTGGGCAGCGCGATGCCGCCGGCCAGGCCGGAAAGGGCCGCGGGAGCGCCGACCCCGAACACGTCGGCGTGGCGCTCGGCGAGCCGTTCCAGCACCGGCGCCATGGCCTGTCCGCCGGCACCTTCGGGCACCACCGCGAGCACGGGTACCTGGGGGTCGACGGTGGCGAGGGGGCCGTGCAGCAGATCGGCGCCCGAAAACGCCTGTGCGGAAAGGTACGACGTCTCCATCAGCTTGAGGGCGGCCTCGCGCGCGGTGGGGTAGGAGTAGCCGCGGGCGGTGGCGATGAGTCGTTGCGCGAACCGGTAGCGCTGCGCGACCTCGCGAACCTGTTCCCCGAAGGACAGCACCTGCTCGCCGAGGTCGGGCAGCGCGTCGACGCCGTCGCCGTCCTGGCCGAGCAGCAGTTGCAGGGCGAGCAATTCGGCGGTGTAGGACTTGGTCGCGGCCACCGACTTCTCGGCACCGGCCAGCACGTCGATGTGGATCTCCGCCGCCGCAGCCAGATCCGAGGCGGCGTTGTTGGTGACGGCCACCGTCAGCGCACCTTGCGCGCGGGCCACTTCCACCGAGCGCACCAGGTCCGGCGAACCCCCGGACTGGCTCACCGCGACATACAGCACGTCGCGCAGGTCGGGCTGGGCGCCGTAGACGGTCATGGTCGACGGGGACACCAGACCGGCGGGCAGCCCGTGGTTGATCTCCACGAGGTACTTGGCGTACAGCGCCGCGTGGTCGCTGGTGCCGCGCGCGACGAACAGGACGAATCGTGGTGCGGCGGCGGCGATCTGCGCGGCGGCGGCGCGGATGGGATCGCGGTCCTCATCGAGCAGCCGGCGCCAGACCTGCGGCTGTTCGGCGATTTCGGCGGCCATCAGATGGCCGGGGGACGTGTGATCGGGGCTCACTTCTTCTCCTTGTCTGGGTCACAATGCGGTAGTAGTCGTTGGGCGAGTTCGACGGCGCCGCGGACCGGGTCGACGGCCAGCACCCGCACATCGGTGAACTGCCGCTCGATCAGGCGCTGCCGCACCACTTTCTGTAGGGCCGGCTGGTGGACCGCCAGGCCACCGGCAAGCACCACCGGCCCGGTGAAATCCAGCCGGGTGCCGACGGACACCGCCAGCTGGGCCAGGGCGGTGCCGGCTTCGTCGACGATCTGACGGCTCACTCGGTCACCGTCACTGGCCAGTTCGAACACGACGCGGGCCCGGCCGGCCCAGTACCGCCGGTCGGGCTGGTCGTAGAAGTGATCGAGCAGTTGGCCGGGGAACTGCAGCCCGCAGTCGGCCGCGAGCTGCTGGCCCAGCCGGTCGGCCGGCGCGCCGCGATCGATCCGGGCGATGCTGCGCCGCACCGCTTCCCGCGCCACCCAGTAGCCGCTGCCCTCGTCGCCGAGCAGGTATCCCCACCCGCCGGTGCGGCTCTGCTGTCCACCGCGCCGACCGAAGGCCACCGATCCGGTGCCGGAGATGACGGCGATGCCGTCGCGCACGCCGGCGGCGGCCAGGATGAGTTGGCTGTCGTGCACCACCCGGACCCGCGCACACGGCAGCCGCTGTGCGAGCAGGTCGCGCAGCCGAGCTTCGCCGGCCGGGGTCTCGACACCGGCCGCGCCCGCGCAGACCGCTTGAATTCCCTTGGCGCCCAACCGGTGCAGGATGACGTCCAGCTGGCGTCCGGCTTCTTCGACGCCGACCGACGAGATGTTCGCGCTGCCGGCGAGGGCTTCGGCGACGACGGTGCCGTTCTCGACCCGAACCGCCTGGGTCTTGGAGCCGCCGATGTCCAATCCGATGACGGTCATCAGGCGGCCTGCGCGTCAGCTTGCTCGATGTCGGTGCCCGACGGCCAGGTGCCGTCGTTCTCCCAGAAGTGCCGGATCTCTTCGAGCTGGCGGCCCTTGGTCTCCGGGGCGAAGCGATACACGAAGACGAAGGCGAGCGCGGCCAGGCCGCCGAACACGATGAATGTGCCGGAGCCGCCGAGGGTTTGGAGCATGGTGAGGAAGAAGCCGGCGACGATCGCGTTGCCCACGAGGTCGGAGGTCAGCATCGCACTGGAGCCCATCGAGCGCAGTTGGGACGGGAAGCTCTCTCCAGCGTAGACCCAGACAAGGGCACCGAACCCGAACGTGAAGCCGACAGTGAACAGCAGTACGCCGATGAAGCCCAGCGTGGTCAGCGCCCCGCCGAAGTTCGATCCGGCCAGGAACACCCCGACGAGCAGTGCGTTGGCGGCGATCATCATGCCGATACCGCCCAGCAGGATCGGCCGCCGGCCGAGCCGGTCCACGAGCACCAGCGAGATGAAGACCGCGATGAGGGCGGCCACCTGCACCAGGGCGGGCAGGACCAGCAGGGCGAAGTTGCCGTGGAAACCCATGGCCTCGAACAGTTTCGGGCTGTAGTAGACGATGGCGTTGATGCCGGTGATCTGGATGAAGAAGCCGAGGACGACGACGAACACCGTCGCCCGCAGGTAGGGCGGACGCAGCATCTCGCGGAACGTGCCGCCGCGTTCTTCGTGCAGGGCACGGCCGATCTCTTGGATTTCGGCATCGATGTCGGCGTCGGGATCGACCATCGCCAGCGTGCGGCGCGCTTCGGCGACCCGGCCCTTGAGCATGTACCACCGGGCGGTGTCGGGCATACGCATCAGGACGACGGCGACCACGAGGGCGGGCACGGCGGCCAGACCCAGCATCCACCGCCAGCTCCCGGAGCCGGCCAACGCGTAGGCGGCCAGGTAGCCGATGATGATGCCGATGACGGTGGCCACCTGATAGGCCACCAGCAGTGACCCGCGGATGCTTGCGGGTGCCGATTCGGCGACGAACACCGGGACGACGACCACCGAGACGCCGATGGTCAGGCCCAGTAGCAGGCGGGCTGTCATCAGCATCGGCACCGAGACCGACATTGCGCACATCAACGCGAACGCGGCGTAGGTGGTGGCGACCAGGACCATCGACTTCTTGCGGCCGATCTTGTTGGCGAGCCAGCCGCCGACGATGGCGCCCGCGATCTCGCCGATCACCACCATGGTGGTGATCCACTGCACGCCCGCGGTGTCGAGATCGAACTCCTTGGGGATGAACAGCATCGCGCCGGCGATGTTGGACAGGTCGTAGCCGTAGATGACGCCGACGCTCGCCGCGGCGACTCCCACGAGTAGGCCCAGTCTCGATGTTCTCGGTGTTTTGGTGGTGCCCACGCGCGGAGTCCTCTCGCTGGAGTGGAAATTGGTCTATACCAATTTGGTAGGTGCTAGATTGGCATATACCAATAAGGCCGTCAAGAGGTGAATCGATCTGATGTCTGAAGCAGCCGCCCCGACCGCCGCCGCGCCGCGGTACTTCCAGGTCAAGCTCGCCCTCGCGGATCTCATCGCCGGACTCGACCGGGGCATGTCGCTGCCACCGGAACGGCAACTGGCCGAACAGCTCGGTACCTCCCGCACCACGCTGCGCAAGGCGCTGGCCGAACTGGCCGGCGAGGGTGTGCTGCGCCGCACGCAGGGCAGCGGAAATTACGTCGCGCCGCCCAAGGTCGTCCACGTTCGGCAGCTGTCGTCACTCACTGACGACCTGAAAGCCGAAGGGATGCAGGCGTCTTCACAGATTCTGGGGCTGGAGCAGATGCGAGCGGACAAGACCGTCGCCGAACATCTCGAGATCGAACCGGGGGAGCGGATTCGGCTCCTCACCCGGTTGCGCCTCGTCGACGGTGAACCGCTGGCGCTCGAGGAGGCGCACCTGCCCGGCGCGCTGCCGCGGCTGGAGGCGAGGCTCGCGGAGAAAGGGTCGCTGTACGCGGCCCTGCGCGACTGCTACGGCCGCGGCGTGCACTCGGTGGAGGACACCGTCGAGACCGCCATGGCGACCCCGGACCAGGCCGAACTGCTGCAGATCGCGACCGGGCAACCCTTACTGCTGGTCCACCGGACCAGCCGCGACACGTCGGGACAGGTCGTCGAATGGACCCGCTCGGTGTACCGCGGCGACCGGTTCCGCTTCGTCGCGCGGGCGTGAACCGCCGGTCCCGAACCGGCCCCGGACAAAACCGGATGACAGCAGTGCGAAAATCGAAGCCATCATGAGCAACAGCGGTGCAGGCGCGGACAAGCGCGTCGTCTTTTCCGGGGCACAGCCCACCTCCGACTCGCTTCACCTGGGCAATGCCCTGGGCGCGGTGCAGAACTGGGCCCACCTGCAGGACGGCTACGACGCGTTCTTCTGCGTCGTCGACCTGCACGCCATCACCGTCCCGCAGGACCCCGAGACGCTGCGCCGCCGCACGCTGGTGACCGCCGCGCAGTACCTCGCCCTCGGTATCGATCCGGCCCGCAGCACGGTGTTCGTGCAGAGCCACGTCGCCGAGCACACCCAGTTGGCATGGTTGCTGGGCTGCTTCACCGGCTTCGGTCAGGCCTCGCGGATGACGCAGTTCAAGGACAAGTCGCAGAAGCAGGGCGCCGACGCCACCACGATCGGCCTGTTCACCTATCCGGTGCTCATGGCCGCCGACATCCTGCTGTACGACACCGACCTGGTGCCCGTCGGTGAGGATCAGCGGCAGCACCTGGAACTGGCCCGCGACCTCGCGCAGCGGTTCAACGCGCGGTTCCCCGACACCTTCGTGGTGCCCGAGGCCATGATCCCCAAGGCCACCGCCAAGATCTACGACCTGCAGGATCCGACCGCCAAGATGAGCAAGTCGGCCGCGACCGACGCCGGGCTGATCAACCTGCTCGACGATCCGGCCAAGAGCGCCAAGAAGATTCGCTCGGCGGTCACTGACAGCGAGCGCGAAATCCGGTTCGACACGGAGGCCAAGCCCGGCATCTCCAACCTGCTGACCATCCAGTCCGCGGTCACCGGAACCGCCATCGACGCGCTGGTGGCCGGCTACGAGGGGCGCGGTTACGGCGACCTGAAGAAGGAGACCTCCGAGGCCGTCGTCGAGTACGTCACCCCGATCAAGAACCGGGTCGACGAGCTGCTGGCTGACCCCGCTGAGCTGGAATCGGTGCTGGCCGCCGGTGCCGAGCGCGCCGAGCAGGTGGCGTCCAAGACGCTGCAGCGCGTCAACGACCGACTGGGCTTCCTGCCGCGTCTGCGCTGACATTGCGGACGCCGCGCCGGGACACCCGGGGCGGCGCACACTAGGCTTTTCGGCAGACAAGGGGGTTTGCCGAAAATGACCGACTCGGACCAGCCGGGCCTACTCGACCGACTGCGTCAGCGGCATCCGTGGCTGGATCGGATCATGCGGGCCCAGGACCGCTACCAGCAGTGCAACGGTGACTTCTATGCCGCCGGCATCACCTACTTCACGGTATTCGCGCTGTTCCCGCTGCTCATGGTCGGTTTTGCGGTGGGTGGCTTCGTGCTGGCGTCCCGGCCGGAGCTGCTGGCCGAGCTCGAGGTGCACATCCGGTCCGCGGTCGCGGGCGACTTCGGTAACCAGCTGGTCGGACTGATGGACTCGGCCGTGAAATCGCGCACCTCGGTCGGCGTGATCGGCCTGGCGACCGCGGCGTGGGCCGGCCTGGGCTGGATGGCGAATCTGCGCAAGGCCCTCACCGAGATGTGGGAGCAGCAGAGCGAACCAGATGGCTGGCTGGGTACCAAGCTGTCCGATCTGCTGGCGCTGGTCTCGGCGTTCCTGGCCATCGTCGTCACCATCGGCCTGACCGCCCTCGGCGACACCGGATTGATGACGACGGTCCTGCACTGGTTCGGCGTCGGGCACGTGCCGGGCCTCGGCGTGCTGCTGCGGGTGGCGTCGTTGACGGTGTCGTTCCTCGTGGCGTGGCTGATGTTCACCTGGATCATCGCCCGGCTGCCGCGCGAGAAGGTCAGCCTGCGCAGCTCGGCCCGTGCGGCCCTGATCGCCGCGGTGGGCTTCGAGCTGTTCAAGCAGGTCGCATCGATCTACCTGCGGACCGTCATGCACGGTCCGGCCGGTGCGACGTTCGGTCCCGTGCTGGGCCTGATGGTGTTCGCCTACGTCACCGCGCGGCTGATCCTGTTCTCCACGGCGTGGGCGGCCACGGCCGCGGACACCATGGCGCTGGCGCCGGTGGCGCCGCCCGGACCGGCGGCGATCGTCACCCGTTACCGCGAGCGCGAGGGCGTCGACGCGAACAGTGCGGCGATCGGTGCGGCCGTGGGTCTGCTTGGCGGACTGGGTCTTTCGCGGCTCACCCGCCGCCGCTAGGAACTCAGCGTCGCAACGGGTTGGTGGCGATGTACTGCTCGGGCTTGTGTTCTGAGGCCCAGCGTTGCCAGCGCTCCCAGGCCTGCACCGAGCGTCGTTGCCAGGCCGCGTCGACGGCTGGGCTGACCCGGCGGGCGGCCTCCAGCACGGTGACGAAGGGCGCGCGGGCCAGTAGCAGCGTCAACCCCAGCCATGGCGACGGCAACCGGTACTGCTTGCGATTCCAGGGCAGCATGAACAGTCGGGTGTAGCCGGACTGGATGTGCAGATGTAGTTTGGCGCGCCACCGCTGCAGCCCGGTCTGGTCCTCGCGGGGCGCGAAAGACGGGACGAACGACTCCACCAATTCGGTACCGGCCGCGCCGGAGTCATGCGACCTGGTGGCGTCGAACAGATACAGCATCCGAACCCCGTCGGCGACGGTTTTGGGGAACACCTCGGACTGCACCCCGACCAGATGGCCGAGGTAGCGGTTGAAATGCATGGCCGCGCGGATTTCCTGCGGCGACGTGAGGTAGCCCAGTGAGTACAGACCCAGTGCGGGGCCGACGCTGCCGCCGAGCAGGGTGAGCATCATCTCGGCCTGGCTGATCGGCAGCCCCCAGCGGGCGCTGTCCCATTCCGCGTTTTCCGCCACCCGCAGGCGGACGCTGACGTGCATCACCCGGACCTGCATCGAGATGCGTCGGCCCAGCGAGCCCGGAGTCAGGGCCGCACCGGGGCGGCATACCTCGATCCACCATCGGGTGGTCTCCAGGTAGCGGTTCAGCGCCGACGCGCCCGCGTATCCGCCCGAGAGCGAGAGCGGCACGGCCAGCGAGCCTTCGGTGTACGTGTCGAGGGTGCCCGCATTGCCGATGGCGCCCAGGGTGTAGCCCCAGCGGCGCCATACCGCGGCGCCCTGCTCGATCAGTTCCGGGTCCACCCAGTCGGGGATCACCTCGAATTCGGCGAACAGCTGCCGCATGGAATCCGGGGCCTCCGGCACCTGATCGATGCCGAGGTCGAGTGCCTTGTTCAGGAGCGCGCGGGACTGCTGCGGCCCGAGATCGCCGAGGAAGGTCTCGTCGACGAACCGCTCGGCAACCGGGTCGCCGGTGGTGAGCAGGCGTGCGTAACCATCGACGATCTCGTCGCGGGGGAACAGGTCGAAACGGGTGATTCGTTTGACCGCCTTGCGGATTCGGGCGTGCGGCCCGGCCTCGCGTGCCTCCGGCCACCGGAATGCTGACGGTGCAGGCACGGTCCTCCTGTCGATACCTGTCGGTGCGTCCAGTGAACGTAGCACCCGGTTGACGCCTGTCAAGTTTGCGGTGACCGTTTCGGTCGCCCGGTTCGGCGGCCGTTCGTTGCTCACCAATGGTGTATATGCAACAATGGCGACATGGTCCACTCTGTCGTCGATGAGGTCGCCAGTAATTGCCTGGCGGTTCGCGTCCGGCTGCTCGGCCGGGCGGTGACGAGCCTGTACGACCGTGCCCTCGAAGAGCATGGCGTCAGCATCGCCCAGATCAATCTCATGGCGTCGCTGGGGAAGATGGGCCCCTGCTCGCCGGCCCGGATCGGCGAGGTGCTGCAGCTGGAGCGGTCGACCGTCAGCCGCAACCTGGGTCTGTTGATGAAACACGGTTGGGTGGACGCGGTCTCCGCGAACGCCAAAGGGGTGCGTGAGGTCGCGCTGACCGCAGCGGGCCGGCAGAAGATCGAGACCGTGATGCCGGCGTGGCGACAGGCGCAACAGGAGGCCGCCGAACTCCTGGGGTCCGGCGGCGTCGAGGCGGTCCGGACGCTCGCGACCAACGTCGTGCGGTCGGTCGGCGAGTAAAAAATCGTTGGGGTCGGCTTCCGTCGATGCCCAAATGTTGTATATACACCAAATAGAGGAGCTGTCATGTCACATCCCACGTCGAAGATCTTCATGATCGGCGCGACCGGGGCCCAGGGCATCCCGGTCGTCCGCGACCTCGTCGCGGACGGGAAGTATGCCGTCCGGTTTCTCACTCGCGATGCCACGAGTGCACGCGCCAAATCGCTGCTCGAACTGCCGAACGTCTCAGCACTCGAAGGCACGTTCACCGACGAAGCGCTACTGCGAGAGGGCCTTCGCGGGTGCGACGGCGCGTTCGTCAACATCGACGGATTCAACACCGGTGAGAAGACCGAGATGTATTGGGCCATGCGCGCTTACGAGATCGCCCTCGAAGAGGGCATCAGATTCTTCGTGTACGGCAACCTCGACTACGGGCTGAAGAAGGCCGGCTACGACTCCAAGTACCGCGTCGGGCACTACGACGGCAAGGGGCGCATCGCCGAATGGATCCTGCTGCAAAATCAGGCGAATTCGGCTCGGATGGGCGCGGCGATCTTCACGACGGGTCCGTACATCGAGATGACGATCTCGCCCCTGACCCCCATGGCGCCCAGTGTGGAGGACGGCGTCGTCACCTGGCGCGTGCCACTCGGCGACGGCGCGGTGCCCCATGTCTCGCTCGAGGATTGCGGCTACTACGTCCGCTGGCTCTTCGACAACACCGACCGCTCCAATGGCATGGACCTCGAGGTCGCCGTGGACCACATCTCGTATCACGAGCTTGCGCGGGCGTTCGAAGCAGTTACCGGGCATCCCGCGCAATACGTCGACACCGACATTGACGGCTACTGGCGGCAGGGTTCGCTCCGCCACGCTGCCGCGAGCCCGACCGGATACAACGCCGACCCGAATGACCCGAGCACCATGACAATTCGCGACAACTTCACCGGCTTCTGGCACCTGTGGAAAGACGGCATCATCAAGCGCGACTACGCATTGCTGGACGAAATCCACCCGAATCGGATTCGGTCTGCCGAGCAGTGGTTCCGGCGCGAGGACGAGCTCGGCAGAGCGGCCGGGAAGGGCGGGCTATGGGAGCGCGTCCAGCCGGAGAACTGGACACGGGACTCGGCCGTTTTGAAGAGCCTCCAAGACCTGCGTAGCGGAAAGCTCTGATCCCGGTCAGGGCGCGCCGCGGTACTCAGCAGCCGTCAGGGCACACGATGTCGACGAGAGCCGACGGGGTGCCGCCCTCCAGCGTGCGCACGCCGCCGACCGTGCAGGCCGTCAGCGGTGCCGTGGGTGTCTGGTTGAGCTGCACCAGATATCCCGCGGCCCGCAGGTCGTTGATGGCCCCTTCGGCGGACGCCGCCGATGCCGCCGGCGCCTGAAACATCACGATGGCAGCCAGCGCCGCCATTCCCGATCCGACGAGTACTGCTTTCATGTCAGCCCTCTTCCTGGTGGGTCGATCGCCGGCGCACCAGCGTCATGATCGACCAGCGGTTCGAATATCCTTGTCCGACAAGAACGCCCACGCTCAGCAGCGCCATGATCGGATATTGGGCGATGAGTTGATCCGAGCTCCAGTAGACGGCGAGCAATCCCGCGGATACGACCGCGGACAGCGTGCTGAACACGCCGAGGATCAGAACCAGACCCAGCGTCACTTCGGTCAGCGGGGTCATGATGCCGGCCAGGTCGGCCGTCGGCCGCAGCAGGTGCTCGGCGACGAAGCGAAAGTATTCCGGCACACGCGAATTCGCCGACGCGCCGTCGACGACCAGCAGGATGTCCGCGCTGCCGAAATGCGCCCGCAGCTTCACGTAGCCCTCGTGCAGCCACAGCAGTCCCAGCCCGACCCGGACCGCGCCGAAGAGTATCGACGCGGCCAGGTCGGCGCGGTCGCGCGTGGTCAGTGCGCGGGTGGTCATCAGATCGGACATCACATGAGTGAGGCAGCGCCGAAGACTGCCTTCGCCTTGTCGCAGTGGATGACGACGGTGGTGTAGCCCATGGTGTCGATGCCGGACAGCGGGAACGACTGCGTTGCCTGGTCGAACTTGATGGCGGCGATCTCCTTGCCCGCCGCGACATCGGCCTCGGTGGACCCCTTCGTGAGGTACACGTGCAGGTCCGGGCCCTCGTCGGACGAGAATTCGGCGAACTCCAGATTCGTGCCGGTCACGGTCGCGGTGCCGGCCACGTGCTTGCCGTTCAGCCCGGTGAAGTGACCCGTGCGCGCGGCGGAGCTCGCGGGTGCCATCGCAGAGGTCATGGCGGAGGTCATGGCGGAGGTCATGGCGGAACTGGAGGGGCTGGACGAACCGGCCGACTTCATCTCGTTCGCCCCGCAGGCGGTGAGCGTCAGTGCGAACACCGCAGCGGCTGTCGCTGCGATCGGCTTGATGACCATGTGGAACTCCTTCGAGCGTCGCGGGATGCCGATCACCCCGTCGCCGATGAAGTTAGGGAGCGCCCGGCGGGCATTCGACAGAGATTTCAGAACCGTAAGAAACGGACCGATACCCCGCCGGCTGTCTAGGCTCAGCATCATGAGAGGTGCGATATGGATGCGCCCGTGAGCTCCAACGACGGCGGCGGCGCGCACGTCGTGCTGGTCGAAGACGACCAGCGGGTGCGGACCGCGGTGGCGGCGTACCTGCGCGCCAAAGGTTTTCGGATCGACGAGTTCTCCGACGGGGAGACCGCGCGGGACGCCGTGCAGCGCTCGACGCCCGACGTGCTCGTGCTCGACCGCATGCTGCCCGGGCTGTCGGGCGACGACCTGCTGCGCGAGATTCGCACCCGCTCCGACGTTCCGGTGATCATGCTGACCGCCCTCGGGGCGAGTGGGCACCGGATCGACGGCCTCGAACTCGGCGCCGACGATTACCTGGCCAAGCCGTTCGCGCTGCGTGAGCTGCAATTGCGGATCTCGAAACTGTTGCGGCACAGGGTCTCCCACCAGTCACCGCTCGCCCCGTTCGTTGTCGGCCGCTTCCGCATCGACCCGACGATGCGCCGGATCACCTGCGGCAGTGCCGATGTCGAACTGACCGGACGCGAATACGAACTGTTGCTCTTCCTCGTCAAGAACCCCGACCGCGTGGTTTCGCGCGATGAGATGTTGCGCGAGGTGTGGGGCTGGAGTGCCGGCGACGCGTCGACCGTCACCGTGCACATCCGGCGGCTCCGCGAGAAGATCGAAGCCGACCCACGCGATCCCGTCTACCTGCGCACCGAGTGGGGCACGGGCTACCGGTTCACGCCGTCGGGACGGTCGTCATGATCCTCGGTGCGGCCGACCTCGTCATCATCGCGGTGACGGCCCTGATCTGCACGTCCGTGGCCACGGGTGCGGCCGTTCTCGTCATGCAGCTCAATCGGCGCGGATCCATCGGGACGCAGGTATCGGTCCTGATCTGCGCGACGATCGTCGCGATCGTCGCCTCGACGGTGGCGATCTCGATCGAGATGTACCTGTCGTCGCACGACCTGCAGGTGCTGCTGGCGGTACTGGCCATCTCGGCACTCATGGCGGGCCTGGCCGCCGGGTTCATGCTGCGACGGCTGCGACGGTCGCTGGCCCGGCTGCAACGCGCGGCCCGGCAGATCGGCAGTGGCGAGGTCGTCACAGCAGACGTCGACAGTTCGCGGGAATTCGCCGAACTGTCCAGTCAGCTCGCGCAGTCGTCCGCACAGCTGGCGGCGGCCCGCGCCGAGGTCGAGCAGCTCGACGCGTCACGCCGTCAGCTGGTGGCCTGGGTTTCGCATGATCTGCGGACACCACTGGCCGGGATGCGGGCGATGGCCGAGGCGCTCGAGGAAGGCGTGGTCGACGAGCCGGCCGACTACATCCGGCAGATCCGCGACCAGGTGGACGCCGTCAACGGGATGGTCGACGGGCTGTTCGAGTTGTCCAAGATCCAGAGCGGCATGCTCAAGCTCAGCAAGGAGCCGGTGGTTCTCCTGGACCTCGTTTCCGATGTCGTGTCCGACATGCAGGCCCTCGCGGCGACCCGCGGCATCACCATCACGCACGCGGAAATGACGGACCAGGTGCTGTACGCCGACCCCGGCGAGCTGTCCCGCGTGGTGGCGAACCTGTTGGTCAACAGCATCCGGCATGCGCCGGAGGATTCCGAGATCCAGGTGTCGGCCCACCACCTCGACGGCGACCGGATCGTGCTCACCGTGCTGGACCAGGGGCCCGGCGTGCAGTCGCACGATCTCGGGCGCATGTTCGACATGGGGTGGCGCGGCACGCAGGCCCGCACCCCGGAGGCCGACGGCTCGGGCGCCGGCATCGGTCTGGCCATCGTGCGGGGCATCGTCGAAGCGCACGGCGGCCAGGTGTCGGCCGCCCACGTGCCCGGCGGATTCCGGCTGGATGTCACGTTGCCGACGACGTGATGGCTAGGCGCCCTGCGGCGCCGACATGAGCACACGGGGACCGAGTTGGTGCGCCAGCTCCAGCGCGAGTTCCATCGCGAGCCGGCGTTCCCCCGGCTGGTAGCCGAGCAGCTCGGTGGCCCGGGCCACCCGCTGCAGCACGGTGTTGCGGTGGGTGTGCAGTCGCGTGGCGGCGCGGGGAGCGTTCTCGGCCTCGTCGAGGAACACCCGCAGCGTGTCGCGCAGGCGGGCCGCCGCCGGGGTGTCCTCCGCGAGCGGCCCCAGCGTCGCCGCGACGAATTCGGCTGCGCGGTCGGTGTTCTGGGCCGCCAGCGCCGTGACTTCGAGATCGCGGAAGAGCGCAACCCGCGCGCCGCCGGGGTGCCCGGCGAGCAGACTCTGGATCGACAGTGCCGCCTCGTGAGAGCGGCGAAAGCCGGTGATGCCGGGCCGTGTCGGTCCCACGGCGACGCGAATGTGGTTCTGCGCCTGTTCTATTGCGTCGGACAGCGCGTCGACGGCGGGCTCGGCGCTGCTGCCCAGCCACGCCCACAACGTCGAGGGACCGACCGACAGCGTCAACGGCGGACGAGTGCCCGCGGCCCGCGCCAGTACCGCCGCGGCGGATTCGAGCGCACCCTGGACGTCACCGTGCGGCGGCGTCCACAGGACCAGTGCGGTGTGGCGCTGGCGGAGGTCGTAACCCAGGCGCTCACCGGCCCGCCCGGCGTCGATCGCGGCGCCGTCCAGGATGAGCCGGATCGTCTCGGCGCGGCGGGCGATCGCGCCGCCGAGTACCTCCTCGCGTTCGCGTTGCGCTGCGATGACAACGCACCCGAGCACGGTGTCGACGTACGCGAAGAGGCGTTGAGAGGACTCCTCCAGGAGTTCGAGCAGTAGCGGGCCGGAGGGGACGAGCCGGGTGGCGTGCTTCATATAGCGACTCCACGCCACGTTCTGTCCGCGCCGGTAGGACTGGAACAGTACATCGAGCTCCAACCCGCGGCGGGCAATCGTGCGGGCGACATCGAGGGCCTCGGGCGGGATGTCGATAGGGGCGGGCTTGGCTTCCCGACGGGCCAGCATCGACAGCACTCGCGCGGCGTTGGCCCGGTTGCTGGCGGAGGTGTCCGCCAGCACGGCCGCATCCGAGCCGGCGGCAGGGGAGAGCTCGATCTCGGCGGCGTCCATCTCGGCGACCAGGTCGTCGAGCTCTGCCAGCAGCAGTTCGGCGACGTCACCCATGAGGTTGATGACCTCTGGTGATGGTGTCTCGGCAGCCATCAACGCAGTATGCCCCGGCACATATCCCGGGTCGAGTACTGGGCCGTCGCACCTGTTTTGCGCCTGGCGACGTCCATAACGTGAGTGCCATCACAAAAAGCTGTCCACCCGTCAGGAGCCACAACGTGTCCATCACCTCAACGCAGCGGTCGAAGACGCAGGACGTCGACGTACTGATCATCGGCGCCGGCATCTCCGGCATCGGCGCGGCGTATCACCTCAAGGCGAACCGCCCGGGCACGTCGTTCCTGGTCATCGAGGGGCGCGACGCCATCGGCGGTACCTGGAGTCTGCACAAGTACCCCGGCATCCGCTCGGACTCCGACATGCCCACTTTCGGGTTCGGCTTCAAGCCGTGGACCCACCGCAAGTCGATCGCCGACGGCCACATCATCCTCGACTACCTGCAGCAGACCGTCGACGAGAACGGGATCGGCGCGCACATCCGGTTCGGCCGGCACGTGCAGAACGCGAACTTCGACTCCGACACCGGGCGCTGGACCGTCACCACCACGCACGGCGAGGACACGACGACGTTCACCGGCCGGTTCCTGTTCCTCGGCACCGGGTACTACGACTACGAGAATCCGTTCGTCCCGGACTTCCCGGGCAAGGCGGAATTCGCGGGCCCGGTCATCCACCCGCAGCTGTGGCCGGAGGACCTGGACTACGCCGGCAAGAAGGTCGTCGTCATCGGTAGCGGCGCGACGGCGGTCACGCTGATCCCGTCGATGGCCGACAAGGCCGCTCACATCACCATGCTGCAGCGGTCCCCGAGCTACGTGCTGTCGGTGCCGGCCGCGGACCCGATCACCAATGCGCTGAACACGGTGCTCGGCCACGAGCGCGCCTTCCCGATCGTGCGGCGCAAGAACATCGCGACGGCGCGCGGGCTGTTCAAGCTCTGCCAGAAGTACCCGAAGATCATGCGAAAGCTGTTGATCGCCAACGTCGCGCGGCAGCTGCCCAAGGGCTTCGATGTCGACACCCACTTCACCCCGCGTTACAACCCGTGGGAGCAGCGCCTGGCCATGGTGCCCGACGGCGACCTGTTCAAGGCGTTCCGGACCGGCAAGGCCTCGGTGATGACCGATCAGATCGAGCGCTTCATCGAGCGCGGCATCCTGCTGCAGTCCGGGCAGGAGCTGGAGGCCGACATCATCGTCACCGCAACGGGTTTGAACATGTCGCTGTTCGGCAAGATACAGCTGAGCGTCGACGGCCAGGTGCTCAACATGCCCGATCACACGGTGTACAAGGCCATGATGGTGTCCGACGTACCCAACATGGCGTTCGCGATGGGCTACACCAACATCGCGTGGACGCTGAAGGTCGACCTGGTCTGCGAGCACTTCTGCCGGATGCTCGACCACATGGACGCCCATGGACACGACGTCGTCGTGCCGGTGGTCGAGAACCCCGATATGGCACGCGGCCCGCTGATGGACCTGTCGTCGGGCTATGTGCAGCGCGGCATCCAGCAGTTCCCCCGCAGCGGCGACAGCGGTTCGTGGCTGGTCAAGCACGCCTACGAGATGGATGCCGAGCGGCTGCGGGGCGGACCCGTCGAGGATCCCGGCCTGCGGTTCTCGTCCGTCAAGACCGTCGCGTACGCCTCGTAGGGAGATCGTTCATGAAGCAGCTCTACTTCTACAGCCACGGAGTGCGTTGTGCCGCTTGGCATCTGCCCGCTGCCACCGATGCGCTGGCCGGGGAGTCCGGCCGGCCGTGCGTGGTGATGGCCCACGGCTTCAGCGGTACCAAGGACACCGCGTTGCTCGGCTTCGCCGAGCCGTTCGCCGCCGCCGGTCTGGACGTGCTGGTGTTCGACTACCGCGGGTTCGGTGAGTCCGAAGGTGTTCCCCGGCAGGATGTTTCGGTTGGCCGCCAGCGGCAGGACTATCACGCCGCCATCGCCGCGGCGCGGCACCTGCCCGGGGTGGACCCGGACCGGATCGTGCTGTGGGGTACGTCGTACGCCGGTGGCCACGTCATCGCCGTGGCGGCCCGGGACCAGCGCATCGCGGCCGTCATCTCGATGAATCCGGCCGTCGACGGGAGGGCCACGCTGGCCCACCTGGTCCGCAACTGCGGTGCCGGATATCTGTTGCGCGCCAGCGTGAATGCGCTGCGGGACGTGCTGAGCGCGGCGCGCGGACGGCCCGCGCACATGGTGCCGGTGGTCGGGCAACCCGGATCGTCCGCGGTGATCGCCACCTCGGGTTCGGAGGAGGCCTGGCTGCCCGTCGCCGGGCCGACGTGGCGCAACGAGGTGCGTGGCCGGCACGCTCTCGGCGTCGCCTTCAACCGGCCGATCACGAAAGCCGGAAAGCTGTCGTGCCCGATCCTCGTCCAGCCCGGCACCGACGACCGCATCGCGCCGGCCGCAGCCGCCCGCAAGGCGGCCCGCCGCGCCGGGTACTGGGCGCAGCTGCGCGAGTACCCCGCAGACCACCTCGATTTCTACGACGGTCCCTGGCAGCAGCGGGTTCTGGCCGACCAGCTCGACTTCCTGCAGCGCGATCTGGCCCCGGCTCAAGGGCACCGCCACGTTACCCACTCAGCCTGAAAGGAACAGACCGATGAAGACCACCGCAGCCGTCCTGCTTGAGCCAGGTAAGCCCTTCGAGATCATGGAACTCGATCTCGACGGCCCCGGGCCGGGCGAAGTGCTGATCAACTACACCGCCGCCGGACTGTGTCACTCCGATCTGCACCTGTCCGACGGTGACCTCCCGCCGCGCTATCCCATCGTCGGTGGGCACGAGGGCGCCGGCATCATCGAGGACGTCGGCCCCGGCGTCACCAAGGTCAAGCCCGGAGACCACGTGGTGTGCAGCTTCATCCCGAGCTGCGGCCATTGCCGATACTGCTCGACCGGTCGGCAGGCCCTGTGCGACATGGGCGCGACCATTCTCGAAGGCTCGATGCCGGACGGTTCGTTCCGATTCCACAAGGGCGGCACGGATTTCGGTGCCATGTGCATGCTGGGGACGTTCGCCAAGAAGGCCACCATCTCGCAGCACTCGGTGGTCAAGGTCGACGACTGGCTGCCGCTGGAGACCGCCGTGCTCGTCGGCTGCGGTGTGCCGACCGGCTGGGGCGGCGCCACCTATGCGGGCAACGTGCGGCCCGGCGACATCACCGTCGTGTACGGCATCGGCGGCATCGGCATCAACGCCGTCCAGGGCGCCGCGCATGCCGGCGCGAAGTACATCGTCGCCGTCGACCCGGTGCCGTTCAAACGCGATACGGCGCTGAAATTCGGTGCGACGCATGTCTTCGCGAGCGCCGAGGCCGCCGCCGAGAAGATCACCGAACTGTCCTGGGGGCAGGGCGCCGATCAGGCCATCATCTGCGTCGGCACCGTGGACGAGGACGTCGTCACATCGGCTTTCAGCGCCATCGGCAAGGGCGGGACGGTCGTCGTCATCGGTATGGCCAACCCCGAGAAGCTGACGATCCACGTCTCGGGCCTCGAGTTGACCTTGTTCGAGAAGACCATTCGCGGCTCGTTGTTCGGCTCCGCCAACCCGCAGTACGACATCATCCGCCTGCTGCGGCTCTACAACGACGGCCAGCTGCAACTCGACGACCTGGTGACAACCCGATACACCCTCGAAGAGGTCAACCAGGGCTATCAAGATCTTCGTGAAGGCAAGAACATTCGCGGGATCATCGTGCACTGACGATTCCGGCCGGTAGGTTTGCCACTGTGATCGCGATGATCCCGCAGTGGCAGATCGGACCGGTGCAGGTACCGGTCCACGGTCTGTTCGTGGGATTGGGGGTCCTCGCCGCCGTCCTCGTGTTCGTCCACGAGGCGCGGCGCCGCGGCGCGGTGAACGAGCAGTCGCTCGTGGCCGTCACCGGTGCCCTCGTCGGCGGGGCGATCGGCATGCGGGCGTCGGGCCTGGCGCGGCACCTCGATTTCAGCGCCAACCCCACGGTCGCGCAGGCGTGGGAGTACGGGTCCAAGAGCATCCTCGGCGGCCTGCTCGGCGCCTACGTCGGTGTGCTGATCGCCAAACGGCTCGGCGGATATCGCGGTAAGACCGGCGACCTGTTCGCTCCCGCGGTCGCCCTGGGGATGGCGATCGGCAGAATCGGCTGCCTGCTCACGGAGGCGCCCGGCCGCCCGACGACACTGCCGTGGGGCGTACATGCTCCGGCGAGCACCCCCGAGTGCCCCGGATGCGTGGCCGGGCTGGCCATGCACCCGTCGTTCGTGTACGAAATCGTGTTCCAGCTGACGGCTTTCGCCGTGCTCATGTGGCTGCGCCCCAGAATCACCCATCCCGGTGAGTTGTTCGTGATCTACGTGGCGGCCTACGCGGTGTTCCGCTTCTTCGTGGAGTTCGTGCGCGCCAACGAGACAGTGTGGCTGGACCTGACGCGGCCGCAATGGGTGCTGCTGCCGTCCTTGGCGCTCTTGGGTTTTCGGGTGTGGCGCGGCTACCGCCGTGGCTACTACCGGATTTCGTCTGCAGACAAGGAGGGCGACCGTGTCCCAGCCGCCAATTGATTATCCAGACGATGAGCCCGGGGACGGTGTGCCACGGGGCCAGAATCCGCCGCAGCACCCGCCATACTCCCAATACCCTCAATATCCGCCGCAGTATCCGCAATACCCGCAGTACCCGCAGCAGTACGGCTATCCGCCGCCGCGGAACCCCAACGCCATCTCGGTCGGCGGGGTCATCAGCGGGGTTCTCATCTTTCCGGTGATCAACTTCGGCATCGGCTTCGTCACGGTGATGATCGCCAATCAGGGGAAGTTCTTGTTGGCGTTGGGTGCGGTGGCGCTGGCTCTCGTCGCGTTCGGGGGTGGCTTCGCGCTGTGGAAGACCGGCAACCCGGCGTCCAAGGGGCTCGGCCTCGGCCTGATGATCGGCTGGGCGCTCACCTCGATCCTGACCGTCGGATATTGCACCGGTCTCAACCCCACCATGTACACATGACGTCCGGGATGGGTCTGCGCGGCGACCGAATCCTGCGCTACGTGACGGCCTACTGCCCGCGCTGCCACCACGACGCTCCGGAACGGCCGCTCGCCGATGTGGCACGCCTGTCCGGCCGACTCGTCGAGCGCGACGGGAGAGTATGGCTGGAGCGGGGCTGCCCGGCTCATGGACTGATCAGCACCCTGTACGACGAGAGCCCCGAGATTCTGGCGTACCTGGAGGAGTGGACCGCTCCGACGAAGGCCCACATGCCCGATGTGGCAGGCAATTTCGACCCGATCCCGTCCGCGTATCTGCGCGGCCTGCCGGAGATGCAGACCCAGCACACGTGCATCCTGCTCGAGGACATCGCCGAGGTCTGCAATCTGCGGTGCCCCACGTGCTTCACCGATTCGTCGCCCGATCTGCGCAATGTGGTGCCCGTCGCCGACGTGCTGGCCAATGTCGATCAGCGGCTGGCCCGGGAGAACGGGCGGCTGGACGTGCTGATGCTCTCCGGCGGGGAACCGACGCTGCATCCCGATCTGGCCGAACTACTCGGCGAACTGACCGGCCGGCCCATCACCCGAATCCTGGTCAACACCAATGGCATCCGGATCGCCACGGACGACGCCCTCCTGGAGCTCCTCAGCGCCCACCGGCACCGCGTCGAGGTGTATCTGCAGTACGACGGGCTGTCCGAGACGGCGCACCGGCACCACCGCGGCGGCGACCTCCGCAAGCTGAAGACGCAGGCTTTGCGGCGTCTTTCGGAGCATCAGATTTTCACGACGTTGGTGATGGCCGCCGCGCTCGGCGTCAACGACGACGAGATCGGCGACATGGTGCAGCTGGCGCTGGACACCCCTTACGTCGGCGGCATCACCATTCAGCCGCAGTTCGGCTCGGGGCGGTCGGGCAACCTGGATGCGCACGACCGGCTGACACACACCGGCGTGCTGAGCAGGCTCGGCCCGCAGACCGCAGGCCTGGTGACCTGGCGGGACGTCACCGCGCTGCCGTGCTCGCATCCGCACTGCTGCTCGGTCGGCTATGTGCTGCGCGACGATTCCGGGCAGTGGCGGTCGCTGGTCTCGCTGATCGGCCATGACATTCTCAAAGAACGACTCGGGTTGGTATCCAACAGGATTGCCGACAGCGAGCTGCCGCAGGAACTGCAGCTGGCGGTCCGGGAATCGCTCCTGGGGCTGTTGTCCGAGCAGTCCTCGCTGTCGCACCCCGGGATCGGCGACGTGTGGCGAACCATCTGCCAGAACTGCGATCTGGGCATGCCGACGCTGCTGGCGCTGGCGTCGTCGGCGCTGCCGGGCGGAAAGAACCGCGTGCGGAAGCTGTTGGGGGAGCGGGTGGTTCGCATCACCGTCAAACCGTTCATGGACATCTCGACCATGATCGAAGAGCGCCTGGTGCAGTGCTGCGTCCATGTCGGCACGCGGTCCGGCCAGGACCAGTGCGCGCCGTTCTGCGCGGTACAGGCGTGGCCGGCGCTGGGGCGCCAGCGGATGTCGATCGCCGCGGGTACCGACGTGCGAAAGGCGCTGCCGCTCACGGTGATTTGAGGGTTGGCTCGTGGTTGTGGCATTGACTGCGAATCTGCGCACCTGCTCACTCGCACTTTCGCGACGTCAGTTCGCACTCAGTCGCCGAGATCAATTGCTTGTCGAGTGCCCAGCGGGTGCAGGAGATTCAGCGGACTGCTGACCGTCGTGGAGAGCGGGCCTACGCCGAACGTGCAGCTTTTGCCGCTCAAAGCCGTAGATTCCGTACCGAAACTGCACGTTCGGCGTAGGGCTCACGGGGAGTATGCGTGTTTCTCCGTCCGCTCGGATCTGGCCAGCACAAGCCGTAGTCAGGCTGGTGCGCCCCGACTCGCCGACCACACCCCGCGCCGCACCACCGCGCGCACCTGCAGCTTGGGGTCCAGCACGACGAGGTCGGCAGACATCCCGGGCGCCAGTGCGCCGGCGTCGTCGAGACCCAGTGTGCGCGCCGGCGTCGTCGCCGTCATCGCCACCGCGTGCCGCAGCGCCGAATCCGAGGCCGCCTCCAAACCCGTTGCCGCCGTGCGGAACAACGTGTCCATGGTGGCGGTGCCGCCCGCGATGGTGGACCGCTCGCGCAGCCGTGCCACCGAGCCGCTGACCTCGACGTCGAGCCCGCCCAGTTGGTACGTCCCGTCGGGCATGCCCGCCGCTGCCATCGCGTCGGTGATCAGTGCGACGCGATCCGAACCCGCGGTGACCGCCACCTGGTGGACGAGCGCGGGATGAAGATGCACGCCGTCGGCGATGAGCTCGACCGTCACCCGGGCATCCTCGAGGAGCGCCAGCGCCGGGCCCGGATCGCGGTGGTGCAGCGGACGCATGCCGTTGAACACATGGGTGCCGACGGTGGCGCCCAGCTGCAGAGCCCGTTTGGTCTGTTCGTAGCTGGCGTCGGTATGGCCCACGGCCACAATGACTCCCGCATCGACGAAGCGCTCGATCGCGACATCGGCGCCGGGCAGTTCCGGGGCGATGGTGACCATCCGGATGGCGCCGTCGCCGGCCGCGAGAACGGAGTCGATCTCCGCGGGGTCGGGGTCCCGCAGCTGCGTCACGTCATGCGCACCGCAGCGCGCCGAACTGAGCCACGGGCCCTCCAGATGGATGCCGGCGACGACGCCGTCGTGTACCGCGTCGGCCAAGGTCTGAACTTGCGCCAGCAGGACCTCCGGCGCGGCCGTCACCAGGCTGGCCAGGGTCGTCGTGGTCCCGTGGGCGCGGTGAAACTCGGCGGCCCGCGCCACGTCGTCGGGATCGTCGGTGCTGTAGGAGAAGCCGCCGCCGCCATGCACGTGCATGTCCACGAATCCCGGCACCACCACACCGTCGGGGAAGTCGGCGTCGACGACGCGGGGCGGGGCACCGCTGCCGCACGCCACAATGCGGTCGCCATCGATCTCCAGCCACCCGGGCCGGCACACAGAATCGCCGAGCACCACCGTCCCGGCCGAGATGAGCGTCATCGCCCGTCAGTCTCTACCGGTTGGAGTGCTGGGGGCGCCGATTGATCGAACGGGCAGCCATCATCAGCGAGAGCACCACGGCGGACCCGACCACGCCGACGCCGACGCGGATCGGCACCGCGTCGGCCGGCGTCAGACCGTCGAAGGCCGCGGCGGCCGCGGGATGCTTGGCGTCGGGCTTGCGCTGGGTGAGCGACGGGTCCGGCTCGATCAAGGTGCCGACCTTGGTGCCGGGCGGGGTCGCGAAGCCGTAGTCCAGCAGGCGCGCGGCCTGCTCCCACGGCGCGATCGGCACGCGGGTGCCGTGCAACAGAATCGCGACGAGGCGGCGCCCGCCGCGGTCCGCGGCGCCGACGAACGTCTGCCCGGCGTCGTCGGTGTAACCGGTCTTGCCACCGAGCGCGCCCGGGTAGTTGTAGAGCAGCTTGTTGTCGTTCTCCAGCTCGTAGCCGGGGTGGTCGCCGGGTTCACCGGGCTTGGCCGGGTGGCCGGGGAAGTTGTACTTCTGCGTCGCCACGATCGAGGCGAACGTCGGGTTCTGCCAGGCATAGCGGTAGAACAGGCCCATGTCGTAGGCCGAGGTGCTCATGCCGGGGCCGTCCAGGCCGGACGGGGTGGCTGCCCGGGTGTCGCGACCGCCCAGCTTGGAGGCCAGGTCGTTGATCTTGCCGATCGCGGTGTCCATGCCGCCGACCTGCATCGCCAGTGCGTGTGCGGCGTCGTTGCCCGAGTGCATCAGCAGGCCGTGCAGCAGGTCGTTGACGGTGTAGACGCCGCCGTCGTCGACGCCGACCCGGGTGCCCTCGGCGGCAGCGTCGTCCGGGGTTCCGGTGACGCGCTTGTTGATGGGCAGTTCGCGTAGTGCCTGGGTCGCGATCAGCACCTTGATGATGCTGGCCGGGCGGTGCCTGCCGTGCGGGTCCTTGGCGGCGATGATGTCGCCGCTGTCGAGGTCGGCCAGGAGCCAGGCGTCGGCAGAGACATCGCCGGGCAGCGGCGGCATGTCCGGTGCGGCGACGATGCCGCAGCTGCCCATCAGGTCCCCGCCGAGCGGTGTGGCCGGCACGGGGATCGGGGCCGGCGGGTCGCCGGCCTTGGGCACCTCGGACTGGTCGACCGCGGGCGGGGTGTTCACCCGGTACGGGCACGGGTCAGCGGCCGGCGGGTCGGGTTCGGCATAGGCCAACGCCGGTGCGGCCGTCAGGAAAAACGCCGCTGCCAGGGCTGCAGCGCGCTGTGACGTTGATCGGGTGGTCGCCATGGTGTCGTCAGATTAGGCGACGGACCACCGGATCCCGTGTTGCCGCGCTGTGACAAATGGGGTTGAAGTTACAAATGTGAATTAGCTAACCGGGGCCTACCGGCGCTCGGGGAGCGCGCAGTGCGCCAGCGCGGGCACCCCGATGGAGCTCATCCACAGCCGCCCGTCGTGCTCGACAAGTCCGGTCACCTGTCCGAACTGGCGGTGCCGGCCACGCACGCCCGCGACCGCGGCGCCGCTGTCGGGATCGAAGGCGACGGCCCACACCTCCAAGGCCATCTGCGGCTGCAGCGCGTCCGGCAGACGCCACACCAGCTGGCGCAGGATGGTCGGCCGCGGCGCGAGCCACTCGGCAGCGGCATTGATCGGGGTGACGAACGCGACCCAGATTCGTCCGTCGGCGCCCGTCGAGATGTTGTCGGGCATGCCGGGCAGGTTGACCGCGAGCGGCGTGATGCTGCCGGCCTGCGGCCCGGACAGCCAATACTTCGACAGCCGGCGCCCCTGCGTCTCGGCGAACACCAGCGCGGTGCCGTCGGCGGTGACGGTGACGCCGTTGGCGAAGTACAGGCCCTCGCGCAGCGTGCTCACCGTGCCGTCGGTCGCCAGCTTGTACAGGCCGCCGTCGCCGCGGGCCTCGAGGATCGCGGCGCGGAAATGCTCGTAGTGGAACGAACTGGTCGATTCGGTGAAATAGATTGTGCCGTCTTCGGTTTCGGTCACGTTCGAGCAGAACCGCAGGGGCCGGCCGTCGATGTCGGGTACCAGTACCTCCAGGGCGCCGGTGCCGGGATCCAGTGACAGTAGCCCCCGATAGCTGTCGCAGACCAGCAGTCGCCCGTCCCGCGCGACGTGCAGCCCCAACGGCCGGCCGCCGGTATCGGCCACCACATCCGTGTCGCCGTCGGCGGAGACCCGCACGATCCGCCCGTCGACGAGGCCGGTCCACAACGAGCCATCGGCGCCGACGACGACGTCCTCCGGGGCGTCGCCGGGCATCGGCACGATGGTCAGTTCCGCGGACGGGAAATCGGGCAGGGCGTCGACCGGCGGTGGGGTCCAGCGCACCGGGTTGATGGGCGGCTTGTGCGGCACGTGTAGACGGTAACGCCTGTTACGTGCCGGGAGACGGGAAAACCCCCAATTTGCCGTCGAATCAGCGGTTTTCACGATCCCGCTGAGCGATCCGTCAGTCGCGGCGGAATTCCTCGCCGGTGGCCGTGTCCACCGCAGTCCCGCCCGGTGGCAGGTTCGACAGGTCCGGAGCGATGACCGTCGGCATGTCACCGGAGTCCGGTAATCCGAAATGCGCAGGTGCGGACTGAACGGAGGCCGGCGTATCCAGCACCAGGTCATGACGCCGCGGCAGCGTCAGCCCACGGAAGTACTCCGGCTGCGCGACGCGCCACGCGAACATCAGCACCACACCGAGCAGCAATCCGACGACGCCGACCACACCCACCGCACCGAACCCGAAAATGGTGACGTCGTGGTGGTTTTCGTCCTTGAGCCAGTCCGGCTTGCTGTACTGGACCAGCCCGTAGACGAACACCACCGACAGCGTGACGCCGCCGAGCAATGGCAGCAGGCCGCGCATCGTGAAGTCACGCACGTTGCGGGTCAACGTTTTTCGGTAGAACCAGACGCACGCGAACCCGGTCAGCGCGTAGTAGAAGGCGATCATCAGGCCGACCGAACCGATCAGGGCTGTCAGCAGATCGGCGCTGATCGCGGTGAACAACACGTAGCACAGCACCGACAGCACGCCCATCACGATCGTCGAGGTGGTCGGTGTCAGGTACTGGCGATGAATCTTTGCGAAACTCTGTGGCAGCGCACGGTATACGCCCATCGACAGCGTGGTGCGCGCCGTCGGCATGATGGTGGTCTGCGTCGAGGCGGCCGCCGACGTCAGGATCGACGCCGACAGCAGCAGCATGCCGATCTTCCCAATCACGCTGTCGCCGAACAACGATGGCCCGATGGCGGTGAAGACGTCCTTGGCGTTCTCCTGGTTGCCGAGCCCGATACCCTCGGTGCCCACGCCCGCGAACGCGATGGTCGAGACGGTGACCAGCGCGTAGGTGGCGAGCAGCAGGAACGTCGAGATGACGGCGGCGCGGCCGGGGGTGCGGCCCGGATCGTCGGACTCCTCGTTGCACGCCACCGCGGTGTCCCAGCCCCAGTAGATGAAGATGGTGGCCAGCACCGCCGGGGCGATCACCGTGCCGAAATCCATTCCGCCAGGCCAGAACCAGGACCACGACGGCATGATTGAGTAGGCATGCCCGTGATGCGTGTAGACCTTCACCAGGGCCACGACCGACACCACGATCAACACGACGACCTCGACCGTCAACAGCACGTACTGCAACCGGGCCGACACCTCGATGCCGCGGTAACAGATGTACGTCATCAACACGATCCAGATGACGCCCGCGACCGTCGACCACAGCGTGCTGTTCGCCAGACCGGCGGCCGAATGCCAACCCAGGTCACCGACGAACGTGAACGAGTACGACCCGGCGATCTGCGCGAGATTGGCCATCACGATGACGTCGGACGCGATGATGCCCCAGCCGCCCAACCAGCCGACGACGGGACCGAAGGCGCGGGCCGCCCAGGTGAACGTCGTGCCGCAGTCGGGCTCGGCCTTGTTCAGTTCCTGGTAGGCGACGGCGATGAGGTACATCGGCACGAACGAAATGAGCATGATCGCAGGCGCTTTGACCCCGGCGAGCAGCGTGCCGCCGGCGGCGATGACGAGGCCGAGCGTCGCCGCCAGGCTGTATGCCGGTGCGGTGGACGCCAGCCCGACCACCACGCTGGACACCAGGCCGAGGGCACCCCGTTTGAGGCCTTTGTCTCGGGCGACGATGTCTGGCGCTGTCGTAGTCATCTGCTCCCTGCTCATCCCGGTTGATTGCCGATGAGATGCTACGGTTCGCCGCTCTCGAACAGCGAGTCGTAGGTTGGTGTTTGTGACCACTGCGCAGGACACCGATGAATTCGAGCGGTTGCGCCCGCACCTGCTGTCCGTCGCCTACCGGCTGACCGGTGTGTACGCCGACGCCGAGGACATCGTGCAGGACGCCTGGTTGCGCTGGCACAGTGCCGATGTCGACGCCATCGAAGAGCCCCGCGCCTGGTTGACGACGGTGGTCAGCCGCCTCGGCCTGGACCGGCTGCGGTCCGCGGCGCACCGCCGCGAGGCCTATTTCGGCGAGTGGCTGCCCGAACCGGTCGTGACCGGATTCGACGCGTCGGACCCGTTGGCCGCCGTGGTCGCGGGGGAGGACGCCCGCTTCGCCGCGATGGTGGTGCTGGAGCGGCTGACACCCGACCAGCGCGTGGCCTTCGTCCTGCACGACGGTTTCGCGGTGCCGTTCTCCGAGATCGCGTCGGTGCTCGGCGTGACGGACGCGAGTGCGCGGCAGCTCGCGTCACGCGCCCGGCGTGCCGTCGCCGAAGCCCCGGCGCCACCGCCGGATGCCGGCCACAACGAGGTCGTCGGCAAGCTGATGGCCGCGCTCGCCAGCGGGGACATGGCCGCCGTCGTCGAATTGCTGCACCCCGAGGCCACGTTCACCGGCGACTCCAACCGCCGGGCCCCCACGGCACCGCGCACCATCGTCGGCGCGGACAAGGTGGCCCGGTTCCTCTTCGGGCTGGCCAGGCGGTATGGGCCGCAATGGCTTTCGACGTCGCAGTTGGCGCTCGTCAACGGCGAGCTCGGCGCGTACAACCCCGGCCTTCCGGGGGACGGCGAGCATCCGGAGATGCTGCCGCGCGTCACCGCGCTGACCGTGCGCGACGGCAAGGTCGTCGCGCTGTGGGACATCGCGAACCCGGACAAGTTCACGGCGTCACCGCTGCGGTCTGATTAGCGGCTCGCCGCTGCGGCCTGATCAGCGGCCCTACAGCACGTAGGGGATCAGTGCCTTGCGGTCGGTCGGGTACTCGGGGAACTTCTCCTGGTACCAGGTGTGGGTGCCCAGCGCCCGGGGAATCAGGTTGCCCGCGGTGATCAGCAGGATGGCCACGCCGGGCAGTGCCCAGGTCAGCAGCGCGAAGCCGGACCAGGCGATGAGCTCGCCCAGGTACGCCGGGCTGGTGACGAACCGGAAGCCGCCGCCGAACGGAATCCGGTACTCCGCGCCGCCGGGATTGTTCTTGTCGCGCAGGTTTCGCACGATCGATTCCGAGTTGACCAGCAGCGCGAAGCCGCACAGATAGACAACCACGCCCACCAGGAAGCGGGGGTCGGTCAGCCACGCGGTGGTGTACTGCCCGAAGAAGTCGTGGCTGAACAGGGTCCCGTTGAGGTAGCCGTGCATCGACGTGACGAGCATGCCCATGACGATCACCGACACGTTGAAGGTGCCGCGCTTGCCGGGCGCCTGGCGGATCGCCAGCGGGAAGAACCAGCCCCGGTTGGCGTAGTGCAACAGCCAGATCCCGGCCAGCACCAGCGATGTCGGCTCGAAGCGGTGCGGCCCGGCCAGGTAGCTGATCAGGAACACGACGGTCGCCGGAATCTCCATCAACCACCAGCCGAGCTTCGGGTTGAGGTTCAGCCCGAGCTTCGTCGTCGAGAACCGCCCATACGAACTCTGCGCGAAGAAACCGCCGATGATCACGAACGCGGCGAACGCGAAGGCCGCCGTCAGCACCGTGTCATAGAACGTGTTGCCGGTGTACCAGTGCATGAGCGGTCCCTCGCTGAACAGGCGGTTTCGGCGGCCGTAGCCGTCATTTCTGTAACGTGTTCTACCACTTGGTCGGGTTATGAGGCCAGCGCCCCCGGAAGGGTGCGCAGCAGCCCTCACCCGCCGAGCGGATCAACCTGGTGAACGATCCGCTCAACCTGATCGCGACAACGCAAGCTCCGGACACACGTAAGAGTGACTCGGAATCTTCTTCTCGGCTGCCGCCGGCAAGGCGTCCCGGTGCGCGTGCGTGGCCCGCGGCCAGAATGAGCGGGATGCGAATTGGCTCGGCGACCGGTCGAGAAGCTCTGTGTGCCAGATCACTGTTGGTCGGCGTTCGGTTGCCGACTGCTCCCGCGACTACACCTTGACGAACGTGCCCACCCACGGCACGTCACGCGAAGTCGTGTGAATACTCAGGCGTCGGGGGAGGCCAACAACAATGCTGTATTTCGGTGTGCTCGACGTCATCGTGATGCTGTTCGCGATCGTCGACATCGCCTGCACCGAGGATCGCGAAGTGCGTGGATTGCCGCGCCTGCTATGGATTTTCATCGTCCTGCTCCTTCCGCTGGCCGGCTCCATCGCCTGGTTCATTGCCGGGCGCCCGGCCGCTGCGGCGCCACGGAACCGCACGCTCGATGCCCGACGGTTCCCCGAGTACGACAAACCGGGCCGCTTCATACCGGAGGATCCCGCCGCTGACGAGGAATTCCTGCAGCGCTGCCGGGAAAGAGCCGAGCAACAACGCCAGGCCGCCAAACGCAAACGTGCACAAGATGATCCCGTCAACAGCGACGCCGCAGATCAGGAACGCCCCGCCGCGGGGCCGGCGCCCCGTACCGTCCCGGAGCCTTCGTCTGCGGCAGGAACCGTCGCGGCGATGACCGGCACCGGCACCCAACACGAAGAGCTCGCCGATCTCGTCCGGGAGCAGCTCGTCTGTGGCTTCTGGGCCTACGACGACGTTCGGGAGTCGGTACTGTCGCAGATCGACGGCGACAGCGACATCACCGCGGACGCGGCCATCGATCTGTTGGACTCGATGTGGGACCAGCGGATTGCCGAGCAGCAATCTTGGCCGGACACCGGCGATTTCGGGCGACTGCAACAGATGTTCGCGCAACTGGAGGCGGAGGGCATC
>NZ_KB911477.1:0-74971 GCF_000383495.1 Mycobacterium sp. 360MFTsu5.1 | reverse complement strand
CCAAAGTGCAGGGCAGATCACCCACGTGTTACTCACCCGTTCGCCACTCGAGTACCCCGAAGGGCCTTTCCGTTCGACTTGCATGTGTTAAGCACGCCGCCAGCGTTCGTCCTGAGCCAGGATCAAACTCTCCAAACAAAAACTCCCCATCCAAAGACAGGGCAGAATCCAGTTCAGAACAATCTGACCTAAACAAAAGACACCAAAAACTGGCATCAAAAAAACAACCACACCCCACAAACGGGAAAACACGAGGTGCAGTCAAAAAACAACAAACAAAAACCACCAAACACACTATTGAGTTCTCAAACAACACGCCGTTTTCGGGCAACCCCACCAACCTACTACCTCTTGGTCGGGCTGTCAAGCTCTTGCTCTGGGCTTTTTCGGCCCCGCTCGCTGCTGACTTGGAATACATTAGCGGGCCGATCTTGATTTTACAAAACGCCTGCATATGGGCGGTTTTTCGGCGAATACGCGTTGCACAGCCGTCCGAACGAACCGTCAGCGCGACACGCCAATGCCCATCAACTGACCCGTTCGACCTCCGCGCCCAGACTCACGAGGTTCTCCACGAACAACGGGTACCCGCGATCGATGTGGAAAACGTCGTGAACCTCGGTGTCGCCATCGGCGACCAACCCCGCCAACACCAAGCCGGCGCCGGCACGAATATCCGATGCCCACACCGGAGCACTCGACAACTGCGGAATTCCGCGCACCACTGCGTGATGCCCGTCGGTCCGGGCGTCGGCGCCCAGGCGAATCATCTCTTCGACGAACCGGAACCGTGCTTCGAACACGTTCTCGGTGATCATCGACGTGCCCTCGGCGATGCACGCCAGGCCGATGGCCATCGGTTGCAGGTCGGTCGGGAATCCGGGATACGGCAGCGTCGCGACGTTGACGGCCTTGGGCCGCTCGTACTGCACGACGCGGAAACCGTTGTCGTGCTGCGTCACGGTCGCGCCGGCATCGTGAAGTTTGTGCAGCACCAGCTGCAGGTGTTGCGGGTCCACCCCCGTCACAGCGACATCGCCGCGCGTCATCGCTGCGGCAATTCCCCAGGTCGCGGCCACAATCCGGTCACCGATCACCCGGTGCTCGGTCGGATGCAGCTTGTCCACGCCGGTGATGGTCAGGGTCGAGGTCCCTCCCCCACTGACCTTGGCACCCATCTGGTTCAACATGTCGCAGATGTCGACGATGTCCGGCTCACGCGCCGCGTTGTGGATGACCGTCACACCCTCTGCGAGCACGGCCGCCATCAGGATGTTCTCGGTCGCGCCCACCGACGGGAACTCGAGCTGGATCTCCGCGCCACGCAGGTGATCCGCCTCGGCGACCACGCAACCGTGCTCGATATTGCATCGCGCACCGAGCTGCCGTAGACCGGATTGGTGCATGTCGAGCGGCCGCGAACCGATCGCGTCACCACCGGGCAGCGCCACTTTCGCCTTCTTGCAGCGCCCCACCAATGGGCCGAGCACACACACCGACGCGCGGAACTGCCGGACCGCGGCGAAGTCCGCGTCGTACTTCGGCTCGTCGGGAGAGGTGATGCGGGCCACATCGCCGTCGAGTTCGACGGTCGCCCCGAGACCGCGGAGGACCTCCGCCATCAACGGCACATCCAGGATGTCCGGGCAGTTGGTGATCGTGGTCGTGCCCTCGGCCAACAACGCCGCGGCCATCAGCTTGAGCACGCTGTTCTTCGCGCCCCCCACGGCAACTTCGCCGGACAACCGGCTACCCCCGGTCACCACGAAACGCTCGCTCACGCGGCTAAGTGTAAACAGCGGCGAGGGCCGGTGTCAGACAACGAACAGGTCACCGCGAGTACGGTTTCACCCATGGCCGTGCACCTGACCCGCATCTATACCCGGACCGGTGACGATGGGTCGACCGGGCTCAGCGATTTCAGCCGGGTGTCGAAGAACGACGCGCGCCTGGCCGCATACGCGGACTGTGACGAAGCCAACGCCGCGATCGGCGTCGCGGTCGCCGCGGGCGCGCCCGACGAGCGAATCCGGTTGGTACTGCTGCAGATTCAGAACGATCTCTTCGACGCCGGCGCGGATCTGTCGACGCCGGTGGTCGAGAATCCCGAATACCCGCCGCTGCGGATCACCCAGCCGTACATCGACCGGCTGGAAGCCTGGTGTGACGAATTCAACGAGCCGCTGTCGAAGCTCACGTCGTTCATCCTGCCCGGCGGCACTCCCCTGTCGGCCTACCTGCACGTCGCGCGCACCGTGGTCCGGCGCGCGGAGCGGGCGGCCTGGCAGGCCATCGATGAACACGGCGATTCGGTCAGCGTCCTGCCGGCCAAATATCTGAATCGACTGTCGGATCTACTGTTCATCCTGTCGCGGGTCGCGAACCCGGATGGCGATGTGCTGTGGCAGCCCGGCGGTGGGACGCCGCAATCCGACAACACCGGAACTCAGTAGGGGAATTCAGACTGCGCGGCGGCGCGAGCGCGGCGACGGCCGGGCCTCGAGCCACGACGTGAAAGCTGTCAAAGCTCCACGGTCCAAAGCGATTTCGTAACCGCTGCGCCGTTCGGGACTGTTGTCGCGCAGCTCGAGAATGACCGTTTCGATGGTCATGATGTCGAATTCGTCGCCCCGTGGGGCGCGGCGCCCGACCACTTCCAGGCCGCGACGGGACAGTCTCCGGTCCGGCCACCAGCGCAGGCTCGACAAACGATAAAAGCCGGCCTCACCACCGCGGTAGCGCATGACTCCATGCCGCCACCCGTGGCCGCCGGCAGCTGGGTAGTCGCGCAGGATGGCGGCAGTGCCGCCAACCTGTCGCAACTTCCACAGCCGATAACTCAGTGCGGCAACAGCCAGCACCAACACGCCGACGAGCGCGACCATCACCAACATGGACGCGCTCATCGGGGTATCAGTCGAGCTGGCCTACGGCGCGCAGACGCGCCCGGCCCCACGCAGCGGTCGCCTCGTCGTCCGACGCGGCATCGGCCTTGGCCGCATGCGCATCGATCTCCGACTCCAGCGCCGCATCTTCAACCAGAATCCGCACGGTGTCCTCGGTTACCGAGAGGAACCCACCGGACACGGCGATCCGCAGATCATCCTCGCCCTCGCGCTCGACCCGGACCATCGCGTCCTCGACCAGCTGGCCGACCAACGGGATGTGCCGGGGCAGGATGCCGATCTCGCCGGCGGTGGTGCGAGTGAAGACGAATGTGGCCTTACCTGTCCACAGCGCGCGCTCGACGGCGACGATCTCGACGTCCATTTCGGCCATGTCACACCACCTTTCGTGCTCGAGTAACTACAGCGATCACAGCTTGGCGCCGAGGCTTTCGGCCTTCTTCGCCAGGTCGTCGAGACCACCGATGAGGAAGAACGCCTGCTCCGGCAGGTGGTCGAAGTCGCCCTTGGCGAGACGGTCGAACGCCTCGATGGTCTCCTTCAGCGGCACCGTCGAACCCGGCTGGCCGGTGAACTGCTCGGCGGCCATCATGTTCTGGCTCAGGAAGCGCTCGATCTTACGGGCGCGGTACACCAGCACCTTGTCCTCTTCCGACAGTTCGTCGATACCGAGGATGGCGATGATGTCCTGAAGGTCCTTGTAGCGCTGCAGGATACGGATGACTTCCTGAGCAACCCGGTAGTGCTCGTCGCCGACGATGCTGGGGTGCAGGATCGTCGAGGACGACGCCAGCGGGTCCACGGCCGGGAAGATGCCCTTGGAGAACACCGCACGAGAAAGCTCGGTGGTGGCGTCCAGGTGGGCGAACGTCGTGGCCGGGGCCGGGTCGGTGTAGTCGTCGGCGGGCACGTACACGGCCTGCATCGAGGTGATGGAACGACCACGGGTCGAGGTGATGCGCTCCTGGAGCTCACCCATCTCGTCGGCCAGCGTCGGCTGGTAACCCACGGCCGAAGGCATACGACCCAGCAGGGTCGAGACCTCGGAACCGGCCTGGGTGAACCGGAAGATGTTGTCGATGAAGAGCAGCACGTCCTGGTTCTGCTCGTCGCGGAAGTACTCGGCCATGGTCAGGGCCGACAGGGCGACGCGCATACGGGTGCCTGGCGGCTCGTCCATCTGGCCGAACACGAGGGCGGTGTCCTTGAGCACGTTCGCGTCCGCGAGCTCGACCCACAGGTCGTTGCCCTCACGGGTGCGCTCACCGACGCCGGCGAACACCGAGGTACCACCGAAGTTGCGGGCAATACGGTTGATCATCTCCTGGATCAGAACCGTCTTACCGACACCGGCACCACCGAACAGGGCGATCTTGCCACCACGCACGTACGGCGTGAGCAGGTCGACGACCTTCAGACCGGTCTCCAGCATCTCGGTGCGGGGCTCCAGGTCGGCGAAGGCCGGCGGCTTGCGGTGGATGGACCAGTGCTCGAACTCCTTGCCGTAACCCGGCTCGTCGAGGCAGTCACCCAGGGCGTTGAACACGTGGCCCTTGACGCCGTCGCCGACGGGCACCGAGATCGAGGCGCCGGTGTCGCGGACGTCGGTGCCACGCACCAGACCGTCGGTCGGCTGCATCGAGATGCAGCGCACCAGGTTGTCACCGAGGTGCTGAGCAACCTCGAGGGTCAGGGTCTTGGCCAGCGCACCGAAGGTGATGTCGGCGTGCAGAGCGTTGAACAGCTCGGGCACAGAGCCACGCGGGAACTCGATGTCCACCACCGGGCCGGTGATGCGAACCACGCGACCAGTGGTCTTGGTCTCTACGGCAGAAGTCATATCTCTCTTCGCTTCCTACGGGGCCTATTTCGCGTCGGCCAGCGCGTTGGCGCCACCGACGATTTCGCTGATTTCCTGGGTGATCTGGGCCTGGCGCTCGCGGTTCGCGGCGAGGGTCAGGGCCTTGATCAGGTCGTCGGCGTTGTCCGTTGCCGACTTCATGGCGCGTCGACGCGAAGCCGACTCCGAGGCCGCGGCCTCAAGCAGTGCCGCGTAGACACGGGTCGCTATGTAGCGAGGGAGCAACGCGTCGAACAGAACGTCCGCACTCGGCTCGAACGAGTACAGGGTGTGGACCTCGGTCGGCTCCCCCGTGTACTCGACGGCCAGCGGGGCGATCCGCACGGCTTCGGCGGTCTGCGACAGCATCGACTTGAACTCGGTCGACACGATGTGCAGTTCGTCGACGCCCAAGATGCCGTCGGCACCCGGTTCGTCACCCTCGTCGTCCGCACCCGCCATGAACGCCGTCACCAGGGTGTCGGCGATCTCCTTGGCGTTGGCGTACTCCGGACGCTCCGAGAAGCCGGTCCAGGACTCGGCGACGGGGCGCTGACGGAAGCTGTAGTAGCCCAAGGCCTTTCGGCCGACGACATACAGCACCGGCTCCTTGCCCTCGTTGCGGAGCAACGTGAACAGTTCCTCGGCCCGACGCAGGACGTTGGCGTTGTAACCGCCGCACAGGCCGCGGTCGGACGACACCACCAGGACACCGGCACGGCGCGGGTTCGCCCGCTCCACGAGCAGCGGGTGGTCCAGCGCGCTGGCCCCCGCAAGCTCGGTGAGCATGTTGGTGATCTCGGTGGCGTAAGGCCGGGCTGCATCAACCCGGGCCTGCGCCTTGGCGATTCGCGACGTGGCGATCAGCTCCTGCGCCTTCGTGATCTTCTTGATCGACGAGGCGGATTTGATACGTCCGCGTAGCTCGCGCAGTGTGGCTGCCATTGGTTACCTAGGCCTTCTTCGGTGCCGGCTTGTTGACCTTGACCGACTCCTGGCCGAGCTCAGCAGGATCCAGGGCCTCGGCCTCTGCTTCCTTGACGACGACCGAGCTACCGTCGGTGGCGGCGAAGCCCTTCTTGAACTCGTTGATCACCGAGACCAGCTTCTCCTCGTTCTCCTCGGAGAGCTTCTTGGTCTCCTTGATCCCGGTGAGGATGTCGGCGTGGCTGGCCTTCACGTGCTCGAGCAGCTCGGACGAGAAGCGCGAAACGTCTTCGGCCGGAACCGAATCCAGGTGGCCCTGGGTACCGAGGAAGATCTCGATGACCTGGTCCTCGACGGCCAGCGGGCTGTACTGCGGCTGCTTCAGCAGCTCGACCAGGCGCACACCGCGGTCCAGCTGAGCCTTCGAAGCGGCGTCCAGGTCCGAGGCGAAGGCCGCGAAGGCCTCCAGCTCGCGGTACTGCGACAGGTCCAGACGCAGCGAGCCGGCAACTTCCTTCATCGCCTTGATCTGCGCGGCACCACCGACGCGGGACACCGACACACCGACGTTGACGGCGGGGCGGACACCCTGGTTGAACAGGTCGGACTCCAGGAAGCACTGACCGTCGGTGATCGAGATGACGTTGGTCGGGATGAACGCCGAGATGTCGTTGGCCTTGGTCTCGATGACCGGCAGACCCGTCATCGAACCGCCACCGAGCTCGTCGGACAGCTTCGCGCAACGCTCCAGCAGACGCGAGTGCAGGTAGAAGACGTCACCCGGGAACGCCTCGCGGCCCGGCGGGCGACGCAGCAGCAGCGAGATGGCGCGGTAGGCGTCGGCCTGCTTCGACAGGTCGTCGAACACGATCAGGACGTGCTTGCCGTTGTACATCCAGTGCTGGCCGATGGCCGAGCCGGTGTACGGGGCCAGCCACTTGAAGCCGGCGGGGTCAGAGGCGGGAGCCGCGACGATGGTCGTGTACTCCATGGCGCCGCCCTCTTCCAGCGCGCGCTTCACGCTGGCGATGGTGGTGCCCTTCTGGCCGATCGCGACGTAGACGCAGCGCACCTGCTGCTTCGGGTCGCCGGTCTCCCAGGCCTCGCGCTGGTTCAGGATGGTGTCGACGCAGACGGCGGTCTTGCCGGTCTTGCGGTCACCGATGATCAGCTGACGCTGGCCGCGGCCGATCGGGGTCATGGCGTCGATGGCCTTGATACCGGTCTGCAGCGGCTCGCTGACGCTCTGGCGCTGAACCACGGTCGGGGCCTGCAGCTCGAGGGCACGACGGGTCTCGGCCTTGATCTCGCCCTGGCCGTCGATCGGCTCACCCAGCGGGTTGATGACGCGGCCCAGGAACTCGTCGCCGACCGGCACCGAGAGCACCTCGCCGGTGCGCTTGACCTGCTGGCCCTCTTCGATCTTCTCGAACTCACCCAGGATGACCGCACCCACGCTGTGCTCGTCGAGGTTCAGGGCCACGCCCAGAACACCGCCGGGGAACTCGAGTAGTTCCTGGGTCATGACCGAGGGCAGACCCTCGACGTGTGCGATGCCGTCACCGGCGTCGACGACAGTGCCGATCTCTTCACGATCGGTCGAGGCCGAGAACGTCGTTACGTAGTTCTCGATGGCACCTTCGATATCAGCAGCCGAGATTGTCAACTCTGCCATGGTTTTTGGTCTTCCTAGTCTTGGGTGTTTCGGAGTTAGTCGGGCAGCCGGTTGGAGGCGGCAGCCAGTCGTGACGAGATGGAGCCGTCGATCACCTCGTCGCCGACGGTGATGGTCAGACCACCGAGGAGGCTCGGATCGACATGCAGCTGGACGGACACCGGGTGGCCGTAGATGCGGGTCAGAACCGACGTGAGTCGGGTCCGCTGCGCATCCGACAGGGCCGCGGCCGCTTCGACGTGGGCGACCACCTCGCCGCGGCGGGCGACTGCCAGCTCGGCCAGATCAAGGACGGCCTGGTCGGCGCGCTCACCGCGCAGCAGGCTCACGGCCTGCGTCAGCAGCGCCTTGACGGTGCTGTTGGCCGAGCCGTTGGCACCGGTAAGGACCTTGTCCAGCAAGGCAACTCGGCCGTCGACCGGGGTGCCGTAGTCACCGAGCAGCGTCGAGAGGCGCGGCTGCGCGTCCAGCACACGGCTGAACCGGAACAGCTGATCCTCGACCTCGGCGACGTCACCGCTGACCTCGGCCCGCTTGATCAGTGCCAGGCGAGCGACGTGCTCGATGGCGTCGACCAGGTCGGACTGCTCCGACCACCGCGAAGACACCGCGGCACGCAGCAGTTCCAGTGCGTTGGCGCCGATCTTGCCGGACAGCACCGCGTCCAGCAGAGCGACCTTGGGGGCGGGGTTGTCGGCGGGCTCGGCCAGGTGCCGTCCGAGGTTGACCTCGGTCAGCAGCAGCCGGGCGACGGCGGCCAGATCATCGGCCAGCGCGGTCAGCGCGGCCGCGTCCAGGCCGTTGGCGGTCGCGTCGAACTTCTGGACCAGCGCGGTCAGTGATTCCCGGCTCGCGGCCCGCAGCTTCGCCTCGGCGTGGGTGCCGACCTCAGCCGAGGACGGCGCCATCTGCTCGAGATCGTCCAGGAAACGGTCGACGGTGCCGGCCTGCGCGCCGGGCTCGGCGACGTAGCGCCGCACCAGCTCGTCGGCCTTGGCGACGGACTCCGCGCCCAGCTCCTGACGGAGCTCACGGATGACGCCCTGGCGCATCAGCTCGACGTGCTGGCCGCCCTGCGCCTTGATCCGCTCGGCGTCGATGGCGGCCTGCTCGGTGAGCTGCTCGATGATGCGCTGCGAGTCGTGCCGCGCCTCGTCGGTCACCTTGGTCGACTCCGCCTTCGCGTCGGCAAGAGCCTTGGCGTGCATCTTGTCGGCGTCCGCGAGTTTCTGTGCGGCTTCGGCACTTTCGGCCAGCGCGACCCGAACGGCCTCCTGCTGCTTGGCCATCATGCCCTTCACCGGAGGTACCACGTACTTCCAGATGATGGCCACGATGACGGCAAAGCCGATCAGCTGCCCGATGAAGATTTCCATCTACTGGCTCCCGCCTGATTTCACGTCAGCCGCCAACTCGACGCCGAGAATGCGGCTCGCCAGCGTCTGGGACAGGTTGTCGACCGACGACTGCAGTTCGGTCTGTGTGGACTGTCGCTGTGCGGACAGTGCCTGGTCGGCACCCTTGAGGGTTTCGGCCACCTCACCACTCGCCGCTGCACGCGCCTGGTCGACGACCTTGCGGCCCTCGTTGCGGGCCTCGTCACGGATGGCCGAGGCCTCCGTGCGAGCACCCGCCATCGCCGCGTTGTAGTCCGCCTCTGCGGCGGCCACCTGCTCAGCCGACTTCCGGTTGTCAGCAGCGGTCTTGGCGAGCATTTCCTCGCGTTCGACCAAGACCTTGCTGACAGGTGGCACAACCCACTTGCCGATCACGCCGAGCACGATCAGGAAGATGATCAGCACGACGAAGAAGGTCGCGTTGGGGATCAGGAAGTTCTGACCCCCGCCGCCTTCCGCTGCTGCCTGGCCCGAGGCCAGGATGGTTGCGCTCAATTCACCCATGTCGACGGATTACGACAGGCCCGGGGTGGCGAACACGAAGAGCGCCATGAAGGCCAGGTTGATGAAGTACGCGGCTTCCACCAGACCGACGGTGATGAAGAACGGGGTGAACAGGCGGCCCTGGGCCTCCGGCTGACGGGCGATGCCCGAGATCAGCGCGTTACCGGCGATACCGTCACCGATACCGGCACCGATGGCGCCACCGGCCATGATCAAGCCACCGCCGATGAGGGCGCCCTGGATGATAGTGGCGTTCGTTGCTGCGTCGGCCATTCTCTTTTTCCTCCTTGGTAACTGGTAGCTGCGCTACCAGGGTCTTATTTGTGGTTCCTACAGGTCTTGCGGGTACTTAGTGGTGCTCGTCGAGTTCCATCGACTGGCTGAAGTACAGGATCGTCAGCAGCGCGAAGATGAACGCCTGGATCAGGCCGACGAACAGGTCGAAGGTCTTCCAGATGGCGTTCGGCGCCCACTGCACGTACCAGGGGAACATCGCGATCAGCGCGACCAGGATGCCGCCGGCGAACATGTTGCCGAAGAGTCGCAGAGACAGCGAAACCGGCTTGGCGATCTCCTCGACGATGTTGATCGGCGCGAGGACCGCGACGTGGCCCTTCAACAGCTTCTTGAAGTGACCGAAGACGCCACGGCGCCAGATGCCCGCTGCGTGGTAGCAGAGGAACACGAAGAGCGCGAGCGCCAGCACGTAGTTGATGTCCGAGGCCGGCGGGGCAAGCAGTTCCTTCGCGCCACCGTCTTCTCCACCGAACTGCACCGGCAGGACCGAGAGCCAGTTGGAGATCAGGATGAAGGTGAAGATCGTGACGGCCAGCGGCAGCACGAACGGCGCGATCTTCATACCGATCGCGGTCTCGATCTGCTGGCGCATCTGGATGGTGATGGCTTCGAAGAACAGCTGCACACCGCCGGGCACTCCGGTCGAGGTCACCTTGGCCTTCACGATGAAGGCCAACGCGATGACGATGACCGCGGCCACGCTGGTGGCGATGATCGTGTCGACGTTGAAGGTGTAGCCCCACAGCTCGTGCTGCTCGTGGTGGCCGACCTCGATGGCGGCCTCGGCGGTGAATTGTTGAATCACTTGGGTCGTCAGTCCTTTGCTTCTGATCCGTCGTGTGCTTCTGGTTGGTCGCCGCCGCCACCGTTACGTTGGCCGGCACGGACCTTCTTCATCACCGGCAATGCGGTGCTCATGACAAGAATCGCCTGGAACAATGCCACCCCGAACAGCACGCCGATACCGGTTGGCTTGAAGAACCACGTGATCAGCAGGGCGATCACCGAGATGGCGACCAGCCGCATCGCGGAGTTGGCGGCCATCTGCATCTTCAGGGGGTGGTCCTTGGCGGTGACCTTGGCAACCGCGCGACGGACCATCATGGCGTTGGCCAGACCGAGCGCCATCCCCAGACCGAAGAAGGCGCCGAATTTCAGATTGCCGCTCACTGCGTATCCGCCACCGAGCGCGATCGCCGTCACGAGGAGCGAGATAGCAAACAAACGCACGGGCTGAAAAGCCACTGCCGGCAACACCAAAGGCGCGTCCTGCGCTGGTGTCGTCATGGTGTTCACCTCAATCCCGCGGTCACGAGTGCCGTCCCCATATACCTGGCAATCCTGTGTGCGTGCCCACAGAGCGTATCGAAGGTCACATCGAGCGCGTCGGGCACACTGGAATCACCCAAGGGGAAGCTCCCTTTGTCGGTCGTCATTCGGCGCCGATCGGCTTGTGTGAACCGATGGGCCGGGCCGGCAACCCGCGAGGTTTTTCGGGTTCTGCCAGAACCGTACCACATGGTGAGCACCCGAAAACGGGCACCTACTACTTTTTGTCGTACTCGCCTTCTGGCAGGTCATCGCGCCGCCGCAGCAGCGGAATCAGGGTGAAGATAGCGGCCAGCAGGATGGCCCCGAGCATCACCGCACCGGTGTACCGGGGGTCGAAGAAAATGGTGCTCGCCGCCCCCAGCGCCACGATGCCCACCCATAGGTAGATCAACAGCACCACGCGTCGGTGCGAGTGACCGATCTGCAGCAGCCGGTGGTGCAGATGCATCTTGTCGGGACTGAACGGACTGAGTCCGGCACGGGTGCGGCGCACGATGGCCAGCAGCATGTCGAGGGCCGGTACGAACATCACCGCAACGACCAACAGGAATGGCGACAGCAAAGCAAAAACGTCGCGCGCGCCGTAGGCGTTCTGCGAAATCGGGCCCGCCGCCGTCGTCGACGCCGCCGCCAGCATCAGGCCGATGAGCATGGACCCGGAGTCCCCCATGAAGATGCGGGCCGGATGGAAGTTGTGCGGCAGGAAGCCCAGGCAGGCCCCGGCGAGCACCACCGAGATGACGGCCGGCGGGTAGAACAGCACGTCACCGCCGTGGTCGCGCAGCAGCCCGACCGAGAAGATGCAGATGGCCGACGCGGTGATGAGCCCGAGGCCGGCGGCCAGGCCGTCGAGGCCGTCGACGAAGTTCATCGCGTTGACGATCGACACCGTCAGCGCCAGGGTCAGCAGGATCGACGACGCCTGGTCCAGCACGATGGTGCCGACGCCGCCGATCGGGATGTACAGCACACTCCACGCGACGCCCATGGTGACCAGGACACTGGCCGCGGTGATCTGGCCGGCGAACTTCGTGAGGGCGTCCAGGCCCCAGCGGTCGTCGATCAGGCCGATCAGCATGATCAGGCCGCCCGCCACCACCACCGCCGGCATACCGGACGAATAGACGAAACCTCGGGTGAGTGCGGGCAATTGGGACGCCAGCAAGACCGCGGCGGCCACCCCGACGTACATGGCCAGCCCACCCATGCGCGGGACCGGCTGGACGTGGACGTCGCGTTCGCGCGGGTAGGCGACGGCACCGAAACGAAACGCCAGCGCCCGCACCCAGCCCGTGGCGAAGTAGGTGATGATCGCCGCGGTGAGCCCGACGAGCACGAGCTCCCGGAGCGGAACCCCGGTGCCCCGATCGATCTGCGCGAGCAGCCGTCCTGCGTCGGCAACTACGGTCACGACACCTCGCCGGTCAGGGACTCCGCTTCGACGCTGAGCACTTCGGCGATCTGCGCGAGGGAGATCGGCCCTTCCCGCAGCACCCGCGGCGTCGTGCCGGTGAGGTCGACGATGGTGGACGCGGACTGCTTGGTCGCCGGTCCGGCGTCCAGGTACACCTCGACCTTGTCGCCCAGCTGCGCCCGCGCCTCGTCGGCGTTGACCGCGGGCGGCTGACCCGAGATGTTGGCGCTGGACACGGCCATGGGGCCGACCTCGCGCAGCAGCTCGATCGCCACCGGATGCAGGGGCATGCGCAGCATCACGCTGCCGTTGGTGTCACCGAGATCCCACGACAGCGACGGGGCCTGCCGCACGACAAGGCTCAACGCGCCGGGCCAGAACGCCTCGATCAGATCCCGGGCGGCCGGGGGCACGGCGTAGACGAGCCCGTCGATGGTGCGCCAGGAGCCGACGAGAACCGGGACCGGCATGTTGCGGCCCCTCCCCTTCGCGGCCAGCAGCGCCGCGACGGCCTCACTGTTGAAGGCGTCGGCGCCCAGGCCGTAGACGGTGTCGGTGGGCAGCACGACCAGGCGGCCGCCCTTGAGCGCACTGATAGCCGAGGCGATCCCGGTGGCGCGCTTGGCCGCATCACCGCAGTCGAACGTCTCCATCCATCACTCCTCACGCAAGCGTTTCGTCGGTTGCCATGACCCGTTTTACCGTCGGGTCGCGGTGACGAACCGGGGCCGCCCGGTCAGATCGCGCCGCGCGGTGATGTCACCGAACGTACCGTCGCGGTCCAAGGCGGCCACCACCTGATCGGCTGTGGTGTCGTCGTGTTCGATCCCCAACTTGCCGCCGGGACGCAACAACCGGGCCGCCAGCGCGATGATCGGCACGATGACGGACATGCCGTCGGGCCCGCCGAACAGGGCGCCGGCCGGGTCGTGGTCGATGACTTCGGGGTCGAGGTCGGCGCCGTCGGGGATGTACGGCGGGTTGGACACCAGCAGGTCCACTGTGCCGGTCCTGTCTGACAGCAGGCTGGGAACGGTGACATCGGCTTCCAGCACCTCGACGGTGCTGCCGGCGCAGTTGCGCCGGGCGTAGACCAACGCTTCCGGGGACTTCTCGACTGCCACGACCTGCGCCTGCGGCCAGGTGTGCGCGAGGGCCAGGGCCAGCGCTCCCGAGCCCGTGCACAGGTCCACGATCACCGGGCTCGACGGCAGCGGCTGGTTCATGGCCCACTCCAGCAGGGCCTCGGTCTCGGGCCGCGGAATGAACACACCCGGACCGACGTGGACTTCCACCGGGCCGAATGCCGCGGTTCCGATCAAGTGCTGCAAGGGAATTCGCTGCGCGCGACGCGCGACGACGTCGCTGTAGCCCGCGAAGAACGTCGCGTCGGGCTCGACGAACAGCAGACGGGCCCGATCGACTCCGGCGATGTGCGCCGCCAGGTACTCGGCGTCGACGCGGGCGGAATCGATGCCCGCCGCAGCCAACGTCGTGGTGGCCTCGTCGAGCGCCTGCCGGATGCTATTCACCCTCGGCGAGCCGGGCCTGCTTGTCGGCGGCCGCGAGGGCGTCGAGCAGCGCGTCCATGTCGCCGTCGAGCACCTGGTCGAGGTTGTGGGCCTTGAAGTTGATGCGGTGGTCGGCGATCCGGTTCTCGGGGAAGTTGTAGGTCCGGATGCGCTCGCTGCGGTCGACGGTGCGGATCTGGCTGGCGCGGTCCGCGGAGGCGTCCGCGGACGCCTGCTCCTCGGCCAGCGCCTGCAGGCGCGCGGCGAGCACCACCATGGCGCGGGCCTTGTTCTGCAGCTGCGAGCGCTCGTTCTGGCAGGTGACGACGATGCCGGTGGGCAGGTGCGTGATGCGCACCGCCGAGTCGGTGGTGTTGACGCCCTGACCGCCCTTGCCAGACGAGCGGTAGACGTCGATCCGCAGGTCGGATTCGTCGATCTGTACCTGCTCGACGTCTTCGGGCTCCGGGTAGACCAGGACGCCGGCGGCCGAGGTGTGCACGCGGCCCTGCGATTCGGTGACGGGCACGCGCTGCACGCGGTGCACGCCGCCCTCGAACTTCATGCGCGACCACACGCCGTCGGCGGAATCGCCCTTGCTGGCGATGGTGATGGTGGCGTCCTTGTAGCCGCCGAGATCCGACCAGGTCTCGTCGAGCACGGTGACGGTCCAGCCGTGGCGCTCGGCGTACCGGATGTACATGCGCGCGAGGTCGGACGCGAACAGCGCCGATTCCTCGCCGCCCTCACCGGACTTCACCTCGAGGACGACGTCGTCGGCGTCGTGCGGATCGCGCGGGGCCAGCAGGTCGGTCAGCTTGGCGTCGAGCTCGGCGACGCGGGCCTCCAGCTCGGGCACCTCCGCGGCGAACGCGGCGTCCTCGGCGGCCAGCTCACGGGCCGCCTCGAGGTCACCCTGGGCGGCCTCGAGCTTGCGGTAGGTGACGACGATCGGCGACACCTGCGCGAAGCGGCGACCGACCTTGCGGGCGGCGCCGGCGTCGGCGTGCAGGTTCGGGTCCCCCAGCTGCCGCTCGAGATCGGCGTGCTCGGCCAGCAGTGCCTCGATGCGGGGCGCGGTATCGGTCTGTGCCACTTTCGGACTCCTGCGGTTGATCTGGGGTGCCGGATGCTGGATACGAAAACGGCGCCCGGACCTGACGCGAATGCGACAGATCGGGCGCCGTTGACGAAGCTAGCTCTCGGACGCGGCCTTCGAGCCGGCGGTGCGCTTGCCGTACCGCTTCTCGAAGCGGGCCACGCGGCCGCCGGTGTCGAGAAGCTTCTGCTTGCCCGTGTAGAACGGGTGGCACTGCGAGCACACCTCGACAACGATGTTGCCGCTTTCCTTGGTGCTACGAGTCTGGAAGCTGTTGCCGCAACCGCAGACCACAGTGGTCTCGACGTATGCGGGGTGAATACCCGATTTCATTTCATGGTCCTCTGTGTTCGATGGCGCCGGGTCGCCCGAGAATTCGGACGTGAACCGGAACCGAGGGGGTTCGGCGGTCGATTATGCCAGGTCAGCCGCCAAGGTCCTAAACGCCTGCGGGCCGGTGACTATTCCTCGGCGCTGCACTGCCCCAGCTCGGCCAGGCGACGCTCCAGAAATCGTCGCTCCGGCTCGGTCGTCGCCAACGCCAGGGCGCGCTCGAACGCGCTCCGCGCCTCGTCGGTCCGGCCCAAGCGGCGCAGCAGCTCCGCGCGAGTCGACGGCAGATAGCGGTAATCGCCCAGGTCAAGGGCATCGATGAGCTCCAGCGCCCGGACGGGATCGCCGGCCTCGGCGACGGCCACCGCACGATTGAGCGCCACGACGGGCGATCCGGTGAGCGCCTCGAGCCGCTCGTACAGGACCACGACCTCGTGCCAGTCGATTTCCTCGTCGGCCTGCAGCGAAGCGATGGCGGCCTGCAGAACGTATGGCCCGGCGGCCAGCCGCAGGGCCAGCGCGCGGTCCAGCGCGGCCCGTCCAGCGTCGACCTTGGCCTGGTCGTACCGGGTCCGGTCCTGTTCGGCGAGGGGCACCACCCGGCCGTCGACGACGCGGGCCGAGCGCCGCGAATCGTGTAGCAGCATCAAGGCCAGCAGCCCGTAGGCCTCGGGCTCGTCGACCAAGAGGTCGGCCAGGAGGCGGCCGAGGCGGATCGCTTCGGCGGCGAGGTCGTCCCGCTCGGTGAAGCCCTGGTTGAAGATCAGGTAGATCACCGCGAGCACCGCCGCCACGCGGTCGGGCAGCAGCCGGTCGGCCGGCAGGGCGAACGGGATGTTCGTCGCCTTGATCTTGGTCTTGGCGCGGGACAGGCGGCGCTTCATGGTGTCCTCGGAAACCAGGAACGCCCGCCCGATCTCGGCCGTGGTCAGCCCGCCGAGAGCCCGCAGCGTCAGTGCCACCTGGGCCTCACGCGCCAGGGCCGGATGGCAGCACATGAAGATCAGCTGCAGGCGCTCGTCGCCGATGGTGCTGTCATCGAGGTCGATGTCATCCATGGTGGTTGCCTGTTGATCCGCTTGGAGCAGCCGGGTTTTGGCGCGCAGCGTCTGCTCGCGGCGCAAGCGGTCGATCGCGAGATTGCGACCGGTGCGCACCAGCCAGGCCACCGGCGCGTCGGGCACACCGTCGCGGGCCCACCGTTCGGCCGCGCGGACGAATGCCTCCTGCGCGGCATCCTCGGCGAGCTCGAAGTCGCCGAGGATGCCGATGAGCGCGGCCAGGACCCGGCCCCACTCGCGCTGGAAGATCGCGTCGATCAGTGGGCACCCTCAAATGGGGTCTCGAAGAGCGGCCGCACTTCGACGCCGCCACCGAGTCGCACGGCCGGGATCCGCTGGGCGAATTTGAGGGCCTCGTCGAGATTCTCGGCGTCGATGACGAAATAGCCGGCGAACACCTCTTTGGTGTCGGCGAAGGGACCGTCGGTGATCAGGTCGGCCCGAACCGATGTTGCGGTTTCGACGGGCTGCAGGTGGCCGCCACCGACGCACTGCGGGTCCTGACGAAGCGCCGCGTACTCGGCCGTCAGGGCCGCGTGCTCTTCCTCGGTGATGTCGGTGTCGTGGCTGCCCGGCTTGATGTAGATCAGCGTTGCGTATTTCATCGTTGTCTCCTTCTGGGTTGATCGTCCAACAGCAATGAGACGAACGGGGACCCATTGAGGGGACACAACCGCCGAAATCAGTTTTCGGCGAGAGTCGCGTACTCCGTGCCGTCGCGTTTCCACACCACCCGGCCCGCCGGATCGGTGCCCAGCGCAACCAGTTCCCGCTTGAGGATTTTGTTGGTCGCGGTGCTGGGCAGATCGTCGGCGAGCCAGACGTACCGCGGCCACGACTTCGGCGACATGTCCGGCTGCGTGGCGAGGAATTCCGCGAACGACTTCGGGTCGAGGGTCTGGCCGTCGCGCAGCACCATGGCGGCCATCACCTGGTCGCCGACGAACTCGTCGGGTACCGGGTAGACCGCGACACGGCTGATCACGGGGTGCCGCAACAGGATTCGTTCGATGGGCGCCGCCGTGATGTTCTCTCCGTCCACGCGCATCCAGTCGGCGGTGCGGCCCGCGAGGTAGATCCAGCCGTCGGCGTCGCGGTAGGCCAGGTCGCCCGACCAGTACATGCCGTGCCGCAGCCGTTCATCCGTCGCGCCCTGGTCGTTGTGGTAGCCGCGGAACATGCCGCTGCCGTTGGTGTTCACCAGCTCGCCGGTGGCCGCCTCGGCATTGATCAGGGCGCCGGTGTCGTCGAAGCGCGCCACCTCGCACTCCTGGACCGTCTCGGGATCGTAGACGGCGACGCCGGGGAAACCCTTGCCGACGCTGCCGGCCGGGGTGCCCTCGGAGCGGGTGATGATGATCGCAAGCTCGGTCGAGCCGAAGCCGTCCCACACGCTGCAGCCGAAGCGGCGGCTGAATTCGTCGATGTCGCGGTCGGCGGCCTCGTTGCCGAACGCCACGCGCAGCGGGTTGTCGTGGTCGTCGGGCTGCTCGGCGGTGGCCAGGATGTAGGCCAGCGGCTTGCCGACGTAGTTCATGTAGGTCGCGCCGTAGCGGCGGATATCCGGGAGGAACCCCGACGCGGAGAACTGCGCGGGCGCCATCGCCGCACCGGCACCGACTGCGACTCCCCAGCCGGCGTAGACGCCGTTGGAGTGGAACAGCGGCATCGCCAGATAACAGGTGTCGTTGGCGGTCAGCTCGTAGCGCTGCACGAGCGCCACCGCGGAGAACAGCACGATGGAGTGCGCCACCTCGACGGCCTTGGGCTCACCGCTGGTGCCGGAGGTGAAGATCATCATGAAGGTGTCGTCGGGCCCGACTTCACGATGCGGGGTCAGTTCCTGCTGCGGCCACTCGGTCGCGGTGACGTCGACGACGGTGACGCCGGGCAGGCTGAGACCGTCGAGCAGGTCGCGGTGTTGGGCGTCGACGAGGACGATCTGGCATTCGACGCGGGCGATGTCGCGGGCAAGCGCCGCACCGCGACGGGTGTTGTTGATGCCGCACAACACGTAGCCGCCCAGGGCCGCGGCGGCGAGCGCCGTGAGCATGTCGGGGGTGTTGCCCAGCAGCGTGCCCACGTGCAGCGGCCGCAGCGGGTCGGCCTCGCTGATCAGGGCGGCGGCCTGCGCCTGTGCTCCGGCGACGTACTCTCGCCAGGTCCAGGTCGCCTCGCCGTACTTGACGGCGACGGTGTCCTGGTCGGCGCGTTCGCGAAGCAACTGCTGAAGGGTGTCCGCCATGTGGGCTCCCGGTGCGTGGGCGATCACGAGTACCGCCCGGAGTAAACAGATTCTTGAAAGTGTCTACCATGGCTGACGGGTAGCGCAACAGGGTCAGCACCCTGGCAGAATCGTCGTTCGCCCGGTTGACATGTGAGGAGACATCCCGGTGGCAAGTCCAGAATCCCCGAGAAGCGTGCGTGATCGGTTGATCGATGCCGCTGAAGAGTGCATGCGCGCCAAGGGAATTCGCGCCACGACGGTATCCGAGGTCGCCGAGGCTGCCGGCGTCTCCCGCGGCTGGCTGTACCGGCATTTCCCCGACAAGGTGACGCTGCTGGGTGCCGCGATCGTCCGGCTCAACAACGCCTACTGGACCGACGCGCACGCCATGCTGGCGTCGATCGAAGGCCTGGACAACCAGATCATCACCGGAATCCAGCACGGCCGCACCGCGTATGACGATCCCGGCGCCCTGCTCATGAAACTGCGCGTCGAGGAGCCCGACGAGTTCGCCGCCTGCGCCGGCGCGGGCGTGCAGGGCCTGGTGCCCGACCTCGCCGATTTCTGGTCCCGCTACCTCGTCGCGGCCCGCGACAACGGCGAAATCCATCCCGACACCGATATCGAGGACGCCGCCGAGTGGATCGCCCGCGTCATCCTGTCACTGGCGACGATGCCCGGACAGCGGCTGGACGCCAACAACGCCGACGAACTGCTCGCGCACGTGCGCCGCTACGTGATGCCGGGCCTCAAGGCTCAGCCGTAGCCTGACGGACAACGCAAAAGCCCCCAGAATCTGGTGATTCCGGGGGCTTTTGCGTGGGCTGAGGGCTAGTCGTTGTCCATGTTGCCCGGTGCGGTCTTCGAGACCTGGACCAGGAACTCGTAGTTGGTCTTGGTCTTGCGCAGCTGGCTCATCAGCAGGTCGATGGCCTGGTGCGGGTCCAGACCCGACAGCACCCGGCGCAGCTTGTGCACGACCGCGAACTCGTCCGGGCCGAGCAGCAGCTCGTCCTTACGGGTACCGGACGGGTTGACGTCGACGGCCGGGAACACGCGGCGCTCGGCGATCTTGCGGTCGAGCTTGAGCTCGGCGTTACCCGTGCCCTTGAACTCCTCGAAGATGACGGTGTCACCGGTGGAGCCGGTCTCGACCATCGCGGTCGCGATGATGGTCAGCGAGCCGCCGTTCTCGATGTTGCGCGCAGCACCGAGGAAGCGCTTCGGCGGGTACAGCGCGGTGGAGTCGACACCACCGGACAGGATGCGGCCCGACGCCGGCGACGCGTTGTTGTACGCGCGGCCCAGGCGGGTGATCGAGTCCAGCAGCACGACGACGTCCTTGCCCTGCTCGACCAGGCGCTTGGCCCGCTCGATGGCCAGCTCGGCGGCCTGGGTGTGGTCTGACGGCGGCCGGTCGAAGGTCGAGGCGATGACCTCACCCTTCACCGAGCGCTGCATGTCGGTGACCTCTTCCGGACGCTCGTCGACGAGCACCACCATGAGGTGGCATTCCGGGTTGTTCTTGGTGATCGCGTTGGCGATGTCCTGCATGATCGTCGTCTTACCGGCCTTCGGCGGGGACACGATCAGCGCACGCTGGCCCTTACCGATCGGCATGATCAGGTCGATCACACGCGTGGTCAGCCGCTCCGGAGTGGTCTCCAGGCGCAGTCGCTGGTTCGGGTACAGCGGGGTCAGCTTGGTGAAGTCGGGCCGGTTGCGCGCGGCCTCGACCGGACCACCGTTGACGCTGTCCAGACGCACCAGCGGGTTGAACTTCTGGCGCGGGTTGTTCCCGCCACCGGTGTTCTCGCCCTCGCGCGGGACCCGCACGGCGCCGGTCACGGCGTCGCCGCGGCGCAGGCCGTTCTTGCGGACCATGTTCATCGAGACGTACACGTCGTTCGGTCCGGCCAGGTAGCCCGAGGTGCGGACGAACGCGTAGTTGTCCAGCACGTCGAGGATGCCGGCGACCGGCTGCAGGACGTCGTCCTCGCGCAGTTCGGTCTCGGCGTTGCCGCCCTGGTTGTCGCCGCGCTCGCCACGACGACGACGGTCGCGGTCGCGGAACCGACGGCCACGACGGCCCTGGCGGCTGTCGTCGTCGTCATTGTTGTTGGAGTTGTCGCCCTGGTCGCGGTTGCCGCCCTGGTTGCGGTTGCCGCCGCCCTGGTTGTCACCACCGCGGTCGCGGTTGCCACCCTGGTCGCGGTTGCCGCCCTGGTTACCTTCGGCCTTGTTGCCGCCCTGGTTGCTGTTGTCGGCGTTCCGCTCGCGGTTGCGCTCCTCGCGAGGAGCCTCAGCGTTGTCCGCATTCTCGGCCTTGTCGGCAGGCTTGTCACCGGCATCGCCGGCTTCACCGTCGACGGGCGCACCGGCCCGGCGCGACGCGCCACGGCGCTCGCGGCGCGGGGTCTGCTCGCCGGCGGAGGCGGCAGCGTCGGTGTCGTTGTTCGCGGCCGGGGCCTGGGCTTCCTTGGCCTCGGTGGGGGCGTCGGTGCCGTTCACGGCCTCGGCGGCCTTGGTCTCGGTCTTGGCTTCAGCCTTGGCGGCCTTGGCTTCGGCCTTGGCGCCGTTGGCCTCGCCACGGTGTTCCCGGATGGCGGCGATCAGTTCGCTCTTGCGCATGCCGGAGGTGCCCTTGACGCCGGCCTCGGCGGCGAGCGCACGCAGGTCGGGGAGCAGAAGACTGGTCAGCGATCCGGAGCGTCCGGCCGCCGGCGCTTCAGTTGCCGGGGCATCAGTGTTGCCGTCGGCGGTGAAGAGGTCCGTATCAGTCACGGATTTCCTTTCTGTGCCCTCGCGCAGTTGATCAGGCGAGGGTTTGGTTCGCAGTCGGACGGCTTCCCCGAACCGCATTCGTCAAATGCCGGGTCGGCTGAGGCAGTGCAACAGCCAAGCACCAGGATTTGCCGCCGTGCGGCGAACCATCAGTCCACGAGTTGAACATCTAAGAGAAGAGTGGTCGTCCTACCGTAGGCGCAGGTACTAGAGCCTGCGATTGCTGGACGCTGCGAGAATATCTCTCATCCGACAATGAAGCAAGAATTGCCACTCGGCGTGTGCTCTCCGCTAAACGCCGGCACCGACGGTCCAGCGAACCCCTTGGCCCACCGCCATCTTCTCGACGGCGAAACCGTTGGCCGCACCGAATTCGAGGACTTCGGCCGGTAGTTCGGGTTCGGTACTGAATGCGATAACCGCAGGTCCAGCACCGGAAAGCACTGCTGCCACGCCAGAACGCCGGAGCATCGCCAGATATTCCGCCGAGGCCGGCATCGCCGCCGCGCGCTGCGGCTGGTGCATCACGTCCTCGGTGGCTGCCATGAGCAAATCCGGACGCTGCGTGAGCGCCACCACCAGGAGCGCGGCGCGGCTCACGTTGAACGTGGCGTCCTTGTGCGCGATCTGCTCGGGAAGCACCGCGCGGGTCTCCGCGGTCGACGACCGCACCTGCGGAATCGCCGGGAAGAGGTGGATGTCGGGATGCAGCGTCAGCTGCGCGGCCGCGTACACCGGGCCCGGCTCGGTGTAGGACACCACCGCACCGCCCAGCACGGCGGCCGAGGCGTTGTCCGGATGTCCCTCGAACTCCGACGACAGCTGGACCAGCTGCTCGAGCGTCAGCGGCTGCGAACCCGATTGGGCGATAAGACCATTGGCGACGGCCAGCCCGCCGACCACCGCGGCCGCCGACGAGCCGAGGCCACGCGAATGCGGAATAACATTGCGGCACTTGATGTTCAGGCCGGAAGCCGAAACGCCGCCGGCCTCGAGACCACGCCGGATGGCCCGCACCACCAGATGGGACTCATCCTCCGGAACCTGCCCGGCCCCCTCCCCCGTCACCTCGATGACGAGGCCGGAATCGGTTGTCTCAGCCTGAATTTCGTCGTACAGACTCAACGCCAGACCAAGGCTGTCGAAGCCGGGGCCGAGATTGGCGCTCGAGGCGGGGACGACGGCAGTGGCGAGCAGGCCGGCGGGCAGGTTTTCGGTCACTGCGTCAGACCAGTCCGAGCTGTTCGACCACGGCGGTCGGGTCGACCGGGATGGCCTTGACCTCGGGCATGCCCTTGAGGGCATTGTCGGGATCCTTGAGGCCGTTGCCGGTGACGGTGCAGACCACGGTCGAGCCGGGCTTGACCCAGCCGTCCTCGATGGACTTGAGCAGACCCGCGATGCTGGCCGCCGAGGCCGGCTCGACGAACACGCCCTCCGCCTTGGCGACCAGGTGGTACGCAGCCAGGATCTCTTCGTCGGTGGCGGCGAGGAAGCGGCCGTCCGACTGCTCCTTGGCCGCCACGGCGCCGTCCCACGAAGCCGGAGAACCGATTCGGATCGCGGTGGCGATGGTCTCCGGGTTCTTGACGGGCTCGCCGAGCACCAGAGGCGCCGCGCCGGCAGCCTGCGTGCCGAGCATGCGGGGCAGCCGGTCGGACACGCCGTCACGGTGGTATTCGCTGTAACCGCGCCAGTAGGCGGTGATGTTGCCGGCGTTGCCGACGGGCAGCGAGTGCACGTCAGGGGCGGTGCCGAGCGCGTCGACGATCTCGAAAGCCGCGGTCTTCTGACCCTCGATGCGGACCGGGTTGACGGAGTTGACCAGGGCGATGGTCGGGTAGTCGGCGGTCAGCTTGCGGGCCAGCTCCAGACAGTCGTCGAAGTTGCCGTCGACCTGAATGATCTTGGCGCCGTGCATGACTGCCTGCGCCAGCTTGCCCATGGCGATCTTGCCCTGCGGGATCAGCACCGCGCAGGTGATGCCGGCACGCGCGGCGTAGGCCGCCGCCGACGCCGAGGTGTTGCCGGTGGACGCGCACAGCACGGCCTTCTGGCCGCGGGCGACGGCGTCGCTCACGGCCATGGTCATGCCACGGTCCTTGAACGAACCGGTGGGGTTGAGCCCCTCGACCTTCAAATGCACTGTGCAGCCGGTCTGTTCACTGAGCCGCTTGGCGTGGATCAGCGGGGTGCCACCCTCGAGCAGGGTGACCGGCGTCCAGTTCTCGGTGCCGGGCAGACGGTCCCGGTAGGCCTCGATCAGGCCGGGCCACGGCTTGTGCACGCTCATTACTTACTGGTTCCTTCCATGCGCAGCACACTGTTGATGCTCTGCACCGCTTCGTGATCGGCAAGGGCCGCAACGGTTTCCGACAGCGCTTCGTCGGTGGCCCGGTGGGTGACGACGACGATGCGGGCGCCGCTGCGCTCGCCGGACTCGTCCTCCATGCCCTCCTGGCGGACCTCGGCGATGCTGACCTCACGCTTGCCGAATTCGGCTGCGACAGAGGACAACACACCGGGCTTGTCCGCCACGTTCATGCTCACGTAGTAGCGGGTCTCGATGGCGCCGATCGAGGCGATCGGCAGCTTGGCGTACTTGGACTCCCGCGGACCGCGGCCACCCTGCACGCGGTTGCGCGCGGCCATGACGACGTCGCCCATGACGGCCGACGCGGTCGGTGCCCCACCGGCGCCGCGGCCGTAGAACATCAGCTCGCCGGCGGCCTCGGCCTCCACGAAGACCGCGTTGAACGCGCCGTTGACCGAGGCCAGCGGGTGGTCCAGCGGCACCAGCGCCGGGTAGACGCGTGCCGAAACCCGTTGCTTGCCTTTACCGGTGGTCAGCCGCTCGCAGATGGCGAGCAACTTGATGGTGCAGCCCAGCGCCTTGGCGGACTCGAAGTCGGCGGCACTGACCTTCGTCATGCCCTCGCGGTAGACGTCGTCGGCGGTGACCCGGGTGTGGAACGCGATGGACGCCAGGATGGCGGCCTTGGCGGCCGCGTCGTAGCCCTCGACGTCGGCAGTCGGATCGGCCTCGGCGTAGCCCAGCACGCCGGCTTCGGCGAGCGCGTCGGCGTAGTCGGCGCCGGTCTCGCTCATCGCGGACAGGATGTAGTTGGTGGTGCCGTTGACGATGCCCGCCACCCGGCACACGACGTCACCCGCGAGCGACTGGGTCAGCGGGCGGATCACCGGGATCGCGCCGGCCACGGCCGCCTCGAAATACAGGTCCACGCGCGCCTTTTCGGCCGCCTGGGCGAGTTCACCGGTGGACTGCGCCATCAGCGCCTTGTTGGCGGTGACCACCGACTTGCCCTGCTCCAGCGCGGCCATGATGGCCTTGCGGGCCGGCTCGACGGGACCCATGAGCTCGATGACGATGTCGACGTCGTCGCGCGACACCAGGGCCTCGATGTCGTCGGTGAGCATGTCGACGGGCACGCCGCGGCCTTTGGCGACCTTGCGGACACCGACGCCGCGCAGCTCCAGGGGCGCACCGATGCGAGCGGCCAGGTCGTCAGCGCTGTTCTCGATGATCCGGACCACCTCGGTCCCGACGTTCCCGAGTCCGAGAACTGCTACGCCGATTGGCTTTTCACTCATTGACCACTCACTTCCAGGCTCAACAGGTCTTCGACGGTCTCCCGACGCAAGATCAGGCGTGCGTTGCCGTCCTTCACCGCGACGACGGCGGGACGGGTCAGCAGGTTGTACCGGCTGGACATCGAATAGCAGTAGGCGCCGGTGGCGGCGACCGCGATCAGGTCACCAGGACCGACATCACTGGACACCCACGTGTCGCGGACGATGATGTCGCCGGTCTCGCAATGCTTTCCGACGATCCGCGCCAGTGTCGCGGGGGCGTCGCTGGCGCGCGACACCAGCCGGGCGTCGTACTGGGCGTCGTACAGCGACGGCCGGATGTTGTCGCTCATGCCGCCGTCGACGCTGACGTAGCGCCGGTACTTGTCGGCCGAAACGGCAACGTCTTTCACGGTGCCGACCTCGTACAGCGTGATGGTGCCGGGACCCGCGATGGCGCGGCCCGGCTCGACGACCAGCTTGGGCGTCGGCAGGCCCACGGCCTCCGACTCGGCCTTCACGATGGCCTTGAGCTTGTCGGCCAGCTCCTTCATAGGCGGCGGGTCGTCGCTGGGCAGGTACGAGATACCCAGTCCCCCACCGAGATCCATGACGGACATCTGCGCCGTCTTCTCGACACCGAATTCGGCGACGACGTCGCGCAGCAGGCCGATGACGCGGTGGGCCGCGATCTCGAACCCGGCCACATCGAAAATCTGCGAGCCGACGTGGCAGTGCAGGCCGACCAGCCGCAGGTTGTCGGTGGCGAAGACCTTGCGCACCGCATCCATCGCCGCGCCGCTCGCCAGCGACAGACCGAACTTCTGGTCCTCGTGGGCAGTGGAGATGAACTCGTGGGTGTGCGCCTCGACGCCTGGGGTCACGCGGACCAGGACGTCCTGCACCACACCGGCCGCGCCGGCGATGGCCTCCAGGCGTTCGATCTCGATCTCGGAGTCCAGCACGATGTGCCCGACGCCGGCCGCGACCGCGGCCGTCAGCTCAGGGACCGATTTGTTGTTGCCGTGCACCGTGATTCGCTCGGCTGGGAACTCGGCGTGCAGGGCCACGGCCAGCTCGCCGCCGGTGGCGACGTCGAGGCACAGGCCCTCCTGTGCAACCCAACGCGCGATCTCGGCGCACAGGAACGCCTTGCCGGCGTAGTGCACGTGCTCGCCGCCACCGAACGAGTCGGCGATCTCGCGGCAGCGGGACCGGAAGTCGTCCTCGTCGATGACGAACAGCGGTGTGCCGAACTGCTCGGCCAACGCGCCGACCGTCACACCGGCGACGCTGACCTGCCCGTCGGCGCCCCGAACCAGGTTGCGCGGCCAGACGTTCGGCGCCAACAGGTTGACCTCGTCGGGCGTCCGCGGCTTCTCCGGCACCACGTTGCCGGTCGGCTGTCCGCTCACATCCGCTCCGGTGCGCTCACGCCGAGGATCTGCAGACCGTTGGCGATGACCTGGCGGGTCGCCGCGCACAGCGCCAGGCGCGCGCGGTGCAGGTCGCTGTGCTCTTCGTCGCCCATGGGGAGCACGCGGCAGGAGTCGTAGAACCGGTGGTAGTCACCGGCCAGGTCCTCCAGGTACCGGCACACGCGGTGCGGTTCCCGAAGGGCCGCAGCGGTTTTGAGCACCCGCGGGAACTCGCCGATGGTGCGCATCAGCGTGGCTTCGCGATCGTGGCTCAGCAGATCGAGGTGACCGAGGTCCGACTGCAAGCCGAGATCGGCGGCGTTGCGTGCCAGGGCCGACAGCCGCGCGTGCGCGTATTGCACGTAGTAGACCGGGTTTTCGTTGGACGCGCTGGCCCACAGCCCCAGGTCGATGTCGATCGGGCTGTTCACCGACGACCGGATCAGCACGTAGCGGGCCGCGTCCACGCCGATGGCGTCGACCAGGTCCTCCAGGGTGATCACGGTGCCGGCGCGCTTGCTCATGCGCATCGGCTGGCCGTCCTTGACCAGGTTGACCATCTGGCCGATCAGCACCTCGACGGTGTCGGGGTCCTCGCCGAGCGCGGCGGCGACGGCCTTGAGGCGGCCGATGTAGCCGTGATGGTCGGCGCCAAGCATGTAGATGCACAGGTCGAACCCGCGCTGGCGCTTGTCCAGGTAGTACGCGATGTCACCGGCGACGTACGCCGGGTTGCCGTCGCTCTTGATGACGACGCGGTCCTTGTCGTCACCGAAGTCGGTGGTGCGCAACCAGATTGCGCCGTCCTGCTCGTAGATCGAGCCGTTCTCGCGCAGCTTCTCGATGGCCTGCTCCACTCGGCCCGAGGTGTGCATCGAGTCTTCGTGGGTGTAGACGTCGAAGTCGGTGCCGAAGTCGTGCAGCGACTGCTTGATCTGGCCGAACATCAAATCCACGCCGAGCTCGCGGAAGACTTCCTGACACTCGCCGGCCGGCAGGCTCAGGGCGTCGGGCCGCTTGGCCACGACGTCGGCGGCGATGTCCTTGATGTAATCGCCGCCGTAGCCGTCCTCGGGGGCCGGCTCGCCCTTGGCGGCCGCGACCAGCGAGCGGGCGAAGCGGTCGATCTGCCCACCGTGGTCGTTGAAGTAGTACTCGCGGACGACGGTGGCGTCCTGCGTGGCCAGCAGGCGGCCCAGCGCGTCACCAACGGCGGCCCAGCGGGTGCCGCCGATGTGGATGGGGCCGGTCGGGTTCGCCGAGACGAACTCCAGGTTGATGTGGCGGCCCTTGAGCTCCTCGGATGTGCCGTAGCGGTCGCCGGCACCCAAGACGTTGAGAACGACGACGCTCTGCGCGGACGCCTCGATGCGCAGATTCACGAAGCCCGGACCGGCAACCGTGGCGTCGGCGATACCGTCGGCGTCGTTCAGCCGCTCTGCCAGCCATTCGGCCAGGTCACGCGGGTTGACGCCGACCTTCTTGCCCAGCTGCAGCGCCAGGTTGGTCGCGTAATCGCCGTGCTCGGGGTTGCGGGGACGCTCGATGGCCACTGTTTCGGGCAGCGCGGCGATGTCCAGGTCGTGTTCGACCAGGACCACGGCGGCGGTGTTCTTGAGCAGTTCAGCCAGATCGGCGGGGGTCACGGGGGTCCATCCTATGGGCTGAGCTGCTCAGGCTTGTCATCGGTCACCTGCTGGTCGGTAGGCAGTCCGCACCGATTCGGGAGGCGGGCCACCGATGCGCTAGTCTGTGATCGCCCAACGGCGCCGCTGGCTCGCCAGCATCAAGCGCCCCCGTAGCTCAGGGGATAGAGCGTCTGCCTCCGGAGCAGAAGGCCGCAGGTTCGAATCCTGCCGGGGGCACCCAATCAGGCTTTTATGTGTGGTTCCGCACGTCGTGCCAGCCCAAGAATCCCCCAGCCGCAATCAGAGCTTGCTCAGCGACGGCCACCCTCGTTGTATCCCGGCGACGCCACCTCGGCTTCGGTCAGCTCGAAGGGCGGCGGCGCGACGACTTCAGGGGCGAAGAAATTGCCGCCTGTCGGCGTCCCCTCGGCGGGCGGTGTGCTCTCGGCGGCCGGTGCGGTGATGATCTCGCTGGTCCCGACGACGTCGTCGTCGGCGTCGGCAGCAGCTACGACACTCGCGGAAGGGCGAGGCACCCACACCATCAGGTCCTGGAATCCGTCGTTGTAGACGACGCTGTTCGGCGCCTCACCGACGACGTCGAAGTAGAGCTTGCCGGTCGTCGTCCCACCAGGCGGCGCCGACGGCACGCCCCCACCGATGACCCGGTAGTTCGCGCCGCTCTCGGCGCGGGCGTTGAAGAACCCGACGATCGGGTTGGCCCAGCCGCCGACCCCTTCGACCGTGACGGTCGCCGAGTAGAGCCGGCCGTTATGCGGCACGGGGTCCGAACTCGGCTTCAAGCCCTTGACCGTATAGCCGATCTCGTTCAGCGTCTCCTGCTGACCGAAGGGCTTGATGTTGTTGGCGGCCGAGGCGGAGCCCGCCGTCATGCCGGCCATACCCAGCGCGATCGCGGCGATGCCCACGGGCGCCACAAGTTTGATCTTCACCGTTACTCCCGTCCCACACCGAGGCAGTGTCCAACGCGGAGGTTACCCGTCGAAGTGCTGGTCAAACGCGGTTTTGCCGGATCTTTCCGTCAGGCACTGTCCGGCTGCCGGGAAGCCGCGATCCGCGGCGCGCCCAACCGAGATATCAACGACCCGAATCTCGCGATCGAAAGGATGTCATGGGCAAGCAATTTGGGTGGAGACGCTTCTTGGTGATCGCGGTGCCGGTGTCGATCCTGACGTTCATCCTCGACGTCGTCTTCCACAAGACGGCGGGACCGGCGCTGTTCGGCAACAGCTACCCGGCGGCCGACTACCCGCAGCGCCCGCTGGCCGAAATCATGGACCTGTTCCCGTTTCTCGGGTTCACATACGTCCTGCAGCTGACGATGCTGTGCTTCCTGTTCCTGCGGCTGTACCCCGGCCGTGGGCTGGGAAAGGCCGCCTGGTGGGGCATCTGGGGCGGCCTGTTCGTCGTCATCCCCAACATGCAGTTCTTCGTCGCCGTCTCCCACACCACGTGGACGATGCTGATCATCCAGATGATCGAAGCGATCGCACTCTGCGTGCTGGCGGCGTGCGTCTTCGAGATCGCCTACCGCCCAAAGGACTACAACCAGGACAGCGCGGCCACCACGAGTGCCTCGGTGCCGGTGTCGAGCGTCGGCTGAATCACCGGGCCGAACGTCGGCGAGTGGTTCACCGGGATGTCCTGGCTGATCCGGCCGGCTTCGGCGGCGCGGGTGAATTCCGCGGCATCGATGCCACCGAACATCCAGTAGGTGTACGGCACACCGAGCGCCCGGGGGATGTCGCTGAAATCCTCACTCGCGGAGGCCTGCGGGATGGCCAGCACGCGGTCGCCGAACTGTTCGACGAAGGCGTCGTGCACACGGGCGGTGGCGGCTTCGTCGTTGTCGGTGACCGGAAACTGGTCGTAGAACTCGAATTCCGGCTCTTTCGGTGAATCCGACGCCTGGCACTCTGCGATGACGATGCGCTTCACGGCCGCGATGACCGCGGTGCGCACGGCGTCGTCGTAGGTGCGCAGGTTCAGTTCCAGCACGGCGTGGTCACCGATGATGTTGCTCTTGGTGCCCGAATTGATGCTGCCGACGGTGAGCACGACGGTCTCGGTCGGCGCGACTTCACGCGACACGATGGTCTGCAGCCGGATCACGATCATCGCGGCCAGCACGACGGGATCGATGGTGGCGTTGGGCATGGAGCCGTGGCCGCCGCGCCCGTACACCGTCACGCGGATGCTGTCGGCCGCGGCCATGACCGGCCCGCTGCGGGTGCCGACGAATCCGGCCGGCGCCGGCGCGACATGCTGTCCCAGCGCCACGTCGACCTTGCCGACGACGTCCGCCAGCCCGTCGGCGACCATGCCGGCGGCACCGCCACCAACCTCTTCGGCGGGCTGGAACAGCGCAATCGCGGTGCCCTGCCAGTGATCTCGTCCATCGGCCAGCAGCGCGGCCGCGCCGAGCAGACAGGTGACATGGGTGTCGTGGCCGCATGCGTGCATGACGGGCACGTCCTTGCCGGCGCCGTCGGTGCCGCGCACGGTGCTCGCGTAGGGCAGCCCGGTGGCCTCGGCAACGGGCAGCGCGTCCATGTCGGCCCGCATCAGCACCGACGCGCCGTCCCCGTTGCGCAGGATGCCCACGACGCCGGTGCCGCCGATGCCGGCGGTCACCTCATAACCGAGCTCGGTCAGCTTGTCCGACACCAGCTTTGCGGTGCGATGTTCCTGGTGTGACAGCTCCGGGTGCTCGTGCAGATCGCGGTACAGGTCCTCCTGCCACACCCGCACCTCGGGCAAGCCGGCCAGCACGTCCGTCGCACGACTCATAGCGCCGCCTCTCCGGTGAAATCCTTGACCACGTCGGCCACCCGACGCAGCTGGTCGATGTCCGAGCTGGTGGGGATGAGATGCACCTCGTCGGTGCCGATGTCGTCGAACTTCTGCAGCACGTCGAGCAATTCGTCTTCGGTGCCGGCCCAGCCCGTGGTCGGCGCCATCGCGTCGACGTACTCCTCCGGAATCCAGTTCATGTACCGGCGCAGGTGCCGGTGCACCTGGCTGCGCGCCTCGTCTTTCTCACCGAGGGCGAACCAGAACGACGTGGCCAAGTGCGGCTTGGGTTTTCCCGCCTCGGCCCAGGCCTCCCGGGCGACGTCGAACAGTTCGCTCTCGCGCTCCACGTTGAGGTCCAGCGTGGTACCCGCCATGCCGTCCGCCCAATTGGCCGCGCTGCGTACGGTTTTCGGACCGATGGTGCCGACCAGCAATCGCGGGCCGCCCGGCTGAACAGTCTCGGGCCCGACGGGCAGCACGGATTCGGTGAGCTTCTCCCCCGCCCACACGCGCTTCATCAGCGCGACACGTTCGGCCATGCCGCGCATGGTCTGGGTCTTCGGGTCGGCGCCGACGGCGTTGTAGTCTTCGTGCCGGCCCCCGACGCCGAGGCCGACCGTCAGCCGTCCACCGCTGAGCATGTCGCCGGTGGCAAGCGCTTTCGCCAGCATCACCGGATCATGCAATTGCGGGACGATCACCGTGGTGACCAGCCGTACCCGGTCGGTCCAGGCCGCCAGTGCGCCGAGCAGCGTCAGCGAATCGGGGTTGTCGAACGCGATGCGCTCGCCCCAGCACAGGGACGAGAAGGGCCCGCCGTCGATCACTCTTGCCCAGGCCGTCAGCGTTGCCGCATCGAGGTTGGGCTCCATCACTGGCATCGTCATCCCGATCTGCACACAGCCGATTCTGGCATGCGCGTCCAGCGCGAGGGTTCGGGTTGACCGGTAAGGCTCTGGTCACGGGTGGGCCGGCAAGGCCCGGTACAGGGCGAACCGGTGGGGGTTTACCCCCAGAGATGTCGTGGGAAAACGCCGTGTCCCCGGACTCCGCCGGTGCCTAAGTTGGAGGCATGGTCGCAACAGCTACAGACCCCGCGTCGGTCGAGCCGACACATCCGACAACGGCACCGGCCGTGCAGCGCGCATCCGATCTCGGTGTCGTGCCCACGTCGTCGATGATCGTCGGCGCCGTCACCGGCATGATCTGGTTCTGGATACCGCTGTCCCTGCTCATCCTCGCCGTCACCTCGATCCCCTCGGTGATCGGGACGGTGTTCGGCGGGCTGGTGTTCGTCTACGCCGTCCGCGCCACCGACCGGGTGGAACGGGTGCGCAGTGAGGCGGTGTTCGGCTTCGGCATCGCCGTCCCGTACCGAAAGCTCACGCCCTACAGCGGTTTTCAGGGCTGGGCGCATCAGCTGTGGTTGGACGTCAGCAGCGGCCGGTTCTGGAAGGTGTTGGGACACAGCTACCTGCGCATGGTCTTCGACATCTTCGCGGTCGGACTGGCGTTCACCCTCCTCGCTTTCGCGTTGCTCGGTCCTGCCGCGGCGACCGCGATCCACAACAGTGATCCCGCTGCCGGTCTGAGCTTCATCTCCCCGCCGCTGTCCTGGCTGCTGGCCGCCATCGCGCTGGCCGCGGCCGCGGGCATCCTGGTCTTCGGGCCCCGGGTGGACGCCGCCGTCGACCGGTGGCTCCTGCCGGCGTCGCCGACGGCGGCACTGCAGCATGAGGTCAGTGCCCTGCACCAGGCTCGCCGCGGCGCGGTGTCGTCGGCGTCCACCGAACGGCACCGCATCGAACGCGACCTGCACGACAGTGTGCAGCCCCGGCTCGTGTCGTTGGCCATGACGATCGGGCTGGCGCAGACCAAGCTCGACTCAGACCTGCCCGAGGCCCGCAAGCTGATCGCCGAGGCACACGACGACGCCAAGGCCGCTCTGCTCGAACTGCGAAATGTGGTGCGCGGCATCGCACCGACGATCCTGGCCGACCGTGGCCTGGACGCCGCCCTGTCGGCGGTGGTGCAGCGCACCGAAACCGCCGGCGTGCCGGTGACGCTGGAACTGCAACTGCCGAAACGCTTTTCCGATGAGGTCGAGTCGTGCGCGTACTTCGTCGTCGCCGAGTCGTTGACCAACATCGCCAAGCACGCCCAGGCCACCCACGCCGTCGTCACGGTGCGCTACCACGAACCCACCGACCAACTGCACATCTCGGTGTTCGACGACGGCATCGGCGGGGCGCAGACCACCGGCGACGACACGACGGGCCTGCGCGGCCTCGGTGAGCGGGTGCGCGCGGCGCGCGGCACCTTCGCCGTCTCGAGCCCCGAAACCGGAACGACGACCGTGACGGCGGTACTGCCATGCGCATTGTGATCGCCGAGGATTCGGCCCTGCTGCGCGCGGGTATCGAGCGCATCCTGATCGACGCCGGCCACGACGTGCTCGCCGGGGTGCCCGATGCCACCGAACTGCTGCGTGCCGTCAACCAGCACAACCCCGACCTCGTCATCGTCGATGTCCGGATGCCGCCGACCTTCACCGACGAGGGCATCCGCGCCGCCGCGCTGCTGCGCAGCCAGAACCCCGAGTCACCGGTGCTGGTGCTGTCGCACTATGTCGAAGAACGGTACGCGGCCGACCTGATCGCCTCGGATACAAGGGGTTTCGGCTACCTGCTGAAGGACCGGGTCGCCGACGTCCCGGCATTCCTGGACGCCGTCACCACGGTGGGCACCGGTGGCACCGTCCTGGACCCCGAAGTGGTGTCCCAAATCCTGGTACGCACGCACCGGCGCTCCACCCTGGCCGTACTCACCCCGCGTGAGCAGGAGGTGATGCAGCTGATGGCGGAAGGCAAGACAAACTCGGCCATCGCCGCGCTGCTGCACGTGTCGATCGGCTCCGCCGAAAAACACATCGCGTCGATCTTCACGAAGCTGGACCTGACCCCCGACGACAGCGAGAACCGGCGTGTCCTCGCCGTCTTGCGCTATCTCGAATCCTGAAGAGAGAAAAGGACTTTCCCATGACTTCGAATCTGGATACCGCACCACTGTCCGATGCCGCCACACCGCCCGCGCTGACCCCGGGTGGTCGGTCGGCAATGCGCTCGCTGCTGGTGGTGACCGCCGTCGTCGTGACGCTGTCGGCGGCCGCGGGAATCGGCGGATTGGCCTGGGGCATCAGCTCGGTGCGCGTCGCCGCCGAAACCGAGACCCTGCCGGCCGACTTCAGCTCTCTGACGATCGACACCGGCGACCTGCCGACCGCCATCAGGATCACCAGCGACCGCAACGTCAACGAGCCACGCGTCCGGATGCGGTTGCTCAACACCGCAAAAGACGACCACCAGGCCTTGAAGGTCACCCGCAACGGCGGCGCCGTCAGCCTCACGGTGACCGGTGAACCGTCCCCGCTGTTCGACTTCGGCCCGCCCGGGGAGATCATGGTGACGCTGCCGCCCGATGTGGCGCACCGGCTTTCGGTCACCACCAAACAACAGGTCGGTGTGATGCTGAGCCAGACCGACCTGGATCAGCTGACGGTGCACAACACCGACGGCGCCGTCGTGCTCGGCGGCAACGCCCGCCGGATCGAGATCCATACGCAGAGCGGCGATATCCAGACCCGCGACCCGATCGTGGTCACCGATGCGTTCGTCGCCGAGTCCACTGACGGTCACATCGGCGTGGACCTCAAAGAGGTCGCCCCGCGCACCGTCGAGGTCACCAACCGGGACTCGGACATCGACCTCACCGTGCCGACCGGTGGGCCGTACCTGGTGCGGGCACAGGCGGGCGACCACGCGCAGGTGCGGGTGCCGCAGACCGAGGACCCGGCCCGTGCCGTCTCGCAGATCACCGCACGGACCGATGACGGCAGCATCACCATCACTACGCGCCGGTGAACGGCCCCACCCGCAGCGTTGGGTAAGCCGTACTGGCACAAGCGGTATCAGCGTGGCCGATGATGATCGGCGCGGTATCCCCCGGCAGGTTGACCTGCAAGCCGCTGACCGGCACGGCATCACAGTCGGCCGGGAAGTTGCCCGCGTTGACGATGCCGAGGTTCGCCGCGGTGGACTGGCCTGGTTCGATCACCACGACACCGATGACGGTTTCCGCGTCCTGATTGGCGGCCACGCCGACCACATGATTGTCGGAGCCCGCGATGAAGGACACTGCCGGATAACCCGACATGCTGCACGGGGCGTCGCCGGAGTTCTTGAGGATCACCGGATAGAACGTCGTCCCGGCAGCACCGTCGGGCGGGCCCAGGCTCGGTGTCAATTGCACAGTGGCACACCGCGGTACCTGGACGGGGTCGGCATGAGCGACGGTGATCGGCCAGGCGCAGGCCACCGCCAATGGGATCGCGACAACGGTTCGCATGCCTGCTCCTTTCACGACGCTCACACGAGCCCGGCCATGATGTCGGCGACCGAACCTGACCGGATCTTCCGGAATCCGGTGCCCGCCCAGACGTTCGTCCCATCCGGATCCCCGGCCGCCACTGCAGCCTTGCGCAGCGGGCTGGTGAGGTAGTGGACCTCGGGATAGCCCAGCGGCGCCTGCGCGTCGTGTTCGTCGATGAACCGGTTGCGCAGCCCGCGGGCGTAGCGCCCCGAGAAAGCTTTCGTGACAACGGTTTCGGTGAACCGCGGATCGACGAGCGCGGCGCGGTGCACGGGACTGGAGCCCGACTCGTCGGCGAGCAGAAACGCCGTGCCGAGTTGTGCGGCCACCGCACCGGCGGCGATGACGGCGGCGACGTCGTCGGCGGTCATCAGGCCGCCGGCCGCGACGACGGGCAGTTCCGTCGCGGCGAGCACGTCGGCCAGCAGTTCGGTGAGTGGCTGCGTGGCGGGCGCGGCCAGCGGGTCGTAGGTGCCGCGGTGGCCGCCGGCGTCGGGGCCCTGCACGGCGAGGGCGTCGACACCCGTGGCTGCGGCCTGCGCGGCTTCGGCCACGGTGGTGACCGTTGCGACCGTGGTGGTACCGGCCTGCCGCAACCGCGCGCACTCGTCGGCGGTGGGCCCGCCGAAGGTGAAGGACACGACATCGGGCCGCAGGTCGGCGACGACGTCGAGCTTGGCCGCCCAGTCGTCATCGTTGAATGTCGGATCGCCGAGCGCGGCCCCGTAGCGGGTGGCTTCACCGGCGAGTTCAGTCGCGTACCGCTCGATCTCTCGCGCCTCGACGGTACTGGGCTGCGAGGCAAAGAGATTCACGCCCAGCGGGCCGGTGGTCAGCGCGCGTGCGGCGGTGATGCGGTCGGCAAGCGTCTGGGCCGTCAGGTAGCCGGCCGCCACGAATCCCAAGCCACCGGCCGCCGAGCCCGCCGCGGCCAGCTCGGGCGTCGACGGCCCACCGGCCATCGGCGCGACGATCACCGGAACTGCCAGCTCACGCAGGTCGAACGCCATACCTAGATCATGACAGGCAGGGGCCGCCCACACCGGCAGTGACGCGACGCACGTGAACGGGTAGAACGGAGGGATATGGCCATCACCTTCAACCACACCATCGTCCACTCGACCGACCGCTCGGCCGCGGCCACTTTTTTCACCGAGCTCTTCGGTTTGCCTCCCGCCCAAGAAGGCGGGCCATTCCTCGCCGTCGAACTGAATCACGGCGTCAGCCTCGATTTCACCCAGGTCCCGGAGGGCACCAAGGTCGTCCCCCAGCACTATGCCTTCCTGGTGTCGGAGGAGGAATTCACCGCGATCTACGACCGGATTCGTGAACGCGGACTGCAACATTGGGCCGATCCGCGCGGTCAGCATCCCGGCGAGATCAATCGCAACGACGGTGGCCGCGGCGTCTACTTCCAGGATCCCAGCGGGCATTACCTGGAGATCATCACCCGGCCGTACGGCTCAGGCGGCTGAGCACGGGCGAGCATTCAGCGGCCAGTCATGCGCCGCGAGCGCGACGAAATTGCACGCGAATCACGGTGTGTCGGAGTACAAACACGGCCGCTCGCGGGAAAGAAGTTAGTGGCCGCGGCGGGCTTCCTGGGTGCGGTAGTCCCCCGCCAGCGTGCTGACGTGGTCCGGGAGCTTGCCGGTGGCCACGTCGGCGAGGCTGGTCTGTTCGAGCACCGAGCGCATGCTGGCGCGCAGGGCGCGCCACACATCGGTGAGCGACGCCGTCGGCCCGGAGTACGGCAGGTCGCCGAGACCGATGTCGCGCACGCTCGCCAGCGGACCGTCGATGCAGCGCAGGACGTCGGCGATGCTGATGTCCGCGGCCGGCCGGGCCAGCTCGTAGCCGCCGTCGCGGCCACGGTGGCTGCGCACCAGACGGTCGGTGCGGAGGTTGGTCAGGATGTCGACGAGGAACTGCGCGGGGATGCCCTGCGCCTTGGCCAGGTCGTCGGTCTTGACCAGCACACCCGCGTCGGCGGCGGCCAGTTCGACCATGGCGCGGACGGCGTACTCCGCCTTGGCTGACATCCGCATCAGCCAATCATGCCATTCCGGGCCGGATTAGTCCGGAATAGCTGCGACGTTGGGCGCCACCACCGCGACCAGATCAGCCAGGCCGGCGAGGCTCGCCGCCTGCAGCGCCGCGGCCGGTACTGCCTGGCCGTCGGGCCCGGCCAGGGTGCGCGTCGCCGTCGCGGCGGCCACGACCGTCGGCGCGTACCCGAGGCTGAACGCGCCGCGGGCGGTGGAGTTCACGCACATGTGCGTCATGAAGCCGGCGAGCACCAGGTTCGACGCGCCCAGCGCCTTGAGCCGCTCATCGAGATCGGTCTGTACGAACGAGTTCGGGTACTGCTTGACGATCACCGGCTCGTCGCCGCGCGGCGCCACCCGGTCGACGATCGCGCCGGACTCGCCCCCGATGTCGTACAGCGAGCCCGGCCCGTCGTCGTGCTGGATGTGGATGACGGGGATGCCGGCCGTGCGGGCACGGTCGAGCAGTGCGGCGGTCTCATCGAGCGCGTCCTGCACGCCCTCGAGCTCCATCACCCCTTGCGTGTAGGTGTTCTGGCAGTCGATCAGAACCAGAGCCGAGTCCGCGAGGCGGACCGGTTCGACAGGCAGGCTGGACAGTTCACGCAGAGTGGGGCGAGTCATGTTGTGAGCCTAGTGGCGTGCGGCGGCGGTTAGGCTGAATTGGTGGGGCTACCGGACTGGTCGAGGCCGAAGATCCTGCTGGCGCTGCTGGCTGTCGCCGCGCCGATCTTGCTTCTCATCGCCATCAACAAAGCGGACAGTTCGAGTGACCCGCCGCAGCAAGAGGCCAGCGCCGACTGCCGGCAGGTCGACCAAGCAGTGCGGCATTGGGCAGAGGCGTTGCCCGCCATTCAGTTCGGACTGACCCGCTCCGCCGATGCCGCCGCCATTGTCCGTGACTCCACCACCGCGGCGGCCGCGGTGCGCAGTGACGCGGCCTCGATCACCGATATGTCATTGCGCGACAAGGTAACCGCACTGGCAGACAAACTCGACATGGTCAGCCGAGGCAAGCCGAGTGCCCCACCGGACTGGCGTCCCGATCAGACCTTCATGGATGGATACCATCCGATGATGACGCTCGTGCACCAGCTCAAAGTCGCGTGCCCGAACGTCGGCAACGATCCAGCACCGGCCGGCCCGCCCACCCCGCCGACGAATTAACCTCGGCAGGAATCGCTTTCGACAGCCCGCGCCCGACTCTAGTTGTTGCCGTTGAGGCCCGGATGCAGACCCGGTGCCACAGTCGGCGCGCCCGGCGCGGTGACGCCCGGACTGAACAGGTTGCCGCCGGTGGGGCTGATGCTCTTCTCCGTCGGCGTCGCCGATGGAGACGGCGACGAGGTCGTCGTCGTTGTGGTGGTGGTCGACGGCGACTGCCCGCCGTTGCTGCTACAACCCGCGGTGAGCACGCCCATCGCAAGGAGGGCGGCGCCGCCGGCAGCGGCCATCAAACGACGAGTGGACAGATAAGTGCGCATACGAACACAAACTAGCCCTGACCGGCTGTTATCGCCACCGATCGATCAGCGGGCAGGTTGTTGCCCCAGGATCGCCGCGCCCAGCCACCGCCGGATGAAGGACCGCAACTCGTCGGGAGTGCGCCCGTCCCCCGCCGGCGCGAGGAAGTAGGACAGCATGATGCGCAGCGTGAACTCGACCAGTTCGCGCAGCGCCGCATCGTCGTATCCGTAACTGGCCCAGTCGACATCGAACCGGGTGATCATCTGCATGCCGAAGTCCTGCGCCTCGGCAGACGCCATGTCACTGCTGTGCGCGCTGACGTACGGCGCCGACATCAGGATGCCCAGGTGCGGCGTCCGGGCCACCGCGTCGAGTGTGTAGAGGACGCCTTCGGTCATCGCGTCGGCGGGATCGTGAATCCCCCGCACGTGCTCGCTGAGCTGATCCAAAAACCCTGCGACCGAGGCGATGGCTGCGGCGCGCATGAGTTCGTCGGCCGTCGGGAAGTACCGGTACACCGTCTGCCGGATGACGCCGAGCGACTCGGCCACATCGGCGATGGTGATCGCGGTGCCCGTGGTGGACAGCAGTTCGACTGCCGCGGCAACGATGCGGCGGGTCGCCTCGTCGTCATCGGCGGGCGGCTCCCCACCCCAACCGCGACGTTTGCGTGCCATTCGCCGGACGGTACACGGCCGACATCGACCCGGGCATTGACGGATGTTGGCCAACACTGTAACCATACACAAACGACATAGTTTGTATGATTACTGATCGAGGTGCCCAGTGACCGACCTCCAGGTCCGCAAGATGCGGTTCGCTTTCGCGGACCACCCCGTGCCGTTCCTCTGGAACGAGACCAATCCCGCGTTCTCTGCCATGGCAAATGCCGTGTCCTTCTTGGCGATTGCGTTCGAGAAGATGATCGTCAGCACCATGGCCGAGGCCAAGCCACTGCTGACCGACCCGGTGATCGCCGAAGAGGCCGACGCCTTCGTCCGCCAGGAGGGGCAGCATTCGATGGCCCACAGGGCCCATGCGCGCGGCCTCATCAAGGCCCACCCGGAGCTCAAGGAGACGCTCGACGAGGTGATCGCCGCGTTCGACGACCTCGTCGCCAACAAGCCCCTCAAATATCGGCTGGCCTACACCGCCGACCTGGAGGCGACGTTCACGCCCGTCTTCAAATTGATGCTCGACCACGACGACACGTTGTTCGCGCCCGGCGACGATCGCGTCGCGTCACTGTTCTTGTGGCACTTCGTCGAAGAGGTCGAACACCGGAGCTCGGCGCTCATCATCTACAACGGCCTGGTCGACGATCCGTGGTACCGCATGCGCGTGGCGCCGTCGATCTTCAAGCACGTGATGGATTGCGTGCGGATGGCGTGCAACGGATTCAACAAGCACCTGCCGCTGGAGGTCCGCAAGGTCGACGCACTGTCGGCGTTCGCGCTCGAGCGCCGGAAGAACACGATCCTCAAGCGGTTGGGCCGCATCCCTGACTTCGGGCCGTTCACGAGCGCGTTCCACGATCTGCCGGTCCGCGAGCAATTGGTGGCCCTGTCGGGCATCGTCCGCAGCCAGATCCCGGGCCACAACCCGGAGCACGAGAAGCTGCCGGCACTCGCAACCGAATGGTTCGACCGCTACGACGCCGGCTACGACGTCACCCACTGGTACACCGCCGGAAAGCAGAGCGCCAATGTCTGACCTGTGTTCCGCGACGTTCGCCGATCTTGCCGGGCGCCTTGGCTTTTCCTGCGAGACGGCCGGCGGCCTGCTCGAGGTCCGCAATCCCCTGCAGCTGGAGAACTGGACCCTGCCGGTCCTCGAGTTGACGGTCATCACCGGCGCGGTGTTGACGCTCGTCTACGCGATCATCCGGCTTCGTCGCCACGGTGACGCGACCAACATCGCACTATGGTTCGGCGCGGTGGCCTACCTGCTGATCATCGAGCCGCCGCTGTACTTCCCGGCGGCCTTCGGCATCGCCGACCGCGTCGACACCATGTTCGCGCACAACGTGTTCACGGTGGACTTCCTGTGGGGCAGACTGCCGCTGTACATCGTCGCGATCTACCCGATGATGGCGACCGTCGCGTTCGAAATCGTCCGCAGTCTAGGGGTTTTCCGCCGCTACGGCACGCTGGTCGGCGCCGTGTGTGTCGGGTTCGTCCACCACGCGTTCTACGAGATCTTTGACCACCTCGGCCCGCAGCTGCGGTGGTGGGAATGGTCGGTGCACAACCCGATGAACCAGCCGATGTTCGACTCCGTGCCGCTGCCCAGCGTGGTGGTCTTCGCCGCGCTGTGGCCGATGTCGCTGGCGCTGTGCGTGCAGTTCTTCGTGGGCCGGCACGCGGATCGGGGCCGCCGCTTCACCGGTTTCGAAATCCTGTGGCGCACTGTGGTTGCCGGGGTGCTGGCTTCGCTGGGCACCGCGATCCTGCCGCTGCCCGCAACAGTCATCGGCGGTGTCACCGGTAGCAGCACCGCAGGCGGCATCGCCTACGCGGCCGAACTGGTGGCGGTGTGCGCCGTGGCGATCTGGGCGCTGGTCACCCAGTGGCGCCGGCTGCGCGGCACGGTGACCAGCCCGACCGAACCGCGCTACGTCAGCCCGCCGTGGTTGATCGGCTACGCCGTCGCCTACCTCGTCGTCATGGCGGGGCTCTGGATCAGCGCGCTGCCCGCGTACTTCGGCGCGGCCAACGGCGTTACCGCGCACGGGGATCCGATCGGCAGCCTGTGGTACACGGTGCTGTGCTTTGCCATCGCGATCGGGTGCCTCGTCGCGGTTCGTACCGTCGCACCGGCGAAAGTCGATGCGCCGCTGCCGGTTACCGCGTCGGCGTAGCTCGATAGGGCCCCAAGCTAAATCCGTAGCTTCAATCACGACGCATTCTCGACTGTGGTTTTTGAAGCCAGGTACCTTTTCGGGCCGTCAGAAGTCCCTGGCCTGAATAACCATCGGCAGATCGGCACTTCGACTGCACTCAGGGACTTTTGCATGGATGGCAGACGCGGTCGTCCGAGATACGCGAAATGGCTGTGGGAACATGCGTTTCCACAGCCATTTCGTCGATCTCAAGAACTACTGCGTCGCGGTGATCGCCAGTACGCGCTCGGCCAGTTCCGGCCGGCACACCACCAGGTCGGGCAGTTTCGGGTCCTCGCGGTTGTAGACCAGCGGCGAGCCGTCGATGCGCGAGGTGTGCAGCCCGGCGGCACGGGCCACCGCGACCGGCGCGGCGGAATCCCACTCGAACTGACCACCGGCGTGGACGTAGATATCGGCCCGGCCCTGGATCACAGCCGCGACTTTGGCGCCGGCCGAACCCATTTCGACCAGAACGCCGTCAAGGGCGTCACGCACCGCGAGGGCGACGGCCGGCGGCCGGGTGCGGGACACCACGATGCGCGGCGGACCGTCGACGGCGAGCGGCGCGGCCACCTCCGGGGTGTGCAGCGTGGTGTTCTGCGCGGGCAGCGCCACGGCGCCGGCCACCAGCTCACCGGATTCCCACAGCGCCACGTGCACGGCCCAGTCGTCACGGTCCAGCTCGGAGAACTCGCGGGTGCCGTCGAGCGGGTCGACGATCCACACCCGGTCCGAGGTCAGGCGGGCGCTGTTGGCCCGCTCCTCCTCCGTCGCCTCCTCGGAGAGCACCGCGTCGTTGGGACGCAAGCGCGCGAGCTCCGTCGTCAAGAACTCGTGAGCGCGCTTGTCCCCCGCGGCTTTCCGCTCGGAGGCGTCGGCCGTGGCGAACTCGGCCCGTACGTCCAGCAGCAGGTCACCCGCGCGGGTGGCCAGCCGCTCGGCGACTTCGTGATCGTTCATCGCGGCGCCACCAGCATGTCGACGACGCGCTGCGCCTGGGCATCCAGGTCGCCCGGCACGAGGGCCAGGTTCGGGTTCTTCGGCCGCTGGTACGGGCTGTCGATACCGGTGAAGTGCGTGATCTCACCGGCACGCGCCTTGGCGTACAGACCCTTGGGGTCGCGGGCCTCGCAGTCGGCCAGCGGGGTGTCCATGAACACCTCGAAGAACTCGAATCCCTGGTCGGTGTGGACCTTTCGCGCCAACTCGCGGTGCTCTTCCAGCGGGCTGATCGCCGGCACCAGCACGATCTGGCCGGAGTCGGCCAGCAGCGTGGCAATGTGGGCCAAGCGACGCAGGTTCTCCGAGCGGTCGGCCATCGAGAAGCCCAGGTCCGAGTTCAGCCCGTGGCGCAGGTTGTCGCCGTCGAGAACGTATGCGGGACGGCCCAATTCGAGCAGCTTGCGCTCGACCAGCATGGCGACCGACGACTTGCCCGAGCCCGACAGGCCGGTGAACCACACCGTGCTGCCCTTCGACAGCCGGTCCTCGGCGGTGACGAGGTTGGCGTGCCGCACCGCGTTCGGGCTGGCCGAACGGCTGGCAGCCGGGGTGGTGTCACGCACCATGCCCGCGGCGACGGTGCCGTTGGTGTCCGGGTCGATCAGGATGAACGAGCCCGTCACCGAGTTGCGCGAGTACTCGTCGAGCAGCAGCGGCTGCTGCGTGCGCAGCGTGACGCGGCCGAGTTCGTTGAGCTTCAACGCCGTTGCGCTCTTGTCGCGGTGCAGGGTGTTGACGTCCAGCCGGTAGTCGAGGTCCGTAACCCGGACCCGCGTGGTGCGGGTGGTGTGCTTGATGATGTAGTCCCGACCCGGCTCGAGGCTCGCGTCGTCGGACATCCAGCACACGGTGGCGTCGAATTCCTGCGTGGTGTGCGGCTGGTTGTGCACCCGGGCGATCATGTCGCCGCGCGAGATGTCGATGTCGTCGGCAAGGCTGACCGACACCGCCATGGGCGCGAAGGCCTCCTCGAGCGGACCGGTGGGTCCGTCGATCGCGGTGATGGTGCTGGTCTTTCCCGCTGGGAGAACGACGATTTCGTCGCCGGGACGCATGACGCCACTGGCGACGGTGCCCGCGTAGCTGCGGTGGTCGGCGTGCTCGTGGGTCTGCGGCCGGATGACGTACTGCACCGGGAAGCGGACGTCCATGAGGTTGCGGTCACCGGCGATGTACACCTCTTCGAGGTGGCTCAGCAGCGACGGACCCTCGTACCACGGCGTCTTGTCCGACTTGGTCACTACGTTGTCGCCGGCCAGCGCCGACAGCGGGATGGTGGTGACGTCCTGGATATCCAGGCGGGCCACGAACTCATGAAAATCATCCCGTATCGTCTCGAACTTCGTTCGGTCCCAATCGATCAGGTCCATCTTGTTGACCGCCAGCACGATGTGCTGGATGCCGAGCAGCGACGCCAGGAAGGCGTGCCGGCGCGACTGCTCGAGCAGTCCGTGGCGGGCGTCGACGAGCACGATGGCCAGCTGCGCCGTCGAGGTGCCGGTGACCATGTTGCGGGTGTACTGGATGTGCCCCGGGGTGTCGGCGATGATGAATTTCCGCTTGGCCGTGGCGAAGTAGCGGTACGCGACATCGATGGTGATGCCCTGTTCCCGCTCGGCGCGCAGGCCGTCGGTGACCAGTGCGAGGTCGGTGTAGCCGTGGCCACGTTCCTTGGAGGTGCGCTCGACGGCGGCCAGCTGGTCCTCCATGACGGCCTTGCTGTCATAGAGCAGCCGGCCGATCAGCGTGGACTTGCCGTCATCGACGGAGCCAGCAGTGGCGATACGAAGCAACGTTGCCATATCAGAAGTAGCCTTCCCGCTTACGGTCTTCCATGCCGGCCTCAGAAATCCGGTCGTCTGCGCGGGTCGCGCCGCGCTCGGTCAGTCGGGACACCGCGGTCTCGGCGATGACTTCTTCGACGGTCGACGCCTCCGACTCGACGCAGCCGGTGCAGGTGACGTCGCCGACGGTGCGGAATCGGACGGACTTGGTGATCACCGGTTCGTCCGCGTTCGGCTGCAGGTACTCGTGCACCGCGAGCAGCATGCCGTCGCGCTCGAAGACCTGGCGCTCGTGCGCGTAGTAGATGGCCGGCAGCGCGATCTCCTCGGCGCCGATGTAGGCCCAGATGTCGTACTCGGTCCAGTTCGACAGCGGGAAGACGCGGATGTGCTCGCCCTTGCGGTGGCGGCCGTTGTAGAGGTTCCACAGCTCGGGGCGCTGGTTCTTGGGGTCCCACTGGCCGAACTCGTCTCGGAAGCTGTAGACGCGCTCCTTGGCGCGGGCCTTCTCCTCGTCGCGCCGGGCGCCACCGAAGGCGGCGTCGAACTTGTTCTCGCGGATGCCGCGCAGCAGCGACACCGTCTGCAGCGGGTTGCGCGATGGACCGTTGTCGACGACGCGGCCCGCGTCGATGTCCTCCTGCACGCTGGCCACGACCAGGCGCAGGTTGTACTTCTCGACCAGGGCGTCGCGGGTCGCGATCACCTCTTCGAAGTTGTGGCCGGTGTCGACGTGCATGACGGGGAACGGCAGGCGGCCCGGCGCGAACGCCTTGATGGCCAGGTGCAGCATCACGATCGAGTCCTTGCCACCGGAGAACAGCAGCACCGGCCGCTCGAACTCCGCGGCGACCTCGCGGATGATGTGGATGGCCTCGGCCTCCAGCGATCGCAGATGGCTCAATTCGTATTTGGCGGCCCGCTGGTCCACCTTGGACGCCTCGGCGGCGTCGGGAGTCACGGTCATCATTTCCCCGTAAAGTTGGTAGAACTGGTCAAGTTAAGAACCATGGTCGGAATTTACGTGTCCGGTGGCGCAGTGTCAACGGTTGTAACCACCAAGATCAGCTAGCACAACGCGCTGCTGTGCCCGCCTGCTTCCCGGCGCCGCTGACGTGGGCTCCAGCCGAGCGCGGCAGCCGCCATGACTCCACGATCGTCAGCGCCATCACCGCCCCGAGCGCCACATAGGTCCACGGGTACGAGCCGATCCGACTGAGCAACAGTGCCCCGACCGCGACGCCGAGGCCGGCGGCCAACTCCTGAATGGCGGCGTTGAGGGTGTTGGCGTGGGTGAGGTCGTCGCCATCGACGTCGGAGAACGCCAGGTTGTTGTAAGCGGTGAAGCCGATGGACCGCAGCGCACCGCTCACGTACAGGATCACGGCGGTCACCGCCAGCGGCAGCGCAGGCCGCAGGGTCGCCAGCAAGCCGAAGCACGCCACCGAGGCGACGCCGTTGACCAGCAGCACGTTGCGAATCCCGAACCGACGCATCAGCGGCGTGGTCGCCGGCTTGATGGTCAGATTGCCGGCAAACAGCGCCGCCACCATGACACCCGCCGCGAGCGGGTTCCAGCCGAAATCCAACTGGAACTGCAGCGTCAGCAGGAACGGCACCGCGACGATGACCAACCGGTACAGCGAGCCGGCGCTGACGGTGATCCGCAGGGTCTGCACCCGCAGCACCGGCAGGTCGACCAGGGGCGAATCGGTCCGCAGCAGATGCCACACCGCGGCCACCAGCAGCACAGTGGCCGCCGCGCCGCAGCTGCCGACAAAGGACCAATCCGTGCCCGCCACGCGGATGTGCTCGAGTGCAATCAGCGCGGCGCCGATCCCACCGCCCAGCGCCAACACACCCCGCCAGTCCAGCGGTCGCGTCGACGGTTCCGGTCCGCCACGAACGAGCCTCAGCGCCAAGACAATTCCCAGCACGCCGAGTGGGATGTTGACCACGAAGATCCAGCGCCACGACCCCAGCATCACGATGGCCCCGCCGAGCATCGGGGCCAGCACCGGAGCGGCCATGGCAGGCCAGGTCAGCACCGCGATCGCGCGCACCAGATGCGCCTTGTCGCTGTCGCGCAACACCGCGAGCCGGCCGACCGGCACCATCATGGCGCCGCCCACGCCCTGCGCGATCCGCATCGCGACCAACATCGGCAACGAGGTGCTCAGTGCGCAGCCGATGGAGGCCAGGGTGAACACCACGATCGCCGAGATGAACACCCGCCGGATGCCGTAGCGGTCAGCCAGCCAGCCCGTGACGGGTATCAGTACCGCCACGGTGACGAGATAGGCCGATATCGCCACGTTGACGTCGATCGGCGTCACGCGCAACGACGAAGCGATCAGCGGAATGGCCGGTGTGATGATGGTCCCGTCGAGGACCTCCATGAAGTACGCACCGGCCACCAGCAGTGCCAGGCCTCTCGGGAACGGCGGACTCTGATCGGGCGCCACGGCGGCAATGTAACCCGCCTACCTGAAAGGTAATTGAATTGGCGCCGCGCCGCCCGCAGACTCCATGGACATGAGCCCGAGTACCGGCGCCGAGGTCATGGCGCAGTTCATCCCGCAGTCACCGCTCGTCGCCAAGCTGGGCATCGTCGCCGAAGCGCTCGACGCCCCGGAGGTCCGGTTGCGGATGCCGTGGGACCCGACCAACACCACGCTCGCCGACATGGTGCACGGCGGCGCCATCGCCGCACTGGCCGATGTGACCGTCATGGCGGCGGCGTGGTCGACCGAACGCGAGCCGGAATCGCTTCGCGGGGTGACGATCTCGATGTCGGTCCAGTACCTGGCTCCCGCCCGGTCGACCGACCTGATCGGTGTCGGGCGCGTGCTGCACCGCGGAAAGTCCTTGGTGCACTGCGAGGTAGAGATCGAGACCCCGGGCGGCGACCCGGTGGCCAAGGCCGTCGGCACGTACAAGATCGGCTGAGCGAGGCCAAGAAGACGCAAGTCACCTGCTGACTGCAATCCGAGGCATAGACGCATGCTCCGATCAGTGGGGCGCCTCGAGGTCGTAGACGGTCGCGCCGCCGACGTCGAGCTTGGCGAAATGCCCCGTCACCCATGCGGTGATCTCCGCGGCACTCCCGCGGTCACGCCGAGGCCCGCCGGGTCCCTTGTGGTCGCCGGCGATGAAGTAGTGGATCTGGCCGTCTTCCACGTACTGCTGGAACTGCGTCAGGGTCGGCGCGTTGTCGCCGCCGGAGAATCCGCCGATCGCCATCAACGACTTGCCGGTGCTCAACTCCAGATCGCCGGCCTGGAAGGACCCGACCGTCGCTGCGGCCCAACGGTTGTTGGTGCCACGGATCAGGTTCTCGAGTTCGGCGTTGGGGCCGTCACGGTGGGGGCCACCCGGGCCACCACCCGGCCAGGCGTCGCCGCCCGGCCGCGGCGGACCGGACATCGAGCCGGGGCCACTGCTGTGGACCGCCGCCACGTTGTAGATCGTGAACGACGCCGACCCGGCCAGTGCCGCGACGATCGCGACGCCGGCGACCACGGCCGTGAGCCGTCCGGAGCGCGCACCGACCACCACGACGGCCACCGCCGCCAGGACTGCCACCACCGCGATGGCCCACCGCAGGGCGGGCATCCAGTCCGGAGTGCGCGACAGCAGCGCGAATGCCCAGCCGGCCGAGATGACCAGGACCAGCGCGAGCAGCAGGCGTGCCGACAATGTCTCCCGGCGCTGCCACAGCTGCGCGACCACCATGCCGGTCAACGCGGCGACCGCAGGGGCGAGCGCGACGTTGTAATAGGGGTGCACGGTGCCGTCCATGAAGCTGAACACCGCGCCGGTCACCAGAAGCCAACCGCCCCAGAGCAATACACCGGCGCGTGCCAGGTCGGTCCGCGCGGCGCGGCGACTCGTCCACAGCAGCAGCACCAGGCCGATCAACGCCGCGGGCAGCAACCACGACACCTCGACGCCCATCGACGGGCCGAACAGCCGGGTGATGCCGGCGTGCCCGCCGAAGAACAGGTTGTCGCGCATGCCGCCGCCGGGTCCGGGGCCGGGACGGTCGCCGCCGGTGATCCGCTCGATACCGTTGTAGCCCAACGCCAACTGCAGCAGGCTGTTGTCGGTCGACCCGGCGATGTACGGGCGGGCGTCGGCGGGCCACAGGCTGACCAGCGCGATGTACCACCCGGCCGAGATCACCACGGCCACACCGGCCATCACCAGCGCGCCGATCCGTCGTCCCACGCTGAACGGTGCGGCGACCAGGAATGCCAGCGCCAGCCCCGGCACCGGCAGGAAGGCCTGCAGCATCTTGGTCAGGAAGGCGAAGCCGACGATGACGCCGGTCAGCGTCATCCACCGGGCGGACACGGAGAAGTCGGTGGACTGGATGGCCCGCACCGTGCAGTAAGCCGCGCTGATCAGCAGCAGCACGAGCAGCGCGTCGGGGTTGTTGAACCGGAACATCAGGGCCGCAACGGGAGTCACCGCCAGCACCAGGCCGGCCAGTAGCCCGGCGACCGCACCGCTGCTGCGACGCACCGTCGCGTACAGCATCCCGACCGACGCCACACCCATGAGGGCCTGCGGCAGCAGCATGCTGAACGCGCTGAATCCGAACAGCCGGCCGGACAGGCCCATCAACCACAGGGCGGCCGGCGGCTTGTCGACCGTGATCGCGTTGCCGGCGTCGAACGAGCCGAACAACAGCGCTTCCCAGTTCTGGGTGCCGGCCTGGGCCGCGGCGGCGTAGTACGAGTTGGCCCAGCCCGACGAGCCGAGCGCCCACAGGTACAGCACCGCCGTCCCGGCCAGCAGTGCCAGCAGTGCGGACCGTTCCCATGCGGGGCGGGCCCAGCCTGCCGGGCCGCGGCGGGCCTTCGGCAGATGAGCGACGGTGGGCGCAGTGGCGATCACGGGCAAGTCCCCTCTGAAGCGGTTGGTAGGCAGGTCAATTCGTGCACTGGGCGGGCACCCTAGTTCTGGCGCCGGGGGTGGAAGACCCAACCGCGCAGCAGCACGAACCGCACCGCGGTCGCGACCAGGTTGGCCGCCACCAGCACGCTCAACTCGAGCAGATGGTGGGCGTGCGGCGCGAACACGTGCAGCCCGGCCAGCGCGCCGCTGGTGATGGTCAGCGCGATACCGAAGACGATCAAACCCTCGAACTGGTGCCGGGTCGCGCTCGCCGCTCCCCCGCCACGGACACCGAACGTGAAGCGCCGGTTGGCGGCGGTGTTGACGATCGCGGTGAGCAGCAGGGCCACCAGGTTGGCGGTCTGCGCGCCGAGCGCGGTGTGCATCATCATGAACAGCAACAGGTAGGCCAGTGTCGAGGCGACGCCGATGGTCCCGAACCGGACGACCTGACGCAGCAGCGAGCCGGGCGCAGCCGCCTTGGTCGACGAACCCAGCTGGGCGGCAATGGTGTTCACCGGGATACTGCCGTTGGCGAAGCCGCGCAGCAGGCGCCCGACGCCCTTGAGGTCGGCGGCCGCGGTGGCGATGATGTCCACGCGGCTGTCGGGGTCGTCGACCCAGTCGACCGGGACCTCATGGATGCGCAGGCCCGTGCGCTCGGCCAGCACCAGCAGCTCGGTGTCGAAGAACCAGCCGGTGTCCTCGACGAGCGGCAGCAGCGCCTGGGCCACGTCGCCCCGGATGGCCTTGAATCCGCACTGCGCGTCGGAGAACTTGGCCGACAGCGCCCCGCGCAGGATCAGGTTGTAGCAGCGAGAGATGAACTCCCGCTTCGGTCCCCGCACGACGCGGGAGGACCGGGCGAGCCGGGTGCCGATGGCCAGGTCCGAGTGGCCCGAGATCAGCGGGGCCACCAACGGGCCGAGGGCGGCCAGGTCGGTGGAGAGGTCGACGTCCATGTAGACCAGCACCGGCGACGGCGAGTGCGACCACACCTCGTGCAGCGCCCGCCCGCGGCCCTTGAGCTCCAACCGCACGACGCGGACGTTGTCGAACTCGAGGGCCAGCTCGGCGGCGACCTGTGGGGTGGCGTCGATGCTGGCGTTGTCGGCGATGGTGATCTGCACCGGGTACGGGAAGTGCTCTTCGAGGTGGCGGTGCAGGCGGCGGATGCAGCCGGGCAGCGCGACCTGCTCGTTGTAGACGGGGACCACCACGTCCAGCACCGGCACGCCCGCCGCCTGCGCGGCAACCGCGGCATTCTGGCGGGTGGTGAAGCGTTGCTCAGAACCGAACTCCGCGGCGCTCTCGATGAGGTTCGTCATGACATCGATCTTCAGCCGGTACCTTTAGGCCGCCATGGGCTGAAGCTATGGGCCAGCTATGTGTTTGGAGCTGCTGTTGACTCCGCGGCCTGGGCGCAAGAGTACGAGGACCCCGCACCCCCATCGCAAGGTCAACGCGGCCGGGTCAGGTCGTAGACGACGGTGTTGTCCACCGTCGTGGCGGTGTAGTGCTCGCCGACCCAGGCGGCGATCTGCTGAGATTCCTGCTTGGCGTCGTCCTGACTGTGGCGTCCCCAGCCCATCTTGACGTCGCCTTCGATGAAGTAGTGGATCTGGCCGGCGGCGACGTACTGCTGGAACTGCGCGAGCGTGGGCGCGGGATCGGTGCCGTTGAAGCCGCCGATCGCCATGACCGGGACACGGGCCGCCAGCTGGTAGCCGGCGGCGTTGTTGGAGCCGATGACGGCGGCCGCCCAGCGGTACTTCGCGGCGTCGGTGCTCAACAGTATGTTCACCGCAGCGCTGGGCTCGGGAGAGTCGAAGAGGCCGCCGCCCGGCCGGAATCCTTGTGGCGGAGCGCCCATCGCACCGCCCGGCCCACCGGCGGGGCCCCGGGCCTTCATGTGCCCGGGAGGAGGCGGACCCCACCCCGAACTGTGTCCGCCGGGCCCGCTCACGGACGGCATCGCGCCGGTGTGCGAAACACCTGCGGTGGCAATCGAATACGCGGTCGGGGCCGCCAGGGACACCAGGACCGCCGCGGCCACCGCCAGGCGCGCAGGGCTGAATCGGGGCGGCACCAGTAGCAGCAGTGCGGCGACGGCGCCGACGATCAGTACCGAGGTCCGCAACCAGCTGATGTCAGCGCGGCCCAGCAGGATCGCCGCCATCGCCGCCGTGGCCACCACCGTGCCCGCCATGGTCAGCCGGGCCGGCCACGCAGCGCGGTTGCGCCACAACAGAACCGATCCGATACCCACGCACGCTCCGATGGCCGGCGCCAGCGCGACCGTGTAGTACTGATGCACGATGCCGTTCGCGAAGCTGAACACCGCGGCGGTGAGCACCAGCCACCCGCCCCACAGGATCAGGGCGGCCCGCGTCGCATCGGTCCGCGGGGCGCGCCGCGCGAGCACCAGTCCCGCGGTCAGACAGATCAGTGCCGCGGGCAGCAGCCAACCGGCGTAGCTGCCCATGCTCGTGCCGACCAGCCGGTCCCAGCCGACATCGAAGTTCGGGTTGCCCAGACCACCGGGCTCGTTCCCGCTGAGCCGGCCCACGCCGTTGTATCCCAGCGCCAGTTCGATGATCGAATCGTGTTGCGATCCGCCCACATACGGGCGCGACGCGGCCGGCCACAGTTCGACCAGCGCCAGGTACCAACCGCCGGAGACGACCATCGCCACGACGCCGCCGAGCAGCCGCCACAGCCGGGTGCGCACCGGCGACGGCCCGGCGACCAGATACGCGGCCGCGAAGGCCGGCAGCACCAGGAACGCCTGCAGCATCTTGGCCAGGAAGGCGAATCCGGCGGCCACCCCGGCGCCGACCAACCACCAACGGCCCGCGTCTTTTTCGCAGGCTCGCTGCATGCAGTAGGCACCGACCACGAGAAGCAGGACGAGCAGCGCGTCGGGGTTGTTGAACCGGAACATCAACGTGGCCACCGGTGTCAGCGCGAACACCGCCCCGGCCAGCAGAGCGGCAGCCGGCCCGGCGGCGCGGCGCACCGCGGCGTAGAGCACCGCCACCGCTGCCACACCCATCAGGGCCTGCGGCACCAGGATGCTCCAGGAGCTCAGCCCGAACAGCCGCACCGACAGATCCATCACCCACAGCGCGCCGGGAGTCTTGTCGACGGTGATCGCATTGCCGGAATCGCTGGCGCCGAACAACATTGCGGTCCAGTCACTGGCACCGGCCTGCGCGGCCGCTGAATAGAAGCTGTTGGCCCAACCACTCACCGACAGGTTCCACAGGTACAACACAGCAGTACCCGCCAGCAGGAGCCCGAGCTGGAGTTGTTCGCCGAGCGGGCGGCGGCGTAGTTCGCGAGTCACCAGTCTCATTGTGGGAGCGTTGATTAGGCGGACGTCGAGGCGATGCTGTGCGGCGGCTGTGAGGCCGGAGCCGCGGGGCCCGCGGGCAGGCGCACGGTGAACACCGTGGCTCCGGTCCGGCTGTCGACGCTGATGGTGCCGCCGTGCGCTTTCACCACCGCGGCGACGATGGCCAGCCCCAGGCCGGTGCTGCCGGCTTGCCGGGACCGCGACGAGTCGCCGCGGGCGAACCGCTCGAACACCTCGGGCTGCAACGTCTTTGGAATTCCCGGACCGTCGTCGGCGACGCTGATCACCGTGGCGTCCGCATCGGCGGACAGCGCGATCGTCACCGACGTGCCCGCCGGCGTGTGCGTGCGCGCGTTCGCCAGCAGGTTCACCAGCACCTGGTGCAGCCGCGCCGGATCGCCCTCGATGGTGACGGGTTCCTCGGGCAGGTCCAGCGACCAGTTGTGATCGGGGCCGGCGACGTGGGCATCGCTGACGGCGTCGACGACCAGTTGGGACAGGTCGACGTTCTCCATCTCCAGCGGTCGGCCGGCATCGAGCCGGGCCAGCAGCAGCATGTCCTCGACGAGCCGGGTCATCCGGACCGTCTCGGATTCGACGCGGTTCATCGCGTGCGCGACGTCGGCGGGCAGCTCGTCGCTCTTGCGTTGTGCCAGTTCGGTATAGCCGCGGATCGCGGCGAGCGGCGTGCGGAGTTCATGACTGGCGTCGGCCACGAATTGGCGCACCCGGGTCTCACTGGCATGACGGGCCGCGAGCGCGCCGGCGATCCGGTCCAGCATGCGGTTCAGCGCCGAACCCAACTGGCCGACCTCGGTGTGCGCGGCGACGGGATCGACGTGCACGATCTCCGTCGGCAGCTGCACCTCGCCGCGGTCCAGCTCCCGGTCCGCGACATCACGCGCGGCGGCGGAAACCCGTGACAGCGGGGCGAGTTGACGGCGGATGATCCACACCCCGACCACCGTCGCCCCGATCAGTGCCAGAGCACCCACCGCGCAGAACATGCCGAGTACCCACAGCAGGGTGTTGTCGACGTGCCGCGTGGGCAGGCCGGTGACGATCGTCTGTGGACCGCCGTGGCGGGGATGCAGGCCGATGACCCGGTAGGTCCCCACACCGTCGATGTCCATGGTGCGAATCTTGCGATCGGGTCGCACCTGCGCCAATTGTGCTGTGGCCGTGGTGGTTACCGAGTCACGACTGCCCTCGGAGGTGATGACACCGGCGTCGACCTGGCCACGGAACACCACCGCTCCGATGGTGCCCACGGCCTGCCCGGGCGCGTTGAGGAAGCCGGGGCCGGGGCCGGCCTCGGGGTCGAAGCGCATCCGGAAATGTGGGTCCATGGACGGCCTGGGCACCCCGCCGGTCAGAGGCGGTGCCATGGGCGGCGGTGGCAGTTCGAAAATGGCGGCAGAGCGCCGGCCCGCCTCCAGCACCTGGTCGTCCAGCTGGTGCAGCAGAAAGCGCTGCAGCGCAAACTCGGTCGCGGCGCCGACGCCGACGATGACCAGCGCCAGCAGCAGGACCTGGGTGACCAGCAGTCGCACCCGCAGCGACCACGTGCGCGGCTGCCAGATGCGCGTGCCGGCCTCAGCGAGCGGGTCGGAGGACATATCCGGCGCCGCGCAGGGTGTGGATCATGGGCTCGCGGCCACTGTCGATCTTCTTGCGCAGGTACGACACGTAGAGCTCGACGATGTTGGAGCGGCCGCCGAAGTCGTAGCTCCACACGCGGTCCAGAATCTGGGCCTTGCTCAGCACCCGCTTGGAGTTGCGCATCATGTACCGCAGCAGTTCGAACTCGGTAGCGGTCAGGGTGATCTGTTCGCCGGCGCGCGTCACCTCGTGGCTGTCCTCGTCGAGCACCAGGTCGCCGACGACGATCTGCGCGTCACCGGCTTCGTTCGCGACACCGGTGCGCCGCAGCAGCGCGCGCAGCCGCAGCACCACTTCCTCGATGCTGAACGGTTTGGTCACGTAGTCGTCGCCGCCCGCGGTGAGGCCGGCGATGCGGTCCTCGACCGAGTCCTTGGCGGTCAGCAGCAGCAGGGGCAGGCCCGGGATCTGTTCGCGCAGCTTGCGCAGCACATCGAGCCCGCTCATGTCGGGCAGCATCACGTCCAGTACCACCACGTCGGGAGGGTTGTCCTTGGCCAGCGCGATCGCCGTCGCGCCGTCGCCGGCTGTGGCGATGTCCCAGCCTTCGTAGCGCAGTGCCATGGAGACGAGCTCGGCGAGAACGGGCTCGTCGTCGACCACGAGAACGTTGATCGGCTTGCCGTCAGCTCGGTGCATGACGACACGCGGGGCTTCACTGTCACGGGCGGTACTGCTGGGACCTGTCACAGCTTCCATTATTCGCACTGGTGTGGGGCGCGACTGTGGCGATTCTATGTGCGAGCTATGAATCGGCCCGGGTATCTAGCCCTGCGGGTTGGTGTCCGGTGACTGCCCGGCCCACAGCGGAGCCTTGCCGGTGATCGACGGCGCCGCGAAGGTGACCGGCGCGGTCGTGCTCGTCGACGTGATCAACGTGCTGTTGGCCGTCGTCGTCTGGGACGGGCCTGCCAACACGCCGGCACATACCGCGGCGGCGCCCATCACCGCGCTTCCGCCGATGAGGCCGATTGCCCATTTCATGGTGATTCCGGAAGTCTCTGGTCGACTCATGGTTTGCCTCCCGTGTGCTTGGGACAACTGCGCCGCGCCGCCGGTGCAGGCGGCCGGTCATATGCCTCAAGTCAAGCGCGGCAATCTGACAGTGCGCTGAATCGCTTCTGGCAGTTCGCCCTTCATAGCGCGCAGATCGAATCTGGGCCGCAGCGAAGGCCTCTCCGCCGCGAAACTGATTAGCCCGGGTCCTGCCCCGGGTACAGCGGAGCGGGCCCGGTGATCGCCGGCGCGGCGCTGATGATCGGCCCCACCGTCGTGGCGCTGACAACGGAACTGACTGAAGTGCCGTTGGCCGATGTCGTTTTCAGGGAATGCGCCTGCGCTCCGACAAGCACCACGGCCGACGCACAGACAGCCATACTCCCGGCGATAACGCCGACTGCCCACTTCTTGTTGATTTCAGAATGCTTGGTTTGAGTCATCGCGGGTCTCCCACCTAGACGCGATCCGCCGCGATTCGCCACACCGTTGGGGCACGCAGCCGGTCAAACAGTTTCAAGTCGCCCCGACCCTCAGGTATTCCACCGAATTCAGAACTGGTGCGTCACCTGCGCAGAAACAGGACGGCCGCGGCCATCGGGCGCCAATCCCGCGCTAGTGCGCCGGGATCTCTTAACCTGTCCAGATGCGGTTTCCAGCGAGCAACCCATGACGCGGTTCCTGATCCGCCGATTGTTCAACTACGCGATCCTGTTGACGCTGGCGACGTTCCTGACGTTCGCGCTGACGTCGGTGACCTTCCATCCGCTGGACAACCTGTTACAGCGCAACCCGCGGCCGCCGCAATCCGTCATCGACGCCAAGGCCCACGACCTGGGTCTCGACAAGCCACTGCTGCCGCGTTACGCCAACTGGGTGTCCGGCGCGGTGCACGGCGACTTCGGGAAAACCGTTACCGGGCAACCGGTTTCAGCAGAACTGGGACGACGGGTGTGGATCAGCCTGCGGCTGGTGGCCATCGGGTCGATCCTGGGTTCCATCATCGGCGTGATCATCGGGGCGTGGGGGGCCATCCGGCAGTATCGATTCTCCGACCGCACCATCACCGTGCTGGCGCTGCTGATTCTCAGCGCCCCGACATTCGTCATCGCGAACCTGCTGATCCTCGGCGCGCTCGGCGTCAACGAGGTGCTGGGCTTCCAGCTGTTCCAGTACACGGGTGAGACCTCGCCCTACGCGGCGGGCGGCTGGCACGGGTTCGTCGACCGGCTGCAGCACCTGGTGTTGCCGACCGCCACGTTGGCCCTCGGCGCCATCGCCGGATACAGCCGTTACCAGCGCAACGCGATGCTCGACGTGCTCGGCCAGGACTTCATCCGGACCGCCCGCGCCAAGGGCCTGACCCGGCGCCGGGCGCTCTTCAAGCACGGGCTGCGCACCGCGCTGATCCCCATGGCGACGCTGTTCGCCTACGGCGTCGCGGGCCTGGTCACCGGTGCGGTGTTCGTCGAGAAGATCTTCGGCTGGCATGGCATGGGCGAATGGATGGTGCAGGGCATTCAAGGCCAGGACGCCAACATCGTCGCCGCGTTCACCTTGTTCTCCGGGACGACGATCCTGATCGGCGGCCTGCTGTCCGACGTCGTCTATGCCGCCCTCGACCCCCGGGTGCGGGTCTCATGAGCGTCCAGTTCGGGCTGCCGCGCGCCCGGTTCGCATCGCGGCGCACGTTGGTGGCGCGGCGCTTCGTCCGCAACCGCCCCGCCGTGGTGTCGCTCGTGCTGCTGGTGGCGCTCTTCGTCGGCTGCTACGCCCTGCCGCCGCTGCTCCCCTACGCGTACACCGACATGGATTTCGACGCCCTGCTGCAGCCTCCCGACGGCCGGCACCTGTTCGGCACCAATGCCCTCGGGCAGGACGTGCTCGCGCAGACGTTGCGCGGCATGCAGAAGTCGATGCTGATCGGCGTGTGCGTCGCCGTGATCTCGACGGTCATCGCCGCGACGGTCGGCTCGGTGGCAGGCTACTTCGGTGGCTGGCGCGACCGGGTGCTGATGTGGATCGTCGACCTGCTGCTCGTGATCCCCGGTTTCATCCTCATCGCGATCGTCACGCCCCGCATCCGGCACCAGAGCACGGTGCTGTGGCTGGTGATTCTGCTGGCGGCGTTCTCGTGGATGATCAGCTCCCGCATGGTGCGCGGCCTCACCATGAGCCTGCGCGAACGTGAGTTCGTCACGGCCGCACGGTATATGGGTGTCAGCCACGCCCGGATCATCGCCCGGCACATCGTGCCGAACGTGGCGTCGATCCTCATCATCGACACCACACTCAACGTCGGCGTCGCGATCCTGGCCGAAACCGGTTTGAGTTACCTGGGTTTCGGCGTGCAGCCGCCCGACGTGTCCCTGGGTACGTTGATCGCCGACGGCACGCCGTCGGTCACCACGTTCCCCTGGGTGTTCCTGTTCCCGGCCGGCGTTCTGGTACTGATCGTGCTGTGCGCCAACCTGATCGGCGACGGCTTGCGCGACGCGCTCGATCCCTCGGCACGGCCGCGTCGTCGGCGGTCGTCGGAGGTGAAGCGATGAGCGCGCCGCTGCTCGAGGTCCGCGACCTCACCGTCACCTTCCAGACGTCCGACGAGGACGTCTCGGCGGTGCGCGGCATGAACTTTCACATTGCCCCGGGCGAGGTACTGGCGTTGGTCGGTGAATCGGGCGCCGGTAAGTCCGCGACCGCGATGGCGGTGGTGGGTCTGCTGCCCGAGCACGCGCAGGTGACCGGTTCGGTGAAACTGCAGGGCACGCAGCTCGTGGGGCTCGATGACGACGCGATGTCCCAGGTGCGCGGCCGGGTGATCGGCACGGTGTTCCAGGACCCGATGTCGGCGCTCACCCCGGTGTACACCGTCGGCGACCAGATCGCCGAAGCCCTTCGCGTGCACGACCGTTCGATGGACCGGCGGGCCGCACGGACCCGGGCGGTCGAACTGCTCGAACTGGTCGGCATCAAGCAGCCGGCGGCCCGCGCTCGTGCGTTCCCGCATGAGTTGTCCGGCGGTGAGCGCCAGCGCGTCGTCATCGCCACCGCGATCTCCAACGACCCCGACCTCATCATCTGTGACGAACCCACCACGGCGCTCGACGTCACCGTGCAGGCGCAGATCCTCGATGTGCTGCGCACCGCACGCGACGTCACCGGCGCCGGGGTGCTGATGATCACGCACGACCTGGGTGTGGTCGCCGAATTCGCCGACCGCGCAATGGTGATGTACGCCGGCCGGGCTGTCGAGACCGCGCCGGTGGCGAACCTGTACCGCGACCGGGTGATGCCGTACACCGTCGGCCTGCTGGGGTCGGTGCCGCGGCTCGACGCGCCGCAGGGCTCGCGGTTGGTGCCGATCCCCGGCGCGCCACCGTCGATGGCGGCACTCCCGCCGGGTTGCCCCTTCGCGCCGCGCTGCCCGCTGGCCGACGACGACTGCCGGTCGGCCGAACCCGCGCTGCTGGACGTCGCGCCCGGGCACGCCGCTGCCTGCATCCACACCGACCAGGTGACTGGGCGCAGCGCAGCCGAAATCTACGGGGTGGCAACCGAACCCGAGGTCGTCGCGGATGACGGTGCCGACCGGCCGGTGGTGCTCGCGGTGAGCGACCTGGTCAAGACGTTCAAGCTCAGCGGCGGGATGCTGCGGCGCAAGGTCGGCGAGCTGCGTGCCGTCGACGGCGTCAGCCTGCAGCTGCGGCAGGGCCGCACCCTGGGCATCGTCGGTGAATCGGGCTCCGGCAAGACCACCACGCTGCACCAGATCCTGAATCTGACCGCGCCACAATCGGGTTCGATCACGGTGCTCGGCCACGACGTGGCCGGCCTGACCCGCGACACGCGCCGCGAGCTGCGCGGCGACCTGCAGGTGGTGTTCCAGGACCCGGTGGCGGCGCTGGATCCGCGACTGCCGGTGTTCGACGTGCTGTCCGAACCCTTGCGAGTCGGCGGTTTCGACAAGAACCGGATCGACGACCGCGTCACCGAACTGCTCGGCATCGTCGGGCTGCGACACGAGGACGCGGCCCGCTACCCCGCCGAGTTCTCCGGTGGTCAGAAGCAGCGCATCGGCATCGCCCGGGCCCTGGCGCGTCAGCCCAAGATTCTGGCGCTCGACGAACCGGTGTCGGCGCTGGACGTCTCGATCCAGGCCGGCATCATCAACCTGCTACTGGATCTGCAGCAGCGCTTCGACCTGTCGTATCTGTTTGTCTCGCATGACCTTTCGGTTGTCCGCCATCTCGCCCACACGGTGGCCGTGATGTACAAGGGCGCCGTCGTCGAACAGGGCGATGCCGCACAGGTTTTCAGCGCCCCGCAGGACCCGTACACCCAGCGGCTGCTCGATGCCGTGCCGCAGCCGGGAGGTGAATGATGGCGTCCCGTCGCAGTCAACTGGTGGTGGCTCTCGTGGCCTTGATCGCCCTGGTGGCCGGCTGCTCGAGCGAGTACCGCGGGTCCAGCGCCGGCGCGCCGAAACTCGGTGCGGCCAACGACCTCAACCCGCGCGACCCGGCGACCCTGAGGGACGGCGGCAATCTGCGCCTGGCGCTCACCGCGTTCCCGGACAACTTCAACACGCTGAACATCGACGGCAACACCGTCGACACCGCCGCGATCCTCCGGCCCACCCTGCCGCGGGCGTTCATCGTCGGACCCGACGGTTCGACCACCGTCAACCACGACTACTTCACGGACATCCGGCTCACCAGCACCAATCCGCAGGTGGTCACCTACACCATCAACCCCAAGGCGGTCTGGAGCGACGGCGCCCCGATCACCTGGGAGGACATCGCCGCCGAGGTCACCGCGACGACCGGCAAGGACCCCCGGTTCCAGATCGCGAGCCCCAACGGCAGCGAGCGGGTGGCCTCGGTGACCCGCGGCGTCGACGACCGGCAGGCCGTCATGACGTTCACCCGGCCCTACGCCGAGTGGCGCGGCATGTTCGCGGGCAACGGCATGTTGCTGCCCAAGGTCTCGACGACCGATCCCGAGGTGTTCAACAAGGGACAGCTGAACAAGCCCGGGCCGTCGGCCGGTCCGTTCGTCGTCTCGAACGTCGACCGCGGCGCGCAGCGAATCACGTTGACCCGCAATCCGAAATGGTGGGGCGCCCGGCCGCTGCTGGACAGCATCACGTTCCTCGTGCTCGACGACGCCGCGCGTATCCCGGCGTTGCAGAACAACGCCATCGATGCCACCGGGCTGGGGTCGATCGACGACATGGTGCGCGCCCGGCGCACAAAGGGGGTCGACATCCGCACCGCGCCGGGACCCACCTGGTCGCACCTGACCTTCAACGGCGCGCCCGGTTCGATCCTCGCCGATCCGGCAGTGCGGCATGCGGTCGCCATGGGCATCGACCGAAAAACCATCGTGACGGTCCTGCAGCACGGCCTGGTGGACAACCCGGTGCCACTCAACAACCACATCTACGTCGCGGGGCAGGCGGGCTACCAGAACAACAGCGGCGGGACACCTTTCGACCCGGAGGCGGCACGTCGCGAACTCGACGCGCTGGGCTGGAAGCTGCCCGCGGGCCGCTCGGTGCGGGAGAAGGACGGCAAGCCGTTGAAGGTGCGGATCGTCTTCTACGACGCCCCGAGCGGCCGGCAGATCGGGCAGCTGACGCAGAAAACCCTCGCCGATATCGGCGTCAAGCTGGAACTCGTGGTGTCCTCGGGCGCAGACTTCTTCAGCCAGTACATCATTCCCAGTAACTTCGACATCGCCGCCTTCGCCTGGCAGGGCGACGCCTTCCCGTTGAGTGGTCTGACCCAGATCTACGCCTCGGGCGGCGAGAGCAACTTCGGCAAGGTCGGCACGCCCGAGATCGACGCCAAGATCGAGCAGACGCTCGACGAACTCGATCCCGTCAAGGCACAGGCCCTGGCCAATCAGCTGGACCGCATGCTGTGGGCCGAAACATTCAGCCTGCCGCTCGCGCAATCACCCGGAAACGCTGCGGTCCGAAGCACTTTGGCGAACTACGGCCCAGCGGGCCTGGGCGACCTCAACTACATGACGATCGGCTTCATCAAGTCCTGAACTACCAGGTCCTGAGCTGCCTGATGGCCCGCGGCAGCCCGGCCGGCACCAGCGACTCGGCGGCCGCGGCCGTCGCGATGCCCTTGACCATCAGGCGCACCGTGAAGTCCGGCGGCGCAGTGTCCAATTCGGTTGCCCGGTCCGGCAATTCCGCGTATTCGCCGGCGCACACCGCGGTGGCGATGGCCAGTGCCGCACCTTCGCGCATGTCGAGCACACTGTGGCCCGCGCTGGGCAGTTCCAGCAGTACGGCGCCGGGAATCAGCCCGGCGACCCGCTGGGCGACGGCCGGCGGGGTGATCAAATCCCGCCCGCCGGAGATCACCACGGTCGGCCAGTCGAATCCCGGCATCGCGGCCACGAGGTCGAACGGTTCCGCGACGAAATCCGGGTCACCGGTGGCGGATTCGCGGTACGCCAGCGCCGGGTCGATCGGCAGGCCGTCGGGTTCGGGAGCGTAGTTGAGCTCCTGGTAGCCGATGTGCTCGACCAGGTCGGGTTCATGGCGGTACGGCGTCTTGCTCTCGAACAACAGCTTGGTGCTGTGCCCGATGGCGTGCCACAGCAGTCCGCGTCCGGTGAGCAGCAACTCGAGCTGCTGCTCCAGCACCTCCGGACCGACCAGGCCGTACAGTCCCGTCGCCAGCTGCACCACCCAGGGCGTCAGCTGCCCGTCCGCGGCCAGACCCCGCACCCGGCTGGCCAGCCCCTCCGTCGACGGCGCGGTGCCGTCCCACAGCACGGCCCGGGTGGCCTCGCGCACCGCGTCGATGTCGTCGGCGCACAGCAGCGGCGAGTCCAGCACCATCGCGTGCACCCGGCCGGGATGGAGCACGCCGACACCTGCCGCCAGGTAGCTGCCGTACGACGTGCCGTAGATCACCGCCGACTCGACGTCGGCGTCGTCCAGAACCGCCGCGATGTCGTCGACCGCGGCCTCGATGGTCAGCGCCTCCGTGGGCAGGTCGGCGCCGGCGTCGTCGTGCCGGGACATGCCGACGCCGCGGTGCTCGACCATGATGACGTCCAGGCCGGCGGCCGTCGCATGACGCCGCAGATTGCGGTAATGCCCGATGGACGCCGCACCCGGCCCGCCCGGAATGATGACCAGCGGATGGTCGCCCGGCGGACCGGTCCGCACATAGAACAGATCGAATTCCTCAGCGCCACTTGACCGAACCGGTCGCCGCACCGACCGCACCCCCGGCAGCGCCGCGAGCTTGTCGTGCGCCTTGCGGCGCTTGGCGTTCATGGTCATCGCCACTCATTGTGCCGCCTTAGGTTCGGCGCGAGCGTAAGCAGTGCCTGTGACTGTGCTGGTACGTAGAACTGGGTCATGACGATCCTCGACCTCCCCGACACAACCACGTGGAACGACCTGCTGGCCGATATCGCCGCAGGCGCCAAAGACCGCGATCTGGAAGACGTGAATCCGTTCGACCAGGTGGCCGCGCTCAAGCGGGCCGGATTCGGCACCCTGCGCCTACCTACCGAGCTGGGCGGCGCCGGACTCACGGTGCCGCAACTGTTTTCCGCCGTCATCGACGTCGCCCGCGCCGATCCGGTGGTGGCGCACATCTTCCGCACGCATTTCTGGTTCGTCGAAGAGCGGCTGCGCACCCTGGACCAGCCCGGATCCCGGGCCTGGCTCGAAAAGGTCGTCGACGGCAAGGTGTTCGGCAATGCGTTCAGCGAGAAGGGCTCCCACGCGGTGGGCAGCCTCGTGTTCAACACCCGCTTGACGCCGGGCCACGACGGCAGTTTCACCTTGACCGGCGAGAAGTTCTACAGCACCGGAACCCTGTTCTCGGACTACCTGACCGTGACGGCGACCACCGATCATGATTCGGTGGCGATCGTCATCATCCCCGCCGATCGCGCGGGCGTGGAGATCATCGACGACTGGGACGGTTTCGGCCAGCGCCGTACCGGCACCGGCACGACGCGCTTCCGCGACGTGACGGTGCTGCCCGACGAGGTGCTCTCGGACACGCCGTACGACGCCGAGCCCGTGCCGTCGGTGCAGTACACCCTGCTGCAGCTGTACATCCACGCCGTGGTGGCCGGCATTCTGGAGAACATCGTGGACGACGGGATTGCGCTCCTGCGGTCCCGCGAGCGCAGCTTCAGCCATGCCTCCGCGGCGTCACCGACCGATGACCCGCTGCTGCAGCGCCAACTCGGCGAATTGGCCAGCTCTGCCTACATCGCCCGGGCCGCGGTACTGGATGCGGCGGCGGCGATCGGGGCGGCCATCGATTCGACCGGTCCGGACGGTGTGCCCGACGCGGCGCTGGTCGCGGAGGCCCAGTTGCAGGCGGCCAAGGTGAAGGTGCACCTGGACGACATCGCGCCGCGCGCCGCCACCAAGCTCCTCGAGCTCGGCGGTGCCAGCGCGGCCAGCCGGCAACGCAACCTCGACCGGCACTGGCGCAATATCCGCACCATCACGCTGCACAATCCCGTCGGCTACAAGGCCCGGGTGGTCGGACAGAACCTGTTGCACGGCACGGCGATTCCCGCCAACGCGTACTTCTGACCTCAGGCGGTGATGAGGTCGGCGGCCTTCTCACCGATCAGCACGCTCGGGGCGTGAGTGTGGCCCCGGATGATGGTCGGCATCACCGAAGCGTCGGCGACCCGCAGCCCCGCGACACCACGGACGCGGAGCTGCGGGTCGACCACGCTGGCCTCATCAGTGCCCATCCGGCACGTGGTGGTCGGGTGATACAGCGTGTGCGACGTGGTGGCCAGTGCCAGCTCCAGCGTGCGGTCGTCGAGATCGTGCGCGCCCACCGGGCGAGCGATGTCGCCGAGCAGTCCCTTCAGCGCCGGGGCCTGGGTCATGTCCGCCAGCATCCGCAAGCCCGCCAGTAGTGCCTTGCGGTCGGCGCCCTCGGGGTCGGACAGATAGCGCGGGTCGATGATCGGCTTGGTCAACGGGTCGGCCGAGGCCAGCCGGATGGTGCCGGTGCTCTTGGGCTTCACCAGGATCGGCCCCATCGCCACCGCGTCGCGCGGGTAGGCCTCGCCGATGCCCTCGTCGAAGAAGGGTGCCGGCGCGAAGATCAGCTCGATGTCGGGCTGCGCGAGATCGGGATCACTGCGGACAAAGCCATATGCTTCACCGACATTCGAGGTGAGCATGCCGCGGCGGCGGGTCAGGTAGTTGATCAGCTGCACCGGCTTCTCCGCGCTGATCAGGGTCTCGCAGTTGGCGTCGAACCCGAGCAGCACCACCAGGTGATCCAGCAGATTCGAGCCGACGCCCGGCGCATCGTGGACGACGTCGATGCCGTGCTCGGCCAGATGCTCGCGCGGACCGATGCCGGACAGCATCAGCAGCTGCGGGCTGTTGATCGCGCCGCCGCACAGGATCACCTCACGGCGCGCGCGGACGACCTGACGACGACCGTCCGCTTCGTACTCGACGCCGACCGCCCGCCCGTCCTCGATCAGCACGCGGGTTGCCGTGGCGCCGGTGCGCAGATGCAGATTGGACCGCTTCAGAGCCGGACGCAGGTAGGCGTCGGCGGTGCTCCAGCGCGCGCCACGGCGCTGACACACCCGGGTCTCGACGAACCCCTCATGACCGGACTGCTCGGCGGCCTCCAGCCACGCGGCGGTGACGCCGCGCGGGCTGCGCTGCGGGCTGAGCACCAGCGGCCCGGCCTCGATCCGGTCGAAGTACTTCTTCACGGCCGCGTACGACCACTCTTCGCCGGCGAGCTCACCCCACTCGTCGTAATCCGCGGGCAGGCCGCGGACCCACATCATGGCGTTCATCGACGACGAACCGCCGAGGGTCTTGCCGCGCGGCCAGTAGATGCGGCGGTCGGCGAGCTCCGGCTGCGGTTCGGTCGAGTAATCCCAATCGAACTCGCCGCGGAACAGCTTCGCGAAAGCCGCCGGGATATGGATGAACTGGTTCTTGTCGACGGCTCCGGCTTCCAGCACCACCACCTGCGCGGTGCCGTCGGCGCTCAGTCGATCAGCCAGCACCGCACCGGCCGAGCCCGTACCCACGACGACGAAGTCAGCGATCACCGCCGCAGTCTGTCACGAAACGCGGTCTACCAGGGGCCTAAGCGGTGAGCTCGATGCGCGTCGCGTCGCCGACGCTGGCATAACGCTCGGGGCTGCAGGTCAGCACGATCACCTGGCCGTCGCCGCCGACCGCGTCGAACACCTCACCCATCCGGGTCAGGCGGCCCGCATCGGTGAACCCCAGTGCGTCGTCGATGATCACCGGGACGGTGTCCTCCTTGGCCACCAACGCCGCTCCGGCCAGTCGGGCGACGATCCCCAGCTGTTCCTTGGCCCCGCCGGACAGGCTCTCGTACGGCACGGTGGTGCCCGCGACGGTGCGACTGCAAATCCGCAGATCGCTGTCGACCTCGACGGCGAAGCTGTCGCCGAACACGATGCGTCCCAGCCGTTCCACCTCGGTGCGGAACGGCGCCACGTACCGCTGCCGGGCCTGCTCGCGGTGCCGGCCCATCACCGTGCGCAGCAGTTCGGCGGCCCGGGCCCGACGGCCCACCGCGGCATGCTCGGACTCCGCGTGCCGCAGCGCGATCTCGGCAGCATCGAGCTGGCTCTGGCGGCCCTGCGTCCCGTACACCTTCAATTGCGCTGCCACATCACGCAATTGGTCGTCGAGTTCGCGGCGCCGGGTAGCGAGCCGGACCGAATCCGCGGTGGCCGCCGCCAGTTCCGCGTCGACGGCCTCGGGCGCGGCGGCAGCCAGTGCGGCGGCGAGTTCCTGTTCGCGCGCGGTGGCTGCGGCCGCCTGCTCTCCCAGCGCCGCGACGCGCTGGCTCAACGCCGCGTCGTCCTCCAGCTCGCGCTGCCGGGCCAACCGCTCGGTGGCCTCGGTGAGCGCGGTCGTCGCCGCCGTCACCTTCTCGCGGGCGACCGTCGCCGCGGTCAGCGCGGCCGCCACCGCGGCGGCCGCGGCAGTGGCCGTGTCGCGGCATTGCTCGTAATCGGCTGCCGCCCGGCGCTGTTCGGCGTCGGCAGCTTCCAGCTCGGCCCGGGCGGCCCCGACGTCGATGGCGTCGGTGTCGCCGAGTTGCTCCCGCAGCCCCGCCAGCCGAGCTGCGAGCTCCTCGACCGTGTCGGCGCCCAGCAGGGTCTGCCGGGTGACGGTCAGCCGGTCACGCTCGGCTTCGAGTTCGCGCCGCCGGGCGTCCAGGGCCCGCGCGGCCTCGACGTCGGCGACGCCGTGCGGCTGCAGCGCCGCCGCCAGCGCATTGCGCGCCGCATCGAGAACCGCGCTGGTGTCCGCGGCCGGGGTGCCGGGCAGCACCCGCACCGTCAGCAGCCCGGGGAGCTCGACGTCGGTGCGACTGCCCGCGCTCGTGGTCCACTCCGCGCCGGCGGACAGCGTCACGTCCTGGTCGCCGACCCGCAGCTCGACGTCGCCGTGCGCCACCAATTCGATTCGTGCCGAGGCGAGTTCAGCGGCCGCGGCTGCCCGGTCCACCGCTGCGGCAGCCGTTTCGATGGCGCGCATGCCCGCCGCGGTCAGGGTGATCTTGCCCAGCTGATCCGCAACCGCAGCCAGTTCGTCGGCGGCGGCCTGCACCCGCTCCAGCAGGCCTGCCAACCGAACGGCCTCAGCGCGCTGCGAGAGTTGGTCCACCACCCGGCGCGCCGCATCCAAGCGGGCGCGGCCGGTTTCCACCACGGACCGTGCCACGGCCACGGCGGTATCGGCGGCCTGCTGCAGCTGCGCCGCGGCCACCTGCTGCTGCGCGGCGTGCTCGGAGGCCGCTGTCAGTTCACCGATGCTGCCCGTCCGCTGCTCGACGTCGGCCTGCAGCCGCTGCCGCTCGTCGAGTGCGCTGCGTGCTGCCGTCGAGGTCGCCACCGCCGCCTGCGCCTGCACGCGCGCCTGGGCAAGGTCGTCGCGGACTCGCGCCACCGCGGTGGCCGCTTCCCGAGCCGCCGCCAGCCGTACCTCCGCGGCCGCCAATTGCTCAGTGGCCGTGGCCAATTCCATCGTCAGCTCGCCGTGCCGGCGCACCGCCTCGTCGACCTCCGCCACCGCGGCGGTGCGCGCCGCGACCTCGGCCTGCGCGGCCTTCAGGCCCTTGATGGCCTCGGCCCACACACCGGTGGGGCGGCCGGTCTGCGTGAAGTACTTCAAGAACTCGGCGTCGATCCGGTCGACCAGCAGCGGCTCATTGCCCGACAGCGCGCCCTCGAGCGCACCGGCCTGGCCGGCCGCGACGTCGAGTGCCCGCGCCAGCGCATCGCATCCGGCGAGATCGACCGGCACCATGGCGGCAGACTGCAGAATGCGTTGGGCCCGCCAGAGTTCGGTGTCGACCGTCTCCTCGAGCATCGCGCGCACCCGGTCGTGCGCTTCGTCGCCGGTGAGCTGCTCGCGGCGCGGCGCGAGGATGGTCAGCCGGGTCTCGGCCTTCTTGTGGAACCGCTTGTAGTACTCGAACCGGTAAGGGCCGGTGGAGATTTCGGCCGTCACCTCAGCACCCACGTCAGCATGAGTCGGCTTGACCTGCTTGACCTCTTTCTTGGTCGAGCGGTCCTTGGACTCCAGCAGCAGATCGAGCGCCTCGATCATGGAGGACTTGCCGATCTCGTTGGCGCCGGCGACCACCACCACACCGCGCTCGGGAAATTCGATCTCGCGGTGGGCGATGCCGCGGTAATTGGTCAGGACCAGCCGGTGCAACTTCATGCCGCGCTCCCCCGATCGACCAGGCGCAGCAGCAGCGCGAGCGCCGCACGGGCGTCGTCGCCGTCGTCGCCCGAAGCGCTTGCGGTGCCGACCAATTCCTCGACCGCCGCCGCGGCGAACCCGCCGATGCCGAGGTCCGAGAACTCACCGTCGGCCGGGACCACGACTAGGTCGGTGTGGCGTTCCCAGGTCGTCAGCGCGGCGAACAGGCGCGCGTAGCGATCCAGGCAGGCGTCGAGGGTGGCCTTGTCGGAGATGGTCAGCGAGCCGGTCAGCGCCAGCCGGACGACGGTGCGTTCCTTGTCCGGCAGGCCGTCGAGGTTCAGGTCCAGGTCGGCGATATCGCGGTCCGTGTCGACGATCCGGCGCAGCGTGACGAACCGCCACTGCCCCACCCGGCGGGACTCGACCGTGACCGACTGATCCGCATCGTCGACGTCGACCACCAGGACGTGGCCCGAATCCGCCTCGATGTCATCGTAATTCGTGACTTCGGGCGCGCCGGAATACCACACCCGGCCGGTGCTGCCGACCTCGGTGCGAGAGTGCTTGTCCCCCAACGCCACATAGTGGACCGCGCCCCGCCGTACCGCGTCCTCGACAGCGGCCAGCCGGATCAGCGCCGGCTTCGTGGGATCGGGATCGAGGACGTCTACCCCACCGTGGCCCACCACAATTCGGGTGACGCCATCGGGCGGCAACTCGGCCACCGCCTCGCCCGTCAGATCCGTGGTGGGCGCCTTGGAACGCCACGGCGCTCCGACGATCTGCACCCCGGGGCGCAGTTCGTGCACGCCGTCGAGCACCGTGACGTTCGGCGGGCATTCGGCCAGGAACAGCGAGCTGGTGTAGACCGACGACGGATCCAGCGGATCGTGGTTGCCCGGCAACAGGAACACCGGGATCTTGATGGCCCGCATGGCCTCCAGCGACAGGCTGACCTCGCGCGGGTCGAGCTGGTTGTGTTCGAAGACATCCCCGGCCACGACGACGAATTCGGCACCGACCTCGGTGCACAGTGCACCGAGACGCGCCACGGCGTCACGGCGCGCGGCTGAGTAGCGCGGCTGCGCCTCACCGCCCAGGAAATGCCGGGTCATACCGAGCTGCCAGTCGGCGGTGTGGACGAAACGCATGCGGCGAGTGTAAAACCGGGCACCGACAACTCTGGGGATCTACGGTGGGCGGGTGACGGGAACCCGAACATTGATCCTGCTGCGGCACGCGAAATCCGACTACCCCGACGGGGTCGCCGACCACGACCGGCCGCTCGCCAAGCGGGGCATCCGCGAAGCGGCACTCGCCGGCGACTGGATTCGGGAACATCTCCCTCCCGTCGACGCCGTTCTGTGCTCGACCGCCACCCGCACCCGGCAGACGCTCGAACGCACCGGCATCACCGCACCCGTGACCTACGTCCAGCGCCTCTACGACGCGACGGCAGGCATCGCCATCGAGGTCATCAACGGCGCGCCGGAGGCGGCGAACACGCTGCTGGTGATCGGCCACGAACCGGTCATGTCATCGCTCGCGCTGAGTTTGGCGTCGCTCGACACGAGCGACCCTGACGCCGCCGGCGAGATCGCGATGAAATACCCGACGTCGGCGATCGCGGTTCTGCACACCAAGCGGCACTGGTCGCAGCTGGAGCTGCGCAGCGCCACGTTGGATCAGTTCCACATCCCTCGTTAGGAGTTGGTGGCGAGCGTCAGCTCCATCAGCTTGGTGGCCATGCCGCAGGTGTCCGCGCCCGGGCCCTGCGGGTTGACCCACCAGCCCACGACACCGGCGGCGTCACTGGCCACACCGCACGAACCGTTGGGGTCGTTCGGGTGCATGATGATCGACTTCACGCCGGCGATCGCCTTGGTCTCGTACTTGTAGTTCAGGTGCTGGGCGACCTTGGTCTCCTCATCGAGGCTGCCCTGCTCATACCAAAACCGCGTGATGTCGATGAGGCCCGCCGACTGGTTCAGCGCCTGCCACCGGCACACGGCACCCACGAAGGTGCTCTGGATGTCCAGCGGGTCCGCGCCGACCGTCTTGGCCAGCACGTCGTTGGTCAGCACGTCGCACTCTTTGAGCAGGTTCGGGTAGGAATCCGCCGAGTGCTCGCTGCCGCCGCCGGCGCCTTCCTTCAGTGCGGTGCCCTCGACGGAGCGCGCGCAACCCACCAGCGCCAACGCCGACATCACGGCGACCGCTCCGGCCAGTTTCCGTCGTGTCATTTCGCGTTCGCAATCGATTGCCGGGACAGTTCCTTGGCGATGTCGCACGGATCGGGGAACGGCTTCTGCGAGAAGCTGATGGACCATTCGATGAAGTCGTCATCGAACTGGATGCCGACCTCACACAGGCTCTTGCCGATCATCGGGTCCTCGCCGAGTGCGACGAACCCGGAGTGGCCGTTGATGTTGATGTCGTTGACGTCGGCTCGCGTCCGTTCCTCGGTCTTGCGTTCGCGACCGATCGGGCTGCCCCGGTACCAGGTGAACGAGAAGTGCGGACCGAGGATGCCACCGTTGACCAGCCACTGGCAGCCGACGGAGTTCTTCGCGGTGTTGACGAGGCCGGGGACCTGGGTCAGCTGGCTGACGGTCTGATCGCTGACGCCGCCGCACACCGGGAACATCGGGCCGTGCTTGGCCGGGCCGGACGCCGCCGGGCCCGAGGGGCCGCCCGCCGGAGCGCTGCCACCGTTGCCGCCGTCCGAGCAGGCGGACATCGCCGGAATCATCGCCGCGGCAAGCACGGTCGCGGCGGCAGTCTTCACCTGTCTGCGGGTCACGCCATGCACTGTAGCGGCAGGTTCGGAGGTCAACCACCGACATGCCGACTGACCTGGTCTTTCTACAAGCATTCCCGGGTGTGCCACAGTAACCGCATGCTCTGGGCACTGCTGCGGCAGTACACGAGGCCGTATCGGCGGCAGCTGACGGTGGTGGCGACGCTGCAACTGATCAGCACGCTGGCCTCGCTGTATCTGCCGACGCTCAACGCCCGCATCATCGACCACGGCGTTGCTCGCGGCGACACCGCCGTGATCGGGCGGCTCGGCGCCGCCATGCTCGCCGTCAGCGCGCTGCAGGTGCTGTGCGCCGTCGGCGCGGTCTACTTCGGTTCCCGCGCCGGCATGGGGTTCGGCCGCGACCTGCGTTGGGCAGTGTTCCGCCAGGTGCTCGGCTGGTCCAACGCCGAAGCCGTCCGGTTCGGCGCGCCCACGCTGATGACCCGCACCACCAACGACGTCCAGCAGATCCAGGTGCTGGTGCAGATGACCTGCACCATGCTGATCACCGCACCGATCATGTGCATCGGCGGCATCGCGATGGCCGTGCACCAGAACGCCGGCCTGTCGTGGCTGCTGCTGGTCAGCGTGCCGGTGATGGCGGTGTGCAACTACCTCATCATCTCCCGGTTGCTGCCGCTGTTCCGCCGCATGCAGCGGTTGATCGACAACATCAATCGGGTGCTGCGCGAGCAGCTCACCGGCATTCGCGTGATTCGGGCCTTCTCGCGGGAGGACGCCGAACGTGCGCGGTTCGCCGATGCGAATCACGCCCTGACCGACACCACCCTCACTGTCGGCCGGTGGCAGGCCCTGATGCTGCCCGCGACCACGCTCGTGGTGAATCTGTCCAGCGTGGCGGTGATCTGGTTCGGCGGAATCCGGATCGATCACGGCCAGATGCAGGTCGGCTCGCTGATCGCGTTCCTGTCCTACTTCATGCAGATCCTGATGGCCGTGCTGATGGTGACCATCGTGCTCGTCATCCTGCCGCGGGCGTCGGTGTGCGCCGATCGGATCACCGACGTGCTCGCGACCGAGCCGTCGATCGTGGCGCCCGATTCGCCCGTGGTGCCGGAGGTGCGGCGCGGGGAGATACAGGTGGCGGCCGCCACCTTCGGGTACCCCGGGGCCGACGACCCTGTGCTGCACGGGGTTTCACTGACCGCCTCGCCCGGGACGGTGACGGCCATCGTGGGATCGACCGGCTCCGGCAAGTCGACGCTGATGGCACTGCTGTGCCGGATGTACGACGTCACCTCGGGCTCCGTGATGGTCGACGGCGTCGACGTGCGGGACTACGACCCTGAACAGCTGTGGTCGATGATCGGGGTGGTGCCGCAGCGCGGGCATGTGTTTTCCGGCACGGTTGCCGACAACCTGCGATTCGGCAAGGCTGACGCGACCGAAGACGAGATGTGGGCCGCGCTCGGTGTCGCGTCGGCCGATTTCGTGGCGGACCACCCCGAGGGGCTCGGCATGCCCGTCGCACAGGGCGGCACGAACTTCTCCGGTGGACAGCGCCAGCGCCTCGCCATCGCCCGCGCGGTGGTCCGACGGCCGGCGGTGTACCTGTTCGACGACGCCTTCTCGGCGCTGGACGTCCACACCGACGCCCGGGTGCGGGACGCGTTGTCCGCGGCGGCCGCCGATGCCACGGTGATCATTGTCGCCCAACGCCTTTCGACGGTCGCCGCCGCCGATCAGATCGTCGTGCTCGACAACGGCCGCGTGGTGGGCGTCGGCACGCATTCCGAGCTGATCGAGTCGTGCCCGGTGTACCGCGAATTCGCCGACTCGCAAGCGGTCGTGGCCGGAGGCCTGGCGTGACCCGGCCGCCGTCGGCCGCCATGCTGGCGTCGGGTCAGCGGTCCGAGAACTTCCGGGACACGGCGCTGCGGCTGGTGAAACAGCTGGCGCCGCAACGGCGCCGGGTGATCGTGGTGATGCTGTTGGGCATCGCCGGGATCGCCGTCGGCGTGATAGGGCCGCGCATCCTGGGCCATGCCACCGACCTGTTGTTCAACGGGGTTCTGGGCCGCGGGCTGCCGGCGGGCATCAGCCGTGAACAGGCGGTGGCAGCGGCGCGGGCGCGGGGCGACAACACCTTTGCCGACCTGCTCGCCGGGTCTGATGTCGTTCCGGGCCAGGGCGTCGACTTCACAGCGATCGGCCACGTGCTGACGCTCGCGCTGCTGCTGTATCTGGTTTCAGCCGTGATGGTGTGGGCCGAGGCCCGACTGCTCAACACCATCGTGCAGCGCACCATGTTCGCGCTGCGCTCCCACGTCGAAGACAAGATTCACCGGCTGCCGTTGTCCTACTTCGATTCCCGTCGCCGCGGGGAGATTCTCAGCCGCGTCACCAACGACATCGACAACGTCCAGACGTCGTTGACGATCACCGTCAGTCAACTGCTGACCTCGGCGCTGACAGTAGTGACGGTGCTGGCGGCAATGATCTGGATTTCGCCGCTGCTGGCGTTGATCACCGTGCTGACGGTGCCGCTCACCTTGCTGGCGACGCGCATCATCACCAAGCGGTCGCGGCAACAGTTCATGGCGCAGTGGCGCAATACCGGCCGGCTCAACGCCCACATCGAAGAGACCTACAGCGGCTTCACCGTCGTCAAGACCTTCGGGCACCGGGCACTGGCGGAGGAGAAGTTCCGCGAACTGAACGACGATGTGTACCAAGCAAGTTTCGGGGCGCAGTCGCTGTCTGGGCTGGTCTCCCCGATCACGACGTTCATCGGCAATATCAGCTACGTCGGCGTCGCGGTGGTCGGCGGTATCCAGGTGGCGACCGGGCAGATCAGCCTCGGCAGCATCCAGGCGTTCATCCAGTACGTGCGACAGTTCAACCAGCCACTGACCCAGATCGCGTCGATGTACAACACCATGCAGTCCGGGATGGCCAGCGCCGAGCGGGTTTTCGAGTTCCTGGACGCCGACGAAGAGTCCGGAGTCGTGGCTGGGCCGGTGCTTGGCCGTGGGGCAGCGGCACCCGATAGTGGCTTGGGCGTGCTGGACCGCGGCTCGGCTGCGGCCGGCAGTTTCTCGCCGGCGGCCGGCAGTTTCTCGGCTTCGCCGGACCTCGTGGAGTTCGAGCGGGTCAACTTCTCCTACGTACCCGGGACTCCTGTCATCGAAGACCTGTCGTTCGTCGCCGAACCGGGCACCACCGTGGCCATCGTCGGGCCGACCGGGGCCGGCAAGACCACACTGGTGAACCTGCTGATGCGGTTCTACGAGCCGGATTTCGGTCGAATCCTGCTGGGCGGCCACGACATCGCGACGATGAGCCGCGCCGAGCTGCGGTCGCGCATCGGCATGGTGCTGCAGGACACCTGGCTGATCGGCGGCACGATCTACGACAACATCGCCTACGGACGTCCCGACGCCACCGAGGCCGAGGTGATCGAGGCGGCCCGCACCGCGCGCGTCGACCATTTCGTGCACACGCTGCCGAACGGGTACCAGACGCGACTCAACGAGAACGGCGTCAACATCAGCGCCGGCGAAAAGCAGCTGATCACCATTGCGCGAGCGCTGGTCCGGCAACCCCAGCTGTTGATCCTCGACGAGGCCACCAGTTCGGTCGACAGCCGCACCGAGCTGCTGATCGCCCAGGCCACCGCGGAGCTGCGGCGCAATCGGACGAGTTTCATTATCGCGCACCGACTTTCCACTATCCGCGACGCCGATCTGATCCTCGTGGTCCAGGCCGGGCGCATCGTCGAGCGTGGGTCCCACGACGAGCTGCTGGAGCGGCGCGGGGCCTATTGGAAGATGACGCAGGCCTGAGGCTGGCGCCACGTACGTCCGCAACCGAGCTGGGCGTGCTGTCGGTGGCAGCTCGTCGGGCGCCGTCCGGGTGCGGGCCTGCTGCTTCGGCTCCGCTGCGGTTGAAGCAGCAGGCCCGCGTTGCATTGTCACTGTCGAGTTGTCAAGGTGCGCATTGCTTTAGGTGTTAGGCGGCGTTGTCGAGTCGCATGGTGCGGCGGTTGTGGGCGGGGATGGGTTTTCGGTGGGGGTCGACGGTGGCGGGTGGGATGAGCCAGGGGTGTTTGTCCAGTCCCATGACGACGTCCCACCCGTCGTGGTGGACGTTGGCGTGACA
>NZ_KB911476.1:0-91891 GCF_000383495.1 Mycobacterium sp. 360MFTsu5.1 | reverse complement strand
TCCTCGACATTGAACGGCTTGGTGACGTAATCGTCTCCGCCGGCGGACAATCCGGCGATCCGGTCCTCGACGGTGTCCTTTGCGGTGAGCAGCAGCACGGGCAGTTCGGGGCGGATGCGGTGCAATTCGTGGAGCACGTCGAGCCCGCTCATGTCGGGCAGCATGATGTCCAGCACCACGATGTCGGGTTTCTCGGCGGCGGCCTTCTTGATGGCCGTCGCACCATCCTGAGCGGCGGTGACCTGCCACCCTTCATACCTCAGCACCATGGATACCAGGTCGCCGAGCGCCGGTTCGTCGTCGACCACGAGGACCTCGATCGGGCTGCCATCGTGGCGGGTCATCGGCGCCGGAGCTGCGTGTCCGGCGGTGTGTGGCCGCCCGGTCGCGGCGTAGGCGTCTGGCGCATATCGCATCGCGACATTGTTGCCAACCGGTTTAGCGACGATCTGTGGTTAGCCTATGGATAGGCTATGAGCACGGAGTTCCCGCTGGTAGGCCCGGGATTTCGGGCGCACCGGTCGAATTCGGGCCGACTGCCGGATGGTGCCATTACGGTACTGACATGGTGGATTTCGCCCTCCGGTCCTGTGGCCTGCGCGGCCATGCCACATTCGCACCGGATGAACCGGACCTGGCCGCCCGCCTGCACGTGCAGACCCCGGTCGGTGAGGCATGGCGCTGCCTGCGGTGCGAGACATTCGTCGTCGGCCCGCCCCGAGGGAAGGGGCCGGCGGAATCGGCACCCGAAGTCCCGCGCGGCCGACTGCTGCGTGACCGAGTGCTGATGCGGGTGCTGGCCGTCGAGCGTGTCTTCCGATTTCTGCTGCTGGCCTTGATGTCCTATGGCGTCTTCCGGGTGCGGGCGGCACGAGTGCATCTGCGGGACATGTTCGAGAAGGACCTGCCTCTGCTGCGGCCGCTGGCCGACCAGATCGGCTGGAACATCGACGGCTCCAAGATCATTCGGCATATCAACGACGCGTTCACCATGTCGGGCACAACCCTGTTGTGGATCGGGATCGGCATCGCGGTGTATGCGTTGATCGAGCTGGTGGAAGCCGTTGGGCTGTGGGGAATGTGGCGCTGGGGAGAGTATTTCGCGGTGGTGGCCACCGGTATCTTCCTGCCGCTGGAGATTTACGAACTGACCGAGAAGGTCACCACGCTGCGGGTGGCGATGTTGCTGGTGAACATCATCGCCGTGCTGTGGTTGTTGTGGAGCAAGCGGCTTTTCGGCCTGAATGGCGGTGGTGCGGCGTACCGGCGGGAACACGAGACCGAGAGCCTGATGAGTGTCGAGCGGGCCGGCCTGGCGACGGCAACGCAGTGAGCCGGCCTGCGCTAACCGGCGAACTGCGCCCGGAGTTGTTCGCGCAGTACCTGTTTCGCGATCTTGCCGTTTGTCGTCAGGGGTAGCGCGTCGACGAACACGACGTGCCGGGGGCGTTTGAAGGCCGCGATGCGTTCCCGCACGTGCGCGGTCAGGGCGTCCGCGTCAGGTCGAGTGCCGGCGGTGGGCACGACGACTGCGCAGATCGCCTCGCCCCAATACGGATCCGGGACCCCCACGACCGCAACCTGATCCACGTCGGGGTGCGATGACAGCACGTCCTCGACTTCCCGCGAGGACACGTTCTCGCCGCCAGTGATGATGATGTCCTTCAGCCGGTCGGACACCACGAGCCGGCCCTCGTCGTCGAGGTATCCGACGTCGCCGGTGGGTAACCAGCCATCGGCGGTCGTGGGTGTGTCGGGCCAGTACCGGACCGCCACTTGGTCTCCGCGAACCAGGATCTCGCCGTTCGCCGCGATCCGGATCTGTACGTCGGCATGGGGACGGCCGGCAGTGGTGAGCACGGCGGTATCACCGGCGGCGCCCGCGCGGTGGTCCTCGGGGCCGAGAAACGTGACGTTGCCACCGGTTTCGGTCATGCCATAGCCCTGGTGGAATCCCACGTCGAGACGGTTGAGGGCACGCCGCAGCAGGTCGGCCGGGATGGCGGACGAACCATAGGCGATGTCCCGCAATGACGGCAGCTCGATGCCGGTCTGGTCGAGATGGGCCAACAGGCTGTGCAGCATGGTCGGGGCCAACGAACACGAGGTCACCCGGTACCGGTTCACCGTGGCCGCGAAAGCGTCGGGCCGGAATGCCGCCACCGGCAGCACCGTCGACTGTGCGCCGTGGTGCACCAGCATGTTGTACCCGGCGATGTGGCACATGGGAAACGGCAGCAGATAGACGCCGCCGGGACTGACCGACCTGCCGGCGATGCTGCCCCGGACCGCTGCGGTGATCGAACGATGCGTGTGGACAACACCTTTCGGTGTTCCCGTCGACCCACTGGTGAAGAGCAGCCAGACCGGGTCGTCCGGGTCGGGTTCGTCGGGCACAGAACGTTGCGTCGATTGCGTTGCCGCAGCCCATTGTTCGTTGTCGAACGAGATCGCATCGGGGCGGCCCAGAGACTCCAGATAGCGGCCGTCACCGAGGACCAGGGTGGGAGCCGCGGTCGCGAGTTGCGCGACATGCTCGTCGGCGCTGAGCCGCTGGTTGATCAGGACGAGGATGCATCCGGCGCGCGGCACCGCGTAGTAGAGCGTGGCGTAGTCCGGGCCGTTGTCGGCGATCACTGCGACGCGGTCGCCGCGGGTGGTTCGGGATGCGATCCAGCCGGCGACTGCCGCGATCGACCGGTCGAATTGCGCGAACGTCGTGACGGTGCCGTCTTCGGCGATGATGGCAGGACGATCGGGTGCGGCGGCAGCGGCGTCGGACACCAGGTGATGGAGCATTTCACCGTGCCCCACAACGCCTCCCGTACCTCGGCCTGAACGTCCGCATCACGCTACCAGCCCCGCGGTCGGATACATCTCCGTCCCAAGGGCTTTGGCCCGAGAGCTCAGTCGGTGTGCACGGCGAGGATGACCTTCCCGCGAACGTGACCGGCCTCGACGAGGCGGTGCGCGTCAGCCACCCTGGACAGCGGCAGCACCTCGGTCTCGGGCGGCCGGATCGCGCCCTTGGCGCAGAGTGCAGCCAACTCCATCAGGTGCTGCGGCTGGCGCTGGATCGCGATCATGTTGGAGACGATCCGCACCCCGCGCTCGGCAGCGCGGGCCACCCGCTCCTCGTCGGCACGCGAGATGAGCGTCTCGATCTCGACGTAGCGGCCGCCGGGTGCCACCAGTTCCTCGGCGTGCGGCAGCAGCGTGTCCAGACCCACGGCGTCGAGCACCTGATCGACACCCGACGGAGCCCAGGCACGCAGCTGCGTCACGACGTCGCCGCCCCGGTAGTCGATGGCCAGGTCGGCGCCGAGTGCGGAGACGTAATCGAAGTTCTTCGGGCTGCAGGTCACCGCGACCCGTGCACCCAGCGCGTGAGCGATCTGGATCGCGATGCTGCCGACACCGCCGGCACCGCCGTTGATCAACACGGTCTGGCCGTTCTGCAGCTCGCCGGCGTCGACCATGCCGCCGTAGGCGGTGCTACCCGCTACTGGCAGACCGGCGGCGTCGACGTAGCCCCAGCCATCGGGCAACGGCTCGAGCAGTTCGGAAGAGGCGAGGCAGTATTCGGCGTACGTGCCGTCTTCACCGCTGCGCTGGTTGGACATCCCGAAAACCTGATCACCCACCTGCCAGCGCGTCACGCCCGGCCCGACGGCAGCGATGACGCCGGCCAGGTCGAAGCCCAGCACGAACGGGAAGTGGTAGTCGATGTACGCGGAGAGCTTGCCCTCGCGGGTTTTCCAATCCGCCGGGTTGACGCTGGAGCAGGCGATCTCCACCAGCACCTCGTCGGCTCGGGGCACCGGGGTGTGCAGCTCGGCGGCATGCAGGACATCGGGGCCGCCGAACTCGGTGAGCACCATCGCCCGCATGGTGTCCGGCGGGGGAGCGATATGGGAGGTCATCATTCGGTCTTAGTCGGCCCGCGCGGTCCGCGGAAGGCGGGTTCCCACTCGGTGACACCCTTGCAGCGAGGGATTCGATTTTCGTGACCGGTGGCCTGCGGCCTGTGGGGGACAATGAAAGGACCGATTGGAACGAGGGATGGTCCATGCCGTACACGGTGTCGCAGGTGCTCAATTCCGATCCGGAATCCCTGCTGACGGCATCCCTCGATGCGCGCGCCGCGGCCCAGCGTGTCGACGCTCAGATCGACCGGGCACGAACGCAATTCGCCCACCTTGCCGAGGGCTGGACCGGCACTGCCGCCGATGCCGCGCAGAAGCAGGGCCGCGAATCACTCGACGAGCAGACCGCATATCGGAACCACCTCGATGCGGTGGCGGGGCCGTTGGCGACTGGTGGTGCGCTGCTCGCGGAGCTCCGCGCGGGCCTGAAGAAGGCAGTCGACGCCGCTGAGGCACAGTGGGACGTCGCCGACGACGGTGGCGTCACACCCGGTTTCTGGCTCCGCTGGTATGCGCGGGTTTCGCCGGTCCAGACGCTGCAGATCGCAGCCAAGCGGATCGAGGTCGAGAACGCGATCAAACTACTGCTCGCGAAATTCGAGGCGGCCGACCGGGACACCGGCTATCAGATCCGCAAGGTCGGTTGGGAACTGGCATGACCGTGCCGCTGACCGTCGTCGTGGCCTCGTTGCGCGACACCGCGGCCCGGTTGGCGGGTCTGGCCGACGGCCTGTGCGACGACGATGGTGGCCCCGCGCTCTCGGCCGCCGCGGATCCGGTGGCCGCACTCGACAGCGGCCAGGCGTGCCGGGAGGTGGGTGATGCGTTTGTCCGCCGTGCGCAGGTGCTCGGACAGGGCATGTCCGTGTTCGCGGGGAAGCTCGAATCGGCCGCGTTCCTTTACGAGCACGGCGATCGCGCGGCCGCCGAACGTATTGCGTTCGATGTGCCGGAGGCGAAAGACACCCGAATCGGCGACGATCCCGGGGAGCCGGGATACGACCCCGTCAACAAGTACGAGGACGCGCTGCGCGACGCGGGTCTGCTGAGCGGAACGAGCGAGGGGTATCACCGGGAGTGGCTGCAGAATGCGGCGAAAAAGGGTGTGCCACCCCAGGTCATCGTCGACATCGCGCGGCAGCAGCACATCACGCCGGCGAGTTTCGACATCCTCACGGGCATGGAGCGCGTCGTCGACAACAACCGGACCAGCAGCGATCCCAGCGACGACAACACCTACTTCCTTTTGTCTGCGGGGACCAGTGCCGGCGACGCCCGCCGGGCCGCGCTGATGACGTACATCCTGAATGCGGGCACCGGCTACACGAAGGGAAACCCGAACACCGACTTCGCCGAGACGCCCTACACCGCGAACGAGGTGCAGCGCATCGTCGACCGGCAGGCTTCGAATTCCTGGAGTTACGAACAGGTTCCGCGACTGGCGGGCAGCGGCGGACGGTTCGCCACCACGCCCAACGGCATGCTGATGGGACTGGGCGGCGGGTTCATCCAGAACCAGCTGAGCCAGCAGGCCGGGTCGACCTACGGTGACGTGTTCCTGATCAACATCGCCCACCCGACCGATGCGGGCGACCAACTCCGCAAGATCATCGGGTCGGGGCAGATGTGGTACGACGGGCCCCGCGGTGCACGCCAACAGGACGTGGACATCGATCGTGTCCTGCATCACGAAGAGCGGCACTCGGCACAGTGGGCCGCGTTGGGACGTGTCGAATTCGTCAAGCAGTACGCGATCAGCCTGGGCGCCGAAAGGCTCACCGGCCGTCGAAATCCGTTCGAGACCAACGCCGGCGCTTCCGATGGCGGCTATTCGTGATTCGTCGAATCCTCATCCTGGGTGCGGCTTTGGTGACGTTGATGGCGTGTGCGCCCGAGCCGCAGCGGCGGTGACACCCTCGACGTCGGGTGCGTCACGTCTTCGACTTGGACGCGCTGAGCGGCTAGTGTCCGCGCCATGGCCCGGTTGACCGACGATGTCGCCCGACTGCTCGAGGAGCGGTCGGGCCGGGTGATCGTCGGTCTGACCGGACCGCCGGGTGTCGGCAAGTCGACGGCAGCCGAGCGCCTCGTCGATGAATTCACTTCCACTCAGCGCGATTTCGCCGCCCTGGTGCCGATGGATGGGTTTCATCTCGCCAACCGGCAGCTGGTGCGGCTGGGCCGCAAAGGGCGCAAGGGTGCCCCCGACACCTTCGATGCCGCCGGCTTCCTGGTGTCGCTGGCTCGGGTGCGGGACGCTTATCAGACTGCTGATGTCTATGTGCCGCAGTTCGATCGGGCGCTCGAGGAGTCTGTCGCAGCTGGTTTGGTCGTGCCGGCGGCGGCCCGGCTCGTGGTCACCGAGGGTAACTACCTGGCGTTGCCGTCCCACGGTTTCTCCGGTGCGCGGGAGCTGATCGATCGGCTCTACTACCTCAGGGGCGCTGACGACGTGCGGCGCCGGCGTCTGCTCGCGCGTCACATTGCCGGTGGGCGGAGTCTGATCGCCGCCGAGCGTTGGGTTCGTGCGGTCGACGAGCCGAACGCGCAGTTGATTGCCGAGACCGAGGAGCGATGTGATCGCACCTGGGAGATGGATGACGGCGACCGGTCGTGATCGCGGCCTTTACCGGGGCTCGTGCGGCGAGCGCGCCGTCTCGGCAGTCTGGCGGCGGTACGCCGACGGTGATTGCCCGCTGAACTGGGTGAAGCAGCGGGTGAACGCGCTGAGGCTCTCGAAACCGACCGCGGTGGCGGTGGCTTGCACCGATTGTCCCGGCTCGGTGAGCAACGCCATCGCCCGGAGCATCCGGGCATTGAGAAGATAAGTCCGCCAAGACAATCCGATGTTCTCCTGGAACAGCCGCCGCAGCGTCCGCTCAGATACCGAGACCTCGCGACTCACCTGTTCGGCCGTCGCCGAAGCCAGATGCGCTTTGGTGTGGGCCATTGCCGCGGCAACGATCGGGTGCTCGGACGTGGGCAGGCTCAGCGGCGCTTCGTGGTCCAGCGCTTCGGCCACGAGATGTGCCAGGGTGCGAAAGAACCCGTCCGAGACGGCGTCACCCCGCGGCCGGTCGATGGGCCACCGCAACGCGTAGATCATCATCTCCCGGATCAGCGGGGAAACGGCGATGATGCGGGCCCGATCCGACCGGTCCGAGATGAGCCCGGGATCGAACATCACGGCAACGGTCTTGACGTCCGGATTCATCACTGCCTGATGGGGTAGACCCGCCGGAATCCAGGCGGCCTGTTGTGGCGGCAGCAGATAGTGGGCGACATCGGTTTCCACCTCGACCAGGCCGTGCAGTGCGTATTCGATCTGGTGCACCTCATGTGAGTGCCAGCCGGTGATCAGCGCGTCGCCCTCGTAGAGATAGCTGCCGCCGAGGGCGCCGCCGCCGCGACGCAGCTCGATCACCGGCCGCTCGGGCATCTTGGCCGTTTGGGATAAACCTCTGTCCGAAAGTGCAGAGACGGTCACGCCTCTAGACGGTACTACTGAGTGTGCAGTCGCGGACGTGAGGATGCCGCGCACGTGAGGAGCAATTGGAGTCCCGTGAATACCGACGACCTGATCCTGGTGAGCATCGATGACCACGTCGTGGAGCCGCCCGACATGTTCGTCAACCACGTTCCGGACAAGTACAAGCCCGAGGCGCCGATCGTCGTCACCGACGCCAACGGCGTCGACCAGTGGATGTATCAGGGCCGCCCCCAAGGCGTGAGCGGGCTCAACGCCGTGGTCTCCTGGCCGGCCGAGGAGTGGGGACGCGATCCCGCCGGCTTCGCCGAAATGCGTCCCGGTGTCTACGACGTGCATGAGCGGGTGCGGGACATGAACCGCAACGGCATCCTGGCCTCGATGTGCTTCCCGACCTTCACGGGTTTCTCCGCCCGGCACCTGAACATGCACCGCGAAGAAGCCACCCTGGTGATGGTCTCGGCCTACAACGACTGGCACATCGACGAATGGGCCGGCGCGTACCCGGACCGGTTCATCCCGATCGCGATTCTGCCGACGTGGAACCCCGAGGCGATGTGCCGTGAGATCCGCCGGGTGGCCGCGAAGGGCTGCCGGGCGGTGACCATGCCCGAGTTGCCGCACCTGGAAGGCCTGCCCAGCTACTTCGACGAGAACTACTGGGGCCCGGTGTTCCGGACCCTCTCCGAAGAGAACGTCGTGATGTGTCTGCACATCGGCACCGGCTTCGGCGCGATCTCGATGGCCAAGGACGCCCCGATCGACAACCTGATCATCCTGGCCACGCAGGTGTCGGCGATGTGCGCCCAGGACTTGTTGTGGGGCCCGGCGATGCGCAACTATCCGGACCTGAAATTCGCCTTCTCCGAAGGCGGTATCGGCTGGATTCCGTTCTATCTGGATCGCAGCGACCGGCATTACACCAATCAGAAGTGGCTGCGCCGCGACTTCGGGGACAAGCTGCCCAGTGACGTCTTCCGTGAGCATTCGCTGGCCTGCTACGTCACCGACAAGACTTCGCTGAAGTTGCGCCACGAAATCGGCATCGACATCATCGCCTGGGAGTGCGACTACCCGCACTCGGACTGCTTCTGGCCCGACGCGCCCGAGCAGGTCCTGGCCGAACTCAACGCGGCCGGCGCCTCGGACTCCGACATCAACAAGATCACCTGGGAGAACTCCTGCCGGTTCTTCGGCTGGGATCCGTTCAAGTTGACCCCGAAGGCACAGGCGACGGCAGGTGCCCTGCGCGCCAAGGCCGCCGACGTCGACACGTCGATCCGGCCGCGGGCGGAGTGGGCAAAGTTGTACGCGCAGAAGCAGATGACCCTCACCTGATCCGGCCCGGCCGGATCAGGTGAGGGCGCGCGCCGAACTCAGCGGCGGGTCAGTTCTGCATAACGGGTCACGTGGTGGTCGGTGGAGCCGTACTCGTACTGAACGGCGGTGAGCCGCTTGAAGTAATGGCCGATGGCGAGTTCCTCGGTCATGCCCATGCCGCCGTGCAGCTGTACGGCGTTCTGGCCGATGAACCGCGCGGCGCGGCCGACGGTGGCCTTGGCCGCGGAAACCGCGCGTGCCCGGGTGTGCGCGTCGGCTTCCAGGTTGAGCACGGCCAGGTAGACCGCCGACACGGACTGTTCGAGCTCCATGTGCATGTCCACCATGCGATGCTGCAGGGCCTGGAAGCTGCCGATCGGCTGGCCGAACTGCTGGCGCTGCTTGGCGTATTCGACGGTGTCGGCCAACACCTTCCGCATGTTGCCGACGGCTTCGGCGCACACGGCGGCGGCGCCCTCGTCGCGGGCCTGGGCGATCGACGGCCAGGCCTCGCCTTCAGCGCCCAGGAGCGCGTCGCCCGGCAGCCGGACTTCGCGCAGCTCCAGGTCGGCGGCCCGACGGTCGTCGACGGTGCGGTAGCTGTGCACCACCAGCCCCTCGCGGGGCTCGGAGATGTCGACCAGGAACAGCGAGACGCCGTTGTCGGTCCGCGCGGTGACGAGCAGGTGGGTGGCCAACGGCGCATTCACCACCATGATCTTGTCGCCGCTGAGTACCCAGGCGTCGCCCTCGCGGGAGGCGGTGGTCTGGACGTCCTGCCACCGGTCGCCGCTGTGGGCCTCGGCCGCGGCGAGCGCGACAACGGCTGTGCCGGAAGCGATTTCCGCCAAGATGGGGCCGGCAACCGGGCTACCGGATCGCAGCAACAGACCGGCGGCGACCACCGCGGTGTCCACGTACGGCTCGATGACCAGGGCGTGGCCCAGCGCTTCGGCGATCAGCATGACCTCGACGGGTCCGCCGCCGATGCCGCCGACGTCCTCCGGCAGGGCCGCACCGAGAATGCCGAGTTCCTCGGCGAACGACTGCCAGATGTCGGGCTGCCAGCCGGGGCCGGATTTCGCTGCGGCCCGGCTGGCCTCGAGGTCGTACCGGCCGGACAGGAACTTGGACAGGCCGCCGGCGAGAAGTTCCTGTTCCGCGGAGAAGGTGAAGTCCATTTACAGCCCCAATTCTGCTTTGGCGAGGATGTTGCGCTGAATTTCGTTGCTGCCGGCGTAGATCGACCCGGCACGGTCGTTGAAGTACCGCAGTGGCGCGACCGCCTGCCATGCCTCGCCGCTGACGTAACCGTCTGCGGGAGGGGTGAATTCGGCCACCGGGCCGCCGGGACGGGTGGCGTGTGGCTGGTATGCCCGGCCGCGGGGTCCGGCGGCCTCCATGGCCAGTTCGGTCAAGGTCTGGCTCAGCTCCGTGCCGAGCACCTTCAACATTGACGACGCTGCGCCCGGATGGCCGCCGCCGGCCAGCGCGGCCAGCACGCGGTATTCGAGTATCTCGAGCACTTCGGTACGGATCCGGGCGTCGGCGAGCTTGCGCGAGAACGCGGCATCGTCGAGCAGGCGGCCGCCTTCGGGGCCCGGCGCTTGCGCCGCTGCCGTGGCGATGTCGTCGGCCAGCACCTGCAGCCCCGGGGCGGCGGCGCCGCCGCCGCGCTCGAACTCGAGCAGGTACTTCGCGACGGTCCAGCCGTCGTCGATCTGCCCGATGACGTTGCTCTTGGGCACCCGGACCTCATCGAAGAACACCTGGTTCTGGACCTCTTCGCCGGACGTCATCACCAGTGGCCGGATCTCGATGCCCGGCGTGCTCATGTCGATCAGCACGAAGGTGATGCCCTGCTGCTTCTTGGCCGTGCGGGTGGTGCGCACCAGCGCGAACATCCAGTTGGCCTCGGTGGCGTGGGTGGTCCAGATCTTGCTGCCGGTACACACCAGGTCATCGCCGTCGGAGACGGCCGCCATGGTCAGGGCGGCCAGGTCGGATCCGGCTTCGGGTTCGGAGTAGCCCTGGCAGAAGAAGACCTCACCGGTCAGGATGCGGGGCAGAAAATAGTTCTTCTGTTCCGTGGTGCCGAACCGGACGATCGCGTGAGCGACCATCCGGATACCCATCGGGGACAGTGCCGGCGCCCCGGCCAGGGTCGACTCCCGGCTGAAGATGTAGTGCTGGGTCAGGCTCCAATCGCAGCCGCCGTATTCGACGGGCCAGGCCGGTGCGGCCCAACCGCGCTCGTGCAGGATGCGCTGCCAGGCGAGGCTCGCGTCGTGATCGCTGTAGACGCTCGTCATCAGACGACCGGCTTCTCGGATGTCCGGTGTCAGATTTTCCTGCAGAAATGTGCGTACTTCATCGCGGAATGCCAGATCGCTGGCCGACCAATTGAGGTCCATGCAGACTCCTCTGTCGCTTGGGCTGATGGCAGCCTAGCAACAAAGAAGTGAACTTAGTTAGCGATGTGGAGTCAGGGGGTGGCGGTGTGCTCCACGATGTTCGGCTGTCGCGTGGACGCGGCCACCATGAAGTCGAGGTGGCGGTCGAGCGATTCCGGGGTCACGATCGCCGGCATCAGAACGCGCCATTGCCTGGTGAACCGGTCGCGGAGGTCGTCGCCGTCGGACGCGGCGCTGGACATCAGCTCCGCGCCGAGGATCCAGGCCACCAGTGTGTTGGCGACATCGGCAGGGTCCGCGCCGGGGCGCAGATCGCCGTCCGTTTCGGCGCGTTTGATGTCCGAGGTGAACTGGTCGACGAAGTTCACGTAGCTGTGTCGCGCTGTCGGGTTGAACCCCGCGAACGTGCGCAACAGTTTCGTTCCGGCCTGGGCGGTCCGGTTGGTCGCCAGCAGATCGCTGGTGGTGAAGGTGCCGACGATCAGTGACTTCATCGCGCTGTGCTCCGAGTCCCGGGCAGACTGGAACACGTTGTGCAGCAAGACCATTGCCTCTTCGATGATGACAGTGGCCAGGGCTTCTTTGGAATCGAAGTGGTAGTACAGCGCGCCCTTCGTCAGCTCGGCGCGTTCGATGATGTCAGCCAATCCGGCGGCGGGATAACCGATCTCGTTGATCAAATCGACAGCAGAGTCAATGATCTTGCGTCGGGTCACTTCGGATCGCGGCTGGCGCCCCATTCGTCGATCACCTTCCGTCAGCGCGCGTTCAGTGGCTAGCCCCCCGGATCATCCTAAGGGTGCCATAACGTAGGCCGTTGTTGGTGTCGTTCATTCCGTGAGTATGTAAAGTAGCCGAACGGCGAAAGCGATCCCTGACTGTCGGATTGTTGCAGTTCGCTAACGCTCAACTCAGGGAATTCAGGTTGGATTGGGACGCAGAAGTTGACGTGCTGTGCGTCGGCGCCGGTATCGGTGGCCTGGCGACAGCCATTGCCGCGGTCGACGCCGCCGCAGATGTGATGGTTGCCGGAGCGCTGCCCGCCGATGACGGGCGCTGGCTGCGCGGTGACGATGTGCACTGCGTCACTCTGGGCGCCGTCCTCGATGCTCGCATCGACGAGTTCGGTGTACCGCGCGGGGTTCCCGACGACGCGCCCGAGCCGGACGCCGCTCGACCCGGTGAGGCCGAATCGGCCGAGCCGGAAACCGAGGAGCAGCTCGACGCCACCGCCGTCTACTTCGCCGCGGTGACCGCCGAGGTCGACGTCGACGCGAGCGCACCGCCGGCGAACGGCCGGCCGGTGCCGGCCCGTGCCGTACGCGAGCTGACGGAGTCCGAAACACACGCACGCACCATCGAGACGTTCTTCGGCGCGGGCCTGCTCGACTGGGCCGGGGCGTGTCTGGATTCCGTCACCGGCGCGCTCTACAGCACGGTTCGCGGCTGGTCCGCGGAGACCCTGCGCGACTCGGTGGGCAAGACGCTTCGGCTGGCTTCGCTCGGCGCCATCGAATGGCGCGCCGGTGACGGACCGGACGAACTGTTCGACTGGCTGGCGGTGGCCGCTGCCGAACGCGACATCGCGGTGAGCGCGGACAGCACGCTGCGGGCGCTGCTCTTCGAAGACCGCCGGATCATCGGAGCGGAACTGAACACGCCCGACGGACCGTACTTCGTGCGTGCGCGTCACGGTGTCGTGATCTCGCCCGATTTCACCGGCGGGGGCGGACCGGCGGAGGCTGACGCCCTGCCGGCCGGCGACCTCGAAGTCTGTATCGTGGGCCAGCCCGCCAGCAGGTTCGCCCGCGTGGAACTGGTTGCGCGCTAGCGCTGTTCGGGGTCACATGTCGCTGGTGAACCGGACCGGCACCCGTCCCTTGCGGTACAGCGTCGCCATCTGGTCGCTCGGCAGCGGCCGCGACAGCAGGAACCCCTGCGCCCGGTGGCAGCCGTGGCGCAGCAATGTGGTTGCGGCAGCCTTGGTTTCGACGCCCTCGGCGACGATCTGCAGACCGAACGAGTCGGCCAGCGCGATGATCGCCCGGACGATCGCCAGGTCGCCGGGGTTGGACCCGAGGTCGGTCACGAAGCTGCGATCGATCTTGAGGATGTCGACAGGCAGCGACTTGAGGTGGGACAGCACGCTGTATCCGGTGCCGAAGTCGTCGATCGCCAACCGAACGCCGGTTCTGCGGAGGTCGGCCAATGTGGCGCGGGAGGATTCGCTGTCCTGCACGACGACGTTCTCGGTGATCTCCAGGCACACCGACCCGCGGTCGAGACCGAATTCGTCGAGGATCTCGGCCACCGACTCGGCGAAGCCGTCGGTGACCAGCTGAACCGGGGAGACGTTGACGCGCAACTCGAAATCGTCGCGATCGTCGCTGCCGGGTTTCGAGGCTTGGAAGTCCTCGCGCCAGCGGGCGAATTCGCGGCATGCCGTCCGCAGCACCCACCGGCCCAATTCGCCTGCCAGGTTGATCGATTCGGCGATGCCGATGAATGCGGCAGGTGGGAGCAGCCCGCGGGTGGGGTGGTCCCAGCGTACGAGCGCTTCGGTCGCGAGCAGCTTCCCGGTGCGCATGTCGATTTCCGGGAGATAGTTGAGCAGCAGCGCGCCGTTCTCGATGACGTCCTGCAGGTGCAGCTCGATATCGTTGCGGTAGGCCGTTTCCAGGGACATGGCGGTGGTGAACACCGCAACACGGTCCCCGCCGGCAGACTTCGCGCTCAAGACGGCCTGGTCGGCGCGGCGCAACAGGTCGGAGGAGGTGTCGGAGCCCGGAGTGCCCGAAGCGACGCCGACACTCACTGCCCGCGTGAGCCGTTCACCGTCGATCCACACGCGGCGCCGCAGGGAGTCCTGAAGCTGGTAGGCGAGTGCTTCGGCCTTGTTCGCGGATATCGGGTCTGCCGGGACGACCACGAACTCGTCACCGCCGAGCCGGGCGATCACGGTCTTGCTGTCGACCCCCTCGGTGAGGCGCTGGGCGAAGACACGGATGAACGAATCACCCGCACTGTGCCCCAGGTAGTCATTGATGGCCTTGAGCCGGTCGAGATCGAAGAACAGGGCGGTCACCGGACCGGGTTGTCCCGGTTGCAGCCGGGCATCGAGGTGGGCGATGAGGGCGCGCCGGTTGTTCAGGCCGGTCAGGTCATCGTGTTCGGCCAGGTACCGGAGCTGCTCCTCGGCGAGGACCCGAGATTGGGCCTGGGTCAACAGTGAAGCGATGGCCTGCAGCGCATTGATCTCTTCGGTGACCCATTCGCGGTTGCCGTACTTGACGAAGCCCAGCGCCCCGGTGGTGCGCTCGCCGGACACCAAAGGCGTTGCTGCCAGGGATATCTGAGGGACATTGCGGCCGGCCTCGATGCGCCGCTGATAGTCGTCGGTCTCCGGATCGGGGTGCACGATGAGCGGTTTCTTGCGATGTTCCAATTCCGCGAAGACCGGGTCGGCGTCGGCGAAGTACACCACGCGCAGGGGATCGGGGTCCGGAATCTCCGGCCGCAGTGGCCATTCCGCGACGAGTATCGAGGCACCGATCTCGTGATCATTGCGCCGCAGGAAGCTGACGTCGACCCCGAAGTAGTCGACGAGGATCTCCAGCACGTCCGTGTACACCTGGGTGTAGTTGCTGGAGTCCGCCGCCATCAGCCGCGTCGCTACCTCTGTGACCACGCGATCCAGTGAAGGGGGAGACTCGTCGATGGACATGAGACGATCAGCTTAACCTGCACCGACCTCAAAGGCGGTGCTCCTACGGCTCGGTACCGAAGCCGGTGGCGCATCCGATATTCGGAGCACGAGGACCACCGACTCGCCCTGCCCTTTGCTGGTCAACTCGTTGAATGTGTCCTGTAGTCGGTGGAGTTGGTCGGCGTACTTGCTGGAGAGTTCGCCGAACTCGGTTCCGGTGTGGGCGTAGAGAAACGGCGGCGACATCGGCTGTACGGCCAGTCCGGCGGCCTGCGCCGCCATCCACACGGCGACCACGGCGGCACCGCCACGGGCGAAGTCGCTCAGCGCCGCGCCTTGGATCAGTACGGTGACGACCGCACTGCTGGCACGCAGGCGATCACTCGTGTCGTCCCCGAGCACGGCGCCGGCATCCCATTCGTCGAGTGCCGCAACGACGTCGGTCCGGCGCAGCAGCGGCAGTACGGCCAGATCGCCGGAATCGAGCGCGAGGGAGTGGACATCGATGCCGAAGTCCATGTCGTCGTCGCCGGGCCAGCGCAGCTCCGAGATCATCTCGCGATGCAGGGTAGGGGTGAGGTAGCGGATCCGGTCGGCAGCTGCGAAGACCGTTGCCGCGCGTGCGATCTCACCGTGGTCGACCATGACGTGCACGCGTGCGTCGTATTCCTTTGCCACCTGCGACAACGTCTCGGCCACCTCGGGTGTCAACGGTGCGCCCGTTCCGCGGTGCCGGTTGGTCTCGCGCTCGAAGACCCCGGGGTGCCACCGCGCGAGCTCAGGGGCACCGCCCGGCCGCAGTCGGAGGGCGATCCGCAACGGGTATGCGCCGTCGGGCTCGGTATAGCTCACCTCCGTGGCAAAACCGTTGGCGGCGGCAGCAACTCGCGCGTTGAAGGCCGCGGCCCCGACGGCGACCGCACTGCCCCGGAAACCGACGTCCATGGCCGAAGTGCGTGCGGGATCGATGCCGATGACGAGGCTGTCGGCCGTCGCCGCGATGCGCCACGGCTGCGCGTTGCCGCCCGAAGGCGCGCGAATCGCGGCGGCAACGGCGGCGTCGATGACCTGGCCGAGCCCGGTCGAGACCGCACCGGCCTCCGGCAGGGGGACATCGGCGGGTCCGGCGACGTGGGTGGGTTCGGCAAGTTCACCGAGCAGACCGCCGATGTCGACCTGGGTGCGACCGGACGCGAGGGGCTCGTTCAGCCCGATGCGGCGGATGGCTTCCAAAACGGTTGCCGCTCCGACGGTTACGTCGCCGACGAGTTGCGGCCAGGCCGACAGGGTGCGGCCCACCTCGAGCAGGGACGCGCCCATCCGCGGCGAAACCCTGGCCGGGTCGAAGACCTGCATCAGGTACGGCAGCTTTTCAGCGATCGGCAGGCCCGCCATGGTGTCGGGGTCGATGTCGCCGAGCAGTCCGTGGAAGACCGGGCGGGTGGGATCGACGTCGAAGCGTTCGACGTCGATCAGGCCGCGGTCGCTGGTGGCCATCAGTACCGGGATGCCGCGGGCCCGGGCGCCGTGGCGGAGGTGCAGTTTCATCTCGAGCGAGTCACACTGCTCGACCAGCACGTCGAGCCCGTCGAGGAACGGCGCGAGGGACTCGGCACTCAGTCCGGCGGTCGAATGCCGGACCAGGAGGTAGGGATCGAGCTCGGCGATCCGGCGCATGGCGGCGGTCGCCTTGTTGAGGCCGATGTCGAAGACCGTTGCGGGTATGCGATTGAGATTGGACACGCCCAGCTTGTCGAAATCGGTCAACCGGAGCTCGCCACAGAATCCCGCCACGGCGAGCGAATGAGCGATGAGGTGGCCCGAGCTGAGTCCGACGATGCCGACGCGCAGGCGGCCCAGCCGGTCCTGTTCGGCACTGGTGGCCAGATGCCGGTTGCGGTCCAGGCGCAGGCGGCGATACGACCGCGGGCCCAGCAGCTTCAGCACCGCCGCACGCCACGGGTAGTAGACCCAGCGGGCGGGTTCGTCGAGAAGGTCGGACGTCGGGGCCGGCCGGAGTTCGGCCAGCGCCGCGAACTGGTCGGCCCAGGTGTCAACGGTGTTGACCGCCGGATCGCGCAGCAGCTCTTCGAGTGCTGCCGCGTCAGCGGAGTTCTGGGGGTCGAGGATCGAGATGTGGTTAGCGTCCAGAGCTGCCATCAACCGGCGACCAGCCTGGTTGATATCGCGTCGATCTCACGCAGCGCCTTCGTAATCTGCTCCGGCTGGGAATGATTGACCATGGTCCTTCGATCCCACCACATCATCTTGGTGCGGTACCGCTCGTCGGGGTACGGCGTGGCCGGAATCGGCGCCACCACGCCGCCCCCGGATTTCCACAATTCCAGGACGTGCTGGGCTGCCGTGGCCATCACGAACTGCACGCCCATGACGCTGGTGGCGTGATAGGCGGTCCGGGCCAGGAGATTGGTGACGGCGTGCTGGCTGGCGCGGCTGTCGGACACCCACGCGGTTTTCATCTCCATGACGCCGAATGGCACGCGGTCGTTGATCATCTTGCGCACCATGGCCAGCCCCGGCCGGCCGGCCCACTCCACCACCGCATGCGAGTCGTCGGCACAGCCGAGTGGGGCTTTGGCGCGCAGGCCGCCGACCATGTTGCCCCGGCGGTCGAGGACCGTCCAGAACAACGCGGTGTCAGCACCATCGCGGATCGCGGCAGCGTCGACGACCGCTTCGACGCCGTGCCGGCGATAACTCTGCGCAGCCGCGTCCACGTAGCGGTGCCAGAGTTCCGGGTCGGTGTCGGGTTGCGACAGCACCACGCTGCAATCGGTATCGGTGTCGGACCAGGCGATGTTTTCGGGAAAACGAATATCGAGGTGGGATTCGTATTCGACATACTCCACCGACATCGTTGCCCCATTCGTTTTCAGCAGTCACTGCAACGTCAGTTGGCAGTCGGTTGCGGTAAACGCATCTCGCGCGGACTGCATTCCTTAATTCAGTATCGGGGTTGTTGGGGTCCCGCGGCCAGCTAGTGGTGAAACGTTGTCTGCCGACCTTCGGCGTGCCGAAGAATTGGTCAAAGCGAGTGTGCTGGTGCGAAGGACCTTGGCAATCCCGGATATCGCTATTTTTGCAGGTTAGCCTAGACGATGCCTAGGGATGGCGAACTTTGAGTGGCTAAGTAGGTGACGTCGGCCCAAAATCTGTGCATTGTGCTGCTCTGACGGACGCGTTAGAAGTAATAGCGGCGCGGCCCGGAAAGCGGACGCGCTCGAGAGGAGCAAGCGTGAAGGTCTTCGACAATCTGTCCGAGTTCGTCGCAGCAGCAGGTAGTCAGCTTGGGCCGACGGAGTGGATGGAGATCACCCAGGATCGGGTGAATCTGTTCGCCGACGCCACCGACGACCACCAGTGGATTCACGTCGATCCTGAGCGCGCCGCCGCGGGCCCGTTCGGCGGCACAATTGCACACGGTTTGCTGACACTTTCACTGCTACCGCATTTCATGCACCAGCTCTATCGCGTCGACAACGTCGCATTGGCCGTCAATTACGGATATAACAAGGTGCGATTCATCACACCGGTCAAGGTCGGAGCAAACGTTCGCGCGGGTGCCGTCATTTCGAAAGTCGACGAGCTGGACGGTGCCGTTCAAGCGACGATGACAGTGACCGTCGAGATCGAGGGATCGGATAAGCCGGCCGCCGTCGTCGAGTCGATCGTGCGAATCATCGGATGATTGCCGGCGGGGTCAGCGACCCGACGCCGAGCGCTGCGCCGCCTTCACCAGTCCGCCGCCGATGATCAACCGTTGAATCTCGCTGGTGCCTTCGTACAACCGGAGCAGGCGCACGTCGCGATAGATCCGTTCGACGGGCACGTCGCGCATGTACCCGCTGCCGCCGTGCACCTGCACGGCCAGGTCGGCGACCTTGCCGACCATCTCGGTACAGAACAGCTTCGCGGCCGACGGCGCGATGCGGCGGTCCGCGCCGCTGACCCACAACTGCGCGGCGTCCCGGACCAGGGCCCGGCCGGCCATGACGCCGGTCTGCATGTCCGCCAGCATCGCCTGTACCAGCTGGAATTCGCCGATTGCGGTGCCGCCCTGCGTGGCGGTCGCGGCGTACGTCACCGACTCGTCGAGGGCGCGTTGCGCCGCGCCCACCGAGACGGCTGCGATGTGCACCCGGCCCCGGGCCAATGACGTCAGCGCGGCGCGGTAGCCGATGTCCTCGTTGCCGCCGATGAGGGCATCGGGACCGACCCGCACGTCGTCGAACGTGATGTCGGAGGTCCAGGCCCCTTCCTGGCCCATCTTCGCGTCCTTCGGCCCGACCACGACGCCGGGAGCGTCGGCGGGGACGAGGAACACGGCGATGCCGGGTCCGTCGGCGTCGGCCGGCCGGGTCCGGGCGAACACCACGAACAGGTTCGCGGTGGGCGCGTTGGTGATGAATCGCTTGTGGCCGGTGATGATCCAGTCGTCCCCGTCGGCCACGGCCTTGGTGCGCAGGCCCGCGGGGTTGGAGCCGGCGCCGGACTCGGTCAACGCGAAGGACGCGACGCAGTCGCCGCTGGCGATCGGTTCCAGCCAGCGCTGCTTCTGGGTATCGGTGCCGAACCCGACGAGCACCTGGCCGGCGATGCCGTTGTTGGTGCCGAACATCGACCGCACGGCCAACGTGGTGTAGCCCAACTCCATCGCCATCTCGACGTCCTGGACGAGGTTCAGTCCCAGACCGCCCCACTCCTGGGGGATGGCATAGCCGAACAGGCCCATGTTCTTCGCCTGATCGCGGATGTCGTCGGGCACCCGGTTCTCGTTCATGATCTCCAGCTCGCGCGGCAGGACCGCGGTGCGGACGAACTGGCGGGTCGCGTCGAGGATGTCGCGGAAATCCTGATCGCTGACTTCTGCGGCGGGGGAACCGGTGGGTTCGGCCATGTGAGGTCTCCTTGCGCAACACGAGGGTGCTTCTGGTTTGATGCAAGAAATATCATATTTTATGTATGAAGCCGGCCGGCGGGGCTGCCGCCCGGACCGGATCAGTCGATCAGGAGGAGTGCACGACCATGCCGCTGCTGGACGGACGTATCGCGGTGATCACCGGCGGTGCCCAGGGAATCGGATACGCGATCGCGGAACGGTTCATCGCCGAAGGCGCCCGCGTCGTGATCGGCGACCTGAATCTCGACGCGACCGAGGCCGCCGTCGCCAAACTCGGGGGTTCCGACGTGGCCAAGGCCGTGCGCTGCGACGTGACGTCGGCCGCAGACGTGCAGGCACTGATCGACGCCGCGGTCGAGTTCGGCGGCCGGGGCACCATCGACATCATGGTCAACAACGCCGGCATCACGCGCGACGCCACCATGCGCAAGATGACCGAGGAGCAGTTCGACCAGGTCATCGACGTGCACCTGAAAGGCTGTTGGAACGGCACCCGCTTGGCGGCCAACCTCATGCGGGAGGCGAAAAGCGGTGCCATCATCAATATCTCGTCGATCTCGGGCAAGGTCGGCCTGGTCGGCCAGACCAACTACTCGGCGGCCAAGGCGGGCATCGTCGGCCTGACCAAGGCGGCCGCCAAGGAGGTCGCCCACCTCGGCGTGCGGGTCAACGCCGTGCAGCCGGGCCTGATCCGCTCCGCGATGACCGAGGCCATGCCGCAACGGATTTGGGATCAGAAGCTGGCGGAGATTCCGATGGGACGGGCCGCCGAGCCCAGTGAAGTGGCGTCGGTGGTCGCGTTCCTGGCGTCGGACATGTCGTCGTACATGACCGGCTGCGTCCTGGAAATCACCGGGGGACGGCACATCTAGATGACCGCGACCAGTCCCGTCATCTGCGCGCCGGTACGTACCCCGATCGGCCGCTACGGCGGCATGTTCAAATCGCTGACCGCGGTCGAACTCGGCGTCGCGGCGCTGCGGGGTTTGTTGCAGCGCACCGAGATTCCGGCCGACGCGGTACAGGACGTCATTCTCGGGCACTGCTACCCGTCGAGCGAAGCCCCGGCGATCGGCCGCGTGGTGGCGCTCGACGCCGGGCTGCCGGTCACGGTTCCGGGCATGCAGGTCGACCGGCGCTGCGGGTCAGGACTGCAGGCCGTCATCCAGGCCTGCATGCAGGTGGCCAGTGGCGCAAACGATCTGGTGATCGCCGGTGGTGCGGAGTCGATGAGCAACGTCGCCTTCCACTCCACCGATATGCGCTGGGGTGGCGCGCGCGGCGGCATCACGGTGCACGACGGGCTGGCGCGCGGCCGGACCACCGCCGGCGGCAAGAATTATCCGGTGCCCGGTGGCATGCTCGAGACGGCGGAGAACCTGCGCAGGCAGTACGCGATCTCCCGGGTGGAGCAGGATGCGCTGGCGGTGCGGTCGCATCAGAAAGCTGTTGCAGCGCAACGCAGTGGGGTGCTGGCCGACGAGATCGTCCCGGTGACCGTCACCACCCGCGCCGGTGACCAGGTGATCGACACCGACGAACATCCACGCGCCGACACCACCGTCGAGGCGCTCGGTGAGCTCAAACCCGTTCTGGGCAAGAGTGATCCGGATGCCACCGTGACGGCGGGAAACTCCAGTGGGCAGAACGACGCGGCGTCGATGTGCGTCGTGACCACCCCGGAGCGCGCGGCCGAACTGGGGCTGCAGCCACTGATCCGGCTGGCGTCCTGGGGCGTGGCCGGGGTGCCGCCCAACGTCATGGGCATCGGACCGGTGCCGGCCACCGAGATCGCGCTGGCCAAAGCCGGCCTCGCTCTTGCCGATATCGACCTGATCGAACTCAACGAGGCCTTCGCCGCCCAGGCGCTGGCCTGCACCCGGGAATGGAAGTTCACCGACGCGGACTGGGAACGCACGAACGTGCGCGGTTCGGGTATCTCGCTCGGCCATCCCGTCGGCGCGACCGGCGGCCGGATGCTCGCGACCCTGGCCCGCGAACTGCACCTGCGGGATGCGCGCTACGGGCTGGAGACCATGTGCATCGGAGGCGGCCAGGGGTTGGCCGCCGTATTCGAACGGATCGAGTCATGACGGACAGCGAGAAGCAAAGCGGGACCGCACATGAGTAAGTTGGCCCAGACCGCCGGACTCACCGAGGTGCAGCGCGAAATCGTCGCCACGGTACGGCAATTCGTCGACCGGGAGATCATTCCGGCAGCACAGGAGCTGGAACACTCGGACTCCTATCCGCAGGCCATCGTCGATCAGATGAAGGACATGGGCCTGTTCGGCCTGATGATCCCGCAGGAGTACGGCGGGCTCGGTGAGTCACTGCTGACGTACGCCCTGTGCGTCGAGGAACTCGCCCGGGGCTGGATGAGCATCTCGGGCGTCATCAACACCCACTTCATCGTCGCCTACATGATCCGTCAGCACGGCACCGACGAACAGAAGCGGCGCTACCTGCCCCGGATGGCGACCGGTGAGGTGCGCGGCGCCTTCTCGATGTCCGAGCCGGAGCTGGGGTCCGACGTCGCCGCGATCCGCACCAGGGGCACCCGAGACGCCGACGGCGGCTACACCATCACCGGCCAGAAGATGTGGCTGACCAACGGCGGCAGCTCGACTCTGGTTGCGGCACTGGTGAAAACCGACGAGGGCGCGGACAAGCCGCACCGCAACCTGACCGCGTTCCTGGTCGAGAAACCGACCGGCTTCGGCGAGGTCAAACCGGGCCTCACCATCCCGGGCAAGATCGACAAGCTCGGTTACAAGGGCATCGACACCACCGAGCTCATCTTCGACGGCTACCGCGCCGGCGCCGACGACGTCCTCGGCGGCAAGCCCGGCGAGGGCTTCTTCCAGATGATGGACGGTATCGAGGTCGGGCGGGTCAACGTGTCGGCGCGGGCCTGCGGTGTCGGCATCCGCGCCTTCGAACTGGCGGTGCGCTACGCCCAGCAGCGCGAGACGTTCGGCAAGCCGATCGCCGACCACCAGGCCATCGCCTTCCAACTCGCCGAGATGGCCACCAAAGTCGAAGCGGCACATCTGATGATGGTCAACGCGGCCCGGCTCAAAGACTCGGGAGAGCGCAACGACGTCGCCGCCGGGATGGCGAAATACCTTGCCAGTGAGTTCTGTTCGGAAGTCACCCAACAGAGCTTCCGGATCCACGGCGGCTACGGCTACTCGAAGGAATACGAGATCGAACGACTGATGCGGGACGCGCCGTTCCTGTTGATCGGCGAGGGCACCAGCGAAATCCAGAAGACCATCATCAGCAAGAACCTGCTCAATGAATACCGCATCTGAACCCCAATTCGCCGCGCCCGCACAGCTTTCCCACGACGTGGCGCGGTACGTTCGGCGCCGCATCTTCAACGGTGCGTTACCGGCGGGGGAGTACCTGCGGCTGGACCAGCTGGCCACCGAGCTGGGTGTCAGCGTCACCCCGGTCCGGGAGGCGCTGCTGAACCTGCGGGCCGAAGGGCTGTTGGTGCAGCATCCCCGGCGTGGCTTCATGGTGCTGGAGGTGACCGCCCGCGACGTCGCCGACGTGGCCATGGTGCAGGCGTTCGTCGGTGGGGAACTGGCGGCGCGTGCTGCCGAGAACATCACGGACGCTCAGGTCGCCGAACTCACGCGCATCCAGGAGGCGCTGGAGCAGGCCTACCAGCACACCGATGTCGACCGCATGGTGCAGCTCAACCACGAGTTCCACCGGCTGATCAATGTCGTCGCCGACTCACCCAAGCTGACCCAATTCATGTCAGGCATAACCCGTTACGCGCCCGAGGCGGTGTTTCCGACGCTGCAGGGGTGGCCGGATCTGTCGATCCGGGACCACCGCCGCGTGATCGCCGCGCTGCAGGCCGGTGACGGCGATGCGGCCCGAACGGCGATGGCTGAACACTTCGAAGTCGGGGTGGCGCCGCTGACGGAGCACCTCTGCGAACGCGGAGTCATCCGCGAGGGCTGAAGCGCGATGAGCCGGTACCACGCAAGGGTACGGTCGGGGTGAATCTGTGAATCGTGCAAGGAAAACGGCGCTGTGGCCGAATTCCATTCCGTACCGTCGGTTCGCCGCAATGATGTGCCCACACCCGATTCGTTGCCCACCGTTGGAGAGCAGCATGACCGCACTGACCGAAGACACACCGACGCCGTCGGGCCGCGCAGCGACCCGTCGCGCGATCTGGAACACCATCCGGGGCTCGTCGGGCAACCTCGTCGAGTGGTACGACGTCTACGTCTACACCGTCTTCGCCACCTACTTCGAAAACCAGTTCTTCGACAAGGCCGACCAGAATTCGACGATCTACGTGTACGCGATCTTCGCGGTCACGTTCATCACCCGGCCGATCGGGTCGTGGTTCTTCGGCCGCTTCGCCGACCGCCGGGGGCGCCGCACCGCACTGATGGTCAGTGTGTCGCTGATGGCCGCCTGCTCGATGGTGATCGCCCTGGTTCCGTCGCGCGCCAGCATCGGCGTCGCGGCGCCGATCATCCTGATCATCTGCCGGCTGGTGCAGGGTTTCGCCACCGGCGGCGAGTACGGCACATCCGCGACCTATATGTCGGAGGCGGCGACCCGGGAACGCCGCGGGTTCTTCTCCTCGTTCCAGTACGTGACCCTGGTCGGTGGGCACGTGCTCGCCCAGTTCACCCTGCTCATCATCCTCACGGCGCTGAACACCGCGCAGGTGAGCGAATTCGGTTGGCGCATAGCGTTTGCGGTCGGCGGTGTCGCGGCGGTCGTGGTGTTCTGGCTGCGGCGCAGCATGGACGAGTCACTTTCCGAGGAGACCCTCAAGGCGGTCCAGGAGGGTAAAGACGCGCGTGCCGGTTCGATGCGTGAACTGTTCACGCGCTACTGGAAGCCGCTGCTGCTGTGCTTCCTGATCACGCTCGGCGGCACCGTCGCGTTCTACACGTACAGCGTCAACGCGCCGGCGATGGTGAAGGCGACCTACAAGAGCCAACCCATGACCGCGACCTGGATCAACCTCCTCGGGCTGATCTTCCTGATGCTGATCCAGCCGATCGGCGGCATGATCAGCGACCGCGTCGGCCGCAAACCCCTACTCCTGTGGTTCGGATTCGGCGGTGTGGTCTACACCTACGTCCTGATCACCTACCTGCCGCAGACGCACTCGCCGATCCTGTCGTTCGTGCTGGTGGCCGTCGCGTACATCATTCTCACCGGATACACCTCGATCAACGCGCTGGTGAAGTCCGAACTGTTCCCGGCCCACGTGCGGGCGCTCGGCGTCGGCGTCGGCTATGCGCTGGCCAATTCGATTTTCGGTGGCACCGCGCCCCTGATCTACCAGGCCCTCAAGGCCCGAGGTGACGTGCCGCTGTTCATCGTCTACGTCACCGTCTGCATCGCGGCGTCGCTGCTGGTGTATCTGTTCTTCCTGAAGAACAAGTCCGACACCTACCTCGACCGCGAACAGGGCAGCGCCTACCGCTGAGATCAGCCCAGCGGGTCGAATCGGAAGACAGCGAGTCTTCCTGCCAGCGCCTCGAATTCGTCGGGTGTGCCCTCGGTGACCATGCCGGAACTCTTGGCGAACTTCACGCCGACGGGTACCTGCACCGGGAACTCACGTAGCACCGGCCGTGCCTCGTCGACCGTCAACTCGGTGATCCGCACGGGCCGCGACTTGCGGCCCCGCGTCAAGGTGCCGGTGCCGGCGGCGCGGGCGTTGAGGGCCCAGTGCGCGCCCGGATAGCCGGCGACGGCGTACATCTCGCCGTGCACCACGAACGGTGTCATCGGGGTGCTTCGCGGTGTACCGGTCTTGCGGCCGGGCACGGTCAGCACCATCGCGGGGCCGACGGGGATGCCGAGCTTCCCCACGGCGACAACGACTTTGTTCATCGGCTTGAGGTAGCGCGGCGGTCGCGGATCAGACATGGCTGGTCTCCAAACGCGGGGTGAAGGCGCCGCGGTGCCGGCCCACCCAGGAGGCGAAGGTCTGGGCCGGACGGCCGAGGATGCGCTCGACCTCGTCGCTCACCCGCGCCGGGGTGTCGACGGTTTCGGCGAGCAGCGCGGTGTAGGCGGTACCGAACTCGGCGGGGAAGCCGATGGCGACGAACCGCTCGCGGACCTGCTCGACCGGGATTTCCCGGTAGCGCAGGTCGCGCCCCAGCACCTCGCCGACGATGGCGAGCAACTCGGCGTTGGTGAGCGCCTGCGGCCCCGTCAGCGGAATCTTGCGGTCGTTCAGGTCATCGGTGAGCAGGGCGCGCGCGGCGACGGCCGCGATGTCGGCTTCGACGATGGGTGCGCTGGAGGCCTCCGCATAGGGTCCGGCCACGACGTCACCGGCCTGCAGTTGCCCGGCCCACATGCCGATGAAGTTGGTGGCGAACAACGCCGGCCGCAGGCTCACCCACGGCAGTCCGGAGTCGACAGCCAGTTGTTCGACCTCCTTGTTGCGGTCGCCCCGCAGACGCGACGGCTGCCGGGTGAAGTCTTCGTCGACGTTCATCGCGGACAGCGCGACCAGCTTGGCGCCGGAATCTTTGGCGGCGTCGACCGTCCACGCCAGGTCCGGACCGAGGGCACGGGAATTGAGGAACACCGCGCTCGCTCCGGCGATGCCGTCGCGGACGGATGCGACGGTCTCGACCCCGGCCGGGAGCTGTGGGGACGGATTACGGGTGACGGCACGGACTTTCATGCCCGCGGCGTGTAATTGTTCGACGAGGGGGCGACCGACGTTGCCGGTGGCCCCGGTGATGAGAATGGTCATGAATCAAGGACGGAGTACCTGTCGGATAAGTTACGACCCACGGGATGCGGCGGTGCGGTAACTTTTCACCACCCTGGATCGTCTTCAACTGATGACAGAAACCACTGAATTCACCGCGGCCTGGCGCCACCACCATCCGTATCTGGTCAACCTCGCGTACCAGATGCTCGGTGACGTCGGCGACGCCGAAGATGTTGCGCAGGAAGCGTTTCTGCGGCTGTCCCGCACAGAGCCCGGCGAGATCGAGGACGTTCGCGCGTGGCTGACGACGGTCGCCGGCCGGCTGTGCCTCGACCTCGTCCGGTCGGCGCGGGCGCGGCGCGAACAACCGACCGAGCAGGACGAGATGCCGCCGCTGGCATCGAATGAGCCCGACCCCGCCGACCGCATCACCCTCGACGACGAGGTGTCGAGCGCCCTGCTGCGGGTGCTCCGGCAGCTGAGTCCCGGTGAGCGCGTGGCGTTCATCCTGCACGACGTCTTCGGCGTCCCGTTCGAGTCGATCGCCGAGACCGTCGGCCGGCCCGTCGGCACGTGCCGGCAGCTGGCCCGCCGGGCCCGGGCGAAGGTGGCCGGTACCGACAGGCGAGCCGACGACGTCGAGGCGACCGAACATCAACTGGTCACAGAGAAGTTCATCACCGCCTGCGCCGGCGGCGATGTGCAGGCGCTGGCCGCGGTGCTGGACCCGACGGTCTGGGGCGTCGGCACGGTGCTGAGCGATCCGCCGATCGCGCCGATCGTCAACCACGGACCGCAGCGGGTCGCCGAGAATCTCATGCTGTACCTCGGACCGGGGACCACCGTCGTCGCCGGACCGCTCGGCCAACCCGTCCTGCTGGCGTTCGCGCACCGGCAGCTCTTCGCGGTGGTGGTCCTGACGATTCGCGACGGTCTCGTCGCCAAGATCGAGGCGACAGCCGATCCGCTGGCCCGGTTCGGGGCGTGATCAGCTCCCGCGAGAAGACGCAAAACTGTCGTTTTCGTCGCGAAGTTGACAGTTTTGCGTTCCCCCCGCAAGCGGGAGGTGCCCCCAGCTCGCGAGGCACGGCTGCGCCGTAGGCTGGCGCCATGATCGAAGTGCTGTCAGACATGCCCGACGGCGTGACCGGCATTCGGGTGTCCGGTCGGGTGAGCGGTGACGACATCCGCGAATTCGAGCCCACGATGGACGATCTCGTCGTCGGTGGTGAGATCAGGATCGTCGAGGTCATCGCCGCCGACTACGAGGGCTTCGGCCCGGGCGGACTGGTCGAGGATCTGAAGGTCGGTTTCGGTGGGCTGTTCAAACACCATTCGGCGTTCAAACGCATTGCCGTGGTGTCGGACAAGCCGTGGGTGGCGCACACGCTGCATGCCGTGGCCTGGATGATTCCCGGCGAACTGCAGATCTTCGGGCTCGACGAGCTCGACCGCGCGAAGGAGTGGGCCGCCGGCTGAGCTGTCGGCAGACAGCGAACGGCCCCCTCTCGGAAGAAAGGGGGCCGTTCTACTTCTGGCGGGATCTAGTCCTGCAGCGCCTGCTCCTTGGCCCACCGGTAATCGGCCTTGCCCGCGGGGCTGCGGACGATCGTCGGCCGGAACACGACGGCCTTCGGCAGCTTGTAGCGCGCGATGGATTCCGACGCGTGCTTGATGAGTTCGGCGGCGTCGGCCTCGGCACCGTCGGCCAGTGCCACGACCGCGACGACCTCGTTGCCCCAGCGCTCGCTCGGCCGTCCGGCGACGACGACGTCGACCACGGCCGGGTGCGAGGCGATGGCGGACTCGACCTCTTCGGCGAAGATCTTCTCGCCGCCCGAGTTGATGGTCACCGAGTCGCGCCCGAGCAGCTCGACGGTGCCGCCCTCCAGCAGGCGGGCACGGTCGCCCGGCACCGCGTACCGGATGCCGTCGATCACCGGGAAGGTCTTGGCCGTCTTGGCCGCGTCGCCCTTGTAGCCGAGCGGCACGTGGCCCTCCTGTGCCAGCCAGCCGTTGCCCTCATGGCCGGGGGCCAGCAGCGAGGTGAAGTCCTCCGAGACGATCCGGGTGGCCGGACCGGCGGTGAAGGTGCCGCTGGAGACGTTGGCCTTGGTCGACACGTGCGACATCTGCGCGCCGGTTTCCGACGAACCCACGCCGTCGATCACCATGGCGTTCGGCAGTGCGGCGACAAGCCGGCCCTTCACGGCCGGCGTGAAGAGGGCGCCGCCGTTGGCGACGACGACCAGCGACGTCGGGTCGTGGCTACCGTCGGCGATGGCTTCTTCGATCGCGGTGACCAGCGGCCGGGCCATCGCGTCACCGACGACCGTCGCGATCGCGATCTTCTCGCGGGCGATGGTCTCGACGATCTCCTTGGCGTTGAAGCCCTCGACCTCCTGGGCGAACACGATGGTCTGGCCGTTGTTGATGCCCGTCATCACGCCCCACTGAGCGGCGCCGTGCATGAGCGGCGGCAGGATCATCATCCGCATCTCGGCGGCCGCCGAGGCCCGGTCGACGATCTCCTGGGCCGACTGCGCCGGCTCGCCCGTCATCGCGTTGCGGCCGCCGAACGAGGCCATGAAGATGTCGTGCTGGCGCCACAGCACGCCCTTGGGCATACCGGTGGTGCCGCCGGTGTACAGCACGTAGAGGTCGTCGGGCGACGGCGTCACCGGCGGCGGCGGGACGTCGGCGTTCACGATGGTCTCGTAGTCGACGGCACCGGGCAGCAGGTCGTTGCCCGAGCTGTCGGCGATCTGGATCAGGACCTTGAGGTTCGGCAGGTCCGGCAGCACCTCGGCCAGGGTCGGCGCGAACGCGGCGTGATAGATCAGGGCGGAGGCACCCGCGTCGTTCAGCAGGTACTGCAGCTCGGCCTTGACGTAGCGGTAGTTGACGTTGAACGGCGCCACCCGGGCGCGGAACGCGCCGAGCAGGGATTCGACGAACTCGGGGCCGTTGTACGCGTAGATGCCCACCAGGTCCTGGCCCACTTCGTGGCCGGCCAGCTGCTCGCGCTCGGTGTGCACGCCCAGGCCCTGTGCGTGCAGGTAGGCGGCGAGCCGGTTGGCGCGGGCGACAACCTCGGCGTAGGTGAAGCGGCGATCGCCCTGAATGATCAGGGTGCGGTCCGGGATGGCTGCAGCGACGGCGTCGGTGACGTCGGAAACCGTGAACAGCACGTTTCTCCTAAGGCTGGTGGGGCAACAACTGGACATCTGTCCATACACTCATTTAGTACCACGGAGTGAGGGTCGTCTCTTTTGGTACCACCCTGTGAGGTGCCGACAGCGGTGTGCGTCCACTGTGCGGGCGGTTGTGTAGACGACCGTTGCGCCCCGGCCTGACGATCGGCTGTTCACCCGGGCGGGCTCAGCAGCAGCGGCCCTGCGGGTTGCGGTCCGCGGCGCGGTGCCGCGCCTTCCAGTACTCGCGCTCGGTCAGCACCGGCTCGCCGGGATGCGTGCGGCCGTGGTGCTCCAGGTATCGCGCGTAGTGGTTGTCGCCCATCAATGATGACCAGTACCAACGGGCTTTTGCGGTGATCCTGCGTGCGTCGACCAGTACTCGTCCCATTGCTTCTGCACCTCCTTCTCGGCGTCGGTGGCGAAGAGGCCGCGCGGCGCGAACCGCCGTGACGGCACCGGCTCGTCGTCGGTCAGTGGCCGGCCGCCGCCGCGGATGGCTTGCAGGGCGACGACGATGCCGACGACCACGACGACCACCACCAGCAGCGCGAACACGATGGACAGCGTGCCCTGGATGAAGGTGTTGCGGATGACGGCGTCGATCTGGTCGGGGTTCTTGGCCGAGCCGAAGCTCGTCTTGCCCGCCGCCTTGGCCGCCAGGTACTGCGAATGCTGTTGCCAGTAGCCGATTTTGGGGTCGTGGGAGAAAATCTTCTGCCACGATGCGGTGAGTGTGACCAGGGCGTCCCAGAACAGCGGCAGCCCAGGAATCCAGGCCCACTTCAGCAGCCCCTTCTTGATCACCACGACAGTGACGACCGTCAGCGCGATGGCCGCGAGCAGCTGGTTGGCGATGCCGAACAGCGGGAACAGTGTGTTGATGCCGCCGAGCGGGTCGGTGACACCCATCAGCAGGATGCTGCCCCAGCCCGCGACGACCAGCAGGCTGCAGGTCCACGCGCCGATACGCCAGCTGGGGTCACGCAGCTTCCGCAGCGGCCCCCCGAGGTTGCCCAGGGCATCGGACAGCATGAAGCGCGCCACGCGGGTGCCCGCGTCGACGGTGGTGAGGATGAACAGCGCCTCGAACATGATCGCGAAGTGGTACCAGAAGGCCTTCATGCTCGACCCGCCGAACACCTGGTGCAGCACTTCGGACATGCCCAGCGCCAGCGTCGGTGCGCCGCCGGTACGCGAGACGACCGAGTGCTCACCGACATCGGTTGCCGCGGCGGTGATCTGCTGCGCGGTGATCGGAGCTCCCGACAGCCCCAGCCCGTTCGCATACGTCGCGGCCGTGGCCGCACTGTTCCCGGTCGCCGCGCCGGGGGAGTTGATCACGAAGTACAGGTGCTGGTTGAGGATCGCCGCGGTGATCAGCGCCATGATCGCCACGAACGACTCGGTCAGCATGCCGCCGTAACCGATGAGCCGCGTCTGCCCTTCCTTCTCCAGCAGCTTCGGCGTCGTGCCCGAGGAGATCAGGGAATGGAAGCCCGACAGCGCGCCACACGCGATGGTGATGAACAGGAACGGGAACAGCGCGCCGGCGAACACCGGACCGTCGGCCCGCGTGGCGAACTGCGACACCGCGGGGGCCGACATGACCGGGTGGGCGATCAAGATGCCGACGGCCAGCAGCGAGATGGTGCCGACCTTCATGAACGTCGACAGGTAGTCGCGCGGCGCGAGCAGCAGCCACACCGGCAGCACCGACGCGGCCAGGCCGTAGACGATGATGCACCACGACAACGTCACCTTCGACAGCGTGAACCAGTCTGCACCCCAGGATGTTTCGGCGACCCAGCCGCCCGAGACCACCGCGAGCAGCAGCAGCGCGACGCCGATGAGCGTCACCTCGGACACCCGGCCCGGCCGCAGATACCGCAGATACAGCCCCATGAAGATCGCGATCGGAATCGTCATCGCGATGGAGAACACGCCCCACGGGCTTTCGGCGAGCGCGTTGACCACGACGAGCGCCAGCACCGCCAGCAGGATCACCATGATCACCAGCACCGCGACGATCGCGGCGATGCCGCCGATGGGCCCGAGCTCGTCACGCGCCATCTGGCCCAGGGACCGGCCGCGCCGCCGCGTCGAGATGACCAGCACCAGGTAGTCCTGCACACACCCCGCGACGACCGCGCCGACGATGATCCAGATGGTGCCCGGCAGGTAGCCCATCTGCATGGCCAGCACCGGGCCGACCAGTGGACCCGCGCCGGCGATGGCCGCGAAATGGTGACCGAACAGCACCCGGCGGTCGGTCGGCATGTAGTCGGTGTCGTTCTCGAGGAGCTCGGCCGGGGTGGCGTGATCGTCGCGGGGTTTGACGATCTTCATCTCGATCAGCCGCGCGTAGAACCGGTAGCCGATGACGTAAGTGCAGATCGCGGCAATGACGAACCACACCGCGTTGACCGTCTCGCCGCGCGCGAAGGCGATGACGGCCCACGCCACCGCGGCGAGCACCGCGATGACGCCGAAGATCACCCGATGCCGGGCGGTGATGGGCGAGCGGTCGACGATCGCGACCGGTGGCAGGTCCGGGTCGGTACGCACATAGGTGATGTCACCGACGGATTCGTCGGGGTGTGCGGTGGCTGGTGACATGCCCCACATCCTGTCATCGGTGGCTCCGGATCGTGGGGTAACCCTCAGCGTTCGTACAGCGACCGGACGGTGTCTATGGTGTCGGCCTCGTCGGGCCGCTTGTCGTCGCGGTAGCGCAGCACCCGCGCGAACCGCAGCGCCATCTTTCCGGGGTAGCGGCTGGACCCCTGCACGCCGTCGAACGCGATCTCGACGACCTGCTCCGGCCGCAGCCGCACGACGTAACCGTCCATCGGGCCGTCGGCCAGTTCGGTGAATCGCGCGGTCTGCCAGTCCAGCATCGCGTCGGTCATGCCCTTGAAGGTCTTGCCCAGCATGACGAAACCGCCGGTGGCCGGATCACGCGCGCCCAGATGGATGTTCGACAACTTGCCCGTGCGCCGCCCCGAACCCCACTCGACCGCGAGCACCACCAGATCCAGTGTGTGCACCGGCTTGACCTTCAGCCAGCCGGCGCCGCGCCGGCCCGCCTCGTACGGTGACTCCGGGTGCTTGGCCATCACGCCTTCGTGGCCGGCGGCCAGGGTGTCGTCGAGGAACTGCTGCGCGACAACCGAATCGGCGGTGACACAGCGCCGCACCCGGAGCGGCTCGGGGACGACCTCGTCGAGCGCTTGGCGGCGGTGCTCGGCCGGCTGGTCCAGCAGGTCGGTGCCGTCGCGGTGCAGGATGTCGAAGAAGTACACCGAAAGTGGTTGCGCCCCATCGTCAGAGCGTTTGCCGATCCGGGAGGACGTCACCTGGAACCGGTGCGGGCGCCCGTCGGGCCGCATGGCCAGGGCCTCGGCATCCGCGATCAGGTCCGTCACCGGTAGTTCCAGCACCGCGCGCACCACGTCGGGCACCCGGGCCGTGATGTCGTCGAGGCTGCGGGTGTAGACCGACACCTCGGTGCCGGACCGATGAATCTGCAGCCGAACGCCGTCGAGTTTCGTCTCGAATATCGCCGCGCCACCGAGCTTTTCGAGGGCGTCGCCGACATCGGTCGCCGTCTGCGCCAGCATCGGGCTCACTGGCCGGCCCACGGTGAGGGTGAAACGCTGCAGGCCGTCGGCGCCGTCGGACATCGCCACCGCCGCCACGGTGGCCAGGTTGCCGCTGAGCATCGCGGCACGGCGCACCTCGGCGGCGGGGATGCCCGTGGCCTTCGCCACCGCGTCGGCCATCACCCCGGCCAACGCGCCCTGCCGCAGCCCGCCGCTGAGCAGCCCACGCAGGAACGTCTGCTCGACCGCGGTGGCCGCGCCGAACAGTGAGTGCAGCAGCGTGGTACGCGCGGCGGCCGAACCCGGGCCGGCCACCGCCTTGATGGCAGACAGCGCGGCGTCGACCTCGGTGACGGTCAGCGTCGAGTCGCCGTCGGCCGGCGGCGGCAGCGAGCGCAGCGCCGCCCAGCCGACCCCGATCTGGCGCTGCGGCAGCTCGCCCGACAGCCAGTCGACGACGATCGCGACGGTCGCCGGATCGTCGGCCGCGCTGCCGAGGAGGGCCGCGATGCGGCTGATCTTCGCGGACCGGGCCGACACCGCACCGACTTCGGCCGAGGCCGTCGCGACGTCGGAGAGGAGCACGACCCCAGCTTGGCACGGGGCACCGACAATGTTGTTCAGTCGGTGCGGAGGAGCTCACGCAGTACGTCGGCCTCCGCCTCGACCTGCGCGGCGCGGTCGTCGTGCCCGACCGACCGCAGTTGTCCGGCCGCGGCTCGGCGTTCGTCGGCCTCGGTTTCGATCAGCTCCCGGATCTGGTCCTCGGTGAGGTGCCGGCGGGCGACCTCGGCGGCGCCGAGGCCGTGGGCGCTGTCGGCGATGGCGCCGGCGCGAGGCAGGGGCACGTCCGGCGTCTCGGCGTTGTCGATGGCACTGAGCGCGCTGCGGAGCGCCGCAGTCGCCACGTTGTCCTTCGCCTTGCGCGCCGCGATGAGTCGGGCCCGGAGGCCGGTGCGCCACTGCTGGGCGGGTTCGGTCATCCGGTCACCGTAGTGACGCGAATCCGGCTCGCCAAGTGAATATTTCGGGCTCCGGTCACGCGACGGTGAAGGGCACCGAGTGCCAGCCCGTCGCGCCGTCGGGGACGGCGCCGGCGACCTCGGAGGTCTGGACCGCGCCGGTGTTGTCGGTGGCGCGCACGGTGATGGTGTGGCGCCCGGGCTGGTCCGCCTGCCAGGTGTAACTCCACAGCCGCCAGGTGTCGTTCGAGTACGCGGCGCCCAGCGTCGCCGGTCGCCACGGGCCGTCGTCGATGCGGACCTCCACGGCACGCACCCCGCGGTTCTGCGCCCACGCGACGCCGCCGAACGTCGCGGTACCCATCGGCACCGCGGACCCGGCGCGCGGCACGTCGATGCGTGACTCGGTCTTGATGGGCCCGTGCGCGGACCAGCCCAACCTCGTCCAATAAGCCTGGGTCCGGTCGAATCTGGTGAGTTCGAGGTCGACGAGCCACTTCGTCGCCGAGACGTAGCCGTACAGGCCGGGAACCACCAGCCGCGCCGGGTAGCCGTGTTCGGTCGGCAGCGGTTCGCCATTCATGGCGACGGCGAGCAGCGCGTCGCGGTTGTCGGTCAGTGCCTCGACGGGCGTGCCCGCCGTGAACCCGTCGATGGACTTGGACAGCACCATGTCGGCGTCCGCGTGAACACCGGCCCGGGCCAGCAGGTCGCGCACGCGGTAGCCGGTCCAGGTGGCGTTCGATATCAGGTTGCCGCCCACCGGGTTTGACACACAGGTGAGCGTGACCACCTTGTCGATCGCCTCGAACTGCGCCAGCTCGTCGAAGCGAAAGGTGACCTCACGATCGACCATCCCGTGGATCCGCAGCCGCCAGTCCTGCCGCTGCACCTGCGGGACGGACAGTGCGGTGTCGATGCGGTAGAAGTCGGCGTTCGGCGTGATGAACGGCGGCAGGTCCACCCCGGCCGGCTGCACATCTGGGGGGATCGGTGGTCCCGGCATCTTGGGCGCCGGCGGGGTGTAGGCGCTGCGGTCACCTGCGACCGACGACGCGGCGCGGCCCAGCACGGTCCCGATGACCCCGGCCAGCGTGCCGGCGGCCAGGAAGCCCAGCGCCGCCAGCGATCGGCGGCGGCCGGCATCGGTCTCTGTATCTGCCTCCGGTTCCGGGGCCGCGGGACCGAGGCGATCGGAGACCAGCAGCCGCAGGACCGCGATGCCCGCGGCCGCGCCGACGAGCGACGGCGCGACGTCGATCGGGCGGGCGCCGGTGCGCGACAGCACCGCGGCGCCGCCCAGCACCCCGGCCAGTCCCAGGGCGATGCTGCCGAGCTTCCGGTCCTCGAATTGTGCTGTCACCATGGCGATCACCGCGATGGCCACGAGCACGGCCACGGTCAGGAACAGCTTGTCGTTGGTGCCGAAGGTCTGGATCGCCCACTCTTTGAGCGGTCCCGGGGTCAGGTCGATGACCACCGACCCGACAGCGGTGCGGGAATCGGCATGTGGCCCAAGCGGAATCGCCAGGAGCGCCGCCACACCGAGGGCAACGGCGGCGGCCGCCAGTCCGGCCAGCGATCGGTGCGGATCTAGTCGAAGTGCCACACGTTCACAGTACGACGCACCCGCTGTGCCGACGCCAAATGAAAACGGATCGTAAGAATTGGCTGCCCGTTCGGCTGATTCCGGGCCAGAATCACTGCATCATGCAGCCGACTCTGACCGACCGTGACCGAGACATCGTCCAGAACTGGATTCGCGCCGAGGGGTTGGGTGAGCACGTCACCGCCGTCGAACCGCTGACCGGCGGCACCCAGAACATCGTGGTGCGACTGCACATCGACGGCCGCCCGGTGGTGTTGCGCCGCCCGCCCCGGCATCCGCGGCCGACCAGTGACAAGACGATGCAGCGCGAGATCGCCGTACTACGGACCCTGGCGGGGACCGCGGTGCCGCATCCCGCCTTCATCGCCGGCTGTGAGGACCCGTCGGTGCTCGGCGTCGTCTTCTACCTGATGGCCGAGGTCGACGGCTTCAACCCCGGCGAGGAACTCTCGCCGGCCTATGCCGCCGACTCCGGTCTGCGGCACGACGTCGGGCTGTCGTACGCGGGAAGCCTGGCGCAGCTCGGCAACGTCGCCTGGGAGGGCAGCCCGTTGGCGGCCATCCGTAAGCCGGGATCGTTTGTGGCACGACAGGTTCCGCAGTTCGTCGGGCTGCTGCAGAGTTATCGGCATGACCACTACGATCCCGAATCGCTCGACGGGGTCGAGCAGCTGGCGACCTGGCTGACCGACAACCGGCCACCCGATGGCGAGCCCGGCATCATGCACGGCGACTGTCACCTCAACAACGTCATGCTGCGCCACGACCGGCCGGAGTTGGCGGCGTTCGTCGACTGGGAGATGTGCACCGTCGGCGACCCGCTGCTGGACCTGGGCTGGATGCTGGTGTGTTGGCCGACCGCGCCCAACGCCATCGTCGTCGGCGCCGCGCTGGCAGAGGCCGGCGGTCTGGCCGGTCGTGACGAACTGCTGGACGCCTACCTCGCCGCGGGTGGCCGCCGCACCGAGCACCTGGACTGGTACATCGCGATGGCCTGCTTCAAGCTGGGCATCGTCATCGAGGGCACTTGGTCGCGGTTCCTGGCGGGCCTGGCAGACCGTGAGGCGGGGGAGAAGCTGCATGCCTCGGCCACCGAGCTGATACACCTGGGTGTCCGGGTTGCCAAGGGAGACAACCCGTTCGCCTACCGGTAGGCGTCGTAACCCAGCTTGGCCGCCAGCGCCAGGCCGCCCAGCGCGATGGCCAGCCGCAGCGGGGTCGCGGGAGCATGGCGGACCACGATCGGGCCGAGCCGGGCGCCGATCAGGCAACCCAGGCCGAGCGGCCACACGGCAATCCAGTGCACCGGCGCCAGCGCGATGAAGCCAATGCCGGCAACACCATTGGCCGCCCCGAGGACGACGTTCTTGGCGGCGTTGGCATGCGCGAGCGATTCGCTGCCGCCGTGCAGGAACAGCGCCAGCAGCATCACGCCCGCAGCGGCGCCGAAATATCCGCCGTACAAACAGATTGCGAAGATCGCGACGGAGATGAGCACCGAACGCCAGCGGCCGGGCTCGTCGTCCGCGCCGCGGCGCTGGGGTATCGCGATGGTGAGGCTCGACAGTGCCAGCAGGATCGGCACCACCTGCTCGAAACCCTCGGCGGGAAGGGACAGCAGTAGTGCCGCGCCGGCCGCGCCGCCGAGGACGGCCATCGGCATGACCCGGCGCAGCCAATGGCCCATGCCCTCGAGTTCGGGCAGTGAACCCCACACCGATCCGATGGTGTTGAAGGTCAACGCGACGGTGTTGGTCACGTTCGCCGCCACCGGCGGCAGCCCGGCCATCAGCAGGGCCGGGTACGTCGCGACGGACGCCAGCCCGGCGATACTCCCGGTCAGACCGCCTGCGATACCGGCGACGAGCAGAAGTAACGCGTGCTGCCAGCTCATCGCGGCAAACCCTACAACCTCGCGATTTGTGCACGAAAATCCGCGCTGACCGCGGAATAGCGTGCACGAAACGCGGCGGTAACTGTCGTCCGATAGAAACATCTGCATGTCCCCGGCTGATCTTGGTGTCGACGCCGCCCGCGCCGCGATCCTCGCGGCGGGTGGCGAGGACGCGCTGCGGTCGGGAATCGAGCAGGGCCTGCAGGCGGTGCGGGCCGCGGCGCGCGCCTCCGTGCCCGCCGCTGAAGTCGCGGCCGCGTGGTCGCAGGTGCTCCGCTCCGGCGTCGATGCGGCCGTCCGGCTGACGCCCGGCCCGTCCTGGTCGTGGTTCGTCTCCGGCAGCGTCGCGCGGGGCGAGGCGGTGGCAGGCTCGGACGTCGAGACCCTCGTCGTGCTGGCGGACGACACCGTGCGCGACGAAGCGCTGGCGGCGGCAGCGCAGGTGCACGCCGTGCTGGAACGGTGCGGGGTGCGCGCCGACGCCAACGGGGTGCTGGCCAGCCGGCCGCGGTTCTGCCGGACGGCGGGTGCCTGGTCCGACGGCATCGCGCACTGGACGTCCGACCCGCGCGCGGACCGCGGCGTGGTGATGACGGGCGTGCTGGCCGATTCCCGCGGCGTCCATCCGGCCGACGACGGGGTGGCCGAGGATCTGCTCCGCGCACAGGTGGTGCGCGCCGCTGTCGGCAACTACCCGGCCCGCCAGTACCTGCTGCAGGACGCCACGACGTTCCGCGCGACGTTTCCCTCCCGGCTGCGCATGCTGGCCAATCAGTCCGACACCGTCGACCTCAAGCTGGCGGCCATCGATCCGCTGGTGAAGATCGCGCGGTGGGCCGGCGTGTCGGCAGGTTCCACCGCGCTGTCGACGCCGAGCCGCATCGACGCGGCGGGGGCGGCAAATGTGCTTGACGCTGAAGATGTTTCGACGCTGCGGGACTGCTTCGCCGCCCTGGTGCGATTCCGGTGGACGTCTCGCGCCGGCGGCGATCAGGTGGTGCTGTCGGAACTGCCGCCACAGGAGCGGGCCATGCTGCGCAGCGTCGCCCGCGAGGTGGCCGGCATCAGCCGCAAGCTGACCTACCTCGCCTCGACGTCGGCGTTCCGCTGATGGCGACGACCTTGTTGGCGCAGCACGCGGTGCAGCAGACCCTGGCCGCCCAGCGCATCGAAGGCTGGGAGCCCCAGCCCGCCCATATCGTCGAGCTGGGTGCATTGGCGTCCGGTGCCGTCGAATTCGACGATTACCTGGCACGGTGCAGTGCGCAGTATCCGCCGACGCCCGAAAAGCGCCGCCGGTTCTTCCAGCGCCGGGCGCCGTATCTGATTCCCGGAACATCGGTGCTGCGCAACAACTTCGGTATTCAACACGGGCCGGACCTGGCGGCGGTCGAATTTCAGGTGACGGCGGGCCGAATGGTGCTGTGGCACTGCCGGCAATCCGCGGCGGTGACCGAGATCGACGTCCGTGCCATGCACCGGGAGCTGTTCGGCGACGTATACGCATGGGCGGGGGAGCTGCGCACCGTCGACATCCGCCGCGGTGACTCGGCGTTCACCTGGCAGGTCGACATTGCCGCCGGATTGGCCGAAATCGAGCTCGCGGCAACGGCATTGGCGGACGTCGGCGCCGAGTTCGGCAACCCGAGGCTGGCGTGGGAACTGTCGCGGATCTACGCCCGGTACAACCAGATTCACCCATTCCGGGAAGGCAACGGACGCACCGGGATGCTGCTGCTGCACGCGCTCGCCGGCCGGTGCGGACGGCAACTGGACTTCACCGGTGTCAGCCGTGCCGCCTGGTATTCGGCGGCGCGGGACAGCATGCCGCTGCACCGCGACGGGCGCCTCAGCCACCGGCCGTTCCTGTGGTTGCTCAACCCGGCGGTGAAATCGTCTTGACCCGAGGCGCGGTTGCGGACTAACCTCGGCGACCATGCTTCACATGCTCGTAGTAGCCAGTACCCACAGCGGGGTCTGATCCTGACCGACCCCTCGCTGTGGGTCGGACGCTACTACCTGTCGGTCACTCCTTTCGAGCAGAAAAGACCGACGCATGTTCACCTCCACCGCCATTTCCACCACGTCGCGTTTCGCGGATCTGTTTGACCGTCCGTTGCCCCGTGACCTGCGCGAACACGCCGAAACCATGTGTCACGACACCTTCGTCGACCACTACGGCCACCAGGGTGGTCCGGTCCGCCTGGGCAGTTGGGGAACGGCGGGCGACGACGACCGTCGCCGCGGCATCACCGCCCCGCGCCGCTATCGCGCCAGCATCGCCGTCGGCGACCGCATCGCGACCTCGACGGCCGCCGCGACCGGCCCCGTCGCGGCCCTGACCGCGATGCTGCACGAGCGCGGCATGGCCGTCGAGATGATCAAGTTCCATCAACTGCCCGCTGTCGGCGGCGGCATCGCGACCTTCATCCACGGCAGCGACGGCGTGCGCGCGGAGTGGGCCATGGGCTGGGCCCGCGACCCGGTCCAGTCAGCGCTGCGGGCGATGATCGCGTGCGCGAACCGGCTGCACGCCTAGTCTGGAAGGCCGTCTCGGCGCGGGTCAGCGAATGGGACGCAACACGATCGGCATGCCGTCCACCGGCACGGCCATGCCGCCGTAGTCGTACCACGGCTCGTAGCCGGGGTGGGTCAGCTCCAACCGGTACTGGCGCAGCAGCCGGTGCATCACGGTCTTGATCTCCAGCTGCCCGAAGACCATGCCGATGCACTTGTGCGCACCACCACCGAACGGGGCGAACGCGTAGCGATGCGCCTTGTGCTCGTTGCGCGGCTCGGCGAACCGTTCGGGGTCGAACCGCATGGGGTCGGTCCACAGCTCGGACAGGCGGTGGTTCATGCCGGGCCACGTGACGACGTCGGTCCCGGCCGGGATGTAGTAGCCCAACAGCTCGGTGTCCCGGACCGCGCGGCGGAAGTTGAAGCCCAGCGGCGTCTGCAACCGCAGCGACTCGTTGATCACCAGGTCATAGGTTTCCAGCTTCTCCAGTGCCTCGATGTCGAGCGGCGCGTCACCGATGCGTTCGGACTCCTCGCGCAGCCTGTCCTGCCACTGCGGGTTGGCCGCCAGGTGGTAGGCCATGGTCGTCAGCGTCGACGTCGTGGTGTCGTGCGCGGCCATCATCAGGAAGATCATGTGCGCGACGATCTGGTCGTCGGTGAAGGTCTGCCCGTCTTCGTCCTGCGCGTGACAGAGCACGCTGAACATGTCGGTGCCCTCGGAGCGGCGCTTCTCGGCGATGGAGCCGGAGAAGTAGTCCTCGAGCGTCTTCCGGGCCTGGACACCGCGCCACCAGGCGAAGGGGCGCACCGGCTTACGGATGATCGCGTTGCCGGCCCGGGTCGTGGTGGTGAAGGCCTGATTGATGGTGGTGACGAGCTTGTGGTCGGTTCCCGCGGGGTGTCCCATGAACACCTCGGACGCGATGTCGAGCGTCAGCTCCTTGACCGCCGGATGGAACAGGAATCGGGGATCGTTCGCCACCCAGTCGTTGGCCAGCACCTTGGTCGCCACGGAATCGATGTGGGACACATAGCCCGTCAGCCGCGAGCGGGTGAACGCCTCCTGCATGATCCGGCGGTGGAACATGTGCTCGTCGAAATCGAGCAGCATGAGGCCGCCCTCGAAGAACGGCCCGATCACCGGATCCCAGGCACGCTGCGAGAAGTCCTTGTTGCGGTTGGAGAACACGGCCTGCGTCGCATCGGGTCCCAGCGCCATTACGGCCGGCAGCGCCGGCGTCTGCGCGTAGTACAGCGGCCCGTGCTTGCGGTAGATGTCCAGAACGTAGTCGGGCCCGCCCCGGAACACCTCGATCAGGTGTCCGATGACCGGCAGCCCGGAGTCGCCCATGATCGGTTTGAGGCCGCTGCCTGTCGGCGGCTCGGCGAGCTTGAACTGCTCCCAGTCGGTGGCCAGCAGCCGCTGCTCGATGATGCCCATGCCCGGCACCGTGACGGGTGTCGGCTTGAGGCGCCGCATGGCCTGATCGAGGAGGTAGTTCGGGGTGCTGATAGTCGCCATCCAGGGATTCCTGTCTGCTCTTGATGCTCTTTTGTGGTGAAAGTCACCACCTGTTGTCATCTTGGCCGCCATACTTGACGCGTGTCAAGTTTTGAATTGGTGTGTCGGCGATGACATCGTGAGCGCCATGAGTGCTGAAGTCGAGACGGCCGACAAGGGCCGTAGTCGCGGCGACAAGCAACGCGACGCGATCATCGAGGCGGTTCGCGAACTGCTGGAGGAGCGGCCGTTCGCTGATCTGTCGGTCAGCACCATCAGTGCCCGCGCCGGCGTGGCGCGGTCAGGCTTTTACTTCTACTTCGACTCCAAGTACTCGGTGCTGGCCCGGATCGTGTCCGAGGCGATGGAGGAACTCGACGAGCTCACCCACAACTTCGCGCCGCGCGAACCGGACGAGACGCCGGCATCCTTCGCCAAGCGCATGGTCGGTAACGCGGCGGCGGTCTACGCGATCAACGACCCGATCATGGCGGCGTGCACCGCAGCCCAGAACACCGACGCCGAAATCCGCGACCTGATGGCCGACTTCGAGGACGGCGTCATCGACAAGATCGTCGGACTCATCGAGCAGGACGCCGGTCGGCGCCCGATTTCCGACGACTTGCCGGCGTTGGTTCGCACCCTGGTGTCGACCACGGCCTATACGCTGTCGCGCGACAGCGCATTCATCGGACGGGGCGGAGACCCGCAGCGCGCCGTCGACATCGTGGAACGACTGTGGCTCAGCGCGTTATGGGGTGGCGGCGACCTGCCTGTGTAGGGTCGGGCCATGACGGGGTGGAGCGGCTACGCAGGCAAGCGGTGTTTCGTGACGGGGGCGGCCAGTGGCATCGGCCGGGCGACCGCACTCAAACTGGCTCAGCAGGGCGCGGCCCTCTATCTGACCGATCGTGACGCCACCGGGCTGGAACAGACCGTCGCCGACGCCCGGGCGCTCGGCGGGGAGGTGGCCGAACACCGCGCGCTGGACATCTCCGACTATGACGCCGTCGCGGCGTTCGCCGCGGACATCCACAGCCGGCACGAGCCCATGGATGTGGTGCTCAACATCGCCGGGATCTCGGCCTGGGGCACCGTCAGCACCCTGACCCACCAGCACTGGCGCTCGATGGTCGACGTCAACCTCATGGGGCCCATCCACGTCATCGAAACCATGGTGCCGCCCATGGTGGCGGCCGGCCGCGGCGGTCGGCTGGCCAATGTCTCGTCGGCCGCGGGCATCGTCGCGCTGCCGTGGCACGCCGCCTACAGCGCCAGCAAGTACGGCCTGCGCGGGGTCAGCGAGGTGCTGCGCTTCGACCTGGCACGCCACCGTATCGGGGTGTCGGTCGTGGTGCCCGGCGCGGTGAAAACGCCTCTGGTGCAGACGGTTCAGATTGCGGGTGTGGACCGCGACGATCCGCAGGTGCAGCGCTGGGTGGCCAGGTTCGCCGGGCACGCAGTCTCGCCCGAGCAGGCCGCCGACAAGCTGCTGTCCGGGGTCGCCAAGAACCGGTTCATGATCTACACGTCGCCCGACATCCGGGCGCTGTATCTGTTCAAGCGGCTGGCCTGGTGGCCCTACAGCGTGTCGATGCGTCAGGTGAACGTGTTGTTCACGCGCGCCTTGCGGCCGAAGAGGCGCTGAACCCAACCCCTGGGCTTCAGCGCTTTCCCCAGTCCCACGGCGGCGCGGTGAGCATCGTCTGGCCGTCGATCTGGGTTTCGCCCCACTGCTTGACCAGCTCGACCTCGCTCGCGTCGCACGCGGCCAGCCGCTCGCGCAGCCGTGCCGAGTGGGTGACGACGATGACCTGCGTCTTGCGTGCGGCAGCGGCGATCATGTCCGCCAATGGACCCACCAGGTCGGGGTGCAGGGACGTCTCCGGCTCGTTGAGCACCATGAGCGCAGGCGGCTGCGGCGACAGCAGGGCGGCGCCCCAGAGCAGGAACCGCAGTGTGCCGTCGGACAATTCGGCTGACCGCAGCGGACGGAGCATGCCGCGTTGGTGCAGCTGCAGTTCGAACAATCCGCCGTCGGAGCTCACCGATATCTCGGCGCCGTCGAACGCGTCGCCGACCGCCCGCGGCAGGTCGTCGAACCCGGCTTCGAGGATGGTCTGCACGGCCGCGGCCAGGTCGTTGCCGTCGTTGCTGAGCACCGGCGTCCGGGTGCCCACCTGGCGGCGGCGAGCCGGTGCATCCCGGTCGACGCGGAAGCCGTCGTAGAAGCGCCAGTCGCGCAACCGATCCCGCACCGCGGCGAGCTCGGGCAGTGCCTCGGGATTCGCGTATTCGGCCAGGACGCTGCGGTAGCTGGGCAACGCGCGGGTCAGTTCGTCGAAGCCGCGGCCCGAGTCGGAGGCCACCTCGGCGTACGTGCGAGTCCGGCGGACCAGGGCGCTGCTGGGCCGGGGAGAGCGCCCGGCGAACACCGTCTCGCGCTTGATCTCGGGATCCTGGCCGAACATCGAGTTGTGGCCCGGGTCCTGTGGCAGCCCGAGGTCGATGAAATAGCCGAAATCGGTTGCCGCGAAGCCGAGTTCGAGCGACACGGGCCGGGTCCGGCTGGTGCCCTCTGTGGTGCCGGTCCGCCGCGCGCCACTGGTGTTCTCCGGGCCGGCCCACAGCACCGACTGCAACCCGCCCTCGCGGGCCAGGGAGCCGATGACCTCGCCGCGTCCGCAGTCGGCCAGCAGGCCCAGCGCCCGGTACACCGAGGACTTGCCGGTGCCGTTGGCTCCGGTCACCACGGTCAGCTCCGACAGCGGCAGGACAATCTCGCGCAGCGACCGGTAGCCCCGGATGGCGATGGTGGTCAACACTTCGGCGGAGCCGAATCAACGGGCTTCTGTGGCGGAGCCGAATCAACGGGCTTCAGTTGTGGCATCTCCAGTTCCAGCCGTACCCCGAGCAGTCGCACCGGTCGGTCCAGTTCGAAGTCGTGCAGCAGGTCGATCGCGGTCCGGGTGATGGTCTCCAGATCGGTACCGGCCACCGGTAGCTTGCGAATCTTGGTGCGGGTGAAGAACGTCTTGGTGCGCAGGGTCACGGCGACCCGGGTGACGATGCGGCCCTGCTCGACGATCTCGTCCAGGGTCTGCCGGGCCAGATCACGGACCGCGGCGTCCATCTCGGCGACGTCGGTGAGGTCCGCCGGGAACGTCACCACGTGGCTGCGCGAGCGCGGGACCCAGGGTTCGGCCGTCACGTTGCTGTCGCCGCCGCCCTTGGCGAGCAACAGAATCCACAATCCGGTTGTCGGCCCGAAGGTCGACGTGAGCAACTCGGCGTCGGTGCGGGCCAGCTCCGCGACGGTGGTGATGTCCAGCTCGGCAAGCTTTTTCGCGGTCTTGGGGCCCACTCCCCAGAGTGCGTCGACGGGCCGGTCGCCCATGACCGTCATCCAGTTCTCGGCCGTGAGCGCGAAAACCCCGGCCGGCTTGCCGAATCCGGTGGCGACCTTGGCGCGCTGCTTGTTGTCACTGATGCCGACGCTGCACGACAGGCCGGTCTCGGCGGCGATCACGGCGCGAATCTTCTCGGCAAGCGCGACCGGATCAGCCACGGCCGCACCGACGTACGCCTCGTCCCAGCCCCACACCTCGACCGGATGTCCGAGGTCGCGCAGCAGGCACATGACCTGTTCGGAGGCCTCGTCGTAAGCGGGCGCGTCGGAGGGCAGGAAGACGGCGTCGGGGCATTTGCGGGCGGCGCTGCGCAGCGGCATCCCGGCATGGACGCCGAATTCCCTTGCCTCATAGGAAGCGCAGGTGACCACCTTGCGCGGTTCGGTGGGGTCGCCGCTGCCGCCGACGATGACGGGCTGCCCGACCAGCTCCGGGTGGCGGCGCAGTTCGACAGAAGCGAGGAACTGATCGAGGTCGACGTGCAGTACCCACGTCATCTCAGGTCCCGCAAAGCTTGCGCGCCACGCTTTCCCACGCATCGCCCTGCGCCTGCAGGCTGTGACCCAGATCGTCGAGCTGGTGGCTGATGTAGTCGGCGTCGAGCAGGGCCAGCAGGGCATCGGTCTGGGCGTCCAGGTCTCCCGTGGTGCCGGCGGTGTGCAGCAGCATCCGGACGTGGGTGCGGTGGACAGCGGCCGCGGCCCCGAAGCGGCTCTGCGGATCACGCCCGGCGTCGGAGAGCAAGGCGCGGTGCTGCCAGGCGAACTGCAGCCGGTCACGACCGTAGGCGAGCAGTCGTTCCAGCGGCGGGGCACCGGGACCCAGCGGAGGTGGGCCGAACATCATGGCGTTCTGCTCGACCTGCTCGTCCTCGTCGAGGAGTACGAGCATGAGGCCGGCGCGGCTGCCGAACCGGCGAAATAGGGTGCCCTTGCCGACGCCGGCCTCGGCCGCGATGTCGTCCATGGTGACGGCGTCCGAGCCGCGCGCGGCGATGAGCCGGCGGGCCGCGTCGAGAAGGAGGAGCCGGTTGCGCGCTGCATCCCCGCGCTCGACCGGCGCAGCCGGACTCATCGGCAGACCCGCCAGGGGCAGGTTCGTGGGCCGCAGTTGCGCCACCCCGTCGCTCATGAAAAAACTTTAACTCAGGCGGAATGAATCGGACCGTAGTCCGGTTGACTCGTGCGAGGATCGGTTCGCCGGAACCGTCCGAAGAGACAAGCTAGGGGAAAGAAAATGGCAGATACCAAGGTCCTGGTCCTGGTCGGCAGCTTGCGTTCGGCCTCGCTGAACCGTCAGCTCGCCGAGGTGGCGGTCGAATCGGCGCCGGAAGGCGTGACGGTACGTGTGGCGGACGGTCTCGGCGACCTGCCGTTCTACAACGAAGACATCGACAACGACTCGGTTTCCGAGGCGGTCGTCGCGCTGCGTCAGATCGCGGGCGACGCCGACGCCATCCTGGCTGTGACCCCCGAGTACAACGGCACCATTCCGGCCGTCCTGAAGAACGCTATCGACTGGCTGTCGCGCCCGTACGGCTCCGGCGCCGTCGCCGGCAAGCCGCTGGCGGTCATCGGTACCGCGCTCGGCCAGTACGGCGGGGTGTGGGCACACGACGAGAGCCGCAAGTCGTTCGGCATCGCCGGCGCGGATGTCGTCGACGTCAAGCTGTCCCTGCCGGCATCGGCGTTCGACGGCAAGCACCCGCGCGAGGCGGCCGAGGTGGTCGACAGCGTGCGTGGCGTGGTCGCCAAGCTGGCCGCCGAAGTCGGCTGAACGCAACTCGACTGAGCGTCAAGGGCCGCCGGTATCCGCAACGGATATCGGCGGCCCTTGACGCTGTGTGGCCGCTGAGCGCCGGCCGACGAAATATCCGGCAGCTGTCGTCCTTCGGGCACAAACGGACTGACGACGAACTACGGTTTGGGGGTGGCCGGGAAAACAGGCAGTTAACGTGGCCGGTGGCGCAGACCGCACTGGCGCGGGTGATGCGTTGACGCACGCGGTGGCCGGAATCGGCACCCGATTGGACGCTCGGCTCACCGACATCACGCGCTCGGTCTCGGAGCTGCTGGTGGCCGATATCCGCGAACTGCGCGACGAAGAGCAACTCCAGCAGGTGCTGGCCGATTCGGTCTCGGCGAATATCGATGCGTTCTTCGCCGCGGCCCGGCACGGTATCGCCATCGACCTGTTGCACGCCCCCGCGGCCGCGCTCGAGCATGCCCGCCGGTTGGCGCAGCGCGACATCTCGGCCAACGTGCTGGTCCGGTCGTACCGGCTCGGTCACCAGGCGGTACTGAAAGAGGTTCTGGATGAGGTCCGGGCCGCTGACCTCGATCCACAGCTCGCGTTGGACGTCTTCGACGTGATGTCGACGATCTCGTTCAACTACATCGACAGGATCTCCCAAGAGGTCGTCGAGGTGTACCAACAGGCTCGGGAGAGCTGGCTGGAGAACCGAAACAGCGTACGCATCACGGAGATTCGCGAGCTGCTGGCCGGCGGCGACGTCGATGTCGACGCCGCGACGGTGGCGATCCGGTATCCGTTACAGCGCACCCATCTCGCGGTGGTGCTGTGGTGCGACGACTCCGAGGACCGGCTGGCCGAGATGGAGCGGCTGATCCAGCAGTTCGCCGCGTCGATCGGCGCGGCAGACTCGCCGCTGTTCATCTCGGTCGATCGCGCGACGGCGTGGGCCTGGGTCGCGGTTCCCGCGGCAGTGATCGGGGAGGCGGTGACCTGGCTGGGGAGTCTGGTGCCGGCCGACGGGCCGTACGTGGCCGCCGGCACGCCGCAGTCCGGCGTGGCCGGATTCCGGCTGTCACACCGGCAGGCCGAGGACGCCCGCGTCGTCGCGGTGGCATCGGGGTCGCAGCGGCGCCGGTTCACCGCGTTCGGCCACCGTGGCATCGCGCTCGCCGCACTGCTGGGGTCCAACGTCGAGGCACTGTCGGCGTGGGCCACGGAAGTGCTTGGCCCACTGGCCTGTTCGACAGACGGGGACCAGCGCCTCCGAGAGACGCTGCAGGCCTTCCTCAAGGCGGGCGGCAGCAACAAGGCCGCGGCCGAGGAACTGCACCTGCACACCAACTCGGTGAAGTACCGGGTGCAGCGGGCGATCGAACGCCGGGGCCGGCCCATCGAGGACGACCGGCTCGACGTGGAGGTCGCGCTGCTGCTCTGCAGTCTGTTCGGTGACCGGCTGCTGGACCCGGTGGATGACGGCGGGTGATGACGGCTGATGACGCCTGCGTCGGCCTGGTGTAACCCCGGCGGCTATCTACTTGTCGAAGTGGTCCCGGGGTGTGCCGGGCCGCACCGATGAGACGGGGCCAATGTGTCTGCGCAGCGTGACCCTGTGCACCGGACCCCACTGCGCGTGGTCTCGTCGGATTCCCGGTATCCCGACTGGGAATCCGTCTACCAGGACAACGCGACGTGGGTGTACCGCACGATCTACGCGCGGGTCGGCAATCAGGCCGACGCCGAGGACCTCACCGCCGAGGTGTTTCTCGCCGCGCTGCGGCCGTTGCGGCTGACGGCCAGTGCCGCCGAGGTGCGGTCCTATCTGCGGAGTACCGCGCGCACGGTGCTCGCCGCGCACTGGCGCGAGACGATGGGGCGGGAGATCACCTGCATCGACCTCGATATCGAGGCGCCACCGGAAGCCGAAGAGTCCATCAGCACCGCACCGGATCGTGTCGCCGCGGTGTTGGACGCCCTGCCGGACAATTATCGACGCATACTGGAGCTGCGATTTCTCCAGACCAAGTCGATCAAGGAGTCCGCAGCGGAGCTCGGTGTCAGCGTCGCCAACGCAAAGGTGTTGCAACACCGGGCATTACGGCTGGCGGCACAGATCAACGAGAAGGGCGAGCCATGAACGCGCGGGGGTTGCGCCGGTACCTCGACGATCTGCTGCGCGGGCGCAAGCCGTCGGGATTCACGCCCGACGATTTCGACGCGGCGCAGATGCGAACGGCGATCGACCTGCAGGCGGCCCGGCCCGGCGCCGACGAGCCGCGGCCGCAGTTCCTCGCTGACCTGCAGGGCAGGCTCGCCGCACAGTTCGACGGCGACGACGCGGCGGCACCGAAGCCCGGCTGGTTGCGTGCCAATCGCCGCCAGGTGATCGTCGGGACCTCCGCGGCCGCCAGTGCCGCGGTCGCGGCGGTGGCCGTCGACCGGGCGTTGGTGGGTCGCGGTGCGGCCGGCTCTCAGGACACCGCGAGCCAGGAGCTGGTCCCGACCGCGGGCAGCTGGCAGAAGGTCGCCGACAGCTCCGACGTGTCGGAGGGGGCGGTGCATCCGTTCGATCTGGGCTCGGTCGTGGGATTCGTGCGCCGGGTCGACGGGAACGTGCAGGGCATCTCTGGTGTCTGCACGCATCAGGGCTGCCGGCTGTGGTTCGACGGACCCGACAACCGGCTGCGCTGCCCGTGCCATTCCACGTCGTTCGCCACGGACGGGCACGTGCTGACGCATCAGTTGCCGATTGCGCCGAAACCGTTGCCCACGTTCGAGGTTCGTGAGGTGAGTGGCGTGATCGAGGTGTTCGCGCCGTCTCCGCCGAGTTGGCCCGCCGCAGGCGTGTAACCCGCCACCGTATCTGTTGGTGAGGGTGCGCAGGCGCACCCGTACCCGACGACCACGGAGGTCCCCGTCGTGTCGCGACGATCCCTGGTTGCGCTCACCGGCGCAGTCCTGCTCCTGTCCGCATGCACCTCGACCGCGCCACAGCAAAAGGCAGCACCCACACCGGTTTTCAGCTCCGACGTCAGCGGGACGCCCGGGATGAGCGGAGCCGGTGCCGGCTCCGGACCCACCATGGGGTCGATGGGGTCGATGACGATGTCCCCGCCCGAACCGGGCCACCAGGCGCCGATGCCGGCGGGGCCGAACGCGGTCAACATCGACAACTTCGCCTTCGCGCCCGACACCCTCACGGTGCCCGCCGGAACGGCGGTGACGTGGACCAACCACGACGAAGACCCCCACAACGTCGTCGCCGAAGGTGGTCAGTTCCGTTCTCCGACAATGGGTTCCGGAGCGACGTTCAGTTACGTCTTCGCGGCGCCGGGCACGTACACCTACGTCTGCGGCATTCATCCCTTCATGCACGGGACGGTGGTGGTCCGATGACCGAGAACACGGCTCAGGGCGACCCGCAGCAGATGAACCGTCGCCAGTTGCTCCGGCACTCGGCGTGGTTCGGCGCCGCTGTGGGCTTGTCAGTGGTCGGTGGGGAAGTGCTGTCGCACGTTGCGGGCAGCAGCTCATCCGCGCCGGCGGCACCGCCCACGCTGCGCTTCGCTCAGGTCAGTGACAGCCACATCGGCTTCACCGGCGCCGCCAACACCGACGTCGCCGGCTCGTTCACGCACGCCATCGACACCGTCAACAACCTTGGCTACACCCCCGATTTCGTCATCCATACGGGCGATCTGACGCATCTGGCCACCCCGGAGCAGTTCGATCAGGTCCGGCAGATGATGACCGGACTGCGCACCCCGCACGTATTCACCGTTCCGGGCGAACATGATTCGGCCGACGACGCCGGCGCCAAGTACCGCCAGGCCTTCGGTGCGGGCACCCGCGGCGACGGCTGGTACAGCTTCGACATCGCCGGCGTCCACGTCATCGCGCTGGTGAACACGCTGAACCTCAAGAAGCTCGGCCACCTCGGCGTCGATCAGCTCGAGTTCGTGGAGAAGGACGTCGCCCCGCTGTCGAGTGATACGCCGATCGTGGTGTTCAGCCACATCCCGCTGTTCGCGATGTATCCCGATTGGGGCTGGGGGACCGACGACTCCGCCCAGGCCCTGAGCTATCTCAAGCGGTTCGCATCGGTGACGTGCCTCAATGGCCATGTGCACCAGGTGTTTTCCAAGACCGAGGGCAACATCACCTTCCACAGCGGCACGACCACCGCCTATCCGTTGCCGCACCCCGGCGATGGTCCGGCGCCCAAGCCGCTGACGCTGCCGGCCGGCAAACTGCACGACGCGCTCGGTATCCGTGAGGTGAGTTACCAGGCCGGTCAGCACATGCTCGCGCTCAAAGAACGGACCCTGCTGTGACTCTCGTCTACCGTCTGGCGCTCGCGGCGGCCATGGTTGTCAGCGGCGGTGTGCACGCGTACCTCTACCTGCACGGTTACGGCCACATCCCGACGGTCGGCACCGGCTTCCTGGTGCAGGCGGCGGTGTTCTGTGCCGTCGGCGCGTTGCTGGCGGTGGGCGCCCCGCAGTGGTTCGCATGGGCGTCGGGACTGCTGTCGGCGGGGGCATTGGTGGCGTTCGGGTTGTCGCGAACGGTCGGACTGTTTGGATTCGTGGAGACGGGCTGGGAGCCGGTACCGTATGCAGTCCTCAGTGTGGTCGCCGAAGCGGTGGCCGTACTGGCGGCGGGGGTGTGGGCAGTGCGCGCCACGCGGGGGTGACAGGCCACATTTGTCACGTTCGTCACGCGGGTCCCACAGCTGTGGCGTCCGTCGCGCGGAAATCGGCGTAGCTGGCGACTTTCGTCTGGCCGAGCTCGGCGCGTCGCGGACGGCGCGCCGCCGGAACTTGTCGGTGCCTGGTGCTAAACCAGTAGTTGGAGCGCGACACGCCCCCCGGTGTGATGTGCGACACGCCGAGCGAGTGTCTCGGATTCGGCCTTACGACCTGGGAATTTCACGAATGTTGTTCAGAACATCTTGTATCTGTTCGGTTTGTCGCCCACTAGGTGTAGTGTTTGACGGACCGACAGGCCCCCACAATTTGAGGGTCGGCCGGGGCCGGAAAGTCAGTCCGACGGGGATTCTCGGACGTGCTGACCGAACGGCCCGGGACGACCGGAGATGCGGGAATTTCAGGGGTTGCCGGGCCGCTGATCCAGATGGGGATATCAGCGGAAAGCGCTACCCCGTCAGTTGCCAGCCATGTTCAGTTCAGCTTCCAGGCCTTCGAAGAGGAGTCGTACCGAGATGACCGTCACCGTGTACACCAAGCCGGCATGTGTGCAGTGCAACGCCACCTACAAGGCGCTGGACAAGGCGGGCATCGCTTACGAGAAGGTCGACATCAGCATCGATGACGAAGCTCGCGAGTACGTGCTCGCGCTCGGTTACCTGCAGGCCCCGGTCGTCGTGACCGACAGCGAGCACTGGTCGGGCTTCCGTCCCGACCGGATCAAGGCGCTCAGCACCGTGGCGGTCACCGCCTAGCAATCAACCAACCGGGGGAGGAGAAGGAAACAGTGAGCAATCTCGTCTACTTCTCCAGCGTGTCGGAGAACACCCACCGCTTCGTCCAGAAATTGGACTGGCCGGCCGACCGTGTCACTCGAATCCCCCTGCACGGCCGCATCGAGGTCGACGAGCCCTATGTGCTGGTGCTCCCGACCTATGGCGGCGGACGGGCCACCCCGGACATCAGCGACGGTGGCTACGTCCCGAAGCAGGTCATCGCGTTTCTCAACAATGAACACAACCGGTCGTTGATCCGCGGCGTTATTGCCGCGGGCAACAACAACTTTGGTGCTGAATTCGCTTACGCGGGCAATGTGGTCTCCCGTAAGTGTGGTGTTCCGTACCTCTACCGCCTTGAACTCATGGGAACCCCGGACGACGTCATCGCCGTTCGTGAGGGTCTGGAAGACTTCTGGAAGGAACTCTCGTGCCACCAACCGTCACAGCTGCAGAACCGGTAGCCGCCACCACACACGCGCTGCCCGGTGAGAGCGACTACCACGCTCTCAACGCGATGCTCAACCTGTACGACGCGGACGGCAAGATCCAGTTCGACAAGGATGTGCTCGCGGCGCGGGAGTACTTCCTGCAGCACGTGAACCAGAACACGGTGTTCTTCCACTCTCAGGACGAGAAGCTCGATTACCTGATCGAGAAGGAATACTACGAGCGCGAGGTGCTCGACCAGTACAGCCGCAACTTCGTCAAGCAGTTGCTCGACCGGGCCTTCGCCAAGAAGTTCCGTTTCCCGACGTTCCTGGGCGCGTTCAAGTACTACACCAGCTACACGCTGAAGACCTTCGACGGCAAGCGCTACCTGGAGCGATTCGAGGATCGCGTCGTCATGGTGGCCCTCACCCTGGCCGCCGGTGACACCGAGCTGGCCGAGAAGCTGGTCGACGAGATCATCGACGGCCGGTTCCAGCCGGCCACCCCGACGTTCCTCAACTCGGGCAAGAAGCAGCGCGGCGAGCCCGTGTCGTGCTTCCTGCTGCGGATCGAGGACAACATGGAGTCCATCGGCCGCTCCATCAACTCGGCGCTGCAGCTGTCCAAGCGCGGCGGTGGAGTTGCCTTGCTGCTCAGCAACATTCGCGAGCACGGCGCACCGATCAAGAACATCGAGAACCAGTCTTCGGGCGTCATCCCGATCATGAAGCTGCTGGAGGACTCGTTCTCCTACGCCAACCAGCTCGGTGCCCGTCAGGGTGCGGGTGCGGTCTACCTGCACGCGCACCATCCGGACATCTACCGCTTCCTCGACACCAAGCGGGAGAACGCCGACGAGAAGATCCGGATCAAGACGCTCTCGCTGGGTGTCGTCATCCCGGACATCACGTTCGAGCTGGCGAAGAAGAACGAGGACATGTACCTCTTCTCGCCGTACGACGTCGAGAAGGTCTATGGGCTGCCCTTCGCCGACGTGAACGTCACCGAGAAGTACTACGAGATGGTCGACAACGGCGCCATCCGTAAGACGAAGATCAAGGCGCGCGAGTTCTTCCAGACCCTCGCCGAGCTGCAGTTCGAGTCGGGCTACCCGTACATCATGTTCGAGGACACGGTGAACCGGGCCAACCCGATCGACGGCAAGATCACGCACTCGAACCTGTGCTCGGAAATCCTGCAGGTCTCGACGCCGTCGCTGTACAACGACGACCTGTCCTACGCCAAGGTCGGCAAGGACATCTCGTGCAACCTGGGCTCGCTGAACATCGCGAAGGCCATGGATTCGCCGGACTTCGCGCAGACCATCGAGGTGTCGATCCGCGCCTTGACCGCGGTGTCGGACCAGACGCACATCTGGTCGGTGCCGTCGATCGAGCAGGGCAACAACGACTCTCACGCCATCGGCCTCGGGCAGATGAACCTGCACGGCTACCTGGCCCGCGAGCGGATTCACTACGGTTCTGACGAGGGCATCGACTTCACGAACATCTACTTCTACACGGTGCTGTTCCACGCGCTGCGCGCCTCGAATCGCATTGCGATCGAACGCGGTACGAAGTTCGGCGGGTTCGAGAAGTCGAAGTACGCCTCGGGCGAGTTCTTCGACAAGTACACCGAGCAGGAGTGGGCGCCGAAGACCGAAAAGGTCCGTCAGATCTTCGCCGACGCCGGCATTCACATTCCGACGCAGGACGATTGGCGTTCGCTGAAGGAGTCGGTGCAGGCGCACGGCATCTACAACCAGAATCTGCAGGCCGTCCCGCCGACGGGCTCGATCTCGTACATCAACCACTCGACGAGCTCGATCCACCCGGTCGCGTCGAAGATCGAGATCCGCAAGGAAGGCAAGATCGGTCGGGTTTACTACCCGGCGCCGTACCTCACCAACGACAACCTGGAGTACTACCAGGACGCGTACGAGATCGGCTACGAGAAGATCATCGACACCTACGCCGCCGCTACTCAGCATGTGGACCAAGGGCTATCGCTGACGCTGTTCTTCAAGGACACCGCCACGACGCGTGACGTCAACAAGGCTCAGATCTACGCGTGGCGCAAGGGCATCAAGACGCTGTACTACATCCGGCTGCGCCAGATGGCTCTGGAAGGCACCGAGGTGGAGGGTTGCGTCAGCTGCATGTTGTAAGCATAGCTAACTAAAATGCGGGCCAGGGGAATCCCCTGGCCCGCATTTTTGCAGCGACCACCTTGGAAACTTGGCGTGTCTGCGGCCCGCGGTCCGCGGAAGGCCCGGCATGCTTCATGTGAGAGGGGAGCGTCGATGACTGCGCAGGAAGCAAGCCTTGTCGACCGAAGCGGGCGGCGATACCCCGCTGACCAACCCCGCTGGCGCGGTGACGACGGCACCCCGCTGGTCTTCGAACCGCTACCGGGCATCGGTCGCGAGCAGATCGATACTGCGATCAACTCGCAATGGCGCTACCGCGCGGCGCTGCCAAATCCCTTGGCGCACATCGAGCCGGTGACGCTGGGCGAGGGTCGGACGCCGTTGATCACCCGGACCTTCGACGGCATCGACATCGGCCTGAAGGTCGAGTCGATGAACCCGACCGGCAGCTTCAAGGACCGCGGCGTCGCGGTGATGACGACCGTCCTACGTCACCAAGGGATCGACCGCGCGCTCGAGGATTCCAGCGGTAACGGGGGATCCTCGGTCGCGGCGTACTGCGCGGCAGCGGGGATCGAAGCCCACATCCTCGTGCCGGCTGCGACCTCGCCGAACAAGATCGTCCAGAGCCGGTTGCACGGTGCGCACATCGAACTGATCTCCGGCACAAGGCAGGAGGTGGCCGACGAGGCCGTCCGCCGGGCCGAAACAGCGTTCTATGCGAGCCACAACTGGCACCCGTATTTCCTGCAAGGCATCAAACTGATCGCCTACGAGATGTGGGAGGACCTCGGATTCCGCGCTCCCACAGCGGTTCTTGTGCCCGCCGGCGCCGGCAGCTTGGTCCTCGGCTGCGCCATCGGATTCGGCGAACTGCATCGAGCGGGCGAGATCGCCCGCGTACCAAGAATTCTCGTCAGCCAGCCGCAGAATTGCTGTCCGCTCGTCACGGCCATGGAACAGGGGCGGGACGACGTCGCCGTACACCAATGGTCGACGACCGTCGCCGAGGGGACGGCCATCGCCAAACCCGTGCGGGATCGCGAAGTGCTGCAGGCGATCCGGGACACCGGTGGGACGGCCGTTGCGGTCCCCGAAGACGAGTTGCTGCCCGCGGTGGGGGAGCTCGCCAGGGCCGGGCTGTTCGTCGAGCCCACCAGTGCCCAGGTCGTGCCCGCGTTGCGTCGGCTACGGGCGGCCGGAGAGATCAGTGCCGCGGACACGGTCGTCGCCGTCCTCACCGGTTCTGGGCTGAAGGCCAGTCACCTTCTCACGCCAGGGCATAACGCTGGCGCGGGCGGCCGGCGGAGCCATACTGCAGGCCCATCGTGAGGGTGCCGGCCCGCACCAGATCCGCGAGGTAGCGCCGCGCGGTAGCCGGGGCGATGCCCACCAGCTGCGCTATCTCGTCTGCCAACAACGGTTCCCCCGCCTCGCGGAGCGCGTCCACGATCAGGCGTTCGGTCAGCGGGGCGCCGTCGTCCTTCTTGGCTGCCGGCCGCTCGGACCGCAGCGCCGAGACCGCCGAGTCCACCTGTTCCTGCGTCACGTGTGGGCCGTCGAGGATCCGCCGATACGCCGTGTAGGCGGCCAGGCGCCGCGCCAACTCGGTGTTCGGGAACGGCTTGATGAGGTAGTGCAGGGCACCTGCGGCCAACCCGGCCCGGATGCTCGCCGCATCGTCGGCGGCACCGAGAATGAATGCGTCGCAGCGCAGGTTGCGCACCAGGTCGATGCCGGAGCCGTCCGGCAGGTAGACGTCGACCAGCGCCAGATCCACCGGTGCCTGCGCGGCGTCGGCATCGGCCAACATCGTCCTGGCTTCCGTGATGGTTCGCGCCGAGCCGACCGTGACCAATCCGAGCATCGAGTCCACCACCGAGGCGTGCAGCGCCGCGACCCGAAAGTCGTCGTCCACCACCAGGATTCGCAGCTCACGCGCCATCGTCCAGAACACCTCCCGGAATCGTCGCCAGCACCGTCGTCGGCTCGCCGTCGGTGCCGCCGCGTGCGGCGATGGTGACGTCCCCGCCATGTCCGCGTGCCACCTGCCGTGCGATGGCCAGGCCCATACCGCGCCCGCCCGGCACCGTCGGATCAGATCGCGTGGTCACGCCCTCCAGGAAGGGGTCGTCGACGGTGAACCCGGGCCCGGTATCCGTCACCACGATCACCAGATCATGTCCGTCGCGCAGCAGATCCAGCTCTACGGCCGGGACGCGCGCGTCCGTCGCTGCGTTCTCGGCCGCCGCGTCGATCGCGTTGTCGAGCAGGTTCCCGACCACCGTGGTGGTGTCCACCGGGTGGGCAAGTGTGCCGACGAGTGCCGTCTCGTCGCCCACCCGCAGCACCACGCCGCGCTCGTGCGCACGGGCCGCCTTCGCCCCGACGAATGCCCGCAGATGCGGCTCGTCGAGGCGTTCCAGACCCGGCACCGGGGCCACGCCGGCTCGCCCGGTGATCTCGTCGAGGTAGCTCAGCGCTTCGGCGGTCCGGTCGTCGCGGAGCAGGCCTGCCACCACGTGCAGGCGGTTCGCCGACTCATGGCGCTGTGCCCGCAGCGCCGAGCTCATCGCCTGCACCGAGTCCAGTTCCCGGGTGAGCGCCTCGATGTCGGTGCGGTCCACGGCAGTCAGCACCGTGCCCAGATCGGTGCCGTCGCGGTGTACCCGCCGCGACGACACCAACACCACGCGTTCGTTGACGGCCGCGGCCACCGGCACCGTCGTCGGCTCCGCCGCGACCGCGGCCACGCGCGGAGTCAGGCCCAGATCGCCGAGCGGGGTCCCCGGTGCAGCGGCGATGCCGAGCAACTCCCGCGCCCGCTCGTTGATCACCCGGGCGATGCCGTCCGCATCTATCGCGATGACGCCCTCGGCACCCGAATGCAACACCGCGTCCTGCTCGCGGATCAGCTCGGCCATCTCCTCGGGCTCCAGGCTCAGGGTGAGACGGCGCCACCGCCGGGTCAACAGCGCCGAGCCGATCGCGCCCACCGTCAGTGCAACCGCCACCAACGTCACCATGAGGACCAGGGTGCGGTGGGTGGCCTGATTGACGGTGTCCATTGCCACGCCGACGCTGACCAGGCCGACGACGGTGCCGTCCGGACCGCGGATCGGTGCCTTCGCGCGGACCGAATCTCCGAGCGTGCCCTGCTGCACCGTCAGTTCGGATTCGCCACCGAGGACGGCGGACGGATCGGTGCTCAGCGGCCGGTCCAGCTGCGTCGCGTCGGGATGTGCGATGCGATAGCCGGCGTCGTCGGCGATCACGACGAACAACACCCCGGTGCGGGCGGTGATGGCCGCGGCCTGCCGCTGCAGCGGGGCGGCGGCCAGCTCCGCGGCGGAGGCCGGGTGGCCGGCCCGGCGCGCCGCCGATTGCGCGGCCGCGCCGGCCTGCACCTCCTGATCCGAGGCCACCGTCTCCGCGATGGCCTGGGCGCGGCGCGCGAATTCGGTTCGGGTCTGGGTGTCGGTGCGGTGGATGATGATGCCGAAACCGGCGGCCAGGCTGGCGGTCACGATCACCATCTGCAGGATCAGGATCTGCGTGCGTAATCGGATCCTCGGCATGATGGTCGAGGCTATCGCCGTCGACGACGGATCGGCCGCGGATCGGCGCGTCAGAGCGGTATCTGGCCGAGGACGACGCCCACCACCAGCATCGTCAGCGAGACCACCGCCGCGCGCCACAACACCTTCTTGTGATGATCGGCGAGGCCGACGCCGGCCAGCGCGACCAGCAGCAGGATCGCCGGGACCAGTGGGCTCTGCATGTGGAACGGCTGTCCGGTGATCGAGGCCCGCGCCATCTCGGCCGCGCTGATCCCGTAGTGGCCCGCGGTCTCCGAGAGCACCGGCAGGACGCCGAAGTAGAAGGCGTCATTGGACATCAGGAACGTGAACGGGATGGACAGAATGCCGGTGATCACGCCGAGGTGCGGGCCCATCGACTCGGGGATGATGCCGGTGACCCAGGTGGCCACCGCCTCCACCATGCCGGTGCCCTTGAACACTCCGGTCAGCACCGCGGCAGCGAGCACCATGCCCACCACCGACACGATCGATGACGAGTGCCGAGTGATCGCGGCTTGCTGCTCGGCCACCTGGGGGAAGTTCACCATGAGGGCCACCGCCGCGGCGATCATGAAGAGCACCGGGATGGGCAGGATGTCCATGGTGAGCACCGCCAGCAGCGTGATGGTGACAAATGCGTTGAACCACAGCAGTTTTGGTCGGGCGAACTCACCGGAGATCGCGCCTGAGTTATCGGCGGCACCTTCGAATGCGTCACCGCCGCCGAGGCCTGACGGTTCCGGCCCACCACCGACACCGGCCAGGACCCGCTCGCGAACCACGATCGAGCCGATCCGTTTGCGCTCCAGCACTCCCAGGTGCCACGCGAATGCCAGCACGATGAACATTCCGGCGATCAGCGACGGGATCATCGGGACGAACACCTCGGACGGCGAGATCTTCAGTGCGGCCGCCGCACGCGCCGTCGGGCCGCCCCACGGCAGGATGTTCATGGTGCCGTTCGCCAACCCGGCGACCACGGTGAGCACCACCGGGCTGACACCCAGCTTCAGATACAGGGGTAGCAGCGCCGAGACGGTGACGATGAACGTCGTCGAACCGTCACCGTCGAGGGAGACGACCGCCGCGAGCACCGCGGTGCCGACCACCAGCCGCGCCGGATCGTGATCCACCATGCGGATCACGGTGCGGATGACCGGATCGAAAAGCCCGACATCGATCATGATCCCGAAGAACACGATCGCGAAGAACAGCATCGCGGCGGTGGGCGCCAGGTCCTTGATGCCGTCGGTGATCATCTTTCCGATCCCGCTGCCCGCCCCGGCCAGCAGGCCGAAGACCACGGGGACGGCGATCAACGCCACGATGGGCGTGGCGCGCTTGGTCATGATGACGACCATGAATGCGGCGACCATGGTGAGGCCGAGGGCTACCAACATCAGCTATCTCCTGAGGGGGTGACTGGAGCAGTCTCAGAAGGGTCGCTGTAACCGGCATCACAACGCGAGCTTGTACGTATTAGTCGGGCTTTTGCGCGTTTCGCGCAGTGGTGCGCTGCCCCGCACCGACGGTGACTAGTGCGTCGCGTGCCCGATGGCGGCGGTGAGGCGACGGCCCACCCGCGTCGCGAAGCGGCCGACCCGGATGAGCGCCTTGGGGAGCGGGGTACGCAGAGTGGCGTGCTTTCGGACGTAGTCCGGGACGTGCCACCGGTGGGTGGTGCCCGCGGCGAACACCGCGGAATCGCCGGGCCTGAGCCAGATTCCGGTCTGCGGATCGCCGATTCGGACCTCGCCGGCGACGATGTGCACCGCCTCCTCGGAGTAGAACGTCCAGTCGAATGTGCCCGCCGAACAGTCCCAGATGTAGAACTCGACTGCCGAGTCGCTGCTGGTGTGCCAGCGCCGCGATCGTGCCCGCGGGTGGCCGTCGACAACCCAGGACGGATCGATCGGGCTGTCCGTCAGGTCGTCGTCGTGTGCACGGGCCGACTGCATGGTGGGGAATCGTAGCGACGCGCGGCACTCGCCGAGGGCGGTTCTCGGACTAGGTGGCGACTGGCGTCATCGCGAAGATCTGCCAGGAGTGGCCGTCGAGGTCGTTGTAACTGCGGCCGTACATGAAGTCCTCGTCATCGGTGTCGCCTGCCGTTGCGCCTGCCGCGAGGGCACCGTCAACGAGTTTGTCCACACACTGGCGACTTTCGACGGCCAGACAGACGACGCACTCCTTGGTTTTCGAGGCGTCGGCGGTTTCGGCGGGGTGCAGCGAGTCGAAGACGTCGCGTTGGGTCAGCATCGCGAACTGGTTCTCGCCCAGCACCAATGTCACCGCGTTGTCGCTGCTGAAGGTCTCGTTGAACGAATAGCCGAGGCCTGAGAAGAACTTCCGCGAGCGCGCGACGTCGGCGACGGGCAGGTGGACAAAGATCATGGCGTGCATCGGGCTGCTCCTGTCTTCCGCGGCGCCCGGAAGCGGGTGCCGTCACAGGGGTAGACAGCCGGCCCGCGCACAACTCATCGGTGCCAGTTCAGGGGAAGTCGTACTGCACGACCACTGGCGCGTGGTCGGATAGCCGCGCGCCGGGTGCGGCTTCCTTGTCGACCGTCACCGACACGGCGGTCCGCGCGAGACGCGGCGTGGCCAGGTGGTGATCGATGCGCCAGCCCACGTCCTTGGCGAACGACTCGCCGGCCCAGCTCCACCAGGACAGCGGCCCGGGGCGGTCGCCGTGCAGCGTGCGGACCACGTCGACGAGTGTGCGCGGCCCGATCTGTGCGTCCAGCCAGGCGCGTTCCTCGGGAAGGAAACCCTCCATCTTCTGCGCGGCCCGCCAATTGGTCACATCGTGTGGCAGGTGGGCCACGTTAAGGTCGCCGAGCAGCAGGAACTCGCGGCCCGCCGCGAGCGCCGCCCGGCGGTTGCGGCTCAGCTCGCGCGAGAACGCCCCGAGAAAACGCATCTTCCGTTCGTACTTGGCGCCGCCGTCCGGAATGTCGCGGATGTTGCCGGGCCGCTGCAGGTGCGCGGGCAGGCCGCCCTTTGGCAGGTAGAGGCACGCCACCGTGAGGGGAGCGTCCGTGAGGTCGACCTCGAGATACCGGCCCTCGAGCGCTTGCGCCCCAAGTCCCCGGCTGCGCGGCGGATGCGAAACCCAGGTCCGCACGTCGGAAGGTGCCTCCCGCGTCAGGATCGCGACGCCGTTGCGGCCCGGGATGGAGCCACTGTCGATCGCCGCGTGATAGCCGTCGAACGCACCGACCTCCGCGGGCGGGCAGCGCAGCTCTTGCAGGGCCACCACGTCGAGTCCCCGCCCGGCGAGCCAGGCGTCGAAGCCGCGGCGGCGTGCCGCCCGGATCCCGTTGACGTTGAACGTGGCGATGCCCAGCGGCGGGTTCGGTGTGTCAGCCATCGGGTCTACCCAAGCAGATCGCCGTGGCGGCCGTTCGGCGGAGTCGGTATGTCCGCTGATCGGTGGAGTGCGGTTCCACCGGCGAATCCGCTGTTCGGGGGAATCCGGGAAGACGTCATTCGCGGAATAGTTGGCGGTGTCAGAAAGACGTCCCAAACACCGTCTCGGAAAACAACATTCACGTGCAGGAGGCCCCATGAACATCACGACGGCTCGTATCGCCGCGGCAGGAACGGGGATTGCCGCCGCGCTGTCCTTCGCCGCTGTCGCCAACGCGGGCACCATGCCGGTCACTCATCCCGGCGAGCCGACCATCGCGATGACGATCACCAACCACACCGACAAGGTTCAGTTCCTGCTCAATGACGGGACGAGCCCCAACGGCACATGGGTCGACGGCCCCCAGCGGATACTGGCCCCCGGCGCCACCGAAACGGTGACAGCCGTTGCGCCACAAGGTGACTCGCTCGACATGCACGTCGCCTACCGGGTGGGCGTCGGCGGCCCGACCGCCACCTACGAGGTCAACAACTCGAAGACCAACACGAATGTCGCGAACACCGGGGTCACCGGTTTTCTCGCCAAGAACTACTGGATCAACCACAACTTCAGCAGCCACTATCCCAGCACCAATGTCGGTTTCGACCTCTGGTGAGTGCCCGCGGTGACGGACCGGTGGCTACCGGTCCGTCACGCTTCGCGATCTTGATCGGCGTGCAGCGACTTGATGCGTCGCTGCTCGCGCAGCACGTTCTGGTAGCTCTCGCGTTCGATGACCAGCCAGTCCGGCTTCTCTTCGAGCAGGGCGTCGATCTGCTCGGTGGTCAGCGCCTTCTCGACGCCACCGCGCGTGAGGCCGGCGATCGAGATGCCCAGCTTGGCCGCCACCAGGTTCTTGGGGTGCGGCCCGTTCTTGCGGAGGTCCTTGAGCCACTGTGGCGGGTCGGCCTGCAGGGCGGCGAGCTCGGCGCGGGTGATGGCGTTCTCCTGGAACTCCGCAGGCGTCGCGGGCAAGTACACGTCCAGCTTCTTCGCCGCGGTGGCGGGTTTCATGGACTGCGCGTTGGGCCTGCTCATGGGCATCAGCCTATCGGTAGGCCGGGGCGACGACCCCGTACGATCCGCGATGTGGAGTTTTCGCGGCTGGATCTCGCGACCCGCAAGTTCTGGCGGGCAACCGGCAGAGGCGTCGATCTCGATGGCGGCGAGGCCTGGCTGCAGGCGCCACTCGGGTCGCGGGACGGCGGGAACAGCTGGCTGCTGGACGAAGCGGCCCGGCGCGGTGGCGCGCTGCGGGACGAGGATCCGGACGCCGGGCTGCAGCCGGATCTAGACGGACTGTCCGGGCCCGGGTTCGACGCCGCGGCCGTCCACCCGATGATCCACGACTTCTACACCCACACCGCGCGCTGGCGCATGGAGGTGTGGAGCAGCTGGTCACCGTTGTTCTGGCCCGGCGGCGAACTGATCTCGCGTGTGTTCGGCAAGCGCGTGCAGCAACTGGCGCTGCCGATGCGTCCCCTCGACGTCGCACGGGGCATCGACGGCCGGGTGTCGGTGATCACCGACGGCACCGGCGCGCAGGTCGCGGCCGGCTGGATCCGGACCCTGCGTGGAAACGGCGACACCGTGTTCAGCGGATGTTATTCGCGCAGAACGCTTCCCGGCGCCGATCGGGCGAGCGTGCACGTGACGTTCCCGTTGGAGGAAGGCAACGTCCAGGTCTTCCTGCGGCCGCAGCACCTGCCGGACGGTGGGCTGCGGTTGTCGTCCCCGGCCGGCCCGTGGGGTGCCGACGGGGCGTACGTCCTGGTCCGTGATCGCGGTCGCCATTTCGCGCGGCGGGTGCCCGTGCACGAGACGTTCGACCTCTACGTCGACCGCGAGCAGGTGCTCCGTACCGACCATGTGCTGCGAATGTGGGACCTGCCGGCCGTCCGCCTGCACTACAAGCTGGAACGCCGCGGGACGTAACCGGTACGACCGTCCCAGTAGCCATGTTCGGAGATGGGGCGGAACCGGTAGGTCGCGAACTCGTGGTGGAAGTCGCGGCGGCGGCGCTCGGCCATCGCCTCGGCGTGCCGCGCCGGGTCGGCGAGCTCGGCCACCTCACCGCGGCCGTGCACCATGTCCGTCATCGCCCGCACCGAGTTCCAGATCGAGAAGGTGGAGATCGAGCGGGGCGGGCGCACCGCCGCCAGCGCCAGGGTGGCGTCCGGATGATCACGGACCAACCGCTCGACCGGCTTGCCCCACGTGAGGAAGCGCGGCACCTCGGGCAACCGCATGCGCGCCAGGGTGACGGCGACGACGGGCTCGTCAGCGTCGGAGGCGTCGGCCTCCTGCGGTAGATCCGGGAGTGCCGCGAGCGTGGACCAGCGCCGCAGAAACGTCATCCGGACGTGCCAGCCGGCAGCGAAGCGTGCGCCCGGATCGGCCAGGAAGGCGTCGATCGCGGACTCGTCGTCCCACCGGGCGAACATCGCGAGCCGCCGCAACTGCAGCCGGTCGGGGGAGACCGTCGGTGCGCCGAGACGCATCAGCGACAGGCATTCCGCGTAGCGCAGCCCCGTCACCCGGTCGGGCTGAGGTGGTCGCCGCAGCAGCGGCACCGTGGCCGTCACCGGCATCTCGACGAGATGGAATGTGAAGACGCCTGGCCCGGTCATGCCTCAATTATCGGCGCTGACCACGAACCGCCCGACGCGCGTTTGGGTAGCGTGATCGCCGTGTCACCGTCCTCCTTGTCGGCCTCATTGACCCTCGGGTACGTCCCCGGCGGGACGCCCGCGAAGTGGGCGCGGATCTGGTCCGAGCGTCATCCCGAGGCAGCGCTGGTTCTGCATCCGGTCGCCGCGGCCGATGCGGCCGACGCACTCCGGGCCGGCACCGTCGATGTGGCGCTGCTCCGGCTGCCGGCCGATACGAGTGGCCTGGCCGTCATCTCGCTGTACGAGGAGACGACGGTGGCCGTGGTGCCGACCGATCATCTGCTCACCGCCGTCGACGAGATCGCCGCCGCCGACCTCGACGGCGAACCGATCCTCGTACCGCTCGACCACGTGGTCGCGTGGGCCGACGCCCCGGGCGCGCCCGTCGACCACCGGCCCGAAACCACCGAGCACGCAATCGAACTCGTGGCCGCCGGGATGGGTGCGCTCATCGTCCCGCAGTCGCTCGCGCGGCTGTATCACCGCAAGGACCTCACGTACCGGCCGATCACCGACGCGCCCACCTGCGCCGTCGCACTCGCTTTTCCGGAAGGGGAGCAGTCGGAGCTGGTCGAGGAGTTCATCGGCATCGTGCGCGGCCGGAAGGCGAGTTCGTCGCGGGGGCAGGCCGAGCCGGCGCCGAAACGCAGCGCGCGGGAGAAGACCCTCGCCAAGCAGGCGGCCCGGGCCGCGGCGGGCAAGGTCGCGCGAAAGCCGGGCCAGGCCAAGCGCGGTCGGCGCTGACGCCGTTGTAGCCCGTCGCGTTTGCCCGGCGCTACTACACTCCCAGGCCATGAGCAGACCGTCGGCGGGCACAGGCAAAACCACCGCGCCACGATCCGCGACATCGGGAAGTCCGCGCACGATACGCGGTCTCGACGCCGAGCAGCGCCGAATCCACCGCCGTGAACAACTGCTGGCATCGGCGTTCGAGCTGTTCGCCCGGGACGGCTATGCGAACACTTCGATCGAGCAGATCTGCCAGAACGCGTTCGTGGGGAACAAGGCGTTCTACGAGACGTTCGACAGCAAAGAAGACTGCTACATCGAGTTGCTCCGGCAGATCGCCGAGCGCATCGAACGCCATGTTGTCGAGATCCTCGGCAGCGCACCGGATGACGACGACGAGACCGTCCGCCTGCTGCTGTCGGCGTTCGCCCACGCTCTGGTCGATGACCCCCGGATTGCGGTGGTGGCGTTCGGGGAATGCGCGGGCATCTCGCCGCGGGTCGAGCGTCAGCGTCGCGAGAATCGGCGTTGGACCGCAACGTTTGTCGAAGAATTGTGGCGGCGTCGCGAGTTCCCGGAGATCGCGGACAATGCCGCGCTCGACTTGCATGCGCTGGCGGTCCTGACGGTCGGTGGTCTGTTCGAGGCGGTTGCCGACTGGCTGCACGACCACGAAGCCGACCCCGAATCACGCCCGAGCATCGACACCCTGATCGGCAATCTGACCAGCTTCATGGCAGTGGTGCGGGCCGGTATCGCCGCCTCGGTGCGGTGATCGCGGGTCCTTCATACCTGCTGATCGCCGATTGCGGACGCTTTTGAACAAGACTTCTTGTTTTTAAAAAGAACTCTTGTTTTCGAATGCGGGATTGCTATAGCGTCCTGCGGCTATGGGGGTCAACTCAACACAACAATGGCAATCGTCGCGGTGGACGACCACGGTCTTGGCGAGGGGTGTCGCGGTCGGCATCGCGGCGGCGGCAGTGGCCGGTGTGGCGGCACCGGGTGCTCCGATCGTGTCGCAGGTCGCCGTACGGCTCGTCGACACCACGATCGGCATCGGTGGGTCCTTCGACCCGCTCGGGCTGAGCATCCCGATGTTCTTCTACGGAACCGCTGTCCCGCAAGGAGATTCGTTCCACGTCGTGCCCTACCCGGGGCAGATCAACGTCGAGTGGCCGATCATCTCCGCGCTGCCGGGTTTGTCGGGCATTCCGTACTGGCCGCATTCCTTGAAGCAGTCCGAGCGCATCGGCGCCGGATATCTCGAGCAGGACATCGCCAAACAGGCACCTGGCGAGAAGATCACCATTCTCGGCATGTCCCAGGGCGCGGAGGTTGCCGAGATCGCGCGCGCCGACATGGCCAAGGACCCGGCCTACGTGGCTCATGCGGGCGACTACACATTCACCCTCATCGGCGATCCGTACCAGCCGAACGGCGGAATCCTGTCCCGCTTCACCGCGTGGAATCGCATGCCGATTCTCGGTGACCTGTTTCCGTTCGGGCGACCGGGGCCGTCCGACAGTCCATTCCAGACCACGGTCTACCAGAACCAGTACGACGGATTCGCTGATTTCCCGGCGTATTTCAACCCGCTGGCCGTCGTCAACGCCGTCATGGGCATCGTGTTCGAGCATGTCCTGCCGGGATATGCGCTGGAGCCCAAGGCCAGTTCCAACACGGTCAGCACCACCGTGGGCAACACCACGTATGTGACGTTCCCGCAGCGCCTGCCGCTATTGGCGCCGCTGCGCCTTGCTGCATCCCTGATCGGGGCGCAGCGCCTTGTCGACGCCATGGACCCGGTCCTGCGCGTCATCATCGAAAGCGCTTATGAGCGCACGGCCGATCCCAGCCAGGTCAAGCAATTCAGCTGGACCACGCCACAGGCCAAGATCAAGGCCGCGCTCAAAGAGCTGCCGGGAGCGCTGGCGCAATCAGTGGAGATTCTCCGGACCGGCAAGTACACGCCGACCTTGCCGCAACCGACGGTCGATGCCACCCAACCGGTGACACCCACCACCGATCATCCCGCGACGACAGTCGACAATTCACCGCTGGCCAGAGCGATCCGGCAGACGGTGGTGAATGTGACTGCGGCGCTGACGAATATCACTCGTCCGGTGGCCAAGCTGCTGCAGGTGGTCGGCGGGCAGAAGCCGACGTCGGCAACGCCACCGAGTACCTCAGTCAAGTCCGTCGCCACCGTGACGACACCTGAGGCGGTGCCGACGACCGGAAGCCGCCTCGCGGCAACGGCACCGCGGACCGCGCAGGCGACGTCGGGGGACCCGGACTCGACCGCGGCCTCCGGTGATGTGGCGGCCTCGTCGTCACCGGCCGCCTCGAAGGGGAAACCGGCCAAGCGCGCGCGCTCGGTGCGGCCGACACCAGACGCCGTCGCGCCGGTGCGGCAGACCCGCGATCGGCGACCGCAGTCCGCGGACGCCGGTCACACAGATACCGGTACCGACGCGACCGCACCGTCCGTCAAGGCCGGCGACCGGCGAAGCGAATCTGCCAGGAGCACAACCAAATCCGACGCACCCGCCGGCACGAAGGCCGATCACGCGCCATCAGGAAAGGGCGCCCGGCCGGCAGCGTAGTCAGGTGTGTGCCGGCCCCTCGGCCTTCTTGTACAGCGACTTCAGCAGCACATCGCGGAAGACGCGGCTGTCGACCGCGCGGCGGCCGGCATCGGCCACCCAAGGGATGCCGGCCAGCTTGTGAAACAACCGGCCACGCCGGTACTCGCGGCCCCACGCGGCCTCGATCCGCTGCTGGTAGTTGGTGAAGTCGTCGGGACCGCCGTTCGCGAGTGCCGCGACGGCGCATTCGCCTGCGGCCAAACCGGATTCGAGTGCTTTCGAGATGCCCGCACCGGAGGCCGGCTTGCCGGCGCCCAGCGCATCACCGGCGAACAGGACGCCGGGCCGCCACGGCGGCCATGCGGTGAACCCCATGGGCAGGCGCCAGGCCCGGACGCTCCGGTTCTTCTTCAATTCGTCGATCGACGGCAGCGCCCAGTCGCGCGGCAGTGTGTTCAGGAAGTCGCCGAGGAACCGGGTTGCGTTGATGGCCTGCCAGTTCCGGTAGCTGTTGACGTAGCCCAGCCCGATGTTGAAGGAGCCGTTGCCCATGGGGAACACCCAGCCGTAGCCGGGCAGTTGATCACCGTCGAACAGCAGCTTGAGATAGATCTCCAGGGCGTCGGAGTCGGGCCGGTCGGCCGGCATCTCGGCGCGAATGGCGATGGCCGAATAGCCATGGAAGTCCGACTCGATCTGCAGTGCCCGTTTGATCGGGGAGTAGGCGCCGTCGGCCGCGATCACGGCGTCCGCGTGCACCGTCTCGCCATCCTTGAGCACCACGCCGGTGACGCGGCCGTCGTCGCTGCGCTCGACGCCCGCCACCTCGCTACCCTGCCGTACCTCCGCGCCCGCGGCCGCGGCATGGCCGAGCAACAGCGCATCCAGGTGGGTTCGGCTGACGGTGCAGCCGTGGTCGGGCATGCCGGGGCGGCGCGGGAACGACAGCTCCCACTCGTGCGGGCTGAACACCGTGACCCGATTGATCCGGTGGAACTCGGCGACCTGATCTGCCAGGCCCATCTTCTGCAGGTAGCTGACCCCGCGGGCGGTCAGGCCGTCGCCGCACGGCTTGTCGCGCGGGAAGGTGGCCTTGTCGATGACGAGCACGCTCGCGCCCGTCTGCGCGGCACGCCACGCAGCCGCCGATCCGGCGGGACCTCCGCCGGCGACGATGACGTCGTACCGCTGCACCATGCAATCAATTCCTTGTCAGGCCGGTACTTTCGGGCGAGCCCTGACGCCGATGCTACGCGCGCAGGCTGTCCATCCGCTGGGTGCGACGAGGCATCGGCAGGTGTGAGACGCGCCGCGCCGGGCGGTCTGAGCAGGTCAGATTTGGCCCGCCCGGTACAGTGGCGGGGTGCGCAGGCCATCTCTTCCACGCACCGGCATCCAGGCCGGGGTGAAAGTTCCTGGTGTGCCGGGCGTGAACGTTCCGTCGGTCACCGTGCAGGTGAAGGTCACTCCGCCCAAGGGTGCGCCCGAGAAAGTGGACGCCCGCAGCGAGCGCTGGCGCGAACACCGGCTCAAGGTCCGCGAGGAGATCGTCGACGCCGCGTTCCGCGCGATCGACCGGCTCGGCCCGAACGTCAGCGTGCGGGAAATCGCCGAAGAGGCCGGCACCGCCAAGCCCAAGATCTACCGGCACTTCGCCGACAAATCCGACATGTTCTCGCAGATCGGCGAGCGGATGCGCGACATGTTGTGGGCGGCCGTCATTCCGTCCATCGACATCGAGCACGATTCGACCGGGCAGATCATCGGCCGCGCCGTCGAACACTACGTCGACCTGGTGGACCAGCACCCCAACGTGGTGCGCTTCCTGCTGCAGGGCAGGTTCGCCGACCAGTCCGCCGCCGCGATGACGACCGTCAACCGCGGCCGTGACATCACCCTGGCGATCGCCGCCATGATCAGCGGCGAACTCAAGGACATGGACCTGGATTCGGCCATCTTCGAGCTGGCGGCGTTCACGCTGTTCGGCGCGGCCGCGTCGGCCACCGACTGGTGGCTCGGCGGCAGCGACGACACTCCGCGCCGGCTGCCCCGCGACCAGTTCGTCGCGCACATGACCACCATCATGATCGGCGCCATCAACGGCACCGCCAGACTGCTCGGCATCCGGTTCGACCTGGATCTGCCGGTGCACGACGCGGTGCGCCGCGAAGAGTCCGTCGGCTGACGATTCCGCTCCTGACGTGGTGCGTTGACACCTCGCGGGTCTGACCGGAGACTGTCCAGTATCCGGTACCGCCGTTCCCAGGAAAGAGCAGGTTCATGACGGTCGAGCAGTCAACTGGAGCGCAGTCCGTCGGCAACGAGGCCGCCGAGCCCATCGTGACGCGGGCGGTGATCATCGGGTCCGGTTTCTCCGGGCTGGGCATGGGCATCGCGCTGCGCAAGCAGGGCTTCGGCGAGCGCGACTTCCTGATCCTGGAGAAGGCCGACGAGGTCGGCGGCACCTGGCGCGACAACACCTACCCGGGCTGCGCGTGCGACATCCCGTCACACATGTACTCGTTCTCCTTCGAGCCGAAGGCCGACTGGACGCACATGTGGTCGTTCCAGCCCGAGATCTTCGACTACCTCAAGGGCGTCACCGACAAGCACAACCTCCGGCGCAACATCCGGTTCAACACCCACGTCGACCGCGCGCACTGGGACGAAGACGAGCGGCGTTGGCACATCTACGACACCGGCGGCCAGGAGTACATCGCCCAGTTCCTCATCTCCGGCGCGGGCGGTCTGCACATCCCGGCGGTTCCCGATATCGAAGGCAGCGACGAATTCGCCGGTGCCGCTTTCCATTCCGCGCAGTGGGACCACAGCGTCGACATCACAGGCAAGCGCGTCGCGGTGATCGGGACCGGCGCCAGCGCCATCCAGATCGTGCCCGCGATCGTCGACCAGGTGTCCGAGTTGCACCTGTACCAGCGCACCCCGGCGTGGGTCATGCCCCGGCCCAACAACGCTTTTCCGGAGTGGATGAAGAACACCTTCCGCCGGGTGCCGGGTACGCGGGCGCTCATGCGGGACGCCATCTACTGGATTCACGAAGGCGTCGGCTTCGCGATGACCAAGCAGCCGCGACTGCTCAAAATCGGTGAGCTGCTGGGCAAATGGAACATCAACCGCAGCGTCAAGGACCCCGAGCTGCGGCGGAAGCTGACGCCGAACTACGTGGCGGGTTGTAAGCGAATCCTGAACTCCGACACCTACTATCGCGGCATCGCCAACCCGAAGACGCAGGTCTTCACCGAGGGCATCGAGCGGATGACCGCGGCCGGCATCGTCACCCGCGACGGCGTCGAACATCCCGTCGATGTGGTGGTGTGGTGCACCGGTTTCCACGTCACCGACTCGTACACCTACGTCGACATCAAGGGCCTCGGGGGAGAAGACCTCGTCGACCGGTGGAACCGCGAGGGCATGGCGGCGCACCGCGGCATCACCGTGGCGAACATGCCGAACCTGTTCTTCCTGCTCGGCCCGAACACCGCGCTGGGCCACAACTCGGTGGTGTTCATGATCGAGTCGCAGATCCGCTACGCCGCGCAGGCCATCGCCGCGGCCGACAAGGCGGGCGCCGCCGCGCTGATGCCGAGCCGACGCGCCCAGGACGAGTACAACGCCGAACTGCAGCAGAACCTGGCCGGCACGGTGTGGAGCACCGGTGGTTGCCACAGCTGGTACATGGACGAGCACGGCGTCAACCGCACCTTGTGGAGCGGCATGACCTGGCAGTACTGGCTCGAGACCCGGAAATTCAAGTCGACCGAGTATGAGTTCATCCGCTGATCGCGACACGCTGCGACACGACATGTGGTGTGCGCACTCGCGCAGCGGTCCCAGGGGTAGTGTCTGTGGTGCCGATCCGGCAAACAGAGTTCCAGTCGAAATGGGGTCACGGTGTCTGAAGGTATGAAGCTGATCGACCGGGCCTCCGCGATCAACTGGAACCGCGTGCAGGACGACAAGGACGCGGAGGTCTGGGACCGTCTCACGGGCAACTTCTGGTTGCCGGAGAAGGTGCCGGTGTCCAACGACATCCCGTCCTGGGGCACCCTGACCGACAGCGAAAAGCAGCTCACCATGCGGGTTTTCACCGGCCTGACGCTGCTGGACACCATCCAGGGCACCGTCGGCGCCGTCAGCCTGATCCCCGACGCGCTGACCCCGCACGAGCAGGCCGTCTACACCAACATCGCCTTCATGGAGTCGGTGCACGCCAAGAGCTACAGCAACATCTTCTCGACACTGTGCTCGACCGTCGAGATCGACGAGGCGTTCCGTTGGTCGGAGGAGAATCCGAACCTGCAGCGCAAGGCCGAGATCGTCATGAAGTACTACCGGGGTGACGAGCCGCTCAAGCGCAAGGTGGCCTCGACGCTGCTCGAGAGCTTCCTGTTCTACTCCGGCTTCTACCTGCCGATGTACTGGTCCTCGCGCGCCAAGCTCACCAACACCGCCGACATGATCCGCCTGATCATCCGTGACGAAGCGGTGCACGGCTACTACATCGGCTACAAGTACCAGCGTGGCCTGGCCTTGGTCGACGAGGCCAAGCGGACCGAGCTCAAGGACTACACCTACGAGCTGCTGTTCGAGCTGTACGACAACGAGGTTGAGTACACCCAGGACCTGTACGACGGCGTCGGCCTCACCGAGGACGTCAAGAAGTTCCTGCGCTACAACGCCAACAAGGCGTTGATGAACCTCGGCTACGAAGCGCTGTTCCCGCGCGACGAGACCGACGTGAACCCGGCGATCCTGTCGGCGCTCTCGCCCAACGCCGACGAGAACCACGACTTCTTCTCGGGCTCGGGTTCGTCGTATGTCATCGGCAAGGCCGTCAATACGGAAGACTCGGACTGGGACTTCTGAAAAGGGCCGCACACCCTTGCGGCTGACGCCGGGAGGCCGCGATGACGGAGTACGACCTTCCTGAGGCGTTCGACCGGATCGCGGCCATGGCGCGCGAACTGCACGACACTTCGCAACCCGATCCGTCCTCGTCAACCAGGTGGTGCAGGCCGCCGTCCGTGAGGTCCCCGGTGCTCAATATGCGGGTATCACGTTGGGCCACACCAACAGTGGCAAGGTGGAGACACAGGCCACCACGCACGACTACCCGGTGATGCTCGACGCCATCCAGCAGCGCTACCTGGAAGGCCCGTGCCTGAGCGCGACGTGGGAGCGCGACATCGTCGAGGTCAGCGACATGCGCGCCGAGAAGCGCTGGCCGAAGTTCGCGGCAGACGCCATCCGGGTGACCCCGATTCGCTCGATGCTGTGCTTTCGGTTGTTCACCTCGCAGAAGACGCTGGGCGCACTGAACTTGTACGCCCAGGCCGTGGACGCTTTCGATGAGGAATCCGAGCAGGTCGGTTACGTGTTGGCCACGCACGCCGCGCTGGCGTGGGACAGTGTGCGCCGCGAGGTCGACTTTCGTAGCGCGCTGAGCAGCCGCGACGTCATCGGCCAGGCCAAGGGCATCATCATGGAGCGTTTCCAGGTCAACGCGGTGGCGGCGTTCAACATGCTGACCCGGTTGTCGCAGGAATCGAACACCCCGGTGGCGGTCCTTGCGCAGAAACTCGCCGAGCGGGTGTCGTCGGGCGGGCGGTGCTGACCGTCAGGCCAGCGGCGGTACCGGGTTGATGGTGAATCCGAACTTCGTCAGCGGCTCAAGGGATTTGCGCGCCTCGGGGCTGGCGACCGCGAAGGTGATGATCGCCGTCTGATCGCTGACGGCCGACGCGAACAGTGCCATGAAATTGCGCTGCAGCGCCGAGGTCATGTCGCTGTTGGCGGTCCACTGCGTGATCCACAGGCCGTTGGTCAGGCCGGGATTCACCGCGCTCGCGCAGGTGCCCGCCCGGACCGCGCCGGGCCAGTCGCGGGCGGCGATGGCGGGATCGTCCTGGTTGAAACTGCCTGGCGCACAGACGGATTTCTGCCAGTCGTTGAGGACGCCGGTGACGCCGGCGGACACGGGAGCCGGTACCGGTACCGGCTCGGGATCGGCCTGCGCGACGCCCATCGGCAGCAGGGCGATGGCCACGCCGGCAAGGGCCAGCTGGGGCAGCGGAGCACGGCGGCGAGCGGACGTCATGCTCCAAGTATTAATGCGTGACAGTAAATTCCGTCAACAGGGCAGCTCAGTCCGCGTTGGACTCCCGGTCGCCGACGAAGGCGAGCAGGGCGGCATCGCCGGAGCGGATCACGTCGACCCGCTCACCGCCGTCGCACTGGAACAGTCCGATCGTCAGTTCCTCCGCGCGGCGGCCGATGATCCGCCAGACGCCACCTGCAAGCTCCCAGCGCTGCAGGATGTCTACCGCATCGTCGGGCACAAGGGAGATTGTGGCCGGTACTCCGAGAGCAGACGCGCAAACCCCCGATCCGGTGAAAAGTGGTTCCGGCCTCGGTCAGTTTGTGCTCCGGGGATTGCTTCAGCGTCCAGATGTCGGCGCGTCCAGTGGTGGGTTGACCGGGCAGCGGCGAGACTTACCGGGTGTCGACGAAGTCGCTGCTGCTTTCGGTGCTGAACTGGCTGCGTGCCGGTTACCCGGAGGGGGTCCCAGGCCCCGACCGGGTGCCGCTGCTGGCATTGCTGCGGGCCACGCCACTGACCGAGGATCAGGTGGCCGAAGTGGTGCGCAATATCGCCGAGGCCTCAGCGCCCGCCGACGTCGACAATCCCATCGAGCGCAACGACATCGCCGAGTTCATCGCCGACGTCACCCACCATGACGCCGGCCCGGAGAACGTCGCGCGGGTGGCTGCCAAACTGGCTGCGGCCGGCTGGCCGTTGGCCGGTATGGACCTGTTGCCTGACGCCGGCCCCGGCACAGACGGCCGATAACGCGTTACGCCGAGGATTGCAGTCACTATTCGACTGCAATCCCCGGCGTTGACGAGAACCCGCGGCTAGATGGTCGCGGTGTCGATCACGAAGCGGTACCGCACGTCACTGGCGATGACGCGCTCGTAGGCCTCGTTGACGTAGGACGCCTCGATGATCTCGATCTCCGGGGTGACGTCGTGCTCGGCGCAGAAGTCCAGCATCTCCTGGGTTTCCGGGATGCCGCCGATCAAGGAACCGGCAAGGGTGCGGCGCATGCCGATCAGCGGGAACACCGGCACCTCGAGCGGCTTCTCGGGCGCACCGAGCTCGACGAGCGTGCCGTCGGACTTCAGCAGGTTCAGGTAGAGCCCCATGTTGAGGTTCGCCGACACCGTGTTGATGATGAGGTCGAAGCTGCCGGCCAGTTTCTTGAAGGTGTCCGGGTCGTTGGTGGCGTGGTAGTGGTGTGCGCCCAGGCGCAGACCGTCTTCCATCTTCTTGAGCGACTGGCTCAGCACGGTGACCTCGGCGCCCATCGCGACGGCGAGCTTCACGCCGACGTGGCCCAGGCCGCCGAGACCGACGATGGCGACCTTCTTGCCCGGTCCGGCGTTCCAGTGCCGCAGCGGCGAGTACAGCGTGATGCCGGCGCACAGCAGGGGCGCAGCCTTGTCCAGCGGGATGCTGTCCGGGATGCGCAGCACGTAGTTCTCGTCGACGACGATGGCGGTGCTGTAGCCGCCGTAGGTGGGCGTGCCGTCACGGCCGGTGGCGTTGTACGTGCCGATGTTGCCGCCCTTGCCGGTGCAGTACTGCTGCAGGCCGGCCAGGCAGTTCTCGCACTCGCGGCACGAGTCGACGAAGCAGCCGACGCCGACGTGGTCGCCGACCTTGTACTTGGTCACCTCGGAGCCGACAGCGGTGACGACGCCGGCGATCTCGTGGCCGGGTACGACGGGGTAGTTGGCCGGGCCCCATTCGGACTTGACGGTGTGGATGTCCGAGTGACAGATGCCCGCGAACTTGATGTCGAATGCCACGTCGTGCGGGCCGATGTCACGGCGCTCGATGGTGGTCTTGGTCAGCGGGCTGGTCGCTGAAGTCGCGGCGTAGGCGGAAACGGTCGTGGTCATGCGTGTCAGTCCTCTTCATTCTCGGCTTGCCTAGCGGCGGTTACCTGCTACAAAGATTAGCGAAGGTAACGAAATGTGGGGCATTGCGTCAGGCCCTGACCACACTCAACGGCGGCTGTCGCCGAACTAATCCCGGATTCGGCTGTGAATTTCCGGTTAGAGCCCGGCGGCGCGGAAACCGGCGTTGAAGCTCACGCGCTCGTAGGTGGCGACGCCGGCGTGCACGTACGGGTCGCTGGCGGTGAGCGCGTCGGCTTCCTCGGCCGTCATGTCCGAGGCGATCAGCACGGCGCCGGCCTGCGACTCCAGTCGGCCGGCAAGAAGGATGCGGCGCTCCTCGACCAGTTTGCCGAGCCATTCCAGATGCGCCGGCCGCGCCTGGTCGACGACGTCCAAGGGTTGCGTGTAGGTGATGTTCAGTACGTGAAACACGCTTAGAGGTTATCCGGGGCAGGTGTGTTGTTCGATGACCTGCCTGGTGCGCTCGCGTAGTGCGGGTGTTTCGGCGTCGAGGACGCCCAGCACGCGGACGCCGGCATCGGCGACCTGCATGGGCAGATCGCATCGTTCGGGGCCGTGCGGCACCGACCACATGTTGACGAGCGATTCGACCAGCCGGAACGGCAGGTCGGCGGCCGCCGGATGGACGCCGGTGCGTTCCAGCACTGCCCGGCTCAGGGTCAGGTAGTGCTGTCGCAGGCATTCGCGGTCGGACCAGAAGGGCTCCAGGCGATCGGCGCGCAATTCGGGAAGCAGGTAGAGCGCGCCCAGATTCCACGTGCCACCGAGTAGTTGGTCTCCGTCGAACGTCGCCAGGGCGTGCAGGTGCTCGGTTGCGGTCAACGCCGGCGTGGCGCTCAGCAGGCTCGGGATGAACGCCAGTGTCGGGGCGACGGTCTGGCTCAGTACGGCGCACAGGATGTCGTCCTTGGTCTTGAAGTAGTGGTACAGCGACGCCTGCCTGATGCCGACCGAATCGGCGATGGTTCGCGTCGACGTACCGGTGTAGCCCAAGGTCGTGAACAATTCGCTTGCCGCATCGAGGATTTCGTCTCGTGCGGTGATGCCCGGACGTCGCTGGGGCCGCAGTCGAGGCCTTCCTGTGTGGGTGGTCGACATTCATTCATCGTGGTCCACGGCAGGTGTCATCGATACCGGCGGTCAGTATCTGTCACGCGACAGAAACCTGCGATATCCGCCGGTTACTTTCGGCCCCCGGTTGCTTACATCGTGCTTACTTCGGCGACACCATGCGGGATGGTCCGGGGAGAAAACTGTCAACTGACAGGCCAGCGGTCAGCGACGCACCAAGGCATGGCGATCAGAACGCAGGAGAGCGCACATGGGCACTGCTGTATCGGTGGTGGATGCCACGCAGGTCGCGACCGTGTCGCCGACCCCCGAGGCGGTGGCGACCGTGGCGGGTCTGCACGTCACGTTCCAGCGCAACGGCCGCGAGGTACACGCGTTGCGCGGGGTCTCGCTGACCGTTCAGCGCGGCGAAATCCTCGGGCTCGTGGGCGAATCGGGCTCGGGGAAAAGCGTATTGGGGTTCGGCATGCTCGGGCTCCTGCCGGCGTCCGCCCGTATCGACGGCAGCATCTCGGTCGCCGGCTCGGACATGGTCCACGGTGACGCGAAGACGCTGCGCACGGTTCGCCGCCTCGATCTGGGCGCGGTGTTCCAGGACCCGATGACCTCACTCAACCCGACCATGCGGATCGGCAAGCAGGTCGCCGAGGCCGCGGGCAGTGACGAGGAAGCGCTGCGCCTGCTGACCGCGGTCGGCATACCCGACCCGGCGCGGCGGATGCGCGCCTACCCGCACGAGCTCTCCGGCGGCTTGCGTCAGCGCGTGATGATCGCCATCGCGATCGCCGGCTCACCCGAACTCATCATCGCCGACGAGCCGACCACCGCGCTGGACGTCACCGTGCAGGCCCAGGTCTTGCGGCTGCTACAGCGACTCCGCGACGAAATCGGTTGCAGCATCGTCTTCATCACCCACGACCTCGGGGTGGCCGCGCAGATCTCCGACCGGATCGCCGTGCTCTACGCCGGCCGGATCGCCGAGGTCGGCCAGGCCGCCGACGTTCTGGGCGCACCGGCCCACCCGTATACCCGCGGACTGCTGCGGTCCCGGCTGACGCTGGACACCGCGCGGGGCAGTCGACTCGCGGCGATGCCGGGTTCGGTGCCGAGCCCGCTGTCACCGCTACCCGGATGCGCGTTCAGCCCGCGCTGTGACCAAGCCACCGACAACTGCGAGAAATCTTCTCCCGAACCGGTTCCCGTCGGCCCCGGGCGGGTCAGCGCCTGCCTGCTCACCCCGGAGCAGCTGCACGATCTGGCGGCGGAGCCCGACGCCGCGCCGGAACCCGTTGCCGCACAGTCGATCAGCTCTGCCGCTGCGGACCAGCCCGCCGCCGTCACGGTGACCGACGTGACCAAGACCTTCACCGTGGGGCCGCACGGCAAGCTCCAGGCGCTGCGCGGCGTGACGCTGCGCGTGGGGCACGGCGAGTCGGTGGCGCTGGTGGGGGAGAGCGGTTCGGGAAAGTCCACGCTGTTGCGGGTGATCGCCGGTCTGGAGAAGGCGACCACGGGCACCGTCGAGGTGGCGGGCGAACAGCGCCCGCAGATGGTGTTCCAGGACGCCGGCGCCTCACTCACGCCGTGGCTGTCGGTGGGCGAGTTGATCGCCGAGCGACTGCGCGGCCGGAAACTGTCGCGGGCCGCGCGCCGTGATGCCGTCATCGAGGTTCTCGACCGGGTGGGGCTACCCGCGGAGGTGGCGAAGTCACGCGCCGGCCAGCTGTCCGGCGGTCAGCGCCAACGGGTTTCGCTGGCCCGCGCCACCGTCGTCCCACCCGCGGTGCTGTTGTGCGACGAACCCACGAGCGCCCTGGACGTGTCCCTTGCCGCCTCGGTGCTCAACCTGATCGGGGACCTGCGCCGCGGTCTGGACATGTCGGTGGTGTTCGTGACGCACGATCTGTCGGTGGCGCGGGTGGTCGCCGATCGCATCGCCGTGATGTACCTGGGCCGCATCGTCGAGATCGGGCCGGCCGAAGAGGTCATCGGCAACCCGACGCACCCGTACACGCGCGCGCTGGTCGACGCGATCCCCGACCTCGGCCGCGAATCACGGGTCCTGCCAGGCGAACCGGCAAGCCCGCTGTCACCGCCGACCGGGTGTGCGTTCCATCCGAGATGCCCGATCGCCGTCGACGCCTGCAGCGGCGACGAACTCGACGTCCGACTCGTCGGCAAATCCGGTGGCGCACACCAGGTCGCCTGTATCGAAGAGAAGGTGCGCTGATGGCCATCGCGATCCCCGCCCCGAGTCTCACTCGCGGTCGCGGCCGGCTGCGACTGGCGCTGCCACAGTCCCGGTCGACGATCCTCAACCGCGCGGGATTCTCCCTCGTGATCCTGTTGACGCTGGCCGTCATCGCGGTACCGCTGCTGGCTCCGCACGACCCGCTGATCCCGGTCGGGATGCCGTTGCAGGCGCCGGGCGAGCACGGGTTCCTGCTCGGCACCGACAGCGTGGGACGCGACATCCTGTCCCGCGTGCTCTACGGCGCGCGGTCGAGTTGGCTGGCCGCGCTGGCGGTCGTGGCGCTGGGCCTGCTGATCGGCGGGCTCGTGGGCCTGATCGCCGGGGCGGCCGGTGGCTGGGTCGACTCGACGCTGATGCGCATCACCGACGGCTTCCTGTCGCTGCCCGCGCCGGTGCTGGCGATCGCCGTGGTCGCCGCGCTGGGACCGAGCTTCCTCCACACGCTGATCGCCGTATCCATCGTGTGGTGGCCGTTCTACGCACGGCTGGTGCGCGGGGAGGTGGCGCGGCTGGCGGCGCGCCCCCACGTCGAGGCCGCAAAGCTGGCCGGTGTCAGCCGATTTCGGCTCGCGGGACGGCACCTGCTGCCGGGCGCGGTGCCCAACGCCTTGGTCGCCGCGAGCCTGGATATCGGCACGCTGATCCTCACTCTGGCCGGCTTGTCCTTCCTCGGGCTCGGTCAGGCCGCGCCGGCACCCGAGCTTGGTGCCGACTCGGCGCGCAACCTGAGCTACTTCCTGCAGCAGTGGTGGATTCCGGTCATGCCGGGACTGGGCGTGCTGGTGCTGGCGCTGGTCGCCAACATCTCCGGCGACTGCCTGCGCAACCTGATGAAGACGACCTAGGCCGCCGAACCGGTGGTGGTGATGAGCGCGCGCGTGAAGAGAGGTGGGTGACGACATGAAGACCTTCGTGGCCTCGCGGTTGGGGTCGATGGTGGCCATTCTGGTGGCCCTGACGGGAGTGATGTTCGTCCTGCAGAACATCTCGCCGCTGGATCCGGTGAAGGCCCAACTGGGCGCACAGGCCTCGGCCGATGCGGTGGCGGCACGGCGCGCCGCGCTGGGACTGAATGACCCTGTGCTGGTGCAGTTCTGGCACTACCTCGCCGGCGCCGCGACCGGCGACCTGGGCACGTCGTACCGGACCCGGCACGCGGTGATGTCCGATCTCGGGTCGTTCGTGCCCGCAACCCTGGAGCTGGCGCTCGCCGGCCTGCTGATCGCCATCGTCCTCGCGGTACTGCTGGCGTTCAGCACGACGTTGAAGTGGCGCGGCGCCAACGTCCTTCGGGCCGTATTGTTCGCCGGTTCCTCGGCGCCGATGTTCCTGCTCGGCATCCTCGGCCTCATCGTCTTCTACCAAGACCTGGGCTGGGTACCGGCCAACGGCCGCAGTGCCGTGCCGAGCCCGCCGACGGGGCCGACCGGCATGCTCACCGTCGACGGTCTGCTCCACGGGCGGCTCGATGTCGTGGCCGACGCCGCGCACCACCTGATCCTGCCGGCGTTCGTCATCGCGATCGGCCCGGCCGTCGCGATCGGCCGGGTATTGCGCAGCAGCCTGCTGGCCGACATCGACAGCGACTACGCGCGGACGGCCCGCGCCAAGGGACTGTCCGAGACCCGGATCCTGGCCAGGCATGTGCTGCGCAACTCGGTCGGCGCCGCCCTGTCGATGACGGGACTTCAAGTGGGCCTGATGTTTTCGGGTGTCTTGGTGGTCGAGCAGGTCTTCGGCTGGCCCGGCATCGGACAGTACGTCGCGCAGAGCATTCCTGTGGCGGATTTTCCGGCGATCGCCGGGGTCACGCTGATGCTCGGTGCGCTCTACGTCGTCATCAACACGGTGGTGGACCTGCTGCAGGCCGCCGCTGATCCGCGTATCGCAGTCACAGGAGGTTAAGTGCCGAAACAGCCGCTCATCGTTGGTAATCCCGTCCTGGTCGTCGTCGACATGCAGGAGTCCGGCGACATGCCGGCCGAGTTGGTCGGCATCGAGCACATGGCCGGTTACGACGGCCGGATCGCCCGGGCCCAGCGCCTGATCGCCGCCGCCCGCGCCGCGCGGATACCGATCGTGTTCTTCCAGGAGGTGCACCGCCCCAACGGGATCGACTTCGGCCGTGAGCTCGACGGCGCCGAGGGAGAGCACTGCGTGGACGGCCGGCCGGGCACCCCGCTGCATCCCGCGCTGCTGCCCGACCTCGACGGGCCCAACCACGAGTTCCACATCGTCAAACGCCGCTATTCCGGTTTCATCGGAACGGATTTCGAGATCGTGCTGTCGGGCCTGCGCGCCTCGACGCTGATTCTCATCGGCGGGCTCACCGACGTCTGCGTGCACTACACCTTCGCCGATGCGCACCAGCGTGACTTCTACGTCCGCGTCGTGACCGACTGCGTCGGCGGCTCGTCGACCTATCGGCACGACGCAGCGCTCGATGCCATGGAGTACCTGCAGGCCGGTGCCATGCGCACCACCGACGAGATCCTCACCGCCTTTTCCGAAATGTGTCCGCCCGAATTGTCCAGCCCCGCCCTCGAAGGAGTTGCCCGATGATGAAGAGCCACAAGGTCCCCGGTCGCGCGCGCGGAGGCTGGCGGATCGCCGCTGCCGGTGCCGCCGTGATGCTGACGCTGAGCGGTTGCGGTGGTTCGAATTCCGGCAGCGGCACGCCCAACGCCGCGCCCACCGACAAGGTTCTGCACCTGTCGTTCCTGCAGGACCCGGGCCAGCCGCCGGACCCCGACATCTACTACGCAGGCCAGGGTCTGTTGCTGACCACCAACACCTACGAAGGTCTGCTGCAGTACAAGGCCGGTGTCGACAAGGCCGTCCTGGAACCGCTGCTGGCCACGAGCTGGACGGCGTCGCCGGACAACAAGGTGTTCACGTTCAAGCTCCGCGAGGGCGTCAAGTTCCACGACGGCACGCCGTTCACGTCGGCGGCGGTCAAGGCGTCGTTCGATCGCCGGGTGGCCGTCAACCAGGGCCCGGCCTACATGGTCAAGGACGTGGAATCGGTGACCACGCAAGGGGATTACGACGTCACCGTCACGCTGAAGGCGCCCAACTCGGCGTTCCTCGATTACCTGGCGTGTCCGTACGGCCCCCGCATGCTCAGTCCTGAAGGACTGAAGAAGAACGCCGGCACGGACAACGCGCAGGGTTACCTGACCACCCACGATCTCGGCACGGGGCCGTTCGTGCTGACCGACGCCCAGGTGGGGTCGCACTACGCGATGGCCGCCTTCCCCGAATACTGGGGCACCAAGCCGTATTTCGAGAAGGTCGAGCTCCCGGTCATCACCGACGTGTCGGCGCAGCAGCTGCAGTTCAACAACGGCCAGGTGGCCGCCATCCTGCACGATCTGCCGTCCTCGGCGGTCCAGTCGTACCTGAACAACAAGGCGTTCACCAACTACTCGCTGCCGACCATGATGTCGAACTACGTGTACATCAACCCGAGCAAGGGCATGATGACCGACGCCAAGAACCGCAACGCGGTGATGCAGGCGATCGACGTCGACGAGCTGGTGAAGCAGACGTATTTCGGGCGAGGTAAGAAGGCCGAGCAGATCTACCCGCCGAACATGATGGCCGCCGAATACGGCAAGCAGTCGGTGCCGCACGACCCCTCGGCGCTGTCCGCCATCGCCGCGACGCTGCCGGCCGATCAAAAGGCCGTCACCATCGGCTACGACTCGAGCAACCCGGACAACCAGTTGATCAGCAACCTGATTCAGACCGAACTGGCCGCAGCCGGTCTGACCGTCAAGGTGCAGGCGTATCCCACGTCGGAGATTTACGGGTGGGTCGGTACTGACGGAAAGTCCGCACCCGAGATCATGACGTACGTCGGCTGGCCTGATGCGCCGTCGCCGTACACCTGGGGCCACATCTCGTGGGATGCCGGCGGCGGCCTGAACTTCTTCGGCTGCTCGTCGCCCGCGGTGACCGACGCATTGGCCAAGGGCCTGCCCGCCGATTCGGCCCCGGACTTCTCGACGGCCGGTGTGGAAGCGGTCAAGACCGGGTGCTGGCTGAATGTCGCCGACGTGAACGACTTCATGGTGGCCCAGCCCTGGCTCAAGGGCGTCGAACAGGCACATGTGGTCACCAACCCGAATTCACTGCGTCTGAACGCCCTTTCGGTCGGCTGATGGCCACTCTGGTCGGCAAGCCCGGGGTCCGGCGGATCATTCTGCTGACCCTGGGCTGGGAGGAGCTGCCGAAGTCGGTGTCGGTGTACGGGGCACCGCCGGAGGAGCGCATGCGGGAGCCGGTGCCCGGGGTGTTGTTGCAGACCGACGGTGGTTGGGTTCTGCTCGACACGGGATTCAACACCGCGCTCGTGCGGGATCCGGCGCTGTACCGGCGGTTCTTCCCGACCGTCGAGTACCGCCCGGTGCTGCCCGGCCCGGGTGAGCCGATCGAGCAGCGGCTGGCGGAGGTCGGGGTGGATTTCGACGAGATCCACACCGTCGCCGTCAGCCATCTGCACCACGACCACGCCGGCGGGCTCAAGCTGTTCGCCGGCAAGGTCCCGGTGCACGCGCAGCGTCGTGAACTCGAGTACGGGCTGTCGAATCACCCCGAACCCGAACGCAATGCGATCAATCGGATCGATTTCGACGACCCGAACATCGAGTGGCTCCTGGCAGACGGGGAAGCCGAGATCGCCCCGGGCATCACCGCGGTGCCCACCTATGGGCACACACCGGGGCATCAGAGCTTCGTCGTCGAACTCGACCAGTCCGTCGGCGGTGACGGCTTCGTCTTCGCCTTCGACGCCGCCGATCTGACGGAGAACATCGAGCACGAGCTCGCCATCGGCGGGTTCATCGACGTCGACCCGCAGGACACGATCGAGCCGATTCGCCGTCTCAAGAAGTTGGCTGCCGACAGGGGTTTTCAGCTGATTCCCGGTCATGATCCACACGTGTGGCCCGAGCTCACCGAGCATTTCCACCACAGATTCGGCGGGCTGTGATGGAGTGCGTGCTGCGCGCCGAGCGGGTGCTCATCGACGGCCACCAGGTTCCGGCCGCGGTGGGAATCGATCGGGGGCGCATCGCGTTCCTCGGCGAGGTCGACGCCGATTGCCCGGCGGGAGAAGACATCCGGTTGCCCGAATCGGTGGTGCTGCTGCCCGGTTTCGTCGACACGCACGTGCACATCAACGATCCGGGTACCGACTGGGAGGGATTCGAGACCGCCACCGCGGCGGCTGCCGCGGCCGGGATCACCACCGTGGTGGACATGCCCCTGGACTGCGACCCGGTGACCACCAGCGTCGCGGCGTTGAACATCAAAAAGGCCACGGCAGCGGGTAATTGCCACGTCGACGTCGGGTACTGGGGTGGCGTGGTGCCCGGCAACCTGGACGACCTGGCGGACCTGGCGCGCGCCGGGGTGCGCGGCTTCAAGTGCTTCCTCGCCGACTCGGGCAACCCGCATTTTCCGCACCTGAGCCCGGCCCAGTTCCGGGATGCCATGCGGCGTATCGCCGAACTGGGGTCGGTGCTGCTGGTGCACGCCGAGAGCAACCGGGTGATCGACGCCGGCCCAGCCCCTTCGGGCCGGGAATACCGGTCGTTCCTGGCGTCGCGACCCGACGCCGCCGAAGACGATGCCGTGGCCCTGGTGATCGACGCGGCGGCGGCGACCGGGGCCCGCGCACACATCGTGCACGTCTCGAGCGCCACAGTGCTGGCGCGCCTGGTCGAGGCCAAGCGCGCCGGGATACCGGTGACGGCCGAAACCTGCCCGCATTACCTGACATTCGCCGCCGAGGTGGTCCAGGATGGCAGAACCGAATTCGCCTGCTGCCCACCGATCCGGGATGGCGCCAACCGTGAACTGCTGTGGTCGGCGCTGCACGACGGCACGCTGGACCTGGTGGTGTCCGACCACTCGCCCTGCGCGCCGCGGCTCAAGGGCGACGGGGATTTCGGGCGGGCGTTCGGCGGGATCAGCTCACTGCAGCTCAGCCCGCGCGCGGTGTGGACACAGGCCGCCGCACGCGGTTTCGGGCTCGCCGACCTGAGCCGGTGGATGTCGGAACGGCCCGCCGCGCTGGCCGGTTACGCCGACCGGGGACGAATCGCGGTGGGCCTGCGGGCCGACCTGTGCGCCTTCGACCCTGGTGCCCTCGACACCGTGCGGGCGGCGACGCTGCGGCACCGTCACCCGGTGAGCCCGTATGACGGTGTCACGCTGCGGGGTTCGGTACTGCAGACCTGGGTTGCCGGCACGCCGGCGTTGGTAGGGGAGCCGGTATGAGAATTCTGGTGCTCAATCCGAACACCTCGGCGGCCATGACCGCCGAGATCGCGGCCGCCGCGCGATCGGCGGCGCATTCTGACACCGAGATCGTCTGCATGTCACCGTATTTCGGCTCGGCGGCGATCGACTCGTCCACCGAGAGCTACCTTTCCGCGGTCGGGGTGATGGACCTGGTGGCCCGTCTCACCCGGTCGGGTGACTTCGACTTCGACGCCGTCGTCCTCGCCGGATTCGGCGAGCACGGCCGTGACGCGCTCGCCGAGATGCTGACGGTGCCGGTGTTCGACATCGCCGAATGCGCCGCACACGTCGCGCATCTGATCGGCCGGCGGTTCTCGGTGATCACCACGCTCGCCCGGTCGATCCCGCCCATCGAGGACCGGCTGCTGCTGGCCGGCCTGAACGCACACTGCGCCTCGGTAAGGGCCTGTGGTCTCAGCACGGCCGACGTGGACGCCGACCCCGCCGGCGCCGTGCAGGCGATTGTCGATGAGGCGGCGCGCGCCATCAACGAGGACGGCGCCGACGTGATCTGCCTGGGGTGCGCCGGCATGGCGGGAGTGACGGCGGCGATCTCCGCCAAGCTCGGGGTGCCCGCGGTCGACGGGGTCGCCGCCGCGGTGGCCCTCGCGCAGGCCGTCGTCGGGCTGGGTCTGTCCACCAGCAAGGCCGGTGTGTTCGCGCCAGGACCGGACAACCCGCGCAGCCACTGGCCGCTGTCGGAGGCTCTGGGACTATGACCGACGTCGATCTCGCCTCGCGCCTCGTCGGCGGCAGCGTGGTGGCCGCCAGTGACGAATCCTTCGGATTCAAGGAGCGACTCGTCGACCCGGCCGAACCCGCCTTTGTGCCCGGAACTTTCGACCTGCGCGGCGAAGTGGTGGACGGCTGGGAGACGCGCCGCCACGCCGGCCGGGCCGGAGACTGGGCGATCATCCGGCTGGGGACACCCGGCCGGCTGCGCACCATCGACGTGGACACCCGGTTCTTCTCGGGCAATCACCCGAGTGGCTGCGCGGTGGACGCCTGCGTGCTGGCGCGCACCGACGATCCGACAGACCCCGCCGTGGCCTGGACGCCGATACTGGAACCCACTGTGCTCAAGGCTGATTCGCACAATCTGCTGGCCGTCGCGGACCGCAGGCGGTGGACGCATCTACGGCTGCGGTTGCAGTCCGACGGCGGCGTCGCCCGGCTGCGGGCCTACGGCGACGTGGTGCCGGACCCCGCGTCCTGGAGCGATGTCACCGTCGAGGTGTCCGGCCTCGAAAACGGTGGCCGGGTCGAATGGTGCAGTGACAGCTTCTATTCCAGTGCCACGTCGCTGATCCTGCCGAACCGGCCGCACAACATGGGTGACGGGTGGGAGGCACGCCGACGCCGTGACGTCGGACCGGACACCCATGACGCGGTGATCGTGTCGTTCGCCGCCCCCGCCGACCTGCGCCGCATCGAGGTCGACACCTCGTACTTCGTGTTCAACGCCAGCCTGGAGGTGTCGGTGCTGGGCAGTCGTAGCCGTCCCGATCGGGAACATGGTTGGGGGATGGTCGCTTTCGACGTTCCGGTGCTGCCGCGGACGCGACTGCTCGCCGATGCGCGCCAGGTGTTCGCGGTCGACGTGCCCGACGTGGCGGCACTGCGCGTACAGGCCTACCCGGACGGCGGGATCGCGCGGGTGCGGGCAATAGGAGTGTCCACCGTTGACGGACTGCGGATGCTGCAGCACAACTGGGAGGAATCGTCGTGACACCACTGCTGACCGACTGCGCCGGCCTCTGGCGCCGCACGCTGTTGATCGAGGTCGACGGCACGCGCGACGCCGAACCGGGGGTGCTGTGGCTGCAGAGCCTGACGGCCTACGTGGACTCCCGCGGCTTCGCGGGCACCCTGCACCAGGACGGCGACGTCTTCGAGTGGCATCGAGACTTCGACATCACGACGCCGGGCCCGCATCCCGACGCCGGCGTAATGCACTGGGAGGGTGACGTTCTCGTCGAGACCGGCGTGCATGAGCACTACATCGAGCATTGGGTCCGCGACTCCGGCGACGCGGGGCCGACGGGCGCGCTGTACTTGTCCGGGCCCGCCGGAGCGTCGGCGCTACTGGTCCGGGTCGGCACGATGTTCGGCTGGGCCGACGGCACTCAGGTGGTGCTCGGCACCGTGGGCGGCGACGAGCAGCGAGCCCTCGGTATCGACTTTGCCGACATGGCTTCTGTCGGCGACGAAATCCAGGCCAACGGCGTGCACTGGACGGTGGACAACTCGGAAGGGAATGTGAATTCATGAGTGGCGTAACGTCATTCACGTCGGTGCCGATCATCGACATCAGCGGATTGTCGTCACCCGAGCGTGCCGAGCAGCACCGCGTGGCCGCCGAGCTGGGCCGGGCGGCGGCCGACGTCGGCTTCTTCTACATCAGCGGCACCGGCATCGATGAGTCGTTGTTCAGCGCGATGCTGGCGGCGGTGAAGGAGTACTTCGCGCTGCCGGTGGAAGAAAAGATGCGCGACTACATCGGGCTGTCCCGCTGTCACCGCGGGTATGTGCCGGTCGGCGAGGAGGGCCTGGAGGGCACCGTCCCGGATCTGAAGGAAGCGTTCGACACCGCGCTGGACCTGCCCGCCGACGACCCGGATTACCTGGCCGGCAATCCCATGCTGGGCCCCAACGCGTGGCCGGACCTACCCGGCTTCGCCGACGCGGTGACCGCCTACTACCAGGCGGTGCTGGCCGTGGGGCAGCGGCTGCTGTGGGCGTTCGCCGTCGCCCTCGGTGAGGATCCCGAGGTCTTCTCCCGGCATGCCACCAAGACCCCGAGCCAGCTGCGGCTCATCCACTATCCGTACAACCCGGACGCCCACGACAGCATCGGGATCGGCGCGCACACCGACTACGAATGCTTCACCCTGCTCAAGCCGACGGCCCCCGGCCTCGAGGTGCTCAACGGCGCGGGCGAGTGGATCGACGTACCGCCGGTCGACGGGACGTTCGTCGTCAATGTCGGGGACCTGCTGGAGCTGTGGACCAACGGCGCGTTCGTGGCCACCAGCCACCGCGTCCGCAAGGTCGCCGAGGAGCGGTACTCGTTCCCGCTGTTCTTCAACGTCGACTACCACACCGAGGTGAAACCGCTGCCGCAGTTCGCTTCGCCGGATGCCAAGCCGCGCCCGGCGCTGCGTGCCGGTGAGCACCTGTTCGCCCAGACCGCGCAGACGTTCGCCTACCTGCGACAGCGCATCGAGTCGGGCGAACTGGTACTGCCCGACGGCTCACTGGAACTGGGACAGTTCGGCCAGCAGGCGTTGCAGGGCGCGGGCTGACTAGTTGATGGGCGCGTTGAGCCAGTGCAGGTCGTCGAGCATGCCGCGGGCCGCCACGATGCCCTGACCGGTCTGCCACACCTCGTTGTTCACCACGAACACCCGGTTGTCGCGCGTGGCGGCGAGCTTCTTCCAGGCCGGGCTGTCGAGCAACACGGCGGCCTTGTCCTTGGCCGCCGGTGACTCGAACGTCATGTAGACGATGTCACCGTCGGCCGCCGAGAAATCGGTGCCGGGCCCCAGCTTCGAGATGTCGATCTCGCGGTAGGGCTTGTCGGTGAATCGTTGTGGCGCAGGACGATCCGCGCCGATGCGGGCCAGCACGCTGCCCGGGAAGTTGTTGGCGCCGAAGATGCGCAGGGTGCCCTCGGTCAGCTGCACCACCGACACCTGGAAGTGCGAGGCGTCGTTCTGCCCGCCGACCCTGGTGGCGTCGGCGTTGAAACCGTCGACCAGTGCGCCCGCGGCGGCACCGCGGCCGGTCGCCGCCCCGACCATCCGCAGATCGTCCTGCCAGGCCGCGCCGGACGGTCCGGTGAGCACCGTCGGCGCGATCGCCGACAACGCGCCGTAGGTGTCCGACGTCGCCGACACCTGCGAGCCGATGATCAGATCAGGGTTGGCGGCCTTGACCGCCGCCATGTCGGGTGCGCCACGCGTCCCGGCCGCCGGCACGTTGTGGATGACGGTGCCCAGGTATGACGTCTGGCCCGACGAATCCGTCGGGGTCGCCGCGGCGACGACACGGGACTGCAGTCCCAGCGCGCACAGCGCGTCGAGCGCGGTGCCCGAGAGCACGACGATGCGCTGCGGGTCCGCGTTGACGTCGGTGGCGCCGGCGGCGTGGTGCACCTGACGGGTGGGGGGACCCTCATCGAGCGCTGCCGGGGTGGGCGCGCACGAGTCGTCGGGCCGGCGCTGGTTGCCCAGCACGCCCGCGGTGGCGATACGGGTGGTGCTGGTGATGGGCGCCGAGTTCGCTGCCTGAGGTTCGCTGGTGTGTCCCGAACAGCCCGTCAGGACGGTCGCGGCCGTCGCGCACAGGGCGGTGAGAACCGCCGCGCTTGCGCTGGACAGCCGGGTACGGGGAGTCGGAAACTGCACGTGGCCGACGGTAACACTCGCGCCGTCAGGCCCAGATGAGGCGCGGTCGCGGGCGCCGGCGCCACGCCGGGGTCAGCGGCCGGTCCAGCCAATTACGACAGTTTGTAGGACCCTCGCCGCAAGGCTGTGCGATGGGGGATAAGATCACCGGCAGACAACATGGGATGCCCCGTGTGCTCGAACTATTCGCCCGGAACATTTGGAGGATCTGTTGGTAGCCGAAGCGCCCCCAATCGGAGAACTCGAGGCTCGTCGCCCGTTCCCGGAGCGTATGGGCCCCAAGGGCAACCTGATCTACAAGCTGGTGACCACGACCGATCACAAGCTGATCGGCATCATGTACTGCGTCGTCTGCTTCGTGTTCTTCTTCATCGGTGGCCTGATGGCGCTGTTCATGCGCACCGAGCTGGCCATGCCGGGACTGCAGTTCCTGAGCAACGAGCAGTTCAACCAGCTGTTCACCATGCACGGCACGGTGATGCTGTTGTTCTACGCCACCCCGATCGTGTTCGGCTTCGCCAACCTGGTGCTGCCGCTGCAGATCGGCGCCCCGGACGTCGCGTTCCCGCGTCTGAACGCCTTCTCGTTCTGGCTGTTCCTGTTCGGCGCCATGATCGCCATCGCCGGCTTCATCACCCCCGGTGGTGCCGCTGACTTCGGCTGGACCGCCTACTCGCCGCTGACCGACGCGATCCACTCGCCCGGTGCCGGTGGCGACCTGTGGATCGTCGGCCTGGCCGTCGGTGGTCTGGGCACCATCCTGGGTGCGGTCAACATGGTCACCACCGTGGTCTGCATGCGCTGCCCGGGTATGACGATGTTCCGCATGCCGATCTTCACCTGGAACATCCTGGTGACCTCGATCCTGGTGCTGCTGGCCTTCCCGCTGCTGACCGCCGCGCTGTTCGGCCTGGCTGCTGACCGCCACCTGGGCGCGCACATCTACGACCCCGCCAACGGCGGCGTCCTGCTGTGGCAGCACCTGTTCTGGTTCTTCGGCCACCCCGAGGTGTACATCATCGCGCTGCCGTTCTTCGGCATCGTCTCGGAGATCTTCCCGGTGTTCAGCCGCAAGCCGATCTTCGGTTACACCACCCTGATCTACGCAACGCTCGGTATCGCCGCCCTGTCGGTCGCCGTGTGGGCCCACCACATGTACGCCACCGGCGCCGTGCTGCTGCCGTTCTTCTCGTTCATGACGTTCCTGATCGCCGTTCCGACCGGTATCAAGTTCTTCAACTGGATCGGCACCATGTGGAAGGGGCAGCTGACCTTCGAGACGCCGATGCTGTTCTCGGTCGGCTTCCTGATCACCTTCCTGCTCGGTGGTCTGTCGGGCGTGCTGCTGGCCAGCCCGCCGCTGGACTTCCACGTGACGGACAGCTACTTCGTCATCGCGCACTTCCACTACGTGCTGTTCGGCACCATCGTGTTCGCCACCTACGCGGGCATCTACTTCTGGTTCCCGAAGATGACGGGCCGTCTGCTCGACGAGCGTCTGGGCAAGCTGCACTTCTGGCTGACCTTCATCGGTTTCCACACCACCTTCCTGGTCCAGCACTGGGTCGGTGACGAGGGCATGCCGCGCCGGTACGCCGACTACCTGCCCTCCGACGGTTTCACGACGCTGAACGTCGTATCCACCATCGGGTCGTTCATCCTCGGAGTTTCGGTCCTTCCGTTCGTGTGGAACGTGTTCAAGAGCTGGCGTTACGGCGAGCCCGTCGTGGTCGACGACCCGTGGGGCTACGGCAACTCCCTGGAGTGGGCCACCAGCTGCCCGCCGCCGCGGCACAACTTCACCGAGCTGCCCCGCATCCGTTCGGAGCG
>NZ_KB911475.1:0-118608 GCF_000383495.1 Mycobacterium sp. 360MFTsu5.1 | reverse complement strand
ACCACCAGGCCAGAAAAACCGTCGATCGCCCAGTACCGTTTTTCGATGTCGTCGTCGGGAGCGCGCAGCTCCCACAGGTCGCCGATCGCGGCCAGGCGCCGGGCGCCGGCGGCGTTCTCCTGGCGGGTGGCCAGGGTGATCGCGTCGACCGCCGCGGCCGCGGCGTGGGGATCACTCATAGTTTCGCTCATACGTTCGAATGTAGACCTGCCCACCGACACGTCGCGGCGGCTACGGGCAGCCTGGCATCGACGACGATTAGTCCGCCTAAACAGAAGGGCCACAGCAGGATTGGTGCCGCACACCAGGTGCACGGATCGTCGACGGTTAGGACAACTAGCCAACCCGGCCCGCGAACGCGGGACGCCAAGAGGCAAGCCGCCGACAACCCGCCAAGCCGCCGCGCCGGACCGCAGGACCGATTAGCCGACCTAACCGTCGAGGATCGACAGGCCGGCGCCCGAGCCCTTGGGGATGGGCCGGAACGATTGCGGAGTCGACCTAACCGCCGAGGGTCCTGTGCCGCATGAGCCATCAAAGGACAGCTAGGTCACCTAACCGTCGTCGATCCGCCGACGCCGCCGCCAGGCAGCGGGTAGCAAACAGCAGTCCCGGCCGCGATTTACCCAGCCCACCTAACCGTCGAGGGTGCATCGCCGGGCCTGCGAAACCCGGCATAGACGACGCGGCACGGAATTAGAGTCAGGTACACCCGCCGGACCGGCAAAGGAGTGCCCATGACAACCACCGCTCCCATTGACGTCCTGGTCATCGGCGCCGGGATTTCCGGCATCGGAATGGCGTATCACCTCAAGACTTTTCGCCCGGGCACGTCGTTCGTGGTGCTGGAGGGCCGAGACGCGATCGGCGGCACCTGGAGCCTGCACCAATACCCGGGAATCCGGTCCGACTCGGACATGCCGACCTTCGGCTTCGGCTTCAAGCCGTGGACACACCGCAAGTCCATCGCCGACGGGCACATCATCCTGGATTACCTGCAGCAGACGGTCGAGGAGAACGACCTGGCCGGCCACATCCGGTTCGGCTACCACGTGGAATCGGCGAATTTCGACTCCCGGCAAGGACTTTGGACCGTCACGACCACCCACGACGGGCGCACCGAGACATTCACCTCACGCTTCCTGTTCCTGGGCACCGGCTACTACGACTACCAGAACCCGTACATCCCCGACTTCCCCGGCCGCGAGGATTTCGAGGGCCCGGTGATCCACCCTCAACTGTGGCCGCAAGATCTGGACTACACCGGTAAGAACGTCGTCGTCATCGGCAGCGGTGCCACGGCCGTCACGCTGATCCCGAACATGGCAGACAAGGCCGCACACGTCACCATGCTGCAGCGGTCCCCTAGTTACGTGTTCTCGATACCGGCGTCCGACCCGATAGCCAACGTCCTCAACAAGGTCCTCGGCCACGAACGGGCGTACAAGATCGTCCGGCGCAAGAACATCTCGCTGAACCGCGGAATGTTCAAGATGTGTATGCGCTACCCGAAGCTGATGCGAAAGTTGTTGATCGCCAATGTGGCTCGACAGCTTCCCAAGAATTTCGACGTCGACACGCACTTCACCCCCAAGTACAACCCGTGGCAGCAGCGCCTGGCGATGGTGCCCGACGGCGACCTGTTCAAGATGGTCTCGACGGGCAAGGCCTCGATCGTCACTGACCACATCGAGCGGTTCACCAAGCACGGCATCCTGTTGAAGTCCGGGCAGGAACTGGCTGCCGACATCATCATCTCGGCGACCGGACTGAACATGGTCCCCTTCGGCAAGATCGAGCTCAGCGTCGACGGGCACCTGCTGCATCTCCCCGATCTCACGGTCTACAAGGCCATGATGCTGTCCGGCGTGCCCAATTTCGCGTTCGCCGTCGGCTACACCAACATCGCCTGGACACTGAAGGTCGATCTGGTGTGCGAGCACTTCTGCCGGATGCTCGACTACATGGACGAGCACGGCTACGGCAAGGTGGTCCCGGTCCTGGAGGACGGGACCATGGAACGAGTTCCGTTGCTGGACATGACCTCCGGCTACGTCCAGCGGGCCGTCGCGAAGTTCCCACGCGGCGGCACCTATGGCCCATGGGCGTTCAAGCACGCCTACGAAATGGACCAAGAGCGGCTGCGCAACGGGCCCATCGAGGATCCCGCGCTCGTCTTCACGCCCGCCGCCGCGCCACTGTCCGTGGTCTGACCGAAGGAGCGATCATGACAACCGACTTCTTTTTCATCAGCCACGGCGAGCGTTGTGCCGCTTGGCATCTGACCGCCGATACCGACGCGCTGACCGGACAGACCGGGCGGCCGTGCGTGGTCATGGCCCACGGCTTTGGCGGTACCCGTGACTCCGGCCTGATGGCGTTCGCCGAGCCTTTCGCCGCCGCCGGGATGGACGTGGTGCTGTTCGACTACCGGGGCTTCGGCGATTCGGAAGGCGAACCACGCCAGTACATCTCGGTCAAGAAGCAACGGCAGGACTACCACGCCGCCATCGACGCCGCCCGCAATCTGCCGGGTGTCGACCGGGACCGCATCGCGCTGTGGGGCACGTCGTATTCCGGCGGGCACGTCATCGCCGCCGCCGCCGAAGATCAACGGGTGGCCGCGGTGGTATCCGTGTGTCCAGCCACCGACGGGATGGCTGCCCTGGTGCAGGGAGTGCGAGAGACGAGTGCCGGTCACATGGCGCGCATGGTGGCGCACGGACTGTTCGATGCCGCGGGGGCCCGGTTCGGCCGCAATCCCCACTACCTGCCGATCGCCGGACAGCCGGGAAGCGTCGCACCGCTCAGCACTCCGGGTTCCGAGGAGTCCTACCTCGCCTTGGCCGGCCCCACGTGGCGCAACGAGTTCGCGGCCCGCACCGTGCTGGAGGTCGCGTTCAACCGGCCGACCGTGCATGCCAGTGAGCTGGAGTGCCCGCTGCTGGTGCAGGTCGGCACCAATGACCGCATCGCACCGCCGGATGCGGCCAAAAAGGCCGCGAAGAAGGCGGGTTACCTCGCGCATCTGTGTGAGTACCCCATCGACCATTTCGATTTCTACGAAGAGCCGTGGCAACCGCAAGTCCTCGCCGACGAGGTCACCTTCCTGACCCGCGTCCTCGATCCGATCCGTTCGACCGACGTGCATTTGCGGTCGACCAACCCACCGGCACCGAGACTGGCGGTCAAACTGCCGTGGTGAACGCGTCCGCTTGGCATGATCTGCACCGAGTGTTGAGCGAAAGGGCCGACTGAATGTTCGACAGGGTTGTGGCGACGACTCGCAACTGGCTGGAAGTTGCTCGCTACGGCGGGTTGGAGACGGGCGAAGAGCCGGCGCCGTACGACGTCGTCGCCCAGGGCCGCATCCACAAGCTGCGGCGCTACCGCACCAGCGGCGAACCGGGCCGTCCCCAAGTGCTGCTGGTGCCGCCGCTGATGCTGACCGCCGACGTGTTCGACGTATCGCCGCAGGCCAGCGGCGTTCGGACCCTGATCGACAACGGCATCGACCCGTGGGTCATCGACTTCGGCTCGCCGGAGAAGGAAGCGGGCGGCCTGGAGCGCAACCTGGCCGATCACGTGCTGGCGGTCGATGCGGCCATCGATGAGATGGTCAACTTGACCGGCGGCGGCGTCCACCTCGCCGGCTACTCGCAGGGCGGCATGTTCTGCTACCAGACCTCGGCGTACCGGCGCAGTGTCGGCATCGCCAGCGTCATCACTTTCGGCAGCCCGGTCGATCTCAGCAAGACCGCCCCGATGGGCGTCCCCGCCGAAATCGCGATTCCCGGCATGGGGTTCGTGATGGAGAACGTGCTGCGCGGTCGGTCCGTGCCGGGCTGGGCGACGCGGCTGGGGTTCCAACTGCTCGACCCCGTGAAAGCGGTGACGGGCCAGCTGCAGTTCCTGGCCGCTCTGCACGACCGCGATGCCCTGCTGCCGCGCGAAGGGCAGCGCCGCTACCTGATGAACGACGGCTGGGTGGCGTGGCCCGGCCCGGCACTCGCCGAATTCCTGCAGCAGTTCCTGATGCACAACCGGATGCTGACGGGCGGATTCAGCATCGCCGGACGACCGGTGACGCTCGCCGACATCACCTCGCCGATCCTGGCGTTCGTCGGCGATGTCGACGAGATCGCCCCGCCTGCGTCGGTACGCGGGATTCTGGGCGCGGCACCGCGCACAGAGATCTACGAAAGCACTTTGCACGCAGGGCATTTCGGGTTGGTGGTGGGCAGTACCGCGACATCGCACACGTGGCCGCTGGTCGCCGACTGGATGCGGTTTGCCGAAGGCAAGGGCCCGCAGCCGGAGCACGTCACCAAGGTCGACACCACGACCACCGCCGCCGAACCGGTGCCTGCGGGACCGGCCGAGGGTGTCCAGGCATTGATCGACGCCGGACGCATGGTTGCCGGCTCCGTCGCGCGGTCGGTCGGGGACGTCCGCGGCATGTTCGGCACCGTGTCGCGTCAGATGCCCCGGTTGGCACGCATCCGGAGACTGGACGCGAACACCCGAATCTCGTTGGCGCTCTTGTTCGATGAGCAGGCGCAGCACGCGCCCAACGACGTCAGCTTCATGTACGAGGACCGCAGCTACACCTACGGCGAGAACAAGGTCCGCATCGACGCGGTGGTGCGCGGCCTGCTCGCCGCGGGCGTGCGCGCCGGTGAGCACGTCGGCGTGTTGATGGGCACGCGCCCGTCGGCACTGGCGGTGGTGACGGCACTCAACCGCATCGGTGCCGTGGCCGTGATGCTCCGGCCCGGTGCCGATACCGCGCGTGAAGTCGAGCTCGGCAGGGTCAACCGCGTCATCGCCGACCCCGAACATTCCGAGGCCGACTTCGCCGGCCGGCCGCTGCACACATTCCTGTTGGACACCCCGTACCTCAACCGGGACCGCACCCTGACGGCCCTCGAGATCGGCGAGACCAACGCCGTGCGCATCCCCGACTGGTACCGCCCCAACCCGGGCCGTGCCGGCGAGCTCGCATTCATCTTCTTCGGCGGCCCGGACGACGATCCCCGCCCCATCCGAGTCACCAACGGCCGCTTCGGTTTGTCGGCATACGGAACCGCGACGTCGGCGACGCTGAACAACTCCGACACCGTCTACTGCATCAACCCGATCTACCACACCTCCGGCCTGCTGACGGGCATCGGCGGCGCGGTCGCGGGCGGCAGTCGGCTGGCGATGGCCAAGGACCTGGACCCGACGACGTTCTGGACGGAAGTGCGCCGCTACGGCGTGACCATCGTCTGCTACACGTGGGCGCAGCTGCGGCCGCTGGTCAACGCCGCCCCGCAGCCCGCCGAGCGCAACCACTCGGTGCGCCTGTTCGTCGGCTCCGGCATGCCCCGCGGCCTGTGGCGCCGCGTGCTGGACCGGTTCGCGCCGGCCGGTGTTCTCGACTTCTGGTCCACCAGCGAGGGCGAGGCCATCCTGGCCAACGTCAACCCGGCCAAGCCCGGATCGCTGGGGCGGCCGCTCCCCGGCAGCGCGACCGTCGAGGTCGTGCGATGGGATCCCGAAGCGCAGCAACTTGTTTCGGGCGCGGACGGTTACGCCATCCGGTGCGCCGACGACGAGACCGGCCTGCTGCTGGTGAAGATCAGCTCGGCCACCACCGCGTCGGCGCCGCCGCTGCGCAATCTGTTCGAGGCCGGCGACGCCTGGTTCTCCAGCGGCAGCCTGGTCAGCCGGGACGCCGACGGCGACTACTGGCTGATCGACTCGGTCGACACCCAGATCCGCACCGCCGACGAGGTGGTGGCGTCCCTGCCGATCACCGCGGCCCTCGGCAAGCTGCCCGCCGTCGACCTGGTGCACACCTATGGCGTCGCCGCCGACGACGCCGAAGTGGCGGTCGCGGCGCTGTCCCTGGTGGACGGGCAGGACGTCTCCGCCGGCGACTTGGACGAGGCACTCGCGAGTCTGCCGGCCGCGCAACGGCCGGCGTTCGTCCGCGTCGTCGACGAGGTACCGATGACACCGTGGCACCGCCCGGTCGCCGGACCGCTGCGCCGCGACCCGCTGCCCCCGCCCGGCCGCTACTTCACCCGGACCGACGACGGTAGTTACAAGGAAAACTGATACCAGCCTGACGAAGTCGTCAATAATCTTCGCATGAAGAAAAGCGTTGCTGCAGTGTTGTTGCTGCTGGCGTCCGCGGCCGTGCCGACCGTCGGCGCACCGGTCGCACACTCCGATGTGTGCGGCAGCGTCGGCGGTCGCCACGTGAGTGCCGGCGGCTGTACCAACATCGCCGGTGATGCGGCGGTGGCCGCGGCGGCTCCGGAGGACGCGGCCGCGCAGGCCGCCGCCGGCCGGCCGCCGTGCTACACCCCGGCCGGGGTGCCCTACTACACACCGGGTGACTTGCCTTGTAACTGAGGCCATTTAGGCTGACGGCATGCACAAGTCTCTGCAGCGTGCCGCCGTCATCGCCGCGGCCGCCTTGGCACCCATGGCCATCACCGCAGCGATCGCGCCGGCCGTCAGCAACGCGGACTGCGACAACGGCACCTGGTGGGATCCGGTGCAGAACCGGTGCCAGGCCCCGCTGGTGCAGAACTGTCCGGGCGGCTGGTGGGACCCGAACATCAACAGCTGCCGGCCGCCGGTCTCGACGACGCCGCTCGACTGCCGCGACGGCGCGTGGTGGGACCCGATCAACAACATCTGCCGTCCCCCGCTGCTGCCGCAGTAGCGGGTCCGGTCAGACCAGGTAGTACAGCTCCTCGTCGCTGCCGACACGACTCGGGACCAGCCGTGACTCCGCGTAGCGGACCGCCTTGAGCGTTGCCGAGAACTCCTTCTCCTCTTCCGGGAAGATGCGCTCGTCCGGGAACCAGTCGCGCAGCCCGACGTTGCTCAGGACGTCCAGGGTGTCGGGCCGAACGCCGGCCAGCAGGACGGTGACACCGAGCTCGGTCAGGTCGTGCAGGAACCGCTCGACACGCTCGATGCCGACCGCGTCGGGGTTGCGGGCACGTTTGAGCCGGAGCACCACGAATTGGGTGCCTTCGGCCTTGACCCGCTCGGTGAGCGCGTCCAGCGCGTGCTCGATTTCCGGTGCGGCACCGAAGAACAACTCTCCTTCGATGTCGTAGATGAGCACCGCCGGATTGTCCGGCTCGTCGCCGACCCGTTCTCGGACCACCCGTTCCGGCGTGACCACGAGCTCGGCGATCTTGAGCTTGGAGGCGCGCGGGACGAACAGCAGGATCGACAGCGCGACGCCGAGCAGCACCGCCTTGTCCAGGTCGACGACCACGCCGGTGATTGCCGTGACGATCACCAGACCGGCGTCGTAACGAGAGGCCCGGACGGTGTGCACCAGTCGTTGGAAATCGACCAGGCGAACCGCCGTCACCAGCAGCAGACCGGCCAGCGCCGCCTTCGGGATGTAACTCAGCAGCGGCGCGAACAGCAGCAGTGCGCCGGCCACCGCCACCGACGCGATGACGCCGGAGAACCTGGTGGCCGCACCGGCCTGGAAGTTGATGGCCGACCGCGACAGCGAACCCGAACCGGGCAGGCTCTGGAAGAAGCCACCGGTGAGGTTGGCCAGGCCTTCCGCCAGAATCTGCCGGTTGTAGTCGATCTTCTGCTGTGTCTGGTGCGCAATGGCTTTCGCGATCGACAGCGCCTCGATCAAACCGATGAACGCGACCGCCAACGCGCCCTCCGACAGATGCGGCAGCCACTCCCAATGCACCACTGGAATGTGGAAGTCGGGCAGGCTGGCGGGAATCTTTCCGGTGATCGACACCGCGGTCTTGCCGCCGTGCCCGGGTGTCGACCAGCCCGAGAAGTAGGCGATCAGCGCCGCGATGACCAGCACGGCAAGCATGTCGATCTGCGGCCAGCCATAGCGCTGCACCAACTTTCGGAGCACGACCGCCGCGACGACAGCCGTGACACTCAGCACCACGGCCCGGTAGTTGATCGCGTCGCCGTGGAACAGCGTGAGGTAGGTGCGGTACAGCACCTGCATGTTGCCGTTGCCCCGGTCCTTGACGCCGAGCGCATTTCCCAACTGGCCCAAGGCAAGTAGGAACGCGGCCGCCGCCATGAACCCGACGATCACCGACTCGGAGATGTACCGGGTCAGGTCACCCAGCTTGAACACCGAGATCAGAATCTGGATGGTGCCCACCAGCACCGCGAGCAGGAACAGTGCCTCGAACAGTTCGGTGCGGTTCTCGGGATCGATGAACGCCAGCGAGCTGAACACCAACAGTGAGATGGCGCTGGTGGGTCCGTTGATCAGGTGCGACGACGAGCCGAATATCGACGCGATGAGGGTCACCACGATGGCCGAGAAGACACCGTATTTGGGGTCGACGCCGGCGATCAGGGCGTAGGCCATACCCTGTGGGAGAGCGATGGCGGCCACCGTCAGGCCGGCGATCAGATCGCGCCGGGCGAGGGTGCGGTCGTAGTTGGTCTTCAGGTTCGAAAGCAGGCTCACGATCCCACCACCGTTCGCTGCGCAGGGATATGAATGGTGTCGACGATTCCGTTGTCGCCGAAGAACTTTTCGGCGGCGTCGTCCCAGTCCTTGGCGATCGCCGACACCGGGAACAGCGCGATGTCCGGTAACTGGGCCCGATACTTGGCCTGGATCTGAGGGTTGATCGAGCGGTACCCGTATTTCGCGATGACGTCCTGGGCAGGATCGGTGAACAGGTAGTTCAGGTAGGCCTTCGCGTAGACCTCGGTCTTCTTGCCGGCCACGTTCGCATCCACCCAGGCCACCGCGGGTTCGGCCTTGATGCTCACCGGTGGGTACACGATCTGCAGCTCGTTCGGTGCCGCAGCCACCTCCCGGATGGCTTCGTTCTCCCACGTCAGGTGCACATCGCCGATCTTCTGCACGGCGAAGCTGGTGGCCGCGCCACGCGCGCCCTCATCGGCGACGGCGACGTGCTTGAACAACGCCGCCAGGTAGTCGTGGGCCGCTGCCTCGGAGCCGCCACGGGTCGTCACCGAACCCCACCCGGCCAGCACGCTGAGCTTGCCGTTGCCCGACGTGCGCGGGTCCGGGGTCACCACCGAGACATCGCCCTTGACCAGATCGGGCCAGTCGTGGATGTTCTTCGGGTTGTCCTTGCGGACCACGAACACGATGGTCGACGTATAGGGGACCGAGTTGTTGGGCAGCCGGTGCTGCCAGTCCTTGGCGATGAGCCCGCGCTTGGCCAGCTTGTCGACGTCACTGACCAACGCCAGTGAGACCACACCGGCTTTCGACGTACCGTCGATGACGTTGCGCGCCTGCCGGCCGGATCCGCCGTGCGACTGAGCGATGTCGACGGTGACGCCGGACTGCTTGCGGTACTCCGCAACGAACTGCGGGTCCAGCGCCGCGTACAGCTCGCGCGTCGGGTCGTACGACACGTTCAACAGTGCATCCGGCGATGAACCGTGAATGTTCTTGAACCCGATCAGAACTCCGGCCACCGCGATGGCGACGACGCCGACCACGCCGAGCGGGGATATGTGTTTTCTGCTCATCGCCACCTCTGTTCACTACGGAAGTTCGACGTTAGGCAGCAGGACGCGCCGGGGCAGCGGTCTGGATCAGCGCGATCAGATCTCCCGTAGCCTGATGGCCGATGAACCACACACGGCTCACCATGTCTGCCACCGCTGCGCTGGCTGCCACGCTGCTCGCGGGCTGCGACAGCACCACCACCGGGAACCCGCAGTCCGGACCGGCCGGTGGCCTGTCGACCACCGCGTCCACCAGCACACCCACACCGAGTGAGAAGGCGATCCGCCCGGTCCCGGTGAGCCCCATCCCCGTACCGAGCGCCGTGCCACCCACGGCGCAGGCCCTGGCTCCGCAGAACGGCTATGTCTTCATCGCGACCAAGTCCGGCCAGACCCGGTGCCAGCTCAACACGGCCGCCGTCGACTGCGAGTCGTCGTTCGCCAATGCGCCACAGGTCAACGGGGAGACCGCGCGCGGCGTCCGGGTCACCGCTGCCGGCAAATTGTCTTGGGGCTTGGGCAATCTCGGTGCCATCCCGACGGTCACCCTGGACTACCAGACGTACTCGGCGGTGGGTTGGACCATCCTCGCCGGGGCCGAAGGCACCCGCTTCACCAATGCCGCGACGGGCCACGGGATGTTCGTCTCGACGGCGGGTGCCAAGGCGTTCTGATTCACTAGGCTGGGCGGCATGGACTTCCGGGTATTCGTCGAACCACAGCAGGGTGCCACCTACGCCGACCAGCTCGCCGTCGCTCAGACCGCCGAAAGGCTCGGCTACTCAGCGTTTTTCCGCTCCGACCACTACCTGGCCATGGCCGGCGACGGGCTGCCCGGCCCCACCGACTCGTGGGTGACGCTCGGCGGCATCGCGCGGGAGACGAGCACCATCCGGCTCGGCACCATGGTCACCTCCGCGACGTTCCGCTACCCCGGCCCGCTCGCCATCGCCGTCGCGCAGGTCGACGAAATGAGCGGGGGCCGTGTGGAATTGGGCCTCGGCGCCGGGTGGTTCGCCGAAGAGCACGAGGCCTACGCGATCCCGTTCCCCAGCCTCGGCGAACGCTTCGACCGCCTGGAAGAACAGCTGCAGATCATCACCGGATTCTGGGACACCCCGGTCGGTGAACTGTTCGACTTCGCCGGCAAGCACTACACCGTCAAGAACTCCCCGGCACTGCCCAAGCCGGCACAGGCCCACCCGCCGGTGATCATCGGCGGCGGCGGCGCCAAGCGGACCCCGGCGCTCGCCGCCCGGTTCGCCTCCGAATTCAACATCCCGTTCGTCGACATCGACACCCTGACCACTCAGTTCGGCCGCGTACGGGCGGCCGTCGACGCGGCCGGCCGGGCACCCGAAAGCATCACGTACTCGGCGGCTTTCGTGCTGTGCGCGGGCAAAGACGACGCGGAGATCGCCCGCCGGGCCGCCGCCATCGGCCGCGAGGTCGACGAGATGCGCGGCAACTCCCCCACTGTCGGCACACCGGCCGAGATCGTCGACAAGCTGGCGCCGTTCGTCGCGGCCGGGGTCGAGCGCATCTATCTGCAGGTGCTGGACATGGCCGACCTCGACCACATCGAGTTCTTCAGCACGGAGGTCATTCCCCAGCTACGCTGACCGGCCATGACCGAGCGGCCGTGGCACGAGCGCACCCCGCATGTCGTCGGCGCCAGCCTGGCCGCGCTCGCCGCGATCGCACTGCTGTATTTCGCGGGATCGTGGCTGGTGCGGCACAACAACCAACCGCAGCCGCCGCCGGTGCCCGTCATCGTGGATGACTCCGGCCAACCGTCGACCACGGCGGTCACCACGAGCACGCCGACGTCCACCAGCTACTCGTCAGTGACTCCGTCGACCACGGACATCGACGTGCCGCCCACGACGGATACGACGACGACGTCTCCCACGTCCACGCCGTCAGGTGACAGCACGACCACCAGCCGCACCCCGAAGACGTCGACGTCGATCACCCAGTCCCGGCGCACCCACCCGCCGGGACCGCGCCCGCACTAGTGCGTGAAGAACTCGATCATCAGCACCTGGAGTTCACCGACGCAGCCACCGAGGATGGCGCCGATGGCGACCATCAACGGTTCGTCGTCCTTGAACACCGGCCGCAGAATCGACTCGTACTCCTCGTTGCTGAGCTGATTCATCTTCTCGATGATCGTCTGTTCCAGATCGATCTTGCTCATGGCGTAGTCCTGCGCGTCCAGCAGCGTGGCCGGCAGCCGCTCGACCACGAGATCGACGACCCGGTCTTTCAGCGCGTTGTACTTCGACGTGCCGACCGCGAACTTCACGACGGTGCCGGTCCAACCGCCGATCTCGTTGTCGATGGCGGCCTCGACCTCACGCGCGATCATGGCGAACAGCTTGTCGGCGCCGGGGCCCTTGAGGATGCCGTCGAAGAGGATGTCCGGCGCGAAGAGGTCCTCGGAGAGGATGCGCGCGTAGTCGGCGGTGATCTTCTCGCGCTGGGCGTGCAGCAGCCCTTGGAACTTGATGAAGCCCAGATACTTCGTCGGCTTGATGGGCCGGAACAGCATGTTGAGCGCGATGTAGTCGCTGATCAGACCGATACCGAAGCCGAAGGCCGGCATGATCCACGGCAGTTTGAAGATGGCCCAGACGAACATCTGCGCGGTACCGATGATCAGGCCGAAGTAGATGCCGCTGCGCCGGACGAACGCCATGGCGTCGTCGGACAGGCCACGCATCAGCTTGTTGAGCTTCTCTTTGTTGCGCACCAGCGTGGTGACCGCGAGGAACTGCAGGTCGACGAACCGGCTGAGGTCCGACTGCATCTCGTTCAGCATCTTCTCGGTGATGCGCGGCGCCTGGGAGTGGATGCGGTTGAGAATCGCCTGGCGCCCGGCCTCGGGCAGGGAATCCCACAGGCCCGGACGAATTTCCTCGGCGACGTCGCGCGCGATGTCGTTGATCGACGCCGACAGCGGTTCGCGCAGCACCTCGACGGCCTCTTTGGCGTCGATCCGGGACAGCAGTTCCTCGGGTTTGAGCAGATTCGCGGTGAGCAGCTCGATGGTGGTGGAGCCGACCTTGCCGGCCCGTCGCGGGATGATGCCCTGCCAGCCGATGGGACCGATGCCCTTGAACTCCAGCGGCCGGTAGATCATCTCCATCGCCACGATCTTGGTGCTCCAGCCGACGAAGGCGGCCACCAGCGGCATGGAGAAGTAGATGATCCAGTGCTCGCGGAAGTCGAGGAGGATCTCGGTCAAGGACATCAGCGCCACCCGTTCTGGTCGTCCTCCGCGGTGGCGGCGGCCCACAGCGATCGGCCCAGCGGCGACAGCGTCAAGGTCAGCTTCTCCACCTTGGCGGGCAGCGGACCCTTCGACGCGGCCTTGATCGCGTTGAGGACGATGGTCTCAGCCATCAGCACCTCGTACTCGGTTTTCAGCGCAGAATCCTCCGGACCGATCTCCACGAGGCGCAGCGCCAGCAAATGCCCGACGTACTGCGGCGTCATCTGCGGGAGGGCGACGTTCGCGGTCCGGCCGACCAGTGCCGCGTTCTCCAGCACCGGCTTGCGGGTCCGGTCGTAGACGTTGACCAAGGGCGAGACGGAGCCGTCGGACAGGGCGCCGACGATGCGGGCCTCGTCGGCCACCAACTGATCGAGCAGATGGTGGTACAGCTCGGTCTGGCTGCCGGCGGTGTTCTGGTCGAGCGCCCGGTTCAGCAGCTGGCTCATCTTGGAGTTGAGCGACTCTTCGGCGGGCGCCTCAGTGGGCGCCGAGACGACGTCGTCATCACTGTCTTCCGGTTCCAGTTCGTTGAGGCCTTTGCGCAACGCGCCGACGATCTGCTGCTCGGTCCAGCTGTAGACGTCCAGACCGAGTCGAGCGGCGTCCACCGCGCGTCCTACCAGGCCGAAAGGGTCAAACGATTGAGCCACCCGCAAACGGTAGCCGCGCGGGGTACCAAATTGCCAACGATCTCGAATATCTCACCTTCCCTGCGCCGCATAGTCGGCGACCAGGGCCTCGGCACTGCGCACGGCGGCCCGGCAGGCGCGTGCGGTGAAGGGGTCGTTGAGCGGATGATCGGCCCGGCGGCGCCACCGCTGCACCGCCGCGAACGCCGCCCGCGGGCCGTCGTACGGCGCATCGTTGCTCAGCCCGAGCCGGCTGGCCGCGTCGGTCCCCGAGCCGCCGATGATGCGGCGCAGCGACGCCATCTCGTCGTCGTTCAATGTGGTTGGCCGGGAACGTAATTGACCGAGAAGTCGCAATTCTTCGAAGGCGTGTGTGTCGGCCAGCAGGGGATCGATGTCCGCCAGGATGAACGGCGTCGCGTAGATGGGATTGGCCTCCACGAAGCGCCGCAGCGAGCGCAACGCGGTGTGCGCCTTGAGCATGTCGGCGCGCTGCGCGAACTGCTGATCGATGACGTCGCGCAGGGCCACCAGCCCACTGCGGTCCAGCAGTTCGTCGGCGAGCCCCTGGGAGTCGGTGACGCCGGCGCGCAGCACAGCGATCGCGATCCGGATGCCGAACATGCCGAACCGGTCCAGCAGCGCGGCCCGGGTGATGGCGTCCACCGGCAGCGAATCATCCTGTCGGGCAAAGCGATCGGCAGACAGCATGGCCTTGGTCAGGGCCGTCGCGCCGTCACCGTCCAGGGCGGCCAACTTCTGCAGCGCGGTGAATTCGCTCTGCTGCAGTGTGCGTGCGGTCAGCGCCAGCAGGCCCGACACCGGGACGACGGCCTGGCAGACGCCGGTGCGGTCCAGCTCCGACGTGAATCGGGTGGCCACCTCACGGGCCGACATCATGGCATCGATGCGTCCGGCGCCGATCTCGTCGGCGCGCGACGCGACGCCGATGACGCCGAGGGCGCCCGAGCCGCTGCCGACGAGTTCCCCGATCTGCTTGAGCAGCGCGATGTCTGGCGCGTTGAGCGTGCGCAGCAGGAAGACGACGGCGTCCACCCGCGGTACGCCGTCACGCGGCACGAGCAGTTGCAGCGTGCGGTCGGAGACGTCACGTGACAGCGACGAGGTGCCCGGCGTGTCGATGATGGTCGTCTGTTCCAATTCCGCTGCGGGCCACTGCACGTCGAGGTCGACGATGTCTCCCACGTTGGCGGCGCCCTGCGCCCCGGAATACCGTGCCAGGTCGAAGGTGAGCCCGTCGCCGCGCGTGATCGGCACGTCGGTGCGGCGGCCGTCGCGATGGTTGGCGGTGACCCGGGGCGTGGCGCCGTGCCGGAACCAGGTGACCAGGCGGGTGGCCTCGGTGGCGTCGGTGGGCGCAATCTCTTCGCCCACAAGCGCATTCACCAGTGTCGACTTGCCGGCCTTGAGGGTTCCGGCCAGGGCGATGCGGATCGGCTGATCGAGCCGGCGGCCGATCCAGTCCAGCTCGGCGAGGGCCTGCGGCCGGTGCTGGTAGACGGGGTCGGACCGGTAGGCCGAGATGACGCCGCCCAAGATGGCGCGGACGCGTGCGCTTGTGCTCACTGGGCGAGTGCGGGAGTCAGTTTCACGGTGTTCTCAAGGACCTGGCGCAGAATGTTCAACTGCCGCTCCAGTTCCCGCACGCGGTTGTCACGCTCGCCCGCTTCGATCTGCGCCGCCGCGAGGGTTGCCTGCAGCGATTCGTTGAGCGAACGGGTGGTCTGATTGGCGATGCCACGGTAGTGATCACGCAAGTGCCGCTGGATGTTTCGCAACCGGTCGCGGGACTCCTTGCCGACGGCGAACGACACGTCGTCGACGAACCGGCGGACGTTCATCTTCGCCTCGCCGCGCACCCGCAGCATGCGGTTCTCCATGTCCTCCTTGTAGGCCTTGCGGCCCAGCACCAGTCCGGCGCCCAGCGACAGCGGGTTGAACATGCCCAGCCCGGCGAACGAGGTCAGCATGCCGAACATCAGCACACCACCGTAGGACCCGCGCATCCCGGTGATGACCTTGTGCCCGGCGCGGATCGGCTCGGACTCCAGCCGCGCCACGGGGTTGAACTCACCCAGCCCGGCGCCCATGTCCCGGGCCCGGACCTCGGCCAGTTCGACCGAATCCAGCCCGGCCTCGACGAATGTGCGGGCCACCTCCGCGGCGAGGGCCTCGGCGCGCTGGTGCGCCCAGACGAAGTTGTCACCGACAGCCGTCGCGACCACGTTCTCCAACTCGGCGCCGATCTCGGCCCAGTGCTGGGTGGGGTCGCAGCCGTCGATGATGCGCTCGGTGTGCGCGGTGATGTTGCGGAAGCGGTTGCGCAGGTCGTGGTCGACGTCGGCCGTCAGGTCGGCGATGCCGTCGTTGAGCACCTGCTGCCACAATGCGGTCTGCTGCAACGCATTCTGGGCGTCTTCCTTCTTCTGCTCGAGCTCGGCCTTGATGCGCTCGATCTTCTCGGGGTCGTTGATCGCCGCCAGTTCGGTGGACACCGCCAGGGTGAGATGTTCTGCGGCCGCGTGGATTTCGGTGACCACCTGGTCCTTGAGGCGGTCGTTCTCGCGGCTGAGCACCTTTTCGGTGAGGAACTTGATGATCGCCGGGAAGTTGGACTCGTCGTTGAGTTCCTTGTCGTTCAGCGCCAGCGCGTGGGTGCGCAGCGCCGAGGACACCGGAACCACCGGAACGTTCAGCCGCGCGCGCTGCAGGTGCGCGGCGTTGGCCGCGACGATCTCCCGCCAGTGCGGGTACAGGTCGGTCTTGGTGGCGACAATCGTTGCCACCGGGCAGATTTCGAGGGCCTGCCGGATGAACGTGAGCTCCGGCTCGGTGAACTCCTGACTGGTGTCACTGACCATCAGGAGGGCGTCGGCATCGGGCAACAGGCCGAGCGTCGCCGACAGGTGGGGCTGCCCCAGCCCGCCGACGCCGGGGGTGTCGACGAAGGTGAGGCCACCCTTGAGCATCGGGCTCGGCGCCGCGACTTCGACGCGCAGCACCTGGCGGCCCTGCGCCTGCGGGGCGTGGCGCAGATCGGCCGACAGCTGGTTGGGCGGAATCGCGACGACGGACGGGTCGCCACCTTCCTGAGCGGGCGCCAGCACGAGTTCGGCGGCCGCCGCATCGCCGTAGTGGACGACGGTCGTGAGCACGGTGCTCTCGTCGTCGCCGACGCGGGCGACCGGCATGTTCAGCAACGAGTTCAGCAACTGGCTCTTGCCCTGCTTGAGCTGTCCGGCGATGACCACCCGGATCTGTGGATCGCTGATCCGGGTCTTGGCCGCCAGCAACCGCTGCGCCAGGTCGTCGCGGTCGTTGAGGCCTGCGATCCGGCTGGTGTGGTCGATCAACTCGACGATCACCGCGACCGGGCGCGGGTTCGCCTCGTTCGGCTGCGTCACTGGGCTCTCCTCGACTGCATTGTCACTGTCTAACGGTATGCGCAAACATCCGGCGGGGCCTGCAAGTGGCCCCGCCGGACGGTTTGTCGCGATCGATCAGTGCATGTGCGGATCGACGTGGGTGGTGTGGCTGAAATCGGTGGTGGTGTGGGTTTCGGTCGGTGCGTAGGTGTTCATGCTGGCCTCGTGCACCGAGTTGTCGGCAACCGTGCTGTGGACCGAGTTGTCGGAGCTCAGCTCGGTGTGGGTGGTGTTCCCGCTGCCGATGTTGGTGTGGGTGCTGTTGCCGCTACCGATGCTGGTGTTGGCCGTGTTCCCGCTGTTCAGGCTGGTGTTGACGGTCGAGGAGTGCGACGAGTCGTCGATGACGCTCTTGTTGCCGCTGCCCAGGTCGCCACCGACCGTGGTCTGGTTGCCACCGACGTGCGTCGACGAGGTGTTGCCGTCGTTGATCACGATGTTGCCGCCGCTGCCACCGCTGCCGCCGCTCGCGTGGCCGCCACCGATCAGGCCGCCGCCGGCGCTCGCGCCGCCGCCGTTGCCGCCACCGGTGTTGACGTCGTTGACCACCGGGCCGGAGTTGCCCTGGATGATGTGGCCGCCCGCGGTCTGCGAGTTGTCGGTCGCGTGGTTGCCGGTGCCGACGATCACCGGCGAGTGGCTGCCGGTCAGGATGTCGCCGTTGGTGACGGTGTTGCCGTCGCCCTGCACGGCGCCCTTGCCGCTGGCGATGTCACCGTGGTTGTTGCCCGCGATGTTGACGCCACCGTCGCCCTGCTGGACGTGGCTGCCACCGAGGGTGATATCACCGAAGCCCAGGTTGAAGGCACCCTGCTGGGCGTTGGCGCCGGCGTGCTGCTCGGGGCTCAGCACCGGGATGTCGTTGCCACTGGCGATCGGCACGTTGTTGTGGCTGGCGAAGTCCGTCTGGTTCCGGCTGGCGAACTCGGGGGCGAAGGAGGTCTGCGGGGAGAACGGCGAGGACATGCTGTAGTAGTCCGAAACCGCGTTCTGCAGGCCGACGACCGGGTCGCCGCCACCGAGGACCACGCCGGCCGGGACGGCGCTGGCGGCCACCGAGGCGAGCTGCGCGGAGGTGACACCGGCGAGGCCGGCGTCGCGCATGGTCTGCTCCGGGTTCGCGACGAACGAGCTCGCGATGGTCGGGAAGCGGAAGAGGTCGATGATGAATTCGATCAGGCTGGTCATTGGAGTCCCTTTCGTTGGGGTGTTGCTCTTTGGAAGTTCTTCTCGCCGCTGTCCGGCGAACTGAGAACAACGTTAGGGGCCGTCGAGGGCCGTGCAAACGGGGCAACCACCCCTACCCCCAATGAAACTTAGTGGGGTATCCAAGCTCCCCCTATTAGGGGATTAGGGGATGGCTAGGGTGTTTGCTGAGTGCGCGGTCAGAAACAGAAAACGCCGGTGGCCATGGCGGCCACCGGCGTTTGTCGGGATGAGTGGGTCAGCTGAAGAAGTCGAAGCCCTGGTGGTGTTCGACGCCGGCAGACGGGTCTGCGGTATCGACGGGGTGCCAGTCGAGCGCACCCGGATCCGACAGCTCGCCGGCATCGACGACCGGGACGTCGCTGTGCAGGCCGAGGTCGTCGGACACCGCGAGGTCCGGCACGGCGGTGTGGTCCGGCAGGCCCGGTCCACTGTCGAATCCTCCCAGGTCAGGGTCGGAAATCACCTGCGGTGACACCACCGTCGGCACGTGCGTGTCGAAGGCATCGAAGGCGTCGAACGCCGCGGTGGCGGCGCCACTGGTCCAGACGTTGACGCCGGGATCGTCGAAGCCGGCGGTTGGCACGCCACCCGCCGCGGAGGACACTGTGCCCAGGGACTCGGACACCACCGGGATCAGGTGCGCGACATCCGCCGTGGTGACGCCGGTGAGATTGGCGTCGGCGATGGCACCGGCAGGGTCGGCGGCGTAGTGCGCAGCCACGTCGGGGTCACGCACCACCGACATGACGAAATCCAGTAGCGGATTTGCCATGGCACCTACTCCTTCCTGGGGGCCTCTTGATAACTATTTCGATGCTATCGCCGATATAGCTCCCAGAGATCGGTGCTGACCCCAGCACCCGACACCATCCGTTAGGGGCACTCCCATTAGGGATTCACCAATCGTTAGGGGATTGTGTCCCAACCCCGGGCTGCCAGCGCATAGGGTGGCCTGAGCCCGGTAGCGCATCAAAGGAGTGGACGTTTATGAGCCTCGGTTTGTCGATCGGCCAGACCAATCTGGTGGCCGTGCCGGCCGGGCGACCGCCGGTGAGCCGTCGCGCCATCCTGGCCCTGTACCCCGACCGGCCCGCCGAAGTCGGCATCCCCACGCAACCGGGCGGCCTGGTCCTGACCGGGTTCGTCGAGCGCGTCGGCGACCCGATCCCCCTGATCGCTCCCGACGGCTCGGCGCATCGCGGTGAGGCCGTCCTTGCCGAGGCCCTCGACTCCATGGCCCGCACCGCGGGCGGCGGCGCCCCGATCGTCATCGCCGCTCCAGCGCACTGGGGTATGTCCACCATCGGCGCGCTCTCTGCGGCGCTGCGCGGCAAGCCGGGTCTGGCCGCCGCACCCGTGGTCTCCGACGCGGCCGCGGCGCTGGCCGGCCTCAAGGCCGGGTCCGGACTGCCGGATCACGGCGTGGTGGCGCTGTGCGATTTCGGCGGCAGCGGCACCAGCGTGACCATCGCCGACGCCGCGACGCTGAGCCAGATCGGCGAGACTGTGCGCTACCCGGAGTTCTCCGGCGACCTCGTCGACCAGGCGCTGCTCAACCACGTCATCGCCGGCATCACCGAGTCGTCCGATGCCGATCCGGCCGGCACCGCGGCCGTCGGCTCGCTGTCGCAGCTGCGCGACCAGTGCCGGCAGGCCAAGGAGCGCCTCTCGTCGGAGACCGCGACGTCGGTGAACGCCAACCTGCCCGGCTTCGCGTCGGCGCTGCGCATCACCCGCCCCGAGCTGGAACGGCTGCTCGAACCGGCCCTGGCCGGGCTGCTCGCCGTCCTGCAGGAAACGCTGCAGCGCAACCAGATTCCGGCCGGCGTCCTGACCGCCGTGGCCACCGCCGGCGGCGGCGCGTCGATTCCGATTGTCACCCAACGCCTTTCGGAGCACTTCCGGGTTCCGGTGGTGACCTCACCGCAGCCGGCGCTCACCGCGGCCGGCGGCGCCCCGCTGGTCGATCAGCGCACCATGAGCGCCGACGCCCCGACGGGCATGGCCCCGACGATGGGCTGGGCGGCCGGTCCCGCGGCATGGGCGGGCGGCCCCGCGACCATGGCCGCCCCGATGCCGCCCGCCGACGCGAACCCGTCCTCGACCGTCGGGCCGTCGCTCGCCTGGTCCGACGACGAGGACCCCGGCGCGGCGGTCGGCGGCGCAGACTTTGCGACCGGCTACGCCGAGGCCGCGCCCTACGGCGAGACCACCGCGCGGCCGGCGATGGACTTCGCTCACGAAGAAGAGGACAACCTGCCCGACGTGGCGCCGGTCCCCTGGTACCGGCGCCCACCGCTGATCTTCGGCGCGGCCGCGGCGGCGTTCCTGGTCGCCGGCGGCAGTTGGGCTGCCGTCGGACTCACCAGCAACGACACCCCGTCCGGCCCGGTGACCGTCGACGTCACCACCACCATCACCGGCCCCGACGGCTCCATCACCACGAGCACCTACAAGGCCACGAAGTCCGTTGTGACACAGACGAATCCGAACGGGCAGGTCGAGACCTCGACAGTGACCAACCCGGTCACCACCACGACCAACGCGCCGACCACGACGACGACCACCAGTGACTCGTCGACCACGAGCTCGACGACGACCACGACAACCACCACGACTACGACGACCACACCGTCGACCACGACAACGACGACCACCACACCCCCGACCACCACGACCACCACGCAGCCGCCCACGACGACGACCCAGCCGCCGACGACGACGCAGCCGCCCACCACCACACAGCCGCCGACCACGACGAAGCCGCCGACGACGCAGCCGCCCAGCACGCAGACTCCGACGGCCGCGCCGACGACCCAGGCGCCCAGCACACAGCCCACGGTGGAGCAACCGCCCAAGACGGCCTCCGTATCGGCGGAGACCGGGTCTGCTCCGTCGGCATCGGTGGCCACCGCATCGGCGCCCATCACCGCGCAACCCTCGGCATCGACCAGCCAATGACCGCAGCGGCCGGCACGTCGCTGGTGCTCGGCGGAATCGGCAGCGGCAAGACCACCGCGCTGGAAGCGGTGCGAAAGACGTTGCGGGCCAACGGCACGACGATGCTCGCGCGGGTGCCGAAGCCCGGCGAGGCACCGGACGCGGCCATCGTCATCGACGATGCCCAACTGCTGTCCCCGGAAGAGCTGGACGCGCTGACCGAGCTGGCCGGTGACCCGGCCCGCACCGTGGTGGTCAGCGCCGAGCCGTTGGCGCACGAGCGCGCGCTCAACGCCCTCACCACCACTCTGAGCCGGCAGCATCCGCCGATTCAGCTGGCGCCGATGACGCCCCGCGAGATCAACGAGGCGCTGGCCCGCGCCGGCGTCCCCGGCACGCAGGTGCCCGCATTGATCGTTGCCACCGGCGGCATCCCGCTGCTGGTGTACTCGGCGCTGTCGGCGCTGGCGTCGGGCGCCGATCCGGTCCGGGCCGCGTCCGTCGCGTTGAGTGAACGGCTGCGCCGGCTCGACGAGCACCTGCTCGACACGTTGTTGCTGTGTTCGCTCAGCCCGGAACTGGGGCCCGACGACATCGCCGCCGCCTTGCAACTGCCCGGCGACGACGCGGCCGTGCTGATGGACCGGGCCCGCGCCAGCGGCCTGCTGTCCGCGTCGCTGCACCCGCGGTTCATCGACACGCTGCACCGGTCGCTCACCCGGCTGGTCGGCGCCGCGCGGCACCGCGAGACCGAATGCCGGCTGCTGCGCTCGCAGGTCGAATCCGCCACCCTGTCAACCGAATTGGCGCTGAAGCTGGCCGAGCACGGCACCGTCGACGACCTCCTGGCGGCCGATCTGATTCACCGCGCCGCGTCGGCCGCACCGCGTCAGGCCGCCCGCCTGTACCGGGCGGCGGCCCGCGCGGGCACCGCCCCGGCCGACGTGCACCTCGCCGACGCCCTTGCCGTCACCGGCGACTGCACCACCGCCGGCACCCTGGCGGACGAACTGCTCACCGCCGACGACGCCGGCGTCCGCGCCCAGGCGGTGCGCATCGCGGCCAGCGTCGCGATGCACGACGGTGCCGCCGCCCATGCCGCGGATCTGTTCCGGTGGCTCGGCCCCGATCCCGATCCGTTCGTCGCCGCGGCGGGCGCCGTGGTCGGTGTCGCCACCGCCGATGCCCAGCTGGCCCGCGTCTGCCTGCAGGCCGAGAACTCGCTGCCGCCAACGTCTTCCGCGCGCGCGGCGCGCGGTATGGCCGAGGGCATGCTGCTGACGCTTGATCAGCCGTTCGCCGTCGCGATGGCGCGGCTCACGCAGGCCCTCGGGTCCACCAACGGCGTGCACGCCGTCGCGCCGGACAGCCCCGCCGCACTGCTGAGCCTCGTCGCCCTGCACGGCGGTGACGCCGTCCGCGCCCGCAGCGTCATCGGCCGGGCCATCCGCACCGGCGGCGACGCGGGTTTCACGGGTCTGCGCCACCGGCTGCTGCTGGGCTGGATCCGGATGCTCGACGGCCAACTCGATTCCGCCGTCCCGGCATTGGGCACGACCGAGGTCGCCGACCTGCACCGCCGCGACGCGCTGTGGTTCACCGCGCTGCAGACCGCCGTCGCCCGGCGCAGCGGCGACACCGGCGCCCTGCAGAAACACTGGCACGCGGCCATGGAAGTGCTGGCCGAATACTCCCTGGACCTGTACGCCCTGCTGCCGCTCGGCGAGTTGTGGGTCGCGGCGGCCCGGTTGCAGCAGCTCGACCAGCTGCGCCAGCCGCTGGCCGAGGCGTTCGGGCTGCTGCGGGCCGCCGGCAATCCGGCGCTCTGGGCAGTGCCGCTGCACTGGGCGGGCGTGCACGCCGGCATCCTGGCCAACGCGCCCGAGGCCGTCGCCCCGCACGGGCAGGCCCTGGCCGCAGCCAGCCGGGCCGAAGGTGCGCACGGCGCCTACGCCACCGCGCTCGCCGGCGCCGGCCGGGCGTGGCTGCGGGTCCTCGCCGGCGACGTCGACGCCGCCGAGGTGACGGCGGCCGCCCGCGGGCTGGCGCGCTTCGGGCTGACGTGGGATGCCACGCGTCTGGCCAGTCAGGCCGCGTTGCATTCGGCCGACGGCCGGATCTCCGGGGCCATGCTGCAGCTGGCGCGCGACCTCAAGCAGGACGCGGCCCTCGAGGCGGCGGCCGATCCCATCGAGCCCGCGGTCCCCGCTATTCCGCGTGAGCCCGCTTCCGGCCCAGATGTGCGCAACACCACACCACCTCCTGCCTCGGGTGACGCTCGGGCCACATCCGCCGCAACGCCCGCCTGGACCCGGCTGTCCGACCGCGAGCGCGAGGTCGCGGAGCTGGTGCTGCAGGGCATGCCATACCGCGACATCGGGGCCCGGCTGCTGATCTCCGCGAAGACCGTCGAGCACCATGTCGCCCGCATTCGCCGCAGGTTGGGGGCCGAATCGCGGTCGGAGATGTTGTCGATGCTGCGGGCGCTGCTCGTCGAGAAGGTCTGACACCACCCTTATATAAGGAAGGCCTCGATCGGCGCTTGGCCGAGGCTGATTCTGGGTAAGGAAGTGAGCGCAAAGCGGCAGCTCAAGTTAGGACAGCCTTGCTAGCGTGCGTTCTACCCAGGATGCGACTATGAGCAGGCATCTAGCTTAAGTTACCCGTTGGTAACCTCAATAAGTTACCGGCTAGTAGCTACATAACTGGGAGAGGCGCGGTGGAGAATCTCGAACACACGCTCGACGTGGCCAGACTGGTCATCGGGCTGTTGGCAACGGTCATCGTCCTGGGGTTCGCCGCCAAGCGCGTCCTGTGGCTGACCAAGCTGATCAGCTCCGGGCAGAAGCTCGGCGACGAACGTGGCCGTAAGGACGATCTCGTCACCCGCTTCCTGAACCAGAACAAGGAAGTCTTCGCCCAGTCGAAGCTCCTCAAGTGGTCGATCCCCGGCATCGCGCACTTCTTCACCATGTGGGGCTTCTTCGTCCTCGCGTCGGTCTACCTGGAAGCCTATGGCGTCCTGTTCGACCCGAAGTTCGCCATCCCATTCGTCGGACACTGGGCCGTCCTCGGCTTCCTGCAGGACTTCTTCGCCCTGGCCGTGCTGGCCGGCATCGTCGTCTTCGCGATCATCCGCCTGACCAAGAACCCCAACAACATCGGCCGCGAGTCCCGGTTCTACGGGTCGCACAACGGTGGCGCGTGGGAGATCCTCATCATGATCTTCCTGGTCATCCTGACCTACGCGATCTTCCGCGGTGCCGCCGTCAACGTCCTCGGCGAGCACTTCCCGTACCAGAACGGCGCCTTCTTCTCCGACGGCATGGCCGCGCTGCTGGCTCCGCTGGGCCACACCGCCAACGTCTGGATCGAGACCATCGCGCTGCTGTCGCACATCGGCGTCATGCTGGTCTTCCTGCTGATCGTGCTGCACTCCAAGCACCTGCACATCGGCCTGGCCCCGATCAACGTCACCTTCAAGCGCCTGCCCGACGGCCTCGGCCCGCTGCTGCCGATGGAGTACAAGGGCGAGAAGATCGACTTCGACGATCCCGCCGAGGACGCGGTGTTCGGCCGCGGCAAGATCGAGGACTTCACCTGGAAGGGCAACCTCGACTTCTCCACCTGTACCGAGTGCGGTCGCTGCCAGTCGCAGTGCCCGGCGTGGAACACCGGAAAGCCGCTGTCTCCCAAGCTCGTCATCATGAACCTGCGCGACCACCTGTTCGCCAAGGCGCCGTACATCATCGAAGGCAAGCCGATGCCCGAGGAGGGTTCGGTCGACTTCGCCAAGCTGGGCGACAGCCTGCACGGACACGGCGTCCCCGAGGACGGCTTCGCGCGCATCGAGGGTTCCGGCCCCGAGCAGGCGCTGCGTCCGCTGGTCGGCACCGCTGAGCAGGGCGGCGTCATCGACCCCGACGTGCTGTGGTCCTGCACCAACTGCGGTGCCTGCGTCGAGCAGTGCCCGGTGGACATCGAGCACATCGACCACATCGTCGACATGCGGCGCTACCAGGTCATGGTCGAGTCCGAGTTCCCCGGCGAGCTGGGCGTGCTGTTCAAGAACCTGGAACTCAAGGGCAACCCCTGGGGCCAGAACGCGAAGGAACGCACCACCTGGATCGACGAGCTGGACTTCGACATCCCGGTCTACGGCCAGGACGTCGAGAGCTTCGACGGCTTCGAGTACCTGTTCTGGGTCGGCTGCGCCGGCGCCTACGAGGACCGTGCCAAGAAGACCACGAAGGCCGTCGCCGAGCTGCTCGCCACCGCGGGCGTGAAGTTCCTGGTGCTGGGCACCGGCGAGACCTGTACCGGTGACTCGGCCCGCCGCGCCGGCAACGAGTTCCTGTTCCAGCAGCTCGCCGCGCAGAACGTCGAGACCATCAACGAGCTGTTCGAGGGCGTCGACCCCGACAAGCGCAAGATCGTCGTCACCTGCCCGCACTGCTTCAACACCATCGGTCGCGAGTACCCGCAGCTGGGCGCCAACTACACCGTCGTGCACCACACGCAGCTGCTGAACCGCCTGGTGCGGGACAAGAAGCTGATCCCGGTGTCATCGGCCAGCCAAGAGGTCACCTACCACGACCCCTGCTTCCTCGGCCGCCACAACAAGGAGTACGAGGCCCCGCGTGAGCTGGTCGGTGCCGCCGGCGCCGTGCTCACCGAGATGCCCCGCCACGCCGACCGCGGCCTGTGCTGTGGTGCCGGTGGTGCCCGCATGTGGATGGAAGAGCACATCGGCAAGCGCATCAACACCGAGCGCGCCGAAGAGGCCGTCGACACCGGCGCCTCGGCGATCGCGACCGGCTGCCCGTTCTGCCGCGTGATGATGAGCGACGGCGTCGACGACGTGGCCGCGACCCGCAGCATCGAGAAGACCGAGGTGCTCGACGTCGCTCAGCTGCTGCTGAACTCGCTCGACACCACTAAGGTGACGCTGCCCGAGAAGGGCACGGCGGCAAAGGCTTCCGCCGCGCTCGCCGAGAAGAAGGCCAAGGAGGCCCCGAAGCCGGCTCCGGCCGCTCCGGCTCCCGCTGCCGAGGCCGCTCCGGCTGCCGAGGCACCTGCTGCCGCTGCCGCTCCGGCCGCCGCCAAGCCGGTCACCGGCCTGGGCATGGCCGCCAAGCGTCCGGGTGCCAAGAAGGCCGCCGCCCCGGCGGCTGCGGCTCCGGCTGCTGAGGCTGCTCCCGCCGCTGAGGCTCCTGCTGCCGCTCCGGCCAAGGGTCTGGGTCTGGCTGCGGGCGCCAAGCGTCCGGGTGCCAAGAAGGCTGCCGCTCCGGCTGCTGCCGCTCCGGCCCCGGCCGCCGAGGCTGCTCCCGCCGCCGAGGCGCCCGCCGCACCGGCCGCTCCCGCGGCTCCGGTGAAGGGTCTGGGTCTGGCCGCGGGCGCGCGTCGCCCCGGCGCCAAGAAGGCCGCGGCTCCGGCAGCACCGGCGGCGCCCGCCGCTCCGGCTGCTGAAGCTCCGGCTGCTGAGCCGGCCGCCGAGGCTCCCGCCGCTGCGGCACCTGCCGCCCCGGCGGAAGAGGCCAAGCCGGAACCGCCGGTCGTCGGACTGGGCATGCGTCCGGGCGCAAAGCGCCCCGGTAAGCGGTAACGCGAAGTACACCGCAATGGCCAGCTACGACCCGCCGCATGGAGCGTCGTAGCTGGCCATTGGCATATGTGGCCCTGATCGCAGATGGGCAAAAGAATTCGACACCGATGAGAGCATGGAAACCGTGACCACCCACCAGGTACCCGCTGACCGCACATGGCACAGCGGCCATCCGCGCAATCAGCGGACGTTTGCGCAGTCGACCAAGCTGCAGGACGTCCTCTACGAGATCCGCGGCCCGGTACACGAGCAGGCCTCCCGGCTCGAGGCCGAGGGCCACCGGATCCTCAAGCTCAACATCGGTAACCCGGCGCCGTTCGGCTTCGAGGCACCGGACGTGATCATGCGCGACATGATCGCCGCCCTCCCCTACGCCCAGGGTTACTCCGACTCCAAGGGCATCGTGTCCGCGCGCCGCGCGGTGGTCACGCGCTACGAGTTGGTCGAGGGCTTCCCCCGGTTCGACGTCGACGACGTCTTCCTGGGCAACGGCGTCTCCGAGCTGATCACCATGACGCTGCAGGCGCTGCTCGACAACGGCGACCAGGTGCTGATCCCGGCCCCGGACTACCCGCTGTGGACGGCGTCGACGGCGCTGGCCGGCGGCACCCCGGTGCACTACCTGTGCGACGAGACGCAGGGCTGGAACCCCGACATCGCCGACCTGGAGTCGAAGATCACCGACCGCACCAAGGCGATCGTCGTGATCAACCCGAACAACCCCACCGGCGCGGTGTACAGCCGCGAGACGCTGGAGTCCATCGCGAACCTGGCGCGCAAGCACCAGCTGCTGCTGCTGGCCGACGAGATCTACGACAAGATCCTCTACGACGAGGCCAAGCACATCCCCATGGCGTCCGTGGCTCCCGACATGCTGTGCCTGACGTTCAACGGCCTGTCCAAGGCGTACCGCGTGGCCGGCTACCGGTCCGGCTGGCTGGCCATCACCGGCCCCAAGGAGCACGCGTCGAGCTTCCTGGAGGGCATCAGCCTGCTGTCCAATATGCGCCTGTGCCCGAATGTGCCTGCGCAGCATGCCATTCAGGTGGCGCTCGGCGGACACCAGAGCATCGAGGACCTGATCCTGCCCGGCGGCCGGCTGCTCGAGCAGCGCGACGTCGCCTGGAACAAGCTCAACGAGATTCCCGGCGTCTCCTGCGTCAAGCCCGAGGGCGCGCTCTACGCGTTCCCGCGGCTGGACCCCGAGGTGCACGAGATCCGGGACGACGAGCAGCTGGTGCTCGACCTGCTGCTGCAGGAGAAGATCCTGCTCACCCAGGGCACCGGATTCAATTGGCCCACACCGGATCACCTGCGCATCGTGACGCTGCCGTGGGCCCGCGACCTGGCCAACGCCATCGAGCGACTCGGCAACTTCCTGGCGAGCTACCGCCAGTAATCCCCTGGGATTTGTGCACGATTTTCCGCGCCTGCCGCGGAAAATCGTGCACAAATCACTGCTGTTTCAGGCCCGCGATGAAGGTCCGCAGCAGCGCGGCGAGGGTGTCTTCGAGCTCGGTGCCGGGTTCGGGCTGATTGGCGGAATCGATTGCCGCCCAACCCCATACCGCGCCGACGAAGGCATGGATCGCGGCGGTCAGCAACACCAGCTGCTGACGCTCCAGCGACAGCCGGGGCTCGAGGGTCTCGCGGAGCCGGTCCTCGACGTCACGCGCCTGAGTGCGCACCATCTCGGCCGCTTCGGCTGTCAGCCGGTTCATCAGCACCGGCGCGGCGCTGATCAGGTCGCACAGCACCGGGCGCTGCGCGAGGGTGTGCGCCAAAGCCGTTGCCGGGCTACGCCGTTCATCGTGCAGCTGGACCCCCAGGTCATCGAGCCAGCCCAGGTGCTCGTGGTACATCACCAGGAGCAGCAGCGCCTCCCGCGAACCGGCGTACCGCAGCACCCCCGACTTGGCCAGGCCCGCCGCGGCGGCGATGTCGCCGAGCGTCAGCTCGCCGGCCCGAGTGACGTCCAGCAGGGCCCGGGTGACCTCGGTCAGCCGGCGCAGGCGGTCCTCCCGCTGCTGCGGACTGCGGGCCCGCACAAACGGCAGCGCCACTGGAGAATCCGGCGAATCCATTGCTTAATAGAACAGCGTTCCGTTAACTTGGTCAACATGACACACCACTACGAAGTCCGGGTCACGCGCCATGCGCAGGCCACGCCGAGCACGCTGTTCGACGTGGTCGCGGACGGTTCCCGCTGGTCCGAGTGGGCGCGGCCCCTGATCAACTACTCGGCCTGGGAGACCCGGGGGCCTGCCGACGACGGTGGCGTCGGGGCCGTCCGCGCCGTCGGTACGCCCCGGTTTCCCGCGCGGGAGCAGACGACCATCCACGAGCCCGGTCAGCGGCACGGCTACACCATCATCTCGAAGACCCCGGTGCGGAACTACCAGGCGCAGGTGACCTTCACCCCCGAGCCGGACGGCACCCGCATCGACTGGCACGGGACGTTCGAAAGCCCTTGGCGCATCGTCGGTCTGGGTTACCGCGCCGTCGTGCAGTACGTCCTGAAAACACTGTCCGCCAAGCTGGCGATCGAAGGCGAACGGCGCGACGCACTCAGCCGCGCCTGACCCAACGCTCAGCCCGACCCCCTACGCTGGCTCGAGTGGCGCACTCGCATACCCACTCGCACAGTTCCGGCCCGGCGCCGCTCAGCCCACTGGCCGCGAAGATCGTCGTCGGGCTCCTGGCGGTGATCGGGCTGGCGACGGTCATCGGCGCCGTCCTGCTGTGGCCGCACGGCAAGGCCGTCGACATCCCGCTGCCGTTCCAGAACGCCCACGGCGGCGCCGTGAGCACCGAGGCCGGGCACGTCGTATCGACCGGCATGAACAACTGCGGCAGCCCGTCGGTCGGCGCGGTGCTGACGTCCGCCCCGGTCACCGCCCCGCCGGGCGCGGGGAGCTGCGTGCAGTCGCTGATCGGCATCGACTCCGGGCCCAATTCCGGCGCCAACACCCTGCTCGAGTTCAGCACCGGTCCCGGCCAGCCGCACCTCGCCGCCGGCGACCACATCCGGGTGACCCGCCAGGTCGACGACTCCGGCACCACCACCTACGCCTTCTTCGACTTCGAGCGCACCTGGCCGCTCATCGCGCTGGCTGCCGTCTTCGCCGTGGTGGTCGTCGCGGTGGCCCGCTGGCGCGGGCTGCGGGCACTGGTCGGGATCGCGGTCGCGTTCGTGGTGCTGACGGTCTTCCTGTTGCCGGCACTGCGGGACGGCGGCCCGGCCATCCCGGTCGCGCTCGTCGCGTCGTCGGTGATCCTGTACGCGGTGATCTACCTGGCGCACGGCGTCAGCCTGCGCACGAGCGCCGCCCTGCTCGGCACCCTGAGCGCGCTGCTGTTGTCGGCGGTGTTGTCCTGGGGCGCAATCGAATTGGCACACCTCACCGGGTTGTCGGAAGACCAGAACAACGAGATCGCGGCCTACATGGGGTCCGTGTCGATCACCGGGCTGTTGCTCGCCGGCTTCATCATCGGCTCGCTGGGTGTACTCAACGACGTCACCGTCACGCAGGCGTCGACGGCCTTCGAGCTGGCCGAACACGGTGCGTCCCGGCGGGCCATCTTCACCGGCGCCATGCGGGTTGGGCGCGACCATATCGCCAGCACCGTCTACACGCTGGTGCTCGCGTACGCCGGTAGCGCGCTGCCGCTGCTGCTGTTGTTCAGCGTCGCCAACCGGTCGCTGGGCGACGTGCTGACCAGTGAGAGCGTGGCGATCGAGATCGCCCGGTCGGCAGTCGGCGGCATCGCGCTGGCGCTGTCGGTGCCGCTGACCACCGCGATCGCGGCGGTGCTGGCCACCCCGCGGCACGCTACGGATTGACGCGTCTCCCTACACGTGTTCGATCTGGGGGCGTCAACGGGTCCCAGGGCGAGTTGTGCAGAGAGACAGTCGGCCAACCGGCCGCGGGAAACTACACCGCGTCCGACTCGATGAGCTCGGTCGCCGCGAGCGCCGATGCCAGGTCGTCGTGCCGGAAGGCCGAGGTGACGTGGTCGTGCACCACGCGGAACGCCGTCGCGGCCGCGCGATCGGCACCGCCGCCGGTGATCGTCTGCTCGACGACCACGACGCCGTCGTGCACGAACATCCGGCCGACCGTCGACTTCTCGTCGAGGTCGGTTGCCCAGGCGCGCAACGCATTCCGCCCCTGGCTGGCGCCGTTCGCGTCACCGATCTCGATGTCACCGCTCGACAGCTTGTCCAGGGTGTCCAGGTCGCGGTCGTTGAGGGCGTCGATCCAGGCGAGAACCGTCGCGATCTCGGAAGTCGTCATGTCTGCGAACCTACCTGACCTCAGAACGCCGAGTGGTCGACCCAGCGCTGCCACACGGCCGCGTCACCTATGACCTCGAGGCCGGCCTCCTCGACGGTCTGGCGTCGGGTGACCGCGAGCAGCAGCCCGGTCACCGGACCCCGCACTGCCGCATCACCTTTGGCGTGCTGATGCGACCAGCCGAGGCCGTCCTCGTCGTTGACCACCAGCCACTCGCCGGTGGGGCCGAGCTCGGATTCGGCGGCGTGCAGGTGCAGCGACCGTCCGCGCTCCAGCGGCGGATCCCCGGCGGGCGCCATCAGCGCCACCCGTTCCAGTGTCTCGGTGACGCCGTCGGCGGCCAGCTCGGCATCGAGCACGAACGGAAGGCCCAGTGCCAGAGCGGCATCGGCGCGGTGCACGGTCTGTTCGTGGAGGCGACGCCGGATCCACCACCCGGCGGGCTTGGGCCCGATGAACGTCCACACCTTCGCATCCGACCCGACGTGCTCGACGGCGTCGACGATGGCCTGCGCACCCGCGTTCAGCCAGTCGATGGCAGCGTCGAGGTCCTCCGGCGGTTTACCGTCTCGCACCTCGCGGGGATCGAGGGGCTCCTTCCGGTGCTCGGCGATGATCTGGGCGCACCAGCGGTTGCCGCGGCCGACGTGTTTGAACAGCTGCTTGAGGGTCCACCCCGGACAGGTGGGCACCGGGGTTTCCAGGTCGGCTTTGCGGATGATGTCGCCGAAGGCGGCGGTTTCCTCGATCAGGGCTGCGCGAAAGGCCATTTCACGACGGTACCGCTGCGCGCGCCTGCCCGAGTGCGATCGGCAATGCCGCCCAACCCCGGAGCACGCGAGTGTCGCGCCGGGTGCCGGGGCCCGCGAGTTGCGCGTCGGGGAACCGCTCGAAGAACGTCCGCAGTCCTACTTCCCCTTCGGAGCGGGCCAACGCCGCACCGAGGCAGAAGTGCCGTCCGCCGGAGAACGAATGGTGCTTGCCCGCGTTGGCGCGGGTGACGTCGAAGCGGTGCGGGTCGGGGAAGACGGCCGGGTCACGGTTGGCCCCGGCCAGGTAGACGACGACGGGCTCACCGGCGCCCACGTGGTACCCGGCGATGTCGACGTCCACCTTGGCGATGCGGGCCGACAGCTGGACCGGCGAGTCGAGCCGCAGGATCTCTTCGACGGCGGTGGGCCAGAGGTCGGGCTGCGCCAGCAGCAGGGCCAGTTGATCGGGATGCTGCAACAACATTCGGATGCCGTTGCCCAGCAGATTCACCGTGGTCTCGAACCCGGCCGCCAGTACGAGGCCGGCGGTGGCCCGCAGTTCTTCGTCGTTGAGCCGGGCGCCGCCGTCGCTGGCTGCGATGAGCTGGCTCATGAGGTTGTCGCCGGGGTTGGCCCGGAGCTCGCTGAGGTGTGTGGCCAGCCAGGTGTTGAAGCCGTCCAGCCCGTCTTCGACGCTGAGGTACTGCTGCCAGGTCAGCCCGATGTCCAGGCTGGGCGCGGCCAGTTCGCCGAATTCGAGGATGTGCGACCGTTCATGCTCGGGCACCCCGAGGATGTCCGCGATCACCGTGACGGGCAGCTGCGAGCAGTAGCTCTGCACGATGTCGACGGTGTCCCCCGCCGCCAGCTCATCGATCAGCCCGTTCGCGGCCTCCTGCACCCGTTCCCGCAATGCCGCCACGGCCCGCGTCGTGAACACCGCCGAGACGGTCTTGCGGTACCGGGTGTGCTGCTCGCCATCGACCGACAGCAGCGACGGCGGCAGCAGCGGATGCAACCGGCCCTTGACGGTGGTCTTGTTCTCCAGCCAGCCGAGGGCGCCGGGCAGCGTCCCGCCGATCTGCGTGACGGTGAAGTCATCCGAACGCAGAATCTGGTGCACGAGAGCATGATCCGCGGTGATCCAGGCCGCACGGCCGCGATACATCCGGCCGCGGCTGCGCAGTTCGTCGGCGAACGCGCCGGGGTCGGTCCGCACCGCCGGGTCGGCGATGAGCCGGCCCTGGAGGTCGCCATGCCGCGCGCCGTATGCGGCGAGATTGCGGATGACGGCGTGCAGCGCGAACCAGTTGAGCCGTTGCCTCAGCGTCATGGAGCCGAGCTTAGGCACGCCCAGTGCGGTCGGGCTACATACTGCAGTCGGAAATCAGGGCGTCAGATTGCGGCCCAGCGCATGGACCCGCCAGCCCGCGGCCTGCCATTTCGCGACGTCGAGGCAATTGCGGCCGTCGACAATCACTTTCACCCGGACGGTGGCCGCCAGCTGTTCGGGGTCCAGGTCCAGGAACTCCTGCCATTCGGTCAGGACCAGCACGGCGTCGGCGCGGTCGCAGGCCTCGAGGACGGAGGTGGAGTAGTTCAGCGTCGGGAAGACCCGGCGGGAGTTGTCCATGGCCTTGGGGTCGTAGACGTTGACGGCCGCGCCGTTGAGCTGCAGCATGCCGGCCACGTTCAGGGCCGGTGAGTCACGCACGTCGTCGGACTCGGGCTTGAACGCCGCACCCAGCACCGCGATGTTGGCGCCCAGCAGCGTGCCGCCGCACGCCTTGGTGGTCAGCTCCACCATGCGGGTGCGCCGGCGCATGTTGATGCTGTCCACTTCACGCAGGAAGGTCAGCGCAGGGTCGGCGCCGAGTTCACCGGCGCGGGCCATGAAAGCGCGGATGTCCTTGGGCAGGCAGCCACCACCAAAACCCAAGCCAGCGTTGAGGAATCGCCGGCCGATGCGAGGGTCGTAGCCCAGTGCGTCGGCCAGGACGGTGACGTCGGCGTTGGTCGCTTCGCACACCTCGGCGATGGCGTTGATGAACGAGATCTTGGTGGCCAGGAAGGCGTTCGCGGAGACCTTGACCAGTTCCGCGGTCTGCAGGTCGGTCAGCAGGAACGGCACGCCGCGCTCCAGGATGCGCGCGTACAGCTCCCGGATCGCCGCCTCGGCGCGCTGCGAATCCGCTTGCACGCCAAGGACGATGCGGTCCGGGTGCAGGGTGTCCTTGACGGCGAAGCCCTCGCGCAGGAACTCCGGATTCCACGCCACCTCGACGTCGATGCCCGGCGGTGCGAGCTCGCGGGCCCGGGCCCCGAGTTCGGCGGCGGTGCCCACCGGGACGGTGGACTTGCCGACGATCACCGCGGGCCGGCGCAGCCGCGGCACCAGGGTGTCGATGACGGACTGCACGTACCGCAGGTCGGCGGCGTACTCCCCCTTCTTCTGCGGGGTGCCCACGCCGAGGAAGTGCACGTCGCCGAACTCGGCGGCCTCGTCATAGTCGGTGGTGAAGTGCAGCCGCCCGGCTTCGATGTTGTCGCGCAGCATCTTCCGCAGCCCGGGCTCGTAGAACGGGATGTCACCGGCCGCCAGCTTCGCGATCTTGCCGGGGTCGATGTCGACGCCGAGGACCTCATGGCCGAGCTCCGCCATGCCGGCGGCATGCGTCGCCCCGAGGTAGCCGGTACCGAACACGGTGCATCTCATACTGCCTTGATAGGCAGCCGTGATGAGCGCGGCGCGAAGTGACACTGAGCGTCAGGCCAACGGCAGATGACAAACAGCCGCCGGCCTGACGGGCGTCAGTTCTTCTGGCAGAAGATCAGGAAGCAGGTCTGCTTGGGCTGCTTCGGCTTCTTGCCGGAGTCACCGGGGTAGTCGCCCGGGTACCCGTTCGAGCCGCCCGGGTACTGGTTGCCCGGGTATCCGTTGCCGGGGTACTGGTTTCCGGGGTAGCCGTTGCCGGGGTAGTTGCCCGGGTAGCCGTCGTCGTCGTGGCCTCGGCCGCCGCGACTCGGGTAGTCCGGGTAGTTGTTGCCCGGGTTCCACTGCGGCTGCTGCGGACGCGGCACCCACGGGTTCCAGGCGGGCGGCTGCGGGCCGGGGATCTGGATGACCGGCGGCGGCAGCACCACGGGAGCCGGGGCCGGAACCGCCGCGGGCGGGGGCTCGACGGGAGCGGCGGGCACGTCGGGCATCGACACCGGGACGGGTGCCGGAGCCGGCGCGGGAGCTTCCGGGGCGGGCGCGGGGACGTGCACCTGCGGCGCGGACTCCTTGACCACCTGCGGCGCGTCGACGTGACGCGGGGCCTGAACCTGCACTTCGGGCGCCGGGTCGGGGGCAGCAGCCGGTGCCGGCGCGGGGGGCGGGACGGCGGCCGGCGGCGGCGCGGGTGCGACGATCGGCGCGCTGGGCACGATCGCGGCCTGTGCGGGCGCGGGCCGTTGATCGACCGTCGGCCGGATGCTCACCGCCAGCGAAATGGCGAGGGCCACAACGCCGACGACGAAAATCGAGGTGAGTGCGCTACCGACCAGCAGGAAGGGCTTGCGGCCCTGATCGGCGACCACGGGGGCGTCGCCCAGCTCGTCGAAACCGAACTCGTCGGCGGTCAGCAGCGGGGCTGCCAGCGGAGCCGCGGCAGCGACACCACCCGGCGCGGCCGAGTAGGCCAGGCCGGCGGTGGCGGCGTCGAACATCGGCGCGCTGGCCGAGGCGAGGGCGGCGCCGCGGGCCAGTGCCAGGTCGGCGTCGCCCGGGGCGTTCACCGGGATGTCGAGCAGCTCGGCCAGGTGCGCCTGCACCGCGGTGACGTCGACGCCGGAGCCGACGACGAACATGCCCTGCGGCGACGTGTCGGCGGTGGCGACGGCGGCGGCCATGTCGCCGAGGACGGCCATGGCGTCGGTGCTGTGCAGGCTGCGGCTCAGCACCTTCGAGATGGAACCGTCGGCATCGACGACGGACATGGTCGCGGTGTCGCGGTCGACGAACAGCAGACCGGTGCTCGAGTAGCCGACAGCCTGGCCCGCGGCCTGTGCCAGCGACCCCGCGGCGTGCAGCTCGGAGATCATCATGACGTCCTTGACGCCGGCGGCGTCCAACGCGTCGCGCAACCGCGCGGCGGCGTCGTGGTCACTCCAGGCGACGCCCACCGATTTCAGGTGGTGGCCGCCTTCCTCGGCGCTCTCCCGGGTCCCCAGGATGGCGCTGACAACCTGCTCGACCGGCGTTGCTGAACCGTCCGCGGTCTGCGTTTCGAAAATATCGTGGTCGACGATCGCGCCGTCGGCCTTATCACCCTCAACCAGCGCCATACGCACCGTGGTTGGCGTCATAGACACACCCAGAACGATGTCCACTGACCCTCCAATAGTGTTCGCTACGCTATCTAGCCCGACACCGAGAATCCCCTGCCGCGCAGGCCACAACCAGATACTTCATCGCAGCGAACGGCGGAGTCGTTACCGATTCCCCCAGCTCATGGAGCCACGATGCAGTTCTTGCCGCGGCGCTGGCTGACACAGTCCCGCCAATGCCGGTGGTTCAACCCTACCCGCGTTCGGCGTAGATGACCTAAGCAGTTTCAGGCGTCCTCGGCGTCCGGGCGAGGCTGCTTCAACAGATCGGTCAGCGAGCTGGAACCGGTCGGCCGGCGGGTGCCCAGGTGGCCGTGCACGCCCTCCGCATAGGCCGTTTCGGCGTGCTGGGTGAAGTCGACGCCTGCGGTCTCGTCTTCGGCGCTGAGCCGGAAACCCATGACCCTGTCGATGATCTTGCCGAGCACGAACGTCGCCGTGAAGGCGTACGCGGCGACGACGGCCATCGCGAGCATCTGCTTGCCGAGCTGGGCGAATCCGCCGCCGTAGAAGAGGCCGCGGACGCCGCCGGTCATGACGTCCGTCGCCAGCAGGCCGATCAGCACGACGCCGACGACACCGCCCACGAAGTGCACGCCGACGACGTCGAGCGAGTCGTCGTAGTTGAGCTTGAACTTGAGGCCGACCGCGAACGAGCAGACCACGCCGGCCAGCAGGCCGACGATGAGCGCGCCCAGCGTGTTGACCGTGCCGCACGACGGGGTGATCGCGACCAGGCCGGCGACGACGCCGGACGCCGCACCGAACGTCGTCGGCTTGCCGTCACGCACCTGCTCGACGGTGAGCCAGCCCAGCATGCCGAGACAGCCCGCGACCAGGGTGTTGAGGAAGATCGCGGCCGCGGTGCCATTGGCGGCCAGCGCCGAGCCCGCATTGAATCCGAACCAGCCGAACCACAGCAGACCGACACCGAGCAGCACGAACGGCAGGTTGTGCGGGCGCATGGCGTCCTGCTTGAAGCCGATGCGCGGGCCCAGCACGATGGCGAGCGCCAGCGCCGAGGCGCCCGACGCGATCTCGACGACCAGGCCGCCCGCGTAGTCCAGCGCGCCCATCTTGGCGAGCCAGCCGTCCGGACCCCACACCCAGTGCGCGATGACGCTGTAGACGACGATCGCCCAGATCGGCACGAAGACCATCCACGCCGAGAACTTGGCGCGGTCGGCGATGGCGCCGCTGATCAGGGCGGCGGTGATGATCGCGAAGGTCAGCTGGAAGGTGGCGAACAACAGCTCGGGGACGGCGCCGTGTGTGGTGCTCGGGGTGATGCCGAGCATGCCGAAGTGTTCGAGGTTGCCGAGGAAGCCGTCACCGTCCGAGAAGGCCAGCGTGTACCCGAGCACCAGCCACGCGACCGTGACCAGCGGAATCGAGATGAAGCTCATCATGATCATGTTGAGCACGCCGGTCGTGCGGACCATGCCGCCATAGAAGATGGCCAGGCCCGGGGTCATCAGCAGGACCAGGGCGGTGCTGGCGAGCAGCCAAGCGGTAGCGGCGGGATCGATGCCTTGCACGTGAGACTCCTTCGACAATCTTGACGAGAATGTATCGGCGGAGTTTCCGGCGCGCGGCGACTGCGTTTCCGACGTGTTACACCAGCCTCACATAGGCGTTCGATGCTTGGTTTCGCGTGAAACAACCGGCGGTTAGACGCTGGTGCTTCCGGGTATCTGGGTGAGATGTTGAAGCGCACAACTGCAGCTGCTGCACTGCTCACCGCACCCGTTTTTGTGCTGGCCGGCTGTAATTCCAACCAGAACACGTCGAAGTCATCGACCTCTGCGCCGCCGACCACCTGGACCCAGGCCAATCCGTCCGCGCTGAACGTCGTGCTCAAGACGTCCGACGGCAGACCCGTCGCGAACGCCTCGATCGACTTCACCGACGGCTACGCCACCGTGACCGTCGAGACCACCGGCGGCGGCATCCTCGCCCCGGGTAGCCACGGCATGCACATCCACTCCGTCGGCAAGTGCGAGGGCGACTTCACCTCGGCCGGCGGTCGTCTGCAGGTCGCCGGACATACAGGCCATCCGTCGAGCGGTGACCTGACGCCGCTCAACATCCGCGGCGACGGCACAGGCAAGGTCGTCGCGACCACCGACGCGTTCACCGAAGCCGGCCTGAAGGGACCCGAAGGCAGTGCGCTGATCATTCACCAGGGACCGGACAACTTCGCCAACATCCCGCCGCGTTACACCCACAACGGAACGCCTGGGCCGGACGCCGAGACGCTGGCGACGGGTGATGCCGGCGGGCGGGTCGCATGCGCGGTGCTCGCCCCTGCTGGTGCTACTTCTACGTCGTCTGCTTCTCCGTCGACGTCGACCGCGACGGTCACGGAGACGACGGGCGTTCCGGTGGCGCCGCCGGCGACTTCTTCGACTTCCACGCCGACTTCGACTTCGCCGACGTCCGCCACTCCGTCGACGACGACCACTACGTCCACGACGGCGTCGACCACTCCGACCACCACCACGGTTCCCAGCCCGGTCGGGCCGATGAGCCCGATGAACCCGATGCCGGGTGGCTGAGTTCTGGGGTTTCCGTTGACCCTGGAATGAGGGTGCAAAAGGTCAAGTAGGCGACGCCCTGGATACAAGGTCAACGTCGGTGAGCCGCCTGTGTGCATTGATCCTGCGGCCACGGCGAGAAACGCCGAGTAGCGCACCCCTCCACCGCGGACTCAGCACTCAGGTGGCGTTGACTGCGAATCTACGCAGCCCGCGACTCGCAAAAGTTCTGCGTCAGTTCGCAGTCAACGGGGCTAGGGCTTGACGAAGTTCAGGTACGACCGAGAAGGCGTCGGCCCACGCTGGCCTTGGTACTTCGACCCGACCTTGTCGCTGCCGTAGGGGTGCTCGGCGGGGCTGGTCAGGCGGAGCAGGCAGAGCTGGCCGATCTTCATGCCGGGCCACAGAGTGATTGGCAGGTTGGCGACGTTCGACAGCTCCAGCGTGATGTGCCCGGAGAAGCCGGGGTCGATGAAGCCCGCGGTCGAGTGCGTCAGCAGGCCGAGCCGGCCCAACGAGCTCTTGCCTTCGAGCCGTCCTGCCAGATCGTGTGGCAGCGTGCAGGTTTCGAGTGTCGAGCCCAGCACGAACTCGCCCGGGTGCAGGACGAAGGGCTCGCCATCGGCGGGCTCGACCAGGGTGGTCAGCTCGTCCTGCTGCTGCGCCGGGTCGATGTGCGTGTAGCGGGTGTTGTTGAAGACCCGGAACAGGCTGTCCAGCCGGACGTCGACGCTGGAGGGCTGCACCATGGCGTCATCGAACGGGTCGATGCCGAGACGTCCAGCAGCGATTTCAGCCCGAAGATCGCGATCTGAGAGGAGCACGTGGGGAGCCTATCGGCCCGGGTTGATATCCTGCAGCGGCACCATGCCGATGTAGTTCAATGGCAGAACATCAGCTTCCCAAGCTGAATACGCGGGTTCGATTCCCGTCATCGGCTCCACTGTTAGGCCTGGTAACTCCAGTTAGCCGTGGTTTCTCTGCCATCCGGCCATCGCATTCGTACCCCGCGCGAACCCCGGGTCAGCAGGCAGTTGTCGGCTACGGCCGCATCCGCTTCAGCCTGTTTCCTTGCCCGGATAATCTGCTCGAACTCCTCGTGCACCGGGGTCCATGCTGCATCCAGGTTGGCAACGTCAACGAGATCAGTTGGTATAGGAGTCGACCCCGCCGGGGCCATGTAGCCGCCTACGAGTTGCTCATCGATACTCGTTTCGGCGGTGACGCGTTCCGTGAAAGCTGACTCATCGAGATCGAGCAATCGCTCGGCGACCAGATAACTGACCACGTTGTAGGTCGCGTTCACTGCCGCTCCCAAGCGGGCGTACACACCGGCGGCAGCCTGGTATCGGTGATCCAGATCGAGATCTTTTCCCACGGCGGAGCTGATCGCCTGGGCGTGCAGCGCATCGGAGTTCAGCCAGTCGTGGGCAAGCTCCTTGTCCGTTAACTGCCCATTCTCGGTGACGACCGCGTACGCCTGCGCGCTCTTCCTGTCTTGGGTTACACCCGCCCACGCCTGGCGCAGCCCTGCGATGTCGATAACCTCTTCCAGGGTCGCCGGAGGCACCAGGCCCTCGACGGAATCGAGAACGAGTTCCCAGTAGACAACCTCATCGCGAATCGTGAACGGCCGCAGCCGGGCTGCGAACGATTCGAATGCCTCTTCTGGCGGCAGCTCGATCAAGAGCCGCTGTTCGTGCTCGCCAGTCTGGGTGTTCTTGATCGTCTTGATCCGGAAAGTGCCATCCGCAACTGCCTGCAGCAACTCCATGTGATCCTTGACTAGCGAATGCGCCATTACCCTTCGAGCGCGGCGAACGAACCTCTCCAGTCTCGCGCGCGCCTTCTCACGCTCCGGAAAGCTGAGACGACATGGCATGCCGTCAGCCTATGGCCCGGTACCGACAGGTTTCTCAGCAATAGTCGAATTTCGTTGGCCCCGTGCCGGGTTCACGCAATTTTCGAAGACGCTGTGACTGAGCGTAACCATAGCGCTCACTACGGACAACGACACCGAGGCCCACCTACAGAAGTAGGCTGATCCTCGTGCCAGGCAACACCATCACACTGTTCATGTGGGGCTTCCAGCGATCGTTCCGTCACGATGTGGAGACGGACCTTGAGCGGTCACTGGAGGCAATCGGCATCCCTGTCAAACCGACGGTGTTTCTAATCGGCCTGTCCGCAGAGGGCGGTTCTGGACATCCGTTATGCATTGAACCTGAGGATGGCCCGATTGTTGTTGCAGACTTTGAGGGGCTACACGAGCGGGCCGACACCCTCTACAACGAAGACCCAAATAGCCAGATGCGGTTTAGCGATCAGCGATCACATGAACGAAAACATCAGGAATTCCGAGACCGCGCCTACGGCATCGCGATCGGTGAGGTGCTCCAGACAAAGTTGGGCCTGAGCTTTTTCGTCGGACTTCCGACCCTGGTCGACGAACACTTCGTTTTCACTGCGGTAGGCCTACCCCAGCGGATTCTCGATGACGCGCCGCGCCTGAAGTCCGAGATGATGATGGACGGCCGCTATCCCGTCACACAGTCGCTCGTGCAGGGCGTTATTGACGAGGTCCTGGACTTGAGCACGCGAGCTCTGCACGATCCAAACGCGGGCTCCCACTTGGGCTCCGGCAATGAACCCGCAGACATCGCAAGGGCAGCGGGCAGAGCTGTAACCCTGTCCGCGACCGTACTGGCCGGCAACGACATGCCCACGGAGTTGTTCGGAGGATTGAACAAGGTGGCGACGACACCATACGAACAGCGCGTCGGCACAGGGTCGCTTCTAATTGCGCACCGCAACTCCGAACACATCCAGCGGTCCTCGACGTTGAGCAATCCAGTTCCCATTAGCGAGACACGGGCGTTGAGGAAGCTACTTGAGTCGAGCAACCGGTACGGGGAGTCGCTGCTCGCAGACGGCGAAATGGTCTACGGATTCGGAAGATTAAGTAGCAGTTATCCCACGAACTCGGAGTCGGTATTCCAGGCACTCGTTGTCGGCGCCGGCAGGTGGGAGCTCCTCGACGGTGCTGGAGCCCGCTTGCTCAGCGTGGAATACGGAGCTCCACGGATTCCCGCAGAGCCTGTGCGGCGCGACCAGTTCGACGAAATCTGTGCCCGTGTACTCGGGGAATGTGATGTTGACGCGCTGTGGTCTATCGCCACCGTGGCCAGGGAGTCGGCCGAGCATGGGGCGATGCTTGTTGTCTCGGGCGACGCGATCAACGAGACGGCAAGGCTTGGAGGTCAAGCGTTAGCCATCGACCCCGCGGTTGTTGTCGACGACCTGATTCGGCAATTCACTCGCATTGATGGAGCCATACTCGTCGATTCATCTGGGGCATGCCATGCAGCGGGGGTAATCCTGGATGGCACTGCCACCGACGAGGGCGACCGGGCACGGGGTGCGCGGTACAACTCCGCGGTGCGGTACCTTGCCTCTGCCGCACCTCCCACCGTAATTCTGCTGATATCGGAGGATGGGATGATCAACCTCCTGCCGGATCTCCGGAAACGAATTAGCCGCAGCGAAATCGAACTGTTGCTTGATGAGCTAAGAAAAGCCGCAGCAATCGAGCCAGTTCATCCGGAAAAGTTCTACAACGCATATCGACAGATTGAGGCGAGAAAGTTCTACCTCTCGCAGGCACAGTGCGACGAGATCAATCGCATGCGGAACGATCATTGGGAACGCCGGGCGCAGAACGGCGGCCTTCGCGCGTACGAGTCCCCACTCAAGCCCGACCCGAAGATGAACGATGGATACTTCCTCGACTAGTCGCGATCTCCCGCCGACCGTAGCGTTGCATTCAGCATTAGCGAGGAACGCCAACGGCGATCAACCATCGATCTGCTCGAGCGATAAGTCGCCTTACGAGTGCGGCACGACGCGTGGCTCAGTGAGGCTGCGACGCGGCGCACCGAAATTCGCCAGCTGTCGTTGACCTTTGTCTACGATCCTGGAGGGCAGCGCCGACCGGGCTGCCGAGCTGCGGCGTTGAGGACGAAGAGTGTCAAGCGGCAACCTGGCGATGTTGGTTGGCAATGGGTTGAGCATCGCGTTTAGCAAAAATTTGTTGCTGAACAACATCACCACACAAGTCATCGCACGACTAACCGCAAAGTATGAAGGCCGCAGCGACGAGGTTGCTCGGGCCATGCAACAAGTGGCGATTCGGGCTCAAGCCGAGAATCCATCCGGAGACTTCGAATCACTGATCGGCGCATTCGGTGGGCAAACCGACATCTTGGATGATCTCAGAAGTTACGCCCTACTCACAGAACACAATCACGATATGGCGCAGGCGATTTCCGAAGTGATGTTATTTGTTCAGCGAGTAAGACAGCGCGGCATAGGACACACCCTCCAAATAATTGTAGAGAATTCGAATCCCGACAAGGGCTCATACGCGAGCATATCGAACTTTCTTAAAACTGGAATTGACGCGTTCCCGAACCATGTCACAGTCGCTAACTTGAACTACGATGCTTTAGTCCTCACTGCCCTCACAGAAGAGTACAGAGATGATTTCTGCGATATGGGCGAGGGCTGGACCGCTGCAGATCTACAGCCCCTCAGCGACAGCAAATTGACGGCGCAGACATTGCGCACTTCCAATAGCTTCCCCACCAAGCGCATCAAACTGCTCGACCTTCACGGATCGGTGACGTTCTGGAAAGTCGGCAGCAGATATCTGAAGATTCCACTTGAAATCGCGCGTGATCCAGCGGTATGGAACAGGTATCGGGAAATGCAGGTTATGGCATTTCCATTGGTTGTGCTGGCCAATCAGCACGACAAGATCGATCACGTTAAGCACTACCCATTCCAGCTCGCCTACGATATAGCGGATGACGATTTCCGAAGCTCTAGCCACTGGCTTATCGCTGGCTATTCGTTTAGGGACGCATGCGTGAACGATCTCTTGAAACGCGCTCGGGACACGCATCGAGAACCACCAAGGATCCTCATCGTGACCAAGGGCGACGGCCCAACCACCTACGACGTGGAAAATGCGTTCGGTTGGGAATCCGGCAAGTTCTTCGCTCACAATGCGCAGATCGAACGAACTGGGATCGACGGCTTACGAGAAACAGCCACGTGGAAATGGTTCGTCGGCGAAAAAGCGCCGTTCTAGCCGCGACAGCATCCCGCTCAATGCGCCCGACTTGCTAGCCAATTGCTTCTAACGCGCGATCGTCATCGAACAGATGTATGTCGATCACCAATGCCGTCTCACCTTCACGTGCCCCATGAACCGCGAAAGCTGCGACGGCACGTTTCCGGCCGCAACGTATGAACCCTCATACGTGCTCCATCGCGCGTGAGGTGTGAGCACTGACCGCAGCATCAACGATAAATCCGTCGATCCCGCCGTGACCCCGCCAAGGGGGTTCGCACAGGCAAAGGCCGAACGAAACATGGCTTTGTGCGACCTGTTCAATATGCGGGTTCGATTTCCGGCATCGACTCCAGCTCTACCAACCTCAATGCTGCTCGAGTCCGTTCGAACGAGGGCGTCAGGCTCAGCAACTGCACTGTCAGACCCGTCAGTGATCGGGGCCGACGACCGTGGCGCCGTTGGCCATCTGATGCACAAACCGCGGGCAATACGACTGCGCCGCAACGACGGTGATGACAAGACCTGCCTGCTGGTCGATGCCGGAGTTGGAGGCCGCCAGATTGTGGCTGATGTCGGCGGGCTCCATCCCGCCGGCCAGCGCATCGCACACGTGATGCGCGACGGTGATCGCCGACTGAGTGCTCCCGAAGCCGATGCCCTGGTGGGCCAGCGCGGCGAGGAACTGGTCGTCCGCCGGCGCCGCATTGGCCGCGCCGGCCGCGAGGACTGAGGCCAAGCCGACCGCTCCTGCGGTTAGGACGGCGCGGACGGCGGTCTTATTGATTCGCGTGGTGATCATCTGCGGTGAGCACTTTCCGTGGATAGGTATCTGGAACAGGCTCAGCATTCGGCGACGCCCTTGGCGGATCCTTGGCAGCGATCGCGCAGGGACGGTTCGCACTCCGGATCCGCAAAATCCCAAGAATCCGCCAAGGCGGTCACCTCAACCTTGACCCCGAGATGTTCGCCGAACCGAGGACAACCATGGACTTTTCGATCTCCGAGCTCACGCTGGGCGCGGGCTGATGAAGCGACTGATCAGCGCGCTGTTGGTGATCGTCGCCGGCGTCACCGGCTGCAGCCACGCCTCCGCTCCGGTGCCTGAGCCGTCGCCTCCGGCGGCACCCACCCAGTCGGTGCTCCCGTTCACGGGCCTGAACGGACCCTACGATGTCGCGGTCGACGCGGCGGACAACGTGTTCGTCTCCGATGTCCCAGCCGGGCGGAACGGAGTCAATCGGGTGATCGAGTTGCCTGCCGGCTCGAACGCCCAGAAGGTGCTGCCGTTCGCGCGCGCCACCGTGATGACCAATCCGGCCGGAGAGGTATGGGTCATCGACGGCGGACACAGTCCCAGCCACCTGGTGAAGCTCGCGCACGATGGCGAGCAGCAGACGGTGCTGCCGATGCCCGATCTCGGACGCGAGTACCGCGGCGTGATTCAGGCGGTCGACGCCGTAGGCGGTTTCTACGGCATGGTCGGCGGCGGAGAGGACTCGGGACGGAGATGCTGTCTGCCCGTTCAGGTGGCCAAACAAGCGCCAGGATCGAACGCCCCCGCGGCATTGCCGTTCCAGCACATGAGCGTTGCCGCAGGGATGACCGTCGATGCAGCAGGCAACCTGTACGTCGGAGACCCGGTTGGCAAGCGTGTCCTGAAGTTGGCGCCGGGGGCGAGTAGTCCGTCGGAGCTGCCTTTCCATGCACTTCGCAGCGTCATAGACATCGCCGTCGACGCGAAGAGCGCGGTGTATGTGGTTGACGGACAACAGAATCGAGTCCTGAAGCTCGATCCCGGGGCGAGCGCACCAACGGTGTTGCCGTTCACCGGGCTCAAAGGCCCCGTCAGCATCGCGGTCGGCACAACGGGCGCGGTGTACGTCGTCGACGACGGCAACCGCCGCATCGTCAAACTCGAGGGAGCTCGATGACCAACCGAAAGTTGTTGCCTGCGCTCATCATTGCCACTGCGCTGAACTGTGCGCTGGTCTTCAGCGCCACCGCTGCGGCGCAGCCGGGGATACCCGCATGTGCCGATCTCGGCGGGACGGCCGGGGCGGACCTGACATGTCACATACATACCGAAAACTCGACGTACACAATCGACATCGATTATCCGCTCGACTATCCCGACCTCCACGCACTGACCGATTTTGTGACGCACGACAGGGATCAGTTCGTAGATTTCATGGCTCAGGCACGGCCGCGAGATGTTCCCTACGGACACGCATTGACACCGCACACATACCGGTCTGGAGTTTCGCCGTCCGGTACCCGAAGCGTCGTCTTCGACGTGCACGACGACACCGGCGCTCATCCTGTGACCGGATTCAAGGCGTTCAACTACGACCTGGGCGCACGCACCGCGATCACGCTCGCCACGCTGTTCAAGCGGGGCACCGACCCGGTCGCCACGCTGGATCCGATCGTCCAGCGCTATATGAACAAGCGTCGGCAGAGCACCCTGGAGCCGCCACCGCACAACACGCTGGGAGCCGAGGTGTATCAGAACTTCGCGATCACCGACGACGCGATCATCTTCTACATCGGCCAGGGCATGTGGCTGCCAGAAGTCGACGGGGCACAGCGCGTGCCAGTACCGCGCTCCGAACTCGCGGCGGTACTGGCCTGATCGCCGACACCGACCGCAATGACGAACATCGCTTCCCGAGCTGAATACGCGGGTTCAATTCCCGTCATCGGCTCCACGAAGGTTGAATCTCCGCCATTGCGGATACTTTGGGCCTCATGGATGTGCGCGCGATCGGCAAGGGCCTGGGCAGTCTGGACCGTGAGGTGTTCGAAGCAGTAGCCGAATCGCCGAGCCCCCTGCTGGACTCCACGATGCCCCGCCTGACCAGGGCCGCCGACCATTCCAAGCTGTGGTTCGCCATTGCCGCCGGGCTGGGTGCGTTCGGCAGCGCGTCGGTCAGGCGTGGCGCGGCGCGCGGTGTCGTCAGCCTCGCGGTGACCAGCCTCGTCACCAACCAGCTCGCGAAACGAATCTGGCGACGGCCGCGCCCGGACCGCACCCTCATCCCGCTGGTCCGACGGAGCAAGCGCGTCCCCACCTCAAACTCCCTCCCATCAGGGCACTCAGCGAGCGCCGCGGCCTTCGCGGTGGGCGTCGGCCTGGAGTCGCCAGCCGCCGGTCTGCCGCTGGCACTGCTCGCCGGTCTGGTCGGACTGTCGCGGGTGGCCACCGGCGCGCACTATCCCGGTGACGTGTTCGCCGGCTTCGGCATCGGCGCCGCGATCGCGGTCCTGGGCGCCCGCATCGTCCCGACCATCCCGGCCACCACCCTGCCGACGTCGGATCCGTTGCGGTTCCGCACCGAGCCCCGACCGGAGGGCGAAGGCGTGGCCCTCGTGATCAATCCGGCCTCCGGTGACGGGACGGGCAAGAGGGTCATCGAAGAGGCCCGGAAAGCCTTGCCGCGCATGGAAATCGTGGAGCTCCAAAAGGACGACGACATCGAGACGGTGCTGCGGGAGACGGCCGAACGCGCCGACGTGCTCGCAGTCGGCGGCGGCGACGGGACGGTGGCCTGCGCAGCGGGCATCGCCGTCGAGGCAGGCGTCCCGCTCGCGGTGTTCCCCGGCGGCACGTTCAACCACTTCGCCAAGGACATCGGCTGCGATTCGGTGGCCCGGACCGCCGAGGCGATCGCCAGAGGTTCCGCTGCCTACGTAGATCTGGTGTGCCTCAACGAGAAACAGATGGTGATCAACACCGCCAGCATCGGCGCCTACCCCAACTACGTGCGAACGCGCGAGAAGCTCGAGCGCAGGATGGGCAAACCGCTGGCCGGGCTGTACGCGCTGTATCTGACGCTGCGCAAGGAAGCGCCGGTGCGAATCAGCTACGACGACAAGACACTTGAGACCGAGCTCTTCTTCCTAGGTAACTCGACGTACTTCCCGTCGGGGTTCGCCCCGTCGGTGCGGCCGCGCCTCGACGACGGCCTGATCGACGTCCGCATCCTCGAAACCGGGCGACGGTTCAGCCGGCTGCGCATCGCGACGGCCGTCCTATTGGGCCGACTCGAACGCAGCCCGCTCTATCACGAGCTGCAGGTGCCGGAGTTCCGGTTCGTCGCCGTCGACGGGCCGACGCCCGTCGCCCACGACGGCGAGGTGGGAGAAGAGCTGAGCGAGGCCAGCTTCACCGTGCGGTACCGGGCACTGCCGGTGTTCCGTCCCCTCTAGGGCCGCATCTCGTACGCACCGTCGTACGCCGCCACCTGGTCCCAGACCCGATCAAAACGGGCCGCATCGACGACGGGCTTGCGGATCGCCGACAAGGCCCACTCCTGTTGCGCCAACGTCGAACTCGGCTTGCCGTGCAGCGCAACCGCATACGACGAGAAGTCACGGATCTGGAAGTCGAAGATCTGATCCAGCAGGTCGGGGTCGAGCCCGGTGAGTTCGGCCTGCTCGAGAATCAACTGCCCGTAGACGACGAGCGTGAACAAGTGCCCGACGACGAGGACGAAGTCGAGGTCGCGCTGCTGATCGGCGTCGGGTGCCGCGGTCAGAAGCAGGTCCTTGAAGGCCTGCACCTGCTCATAGAAGCGGGCCACGTTCGGCACCGTGAGGTTCCGCTCGTACACCGGGGCCCAGTCCGCGAACTGCACCTTGGACGCGCCGCGTGCGGGCCCCTGTGCCCAGAAGAACACGTCGTCGGCCGCGTCGTCGCGGGTGCCGATCTCGGGGTAGCTCGCCGGGTTGAACATGTAGTTGGGCATGAACTTCAGGATCTGCGCGACGTTGACGTGCACCGTGCCCTCGAGCCGGGGCAGCGCACCGATGAGGCGGTTGACCTCGTTGAAGTAGGTGTTCTTCTCGAATCCCTTGGCGGCCAGAACATCCCACAGCAGGGTGATGACTCGTTCGCCCTCGGAGGTGACCTTCGACTTGGTGACGGGGTTGAACAGCAGGTACCGGCGGTCGTCGAGGCCGGCACTGCGGAAGTAGTCGATGGCGCGGTCACTGAACAGCTTCATCGCGATCAATCGGGCATAGACGTCGACGAATGACGCACGCACGTGCGGGAAGTCGGTGACCGGGTTGCCGTACAGGATCCGGTTGTTGGCGTGCGTGATCGCCTCGTAGAAGGCGTGCTCGCACATGCCGATCGAGCCACTGCACAGATTGAACTTGCCGACGTTGACGGTGTTGAGCGCCGCCGAGAACGCCTCCGGCCCGGTGCATAGGATGTCCTCCTCGTGCACCGGATAGTCGTCGAGCCGGAACGTGCTGACGAACATCTGGCCGTGCACGACGTTGTCGATCAGTTCGTAGTTCTCATGGCCACTGTCCGCGACGAACCACACGTAGCCGTCGGGTCCGTCGACATCGGTGCGGCGCGAGAACACCGACACCATGCCCGCGACGTTGCCGTTGCCGATGTAGTACTTCGTGCCCGAGGCCCGGAACACGACGCCCTCGTCGGACGTCGGCGTCAGGAGCATGTCGGTGTTGTAGATGTCGGCGCCGTGCTCGCGTTCGGACAGCGCGAACGCCATGACGCCGCCCGCCTCGAGTTGGGCGGCGGCCCGTTCCTTGGCCTTGATGTTGTCGCTCTGCCAGATGGGCCCGAGGCCGAGGATGGTGACCTGCTCCGCGTACCAGTACGCGAGCCCGTAGAACCCGAGGATCTCGCTCAGCACGGCATTGCGTGAGGTGTCCCAGCGCTTGTTCGGATCACCGTCGGCGAACTCCGACGGCGTCAGGAACGTGGCGAAAACGCGCTCCCGCTTGATGAAATCGAGAAAGTCGGCGACCCACGTCGCGGCCAGATCGTCCTGCAGCAGACGCACCTTGCCGCGGTCCTCGAACCATTCGATCAGCGCGCGCAGCTGACGCCGCGTCTCCGGATCGAATTGCTGGGGGTCGAAGTCGTTCGGGTTGAGCAACAGGCCGCTAGAGTTCGGCATGGGTACCTTCTTCGGTCCGGGTGTGGCACCGAATCTAGCGCCCGGACGCTCCCGGGACGGCGAATTGCGCGTCCTTATTCGAGCGCCACACCGAGTTCCTCGGCGAACACCTTGATCATGTGTTGCACGCCAATCTCGTTGCGGCCGATGATCATGTGGTCGTGCTGGCCGTGCCGGACACCTTCGCCGCACTGGGGCAACATGGCAAAGTCCTCGTCGACGACTGCGGCGTGGACGTTGTCGTACACCTGGTCGTAGGCCGCACGCATCTCATCATTGGTGGCCGGCACGCGTCCCATCCAGCTGTGCCGGACCGTGCACCGGGTCGGTTCGCCCGCCGGCAGGATGTCGATGATCTCGACGCCGACCGGGCTGTTCGCCAGGATCAGGTTGGGATAGATCCAGTAGATGACGCCCATGTTCTGGTGCGGGTCCCATGAACCGGACGGGTCGTCGGCGAGATTGGCGACCCAGTTGAAGGGAAAGCCGATGCGATGGTGCTTGCCGTACTCGTCGTATACCCCGGTGTTGGGCAGGGTGTTCTGCCCAATCACGCTCTCGCCGTGGACAAATGGGAAGTGATACCCCTCGGCGAACGCTTCCAGGGCGCCCTTCCATGACACTTGGGACTGGAACTCTTTCTCTGTGTGATAGCCGTATGAGGCATAGTTCATCAGCGCGAGTTCCGGCCCGATGGACCCGAGATGGCCATCGACGTCGATGTCAGCGCCGGCAGTCAGCACGGCCCAGATGAAGCCATGTCGCTCCTGGCTCGGCAGCTCAACAAGTCCGTAGTCGGCCTTGTCCATGGAATCGAATCCCGCCTTGCCGGGAACGGTGAACAGTTCGCCGGTGTTCTTGTAGCTCCACGCGTGGTACGGGCAGGTGAACCGGGCGGCGTTACCGGCTCCGCACGCCGGTTTCGCGCCGCGGTGGCGGCAGTAGTTGAGGAACACGTGACTGGCGCCGGCACGGTCGCGGGTCACCAGTAGCGAGTCACCCAACACCGAGCGCACGACATAGTCGTTGACGTTCGGAATCTGGGCCGACGGCACGATCGCCAGCGGCACGCGGCGCAGCACCTGCGATTCCTCGATCTCAGTGATCTTCGGATCTCGGTAGTAGTGCAACGGCACCCGCAGTTCGCGGGCAGCCATGTCCGTCGTCTTGTCGACCGCATGACGCAAGGCGCGCCTCGTCAGTTCCTCGTCTTGATTGCTGACCGGCCCTTCGGCGATCGCCGTCATCGCTGACCTCATTTCACGTTCGGGAATATCCGGACCATACATCAGATGATGGTTGTATGGTCAAGAGTTGGTGGCGTTCAGTGAAGCGCAGCGGGATGGAAGTATGCGGTGATGCGCAGACACGGCTGGTCTGGTGACATCCCCGTCGACGACGAGGAGGCGGTACGCCGCATTGTCAGCGCGGCCCACTCGTCGATCGACGCGCGGGGTTCGGTGAGCGTGTCCGATGTGGCCACTGAACTCGGGATCACCCGGCAGACGGTGTATCGCTACTTCCCCACCCTCGACGCGCTGATGGCGGGCACCGCGCTGTCGGCAGTCGAAGGCTTCCTGGACCGCTTGGCCGCCGACCTGCAATCGATCACCGACCCCACCGAGGCCGTCATCGAAGGCATCGCCTACACCTTGGAACAGCTCCCCAACGATCGCTATCTGAGCTTGGTCATGCACCCCGGCAGGGCAAGTGCCTTCGCCGCGGGCGTCACCTCTGAGACGGCCATTTCATTCGGTCGATCGATCCTCGAGCGCTTTCAAGTCGATTGGCCCGCAGCCGGTTTCAGTGGGCGGCAACTCGACGAGCTTGTCGAGTTCATGCTGCGCACGCTGCAGTCGTTCATCCTGGATCCCGGCGGCCCCGAGCGGCACGGCGAGGAGTTGCGCGCCTTCCTCCGTCGCTGGGTCGCACCGGCAGTCCAGCTGCATCACGACTCAGCCGCCAACACAGCCCCGTAGCCGCGAGGGACGAGCGACCCCATCTCGGCATCTGAAACTCGCTCGCCCCCGGCCTGTCCGCCGTGCAAGCATGCCCACATGGCCAAGCAGTTCCCGGAGATCAACGACCGGTTCCGCACCTTCATTGCCGCGCAGAGCATCTACTTCGTGGCGACCGCGGCGCGCGACGGCCGGGTCAACCTGTCCCCCAAGGGCCTGGACTCGCTTCGCGTTCTCGGGCCACACCGGGTGGCCTGGCTGAACCTGACAGGCAGTGGCAACGAGACGTCGGCGCATCTGCTCGACAACCCGCGGATGACATTGATGTTCTGCTCGTTCGAGCGTGAGCCCATGATCCTGCGGCTGTATGGCACCGCCCGCGAGGTCGCGCCCGGCGACGCGGACTGGGACGAGCTCTACAGCCAGTTCCCGCCCCACATCAGTGCCCGTCAGATCTACGACCTGAGCGTGGACACCGTCCAGACCTCATGCGGTTTCGGCGTGCCGCTCATGTCGGTCGAGTCCGAGCGTGTCCTGCTCGACACCTGGGCCGAGAAGAAGGGGCCGGAGGGTGTCGCCGACTACTGGCAGCAGAAGAACCTGTCGAGCATGGACGGCGCGCCGACGAAGCTGGCGCTGGACTGACCACCGGCACTGAATATTTCGGCTACGCGACCATGACGTCGACCGACAGCCGCTCTCCCAGGGCGTAGACGGTCGGCCAGTCCTGATTCTGGGCGGCCGACTCCAGCGCATCGATGAGCGGGCTCTCCACCCCCAGTTCGGCCAGCCACGACGACACGGTGGCGGCGATCTGCTCGCCGGGTACCTCTTCGGCACGCCGGCCGTGCAGGCGGTCGACCACCACGAAGGTCGGCGCGACGGGGCGCCGGCGGCGGAAGTCGATGATGCTCATACCAATTGAACGAATCGGGCATCGAAAAGGTTCACCGCGGCCGAGCACCTAACGTGGTGGTATGGCCCGTTCGATGCGCGACCGCATGCTCGCTGGTGACCTCTACATTGCCGACGACCCCGAACTGATCCGCGAGTCGAAGCGAGCGCAACAGCTCACCCACCGGATCAATGCGCTCGACCCCACCGACCTCGACCAGCGAAACCGCCTACTTCGCGAACTCCTCGGCGCTTTCGGGGAGAACAGTGAAATCCGTCCGCCGCTGCAGTGCGACTACGGCTACCAAACCACCATCGGCGCCCGCACTTTCGCGAACTGGGGACTCATCCTTCTCGACGTCGCGCGGATCAGCATCGGTGACGATGTGCAGATCGGGCCCAATGTGCAGCTGCTGACGGCCACCCACCCGCTGAATCCCGATGTCCGCCGAGACAAGTGGGAGGCGGCCGAACCGATCACGATCGGCGACAACGTGTGGCTCGGCGGCGGCGTCATCGTGTGCCCGGGCGTCACCATCGGCGCGGACACGGTCGTGGGTGCCGGTTCGGTGGTCACCCGCGACCTGCCACCACGTGCGCTGGCCGTTGGCTCGCCGGCCCGGGTGATCCGCGAGCTGTAGGGCCGGCTAAACCCGGACGGTCAATTCCATGCCCTTGTCGAGCGGAATAGGGACACTGACGTAGCCGCTCCCCGGCGCGTTGACGTAGTCGCGGTAGACGTGATCCGGGTCGAGCCTGACGTTGTCGCCGAGGATCAGTGCTCCGGGCGCCAACACCGGCTCCAGGATCTTCAACACCGGCAGGTCCAGATCGGGCCAGCCGTCGAGAAGCACGAATTGCACTGGGCCCGTGACGGTCTCGAGGGTCGTGCGGGCGTCGCCTTCCAGAATCGTGATCAAGTCAGCAACCCCCGCCTCGGCGAACGTCGCGCGGGCCGCCGATATCTTCTGCGAACTCATCTCCGTGGTGATGATCCGCCCGACACCGTTGTCGCGGACTGCCGCGGCGAGGTGCAGGGTGGAAATGCCATACGACATCCCGTACTCCACGATGGTCGAGGGCTTCACTGCGCGGACCAGGCTGTACAGCAGTCGGCCCGAGTCGGGAGCCACCGAAAGGTAGAAGTCCTGGCACACGTCGGCACGTTCTGCAATTTCGTAGTCGGTCGGCGAAAGCCCTTGCCGCCGTTGATCGTCCAACTGCGCATCGGCGAACAGGCGATTGATGATCGAGGCGTAATCCGGTTGGTTCAGTGTTGAGGTCATACGACCTACAGTAGACGCAACGTTGCGTCTAGACTAGGCCTACGATGGTGTTCAATCGAGCCATGGAAGGCGCGCAATCGCATCACGGGAACCGGCACGGTCGCAGTGAAGCTGCGCGGGAAGCCGTACTACGCGCGGCCGATGATCTACTCGTCGAAAAGGGCTTCTCCGGCGTCACCATGGAAGGCATCGCCAAGGCGGCGGGGGTCGCCAAGCAGACCGTCTATCGCTGGTGGGGCTCCAAGACCGAGGTCCTCATGGACGCATTCCTCGAAGACGCCGCCGCAGCTTTGGAGCCACCCGACACCGGGAGCCTCGACTCCGACCTGCGCGCACATCTGCGCGATACCGCCCACTTCCTGACCACGGATGACGCGGGCGCCGTCTACCGCGCACTCATCGGACAGTCCCAGCACGATTCGGAACTGGCACAGACATTTCGCTCCCGCTACCTCGATGATCAGCGCACGCGCGACCAGAAACCGTTCCTCCGCGCGATCGAACGCAATGAGCTGTCCCCCGAGATCGATGTGGCCGCGTTGGCCGAGTGGCTCGTCGGCCCGGTTCACCATCGCGTGATCGTGACGGGCGAACCGATCGACGATGCCTTCCTCGACGCCGTTGTCGACGTCGTCCTGGCGGTGTCGGCATCGGCTCTGAGCCACGATTCGAAGTCAATCTAACCAATTGGCCATGCGGCCAATTGACCGTCATGTGAATATGGCGGCGTGACTGAAGATGCCGATGTGGCACAAGCTCGGGCATTGCGCGCCGAGCTGCGTAGGCATGCATGGGACCTCGCATCCAGACTGGCCCGGGTCGAGTCCCTACCCGATGCGACGGCCTGGTCAGAGCGGGCGCGGTCGATGCGCCGGCGCGCCCGAGAGCTACGGCGCGACCTCGATGAGGCCAGGTTCCTGATCGATCAACTGCATGCCCGGTTCCCGAGCATCGACGCGGCGGGCGCATCGGGGACACTCCAAGTTATTGAGAACCTTCATTGACAATTGATCCAAAATGATTAACAGTGCTAAGCGTCTCCGATGAAAGGCGCACCATGAGCACGCAGGACCAGCTCAACGAGCTCGGCTACTACGCCGTCACCCGGCACCCCGCGGACACTCGCGTGGTGCTGCCCGAAACCCGGGACGCCGAAGCGCTCGGGTTGGGCTCCTGCCACATCGGCGAGCGCTTCACGGTGAAAGACGCGGGCGTGCTCAGCGGCGCGGTGGCAGGCGCCAGCACGACTCTGGGTATCGCGCCGTCGACCAATCACCACACCCGGCATCCCACGGTCACCGCGACCATCGGGTCGACGATGCATGCCCTGACCGAGGGCCGGTTCGCGATGGCGTTCGGCCGCGGGATGGGGCCCTACTGGCAGGCGATCGGCCTGCCGGTCGTGACCGAGGCGCGGCTGCGCGATTTCTTCGGCATCCTGCGCCGCCTCTGGGCCGGCGAGATGATCCTCAATCACGAAGGCCCCGCCGGGAAGTGGCCCATGCTGCGCCACGTGAACGGCCTGGAAGACGGGCCGCCGATCGGCCTGGTTGCGGTCGGCCCGAAGACCATGGAGCTGGCCGGCGAGATCGCCGATTTCGTTGTGCTGCATACGTTCTTCTCCGACGAGGCGACGGAGAAGTCGGTCGCCGCGGTACGCCGCGGCGCGGAGAAGGCGGGCCGGGACCCCGACAGCGTCCGCATCTGGGCATGCCTGGCGACCGTCCCCGACGCGTTGTCCGAGGACGACCAGATCCGGCGCGGCGTCGGACGGCTCGCGACCTACCTACAGGCCTACCCGGACGTCCTGGTCTCGGCCAACGGCTGGGACCGCGCGACGTGGGACCGCATCCGGCAGTCCGACCTGTTCACCGATGCGGCGACCGCCGGACCCATCGACGCCAGCGCGTCGTTCGAGACGCTGCAGCGGATCGCTGAGCTGATCCCCACCGAGTGGCTCGACGCCGTCGCCAAGGGCTCGCCACAGGACTGCGCGAAAACCATTGCCCGCCAGTATGATCTGGGCGTGCATTCGGTGATCATGCACGGGGCCAGCCCGCACGAACTGGCGCCCGTCGTCGAGGCCTACCGGGCCAACCGGCCGACGCTGCACCGGGCCGTCGCGGCGAATCCGGGCCGATTTGCCTGAGCGCCCGGCCCGCGACTCCCCGCAGGCGGCCCTCGCCCGGGAGCAGTGGCAGGCCGTCGTCACAGAGTCCGGTGCCGGCACCAAGCTGAACAAGCGCGGCCTGGAAACCCGGGCCCGCCTGCTCGACGTCGCCATCCGCTGTCTGGCCGACAGCGGTGGCGAGCCCGTGTCGGCGAACCGCATCGCCAAGGATGCGGGCGTCACCTGGGGCACCGTGCAACACCAGTTCGCCGACCTGGACGGGCTCTGGGTCGCGGTCATCACCGAAATCCACTCCCGCAGTTGGGCTTCCGGACCGGACACGCCCCGCAGCGGCACCCTGCGCGAACGGGTGGAAGGGGCCATCGAATCCGTCTGGCACTACCTGGACACCACCGAGGGCCGCGCTCTCACGGCGCTGCGCACGTCACTACCGGCACGACGGTCCGACATCGCCGCCGAATATCCGCGCACCGCAGCGGCTTTCGCGGCCCGCGAGCTCGACTGGATTCAGGGTTTCGACTATCTGATGGACGGCCTCGACGTCGACCCGGACCAGTTGCACCGGGTGCGGTGCCTGCTGCCCGCCGCGATCCGCGGTCTCAGCAACGAGCGGCAGATCGGCTTCACGTCAGATCTCGACGTCGCCCGCGCGGCCCTGACCGACGCCGTCGTCGCGTTGTTGACCCCGCCACAGCGGTAGCGCCAAACCATACGGAGATATTTTCCTAGGTTCCCTTGCCGGTGCGCTGATAAAGTCTGACCTGCAGGTTTCTGCACTGTGTGGCTCATCGGGAGGCTGCCATGGCTAGCGAGAAATTGAACCGAACCATCACGTTGTCGCTGGTGGCACTCGCGGCCACCACGGGCGTCACATTGGCCACGGCGACACCTGCGTCAGCCGCGCCAGCAACCTGCGAAACGGGTTGTGACGTCGGCGGCGTCGATACCGCCCCGCCCCCGTTCCTGAAGCTGAACGCACCATTCGTGAAGTTCTGGAACATGCAGAAGGTGAACTTCCCGTTCCTCAAGTTCGACAACCTGCAGAAGTGGGACAACTTGCAGAAGGTCAACGTCTTCCAGAAGTTCAACGTATTCCAGAAGATCACCGGCGCGCCGACACTCTCGATCGGCAACCCGTTCCAGAAGTGACGACCGTCGGCGCACGACTGGTCGATTGCGCCGCGGACCTCGGCAAGCTGCTGGCTGCCGCGGGCTATTCGCCGAACGGACTCGGCGGCGGCCGCATCGCGCCGAATCCCCTTGAGGCAGTTGTGCTGGCGCACCGCCAGGGCCCCGGCCCACTGGCCATCCTGGTGAAGCTGTTCCTGGCCGGTTTGGCGGTGCCCAGCGCAGACGCCGCGGCGGCGCTGTCCCCACTGAACATCGACAGCCTGGTCGACAACGGCCTGCTCACGTCCGGCAATGACGGGGTGCGCGCGACCATCTGCATCGGGTGGGCCGACGACATGCTCGTCGCCCACGACTGGCAGGACGGGCGCCCGACGGGGCGGGACCATGTCGTCGCCGTCGCGCAGGCATCCATGACGCTGGCGGATCTCACGGTGCGCTTACCTGGCGTCGACGCACTCGACGTCGGCACCGGCGGCGGCGTGCAGGCGTTCCAGGCCACCGCCCACGCGGGTCAGGTGACCGGCACCGACGTCAACGCACGCGCCCTGCACCTCGCCGCGTTCGGCGCCGGACTCAATGACCTGTCGCATGTCACCTGGCGCGAAGGCAGCCTGCTGGAACCCGTCGCCGAGCAGACCTTCGACCTGATCACGGTGAACCCACCGTTCATCATCTCGCCCGACAACACCTATCTGTGGCGCGACGCCGGACAGGCGGCGCGCCGTCCCGGGAGCCTGGGTCAGCAGTTGGTTCACGATCTCGTCCCGCGGCTGCGCGCCGGCGGCTGGGCCACGATGCTGGCGAGTTGGCCGCACCCGGAAGACGGCGACTGGGTCGCGCCGGTTCGCTCATGGTTCGCCGGATCAGGTTGTGACGCTTGGGTTCTGCGGTTCGCGACGCATGATCCTCTCGAGCACGCCGAGACCTGGCTGGTGCAGAGTGTGCACGCCACCGCCGATTTCGCGGCCGCCCTGGCCCGCTGGCTGGAGTTCTATCGCGACCAGGGCATCGAGGCGCTGACAACAGGCGCAATCATCATGCAGCGCACTAATTCTGGCGTTGAACACCTCTGGACCGACGACATGCCCGGCTCCCCCACCGGCTCCGCGAGTGACCAGATTCAGCGGGTGTTCGCACACCGGCGGCGGCTGGCTGCGCTGACCGATGACGACCTGCTCGACACCGTGCTGACGCCGCTTCCCGGTAGCCGCTTGGATCAGACACTGTCCCGTGGTGATGGTGGCTACGAGCCGGCGCCGACACAGGTGTGGACGCTACCGGGACTCAGCCTGTGCGCCACCGCGTCACCGGTGGCGCTGCCCGTCGTGCTGGAACTCGACGGGCGACGGCCGCTACGCGACCAGATCGTCGCCGCGGCAGACGCGACCGGATTCGATCCCGTTCAGGTCCGCGCCGAAGCTCTGACCGCCGCCATCCGTCTGATCGAGCTGGGCCTCGTCGAGTGGAACTGACCGTCACTCAACGAGATCGGCGGTTGCCGGCCCGAACATGTACAGGTGATCGAGCACCGCCGCCGGGTCCCCGGACCACGCCATGGCCGCCATCTGGTGGCGGCTGCGCCGTCCGGTGCGCCAGCGCAGCGCTTCGAATCGCGTCGTCTTCAAATCGATCACGGGTTCGGCGTCGGGACCGCACCGGTACTCACCGTCCTCGACCATGATCCGCACCGGCACCGGCGTCACCAGCTTGCGTAGCAGTTGATCGGAAACACACTGCAGTGCAGCCGAATCCCGCGCACCCGGGCGGCCGAGCGCATCCCGGATGTCATGTTCGTGGACAACGATGTCACCGAGCGGCGGCGCGATGCCTTCGCGCGCGAGCCGCGGCAGCTCCGCGGCGGCGTCGCCCCACGCCCGCAGGATGTCGTCCAGGCCGCGCCCGTCGAACCGGGCCACTTGCGCCGCCGTCTGGGCATCGTTGGGTGGGGCGACCCGCCGCCCCGCAGCCCAGTCCTGCGCGACGCCGGCCATGTGGGCCAGCACATCCCGCACCGACCAGCCGGGGCAGGCAGCGACCGGCGCATCGACGGAAACGTCTGGCGCACTGACCAACTCGACGATGCGGTCCATGGCCTGCTGGTAGAGATCCGCGAGTTCAGGTTCATCGCTCACAGGAGGCGCACCCTTCTGCGCGCGGCGGACGGGGGTCGTCGGGCTTACTGGGGTCGGGGTCGCCGAACCACCGTGAAGGCTGGTGCTCGCCGTAGGTGTCGTGCCAGTCCCACCATTCGTAGGGCGGGTCCTGCGGGTATCCGGGCGGGGAGTCCTCCCAGTTCTCCTGACGGCCGAGCGCCGTCATGTCGAGATAGCTCCAGGAGGTACCGAGCGCTTCGTCGCCGCGGTTGTTGATGAAGTATGTGCGGTAGACGGCGTCACCGTCGCGGATGAAGGCGTTGGTGCCGTGCCACTCGTGCACACCGAAGTCGACGTCGAAGTCGTCGGTGATGGTGTACCACGGCATCTTCCAGCCCATGCGGGCCGTCATCCGCGCGATGTCGGGCTGCGGCGCGCGCGAGGCGAACGCCAGCGTCGTGTCGCGCGCGTTCAGATGAGCCACATGTCCGACGTTGTCGGCGATCATCGAACACCCGCGGCACGCATGCTCGGGCCAACCCTTCACACCTTCCTCGAAGAAGGCACGGTAGACGACGAGTTGCCTTCGGCCACCGAACAAGTCGGTGAGGCTGAGCTCGCCATCGGGGCCGACGAACGTGTAGTTCTTCGTCACCGGCGTCCACGGCATGCGGCGGCGCATCGCGGCCAGTTGGTCCCGCCGGCGGGTCCACTCTTTCTCCGCGACGAGCATCTTCTCCAGCGCGGCGTCCCATTCGGCCGCGGACACGATCTCGGGTTTCTGCACGGTGTTCCTCCTCTACGGAATCATTAAACAAAGTTGTTGAACATTGCTATTCCAGGAGAGCACGATCCATCGCTATAGTCAACAAGATGGTTGAAGATCAGCTGCTGGACCGAGCGTACGCCGCCCTTGCGGATCCGACGCGCCGCCGGCTACTGGAGACGCTGCGACAAGGCGATGCCCGCATCACCGACCTGGCCGCCCCGCTGCCGATGACGTTCGCCGGCGTGTCCCGGCATATCGGCGTGCTGGAATCAGCGGGCCTGGTGCAACGCGATGTCCGCGGCCGCGAACGGTGGGTGTCCCTTCGCCCCGATGGGCTGACCATGGCGCAGCAGTGGATCAACGAACAATCCAATTTCTGGTCGGTACGGGCGGATGCCCTCGCGGACCGCTTGCGTCGCAAAGGACATGGCCAATGACAGAACCCGTGACCGTGCGCGTGCAGCGCGTCATGCCGGCGGTCCCCGACGTGGTGTTCGGCGAGTGGCTCGATGTCGAGTCGTTGATGGACTGGATGTGCCCGCGCCCATCCCGGTGTGTCGACATCACCGTCGAACCCCATGTCGGCGGCAAGCTGCGGTTCGAAGTCGACCACGACGCCACCGGCACCATCGTCCTGATCATCGGGCACTTCCTGGAGATCGACCGCCCGCGGCTGCTCCGTTTCACGTGGAGCAATTCCAACTGGCCCGACCCGACCATGGCCAGCGTCGTCAACGTCACCTTCGAGCCCCACGGCGACGGCGAGACGCTGATGGAGATCGAGCACTCGCTGCTGCCGTCGCACGAGTACGACAACTTCCACAACGGTTGGGCGCGCACCGCCGAACAGTTGGAGGCCGTGCTGCGTGGCTGAGCGCACTGCTACCGTCGCCTCGTGGATCTGACGGACTCGTACACCCGCGTGCTGCCGCCGCACGTCCGTGATCGGTACGAGTTCATCGAGACCCGCAACGCCGCCGCGATCCTGGCCGCCACCAACCCGCAGCGGTTCGACGAACTCCTCACCGCCCTGCACGAATTCCAGCTCCGCACGGACGATCTCGTCCAGCCCGGCGGCCAGGAGACCGAGCTCGCGGCCCGGCTCAACACCGCCTTCCGGAACAAGGGCTGGCGTGAGGCACGCGTGGACACGCGCATCCGCCTCGAGCTCCGCAAGATGCCGCACAAGCCGGCCGGCGAAATGCACCCCACCCTGGAGGACACCGAGGTGTTCAACGAGGGCTACAAGGTCGACAACTTCGTCGACCGGCTGGCTCTGGATGTGGAGTGGAATGCCAAGGACGGCAACCTCGATCGCGACCTGAGCGCCTACCGCGCGCTGTACGACGCAGCGCTGATCGACGTCGCCGTCATCATCACCCGCACCCAGACCGACCTGCGCACCCTGGGCTACCGACTGGGCATCGAGGCCGGCATGGACGACGAGCGGGCCCGCCGCATCCTGGCCACCACGACCACCACGAATACCGAGAAGCTGCGGCCACGGATGCAGCGCGGCGACAGCGGTGGCTGCCCGCTGCTGGCCGTCGCGATCTGTGCCCGCACCTGGGCCGACCACGCCCCGGATCAAGAGTCTCCGGACACAACCGACGACATCGGCCTCTGGGAGGCCTGACCTGTCGGTGCCATCGCCTACGATTTCGTGAAGATCTTCTCCGTTCGAAAAGATCTAATTCGAAGGTAGGAGTGACAACGTGGCGAAACGCAGCGACCAGGCCGGCGCCGAGTCGAAGGCCGCCCCCCTGCGCGATATCGCCGCGCCGCCGCCGCTGCCCACCGTCGACGGCGGCTGGAAGACCGTATTGGCCGATCCCCCTTGGCGTTTCACCAACCGGACCGGCAAGGTCGCACCGGAACACCGGCGCCTGGACCGCTACTCCACGCTCGATCTCGACGCCATCTGTGACATCCCGGTGTCGACCGTCGCCGCACGTGACTCGCACCTGTATCTGTGGGTGCCCAACGCGCTGCTGCCCGAGGGGCTGCGTGTGATGGAAGCGTGGGGCTACCGCTACGTCTCCAACGTCATCTGGGCCAAGCGGCGCAAGGACGGCGGGCCCGACGGCCGCGGCGTCGGCTTCTACTTCCGCAACGTCACCGAGATCATCCTGTTCGGCGTACGCGGCAGCATGCGCACGCTGCCGCACGCCCGCAGCCAGGTCAACATGATCGAGACCCGCAAGCGGGAGCATTCCCGCAAGCCCGACGAGCAGTACGGGTTCATCGAGGCCTGCTCCCCCGGCCCATACCTGGAACTGTTCGCCCGGCACCCGCAACCGGGTTGGACGGCGTGGGGCGACGAGTCCGCCGCCGACGTCACGCCGCGCGGCCAGGTTCACAAGGGCTATGCCGGCGGCGCGATCGACGTGCCACCGGTGACCAAGCACGTCCGGCTGGATCCGACGACGGCCGAACGCATCGGCAAGGAACTGCGCATCCGCTACGAGAACGGCGAGAGCATTCGCCAGCTCGCCGAGGAGACCGGCTACGGCATCACCCGGGTTCGCGGGCTGCTGGAGCGGGCGGGCACCACGTTCCGGGGTCGCGGACCTCAGTAAGCCGCGGCCCCATAGATAAGAGAATGGGCCCCGCCGTGAAGCGGGGCCCATTGTCAGCTGTTGGAGGTTTACCAGACCCGCACGTAGTCGACGAGCATCTCGGCCGGGTAGCTGCCGCCCTTGGGGTCGCCGCCACCGGAACCGGACACCGCCAGGTTCAGGACGGGGAACACCGAGTAGCCGGGCAGGTTGAACGGCCAGTCATCCAGTGAGTTCGCCGGCACGTAGAAGTACGGCTGCATACCTTCGGCGTAGTCCTGCCAGAACGACATACCGGCGTCGTTCCAGGTGACGCGCCAGGTGTGCCAGCCACCGTCGATCGGGTGCGGGTGCGTGTCGAACGACGTGCCGTCCGACCGCGCGTGCACCGTGGTGCCCGACGGCCATTCACCGTTGCCGTACCACTCGGCCAGGTCGATCTCGCCGCCGACGACGGGGTGGTCGTTGGACAGCCACCAGGCCGGCCAGCAGCCGTTGGTCAGGCAGTTGAACTTGATCCGGGCTTCCCAGGTGGTGTTGATGCCACCCCAGAAGGTGCCGAAGACCTTGCCGCTGGTGTATTTCCCGTTGGCGTCGCGCGTGGCACGGATGACCAGGTTGCCCTTGCCGTCCAGGAAGACGTGCTCCCGGTCGTCGCGGTACTGGCCCATGTTCTCCGGGCGGTCCCAGAACACCGGGTTCTTGATGGTCTCGCGCTGCGGGGAGATGTTCCACTTGGCCGGGTCCGGCCGCGACCCGGCGGGGCCGTCGAACTCATCGTGGAAGATGTAGGTGGGCGTTTGCGCGGCAGGCTGCGGGGCCAGCGGCGCAGTGGGCGAACTGCCCGGTTGGGGATCCGCCAGAGCGGCGGGGGACGGCATCGCGGCGGCGGCCAGCAGGCCGAGCCCCGACGCGCGCATCATGTTTCGACGATCCAATTCCGGCACAGTGGGATATACAAGCCGCTCGGACAGACTTGACGCAACTTGCGACACGCTCGAAATCACCTGCCAGAGCGGCATTCTCATCATTGGCGCGCAAACACGAGGCAGCAGTCAGCAAAACGCGCACTCAGATAAATCTCCACGCCAGCCAGCGAATCCCCACCAAAACACCGAGATCAGCAATATCGAATACGCAGGCTTGCGAACAGCCGCGTATCCGACATCGCCGAGAAACCGAAACCCTCCGGCTACCACCGGTCGAGGCTTCAGCGTGGGGCGTTCTGGCCCTCCCAGACCTGGCCTGAATCGGCGGCCGCGGCAGCCTCAGCCTCGGCTGCAGCCGATGCCGACGAGGCAGCCGCTGCGGCCGACGCCGCTGCGGAGGCGTAGGCCTGCGAGCCCGCCGGGCTGCCCAGCGAGTTGCCGGGGCTGCCCGCAGTGGCGTACGCGGCCTCACAGTTCAGCGACAGCAAAACCTGACTGCTGCTCGAACCGCCACTGTTGGCCGGGGCCGAGACCGTGCGGGCAACCTGGTTGGTCACCACGCAGTTCGGCCACTGCAGCTGGTCGCCCACCGTCGTGGACACCAGCGGCTTGAACCCGGCGCTGGACAGTGCCGTTCGCGCGTCACTGAACTTCTGGCCGACCACATTGGGTGCAGAGCCAGCGGAAGCCACACCACTACACATCAAAGCCACAGCACCCAGCGAAGTTGCCGCAGCAACACCCCATGCAGTCTTCATGGGGCCCTATCCTGCCTTAACTGCGGGCGCTGCGCTCATCGTTGCGGCAGTTGTGGCTCCTGGAGTCCAGGTCTGCGTGGCGCCGCTGTTGAAATCAGGCACCTCGGGGCTGTTGAAAACGGTGTTTGTCGGGGCGTGGTCGGAGCCGGCGACGGCGCCGCCATTGGTCACTCCAGAGGAGATTGCACCGAGAACCCCCAGAGCGACCATTGCCGCGGCACCTGCCAGTCCGACGCGAGTTCTTGTCGAATTCATAGAACAAGATTGCCGCAGTTGTGGTATGGGATCAAGTTAATTTCCAGTTCACGTCAATGCTCTGACGCTGGCGTCAATAGGTCATTACGGGTTTAAATCACCCAAATCGGTTGCAATACCGCCCATCAATACGGGTATTGCTGCGGATACTGCTGTGGGTACTGCCCGTACGGGTACTGCTGCTGTCCCGGGTAGTACGGGTTGGTCGGCGGCTGAGATTCCGCCGGTTGGTCCGGGCCCTTGGGCACCTGGATCGGGATCGGCACCGGGACGAACGGCAGCCGGATATAGCTCGTCGTCATGGTCGGCGTCGTCGAGGTCGGTGTCTCCGTCGTGGATGGCGGCGGAGGCGGCGGTGGCGCCTCGGTCGTGGTGGCGGTGGTCGTCACCGGCGGTGGAGTCGTCGTCGGGGCGTGTGTCGTCGTGGTGTGCGTCGGTGCCGGAGCGTGGGTGACCGGCGGTTGGTACGTCGGACTCGGCTGCGGGGGAGGCGGCGCGGGCACCTCGTTGGTGACGGTGACGGTGCTGGGTGGCGGCGGTTCTGCCGGCGGTGCCGGTGGCGGTGGCGTCGGCGACTCGCTCAGCGACGGCGGCGGTGCGGTCGGCGGTGCGACGGGTTTGCGGTCACCGGTCAGCGCGATGGTCACGCCACCGACGGCCGCGATCGCGGCGAAGATCGCGACGCCGAACACCACCAGTGGCAGCCGCTGCCAGGCCTTGGACGGCTCGGTGGCCACCGCTCCGGCCGGCGGCACGTACTGCGCGATGGCGCGAGTGGTCGTGGTGTCACCGAAGACGTCGTCACCGGTATAGGGCAGCAGGTCACCGCCACCGTCGGAGTCCTCGGACCAGGCCAATGACGGACCGGTGGCCTTGACCACCCGGGCGGCCGCGGTGTCGGTAAGCACGTCGAGTTCGGGGATTGCCGCCGGCGCGGTGGCAGAGCCACCGTCGACCGCGGCGGTCGGCGCGGTGCCCAGCAAGGCGGCCGGTGCCATCCCGGTCTTGGCGTCGGCGTCGGCGCCGTACACCGCGAACAGGGCCGCGCCCACCGCGGCGTCGAGCGCCGGTTGCGGGGTCGTGACCAGGATGCCCGCGCCGCCACGCGCCTCGAGATGTGCGGCGAGCCGCGTGCTGACCATCGGGATCCGCGCGCCGCCGCCGACCGCAACCACCGAGCTGACGGATCGCCACGCAATGTTGTTGCGCTGCAACAGCTCGTCGAGCTCCGCCAGTACGCCGGTCAGCGGTTCGTCGAGCAGTTCGGACAACTCGGCGCGGGTGACCTCGACGTCGCCCTGGTGACCCGGAATATCCACCGGCACCGTCGCCGTCTCGGCCTCGGACAACAGTTCCTTTGCCGCACAGCAGGATTCACGGAGTTTCTCCAGCGAACTCACAGCCGCGGTGCCTGCGGTGTCCACTCCCCCGGCGCCACCGACGCGGTCGAGCACGTGCGACAGCAGCGCCTGATCGACGCCCTCACCGGAGAATTCGGTATAACGCACGGTCTCGATGGGCTCGAACGACGTGTCCGCCGCGGCCAGCGTGATGCTGGTGCCACCGCCACCGAAATCGAGCAGCGCGGCGGTGCCGGTGGCAGGCAGACCCGGATTGGCGTGCAGAGCGGTCAGCGCCGCCACCGCATCGGACACCAGGCGCGCCGGAACCCCATTGGGCGCCAGGCTCGGATTGGATCGCATCACGGTCCGCATCGCTCGCAGCGTCGCGGTATCCCAGTGCGCCGGAACAGAAATCGCCAGCTGTCCCGTCGGCGGCTCGCCACCGGCCGCCTCGATCAGGGCGTCCAACGCCTCGGCCACCAACTGGTCGGCGTGATATGCCGTGCCGTCGGGCGCCACCATCGGCACCGGGTCACCGACACGTTCGACGAAGCCGCTGAGCGTCACGCCGTCGTCGACGGCATCCGCGGACAACCCGATCTGGGGCGCGCGGTCACGGAACAGGCGCAGCACGGAGCGCCGCACCATGGGCGGTTCACCGACACGCGCTGCGACCAGGTTGGTCGTCCCGATGGACAACCCCAGCTGGTGGCTCATAACCCCACCACCCTAACGCGCGACCGCGCTACCGCAGCCTGGGACACGTACGAACGGCGTTCTCGCAGATTACTTTTCGTCCGCTGTGTCCAGCCTGTGGACCAAACCTGCTGAGTCTGAGTGCCAGTTGTGTTGCACTGTCCGGCATGAGCGGTATCGACGCGACGATGCCGCTCGAAAACCTGAATTTCAAGCTGGAAACCGGTACTGCCCTTCATATCTGATCACTTGGCAACGGCGATCAGCGCTCCCGGTTGAAGCCACCGCATGATCTTCACCAGGGTGCCCTCGTCGATCGCCACACACCCGGCCGTCGGGCCGTCACCGATGTGGACGAAGAAGGCGCCGCCGTTACCGGGCGTCCGTTGCGGATTGACGCCCATGACGACGGCGTACTTGTAGGGCGTGATGTCGAGGTTTTCGGTGCCACTTGCGGGATCGGTGTCAAAGCGGCACTGCGCCTTCTTGCACACCTGCATGGTGTTGTAGGTGGGGCTCTTCATGTCGCCGTCCCACCAGTGATCGGGTGTGGTCTGGACGTATTGCAGACCCGTCCCGGGATTGGCGGCGGTGCCGAACGCGAACGGCAGCGTGAAGATGCCCATCGGGGTCTGCAGGTTGCCGTCGTGGCTCTGCGGGACCATGCCCCGGGAACCGACGTGCGCCGGGATACCGACCGCGACGGCGTCCCACCCCGCGGGCCCGCGCTGGTACACGTCCATCTTGGCCGACGAACCACCAACGCCCACAACCGAAATCACCTGCGTGGCCGATCCCACCGAGTTGGCGAACCACGGAGTGACCACCGCATTGCCGACGGGCGCCAGTGCCACCGCCAGCGCGGCAGCACACAGCAAAGCGAACAGTCGGCGCACCCGTCCATGGTCGAGAACCGCCCTCTGGAAGGTCAAGCCAGGGCGGGTCAAGGTTTGGGCACGATAGGGCTTCGGCTTTGAGACCCGGCAGATGCAAGCACTGGCGCGAGCAAGGGCAGGCACACCAGGAACCACAGCGCACCCAGCAACCACCCCGCGAGAACGTCGGTCGGGTTGTGCACGTTGAGCACCACCCGGCTCACCCCGACGGTCACGACGATCACGGCGCTGAGCACCTCGATCAGCCGCTGCCGCGCCACACCCCACAGCCGGAACACCGCGCACAGCCCAAGCGCACCGGCCATGGTGCCCAGCGCGTGTCCCGACGGAAACGACCACGACGGTTCGTGCGCCAGCGCGGTCAGCGGCCGCGCCCGTTGCGCGATGTCCTTGGCGACCTCGGTGACGAGGCCCGTCGCAGCGACGCCTATCAATAGGAAGAGCGCGGTGCGCCGCTGTCGCCGTGCGAGCGCGACGAACGCAACCACCACCGCGATGATCCGGAAGGTCCACGGCCCGAAGATGAAGGAAAACCACTTCCAGCCCAGCACCCAGCCCGGGTGTGCCGCGCCGTACCGGTGCAAGGGTGCGAGCAGCGACGTGTCGAAGGTCGTCACCCAGGGCCACTGCGCAGCCCAGCCCACCCACAGCAGGGCGTAACCGATCACGGCCGCGGTCCCGAACAGCCAGCGGTTGCGGTTCGTCACCGGTCTCCTTTCGGATGCGCTCGCGCGCCGGAAATTCGCTACCGCCCGGAACATAACTGTCACGGGCATGAAACAAACTGACCATAGCTTCGCTAACCATGACCCAAGACCTCAGCCAGGAGCCGGTGACGCCTGCCGCTGTACCGGACGTCGATCAGGACCGGTTGACCGCGACACGCGAAACCCTGGAGGACTACACCCTCCGCTTTGCGCCACGCAGTTACCGGAAATGGTCGACGCGCGTGGTCGGCATCTCGGCACTGGGCGGCATCGCCTACCTGGCCGACTTCGCGATCGGTGCCAACATCGGCATCTCGTACGGCACCACCAACGCGCTGGCGGGCATCGCGATCTTCGCGGTCGTCATCCTGCTGACCGGATTCCCGGTGGCCTACTACTCGGCCCGGTACAACATCGACCTCGACCTCGTGACGCGCGGCAGTGGCTTCGGCTACTACGGCTCGGTGGTCACGAACGTCATCTTCGCGACGTTCACCTTCATCTTCTTCGCGCTGGAGGGGTCGATCATGGCCCAGGGCCTCAAATTGGGCCTGGGCCTGCCGTTGTGGCTCGGCTACGCGGTGTCGACACTCATCATCTTCCCGCTGGTCATCTACGGCATGAAGGTGCTCTCGACACTGCAGGTCTGGACCACTCCGCTGTGGCTGATCCTGATGGTCGCGCCGTTCGTCTACCTGCTGATCAGCCATCCCGAATCGGTCGGGCAGTTCTTCGCCTACCAGGGCAAAGACCACATCCAGGGCTTCGACATGGGCTCGACGCTGCTGGCCGCCGGCGTGTGTCTGTCACTGATCGCGCAGATCGCCGAGCAGAACGACTACCTGCGGTTCATGCCGCCGAAGACCCCCGAGAACAAGCGCTCCTGGTGGACCTGGATGTTCCTGGCCGGCCCGGGCTGGGTGTTCTTCGGCGCCATCAAGCAGGTCGTCGGCCTGTTCCTCGCCGTCTACCTGATCGCCAATGTCGCCGACAGCGCGGGCATCGCCAACCAGCCGGTGCACCAGTTCCTGTCGATCTACGAAAACTTCCTGCCGGGCTGGCTCGCCATGACCTTGGCCGTGGTGCTCGTGGTGATCAGCCAGATCAAGATCAACGTCACCAACGCCTACTCGGGTTCGCTGGCCTGGACCAACTCCTACACCCGCATCACCAACCACTACCCCGGCCGCCTGGTGTTCCTCGGCGTGAACCTGCTGATCGCGCTGATCCTGATGGAAGCCAACATGTTCGACTTCCTCAGCACCATCCTGGGTTTCTACGCCAACTGCGGCATGGCCTGGGTTGTGGTGGTGGCCAGCGACATCGTCTTCAACAAGTTCCTGCTGAAGCTGTCGCCCAAGGAGCCCGAGTTCCGTCGCGGCATGCTGTACGCCTTCAATCCGGTGGGCTTCGGCTCGATGCTGATCGCGGCGGGCCTGTCGGTGGTGGCGTTCTTCGGTGGGCTCGGCTCGGCGCTCACGCCCTACTCGCCGCTGGTGGCGATCGGGCTCGGCGTGGTGCTGCCGCCCATCATCGCGATCGCGACCAAGGGCAAGTACTACCTGCGCCGCACCGACGACGGCATCGACCTGCCGATGTACGACGAGTACGGCAACCCGTCCGACGCGCACCTGCTGTGCCAGAAGTGCCACCACGAGTACGAGCGCCCCGACATGCTGGCCTCGGCCGAGGGCGGCTACATCTGCTCGCTGTGCCTGGCAACGGACAAGACCGGAGAGCACGTCCTGCCCGCGCAGAAGTAGTTCAGTAATTCGACGATCCGGCGCCGGGTGTGACACGACAGTCACGCTCGGCGCCGTTTCTCGTAGTGGATTCACACTTGCGGGATCTACGCTGAGGACATGGCTGTACTGCTGCGCAAGCTGCTCGGCATCGGCAACCTGCCCGATGACATCCGTGAGCAGCTCCAGGCCGAGGGGCTGCTGCACGTCGCCGAGTTCGTCCCGGTGACGTTCCGGTTCTCCGGCCACGTACCCGGCAAGGTCGCCAAGAGCACCCTCCGCAGCCTCGTGGGCGCTCTGGTGATCACCGAGAAGCGGCTGCTCGGCACGCTGTCGTCGGCGCCCAACAAGGCCGTCAAGACCGTCAACCACGAGTGGGCCACCGCCGCAGGCACCATGGTCCAGGCCGAACTGGACGACTCCGGCCTGCTGCTGGACGCTCCCGACCTGGCCGCCGTCGACCCGAGTTTCGAGGGCTCGATGTCCCTGCGCTACAAAGCACCACTGCCGGCCGACGTCCTCGCGGCGCTACCGGCCCGCAAGTTCACCTTCGACGTCCCCAACAAGTACGTGTACGTCGCGTGCGGGATGCCCCCGACCACCTGAATCGGCGGGGCGTAGCGTCGGGCCGATGACGATCCGGTACGACGAAGCACTGCGCGAGCAGATCGGGACGCACCTGGCCGGCCACCAACGCCGCGTGGTCGACGACCCGAGCAGGCGCCATGCCGCAGTGGCCATCGTGCTGGTGGACTCCGAGCGCGGTGAGGACCGCATCGACCCGGCCCCGGTCGACGAATGGATCGGCGGACGGCCGTTGCCCGACCAGAACCTGGACGGACGCATGGTCGACGTCGCCGGTGGCGCCGCGTTCCTGCTGTGCCGCCGCACGTCCCGGCTCAACTCGCATGCCGCGCAGTGGGCACTGCCCGGCGGGCGCCTCGATCCCGGCGAGACTGTCGTGGACGCGGCGCTGCGGGAGCTGCACGAGGAAGTCGGCATCAAGCTGCCCGAGGAATCCGTACTGGGCCTGCTCGACGACTACGCGACGCGGTCCGGGTACGTCATCACACCGGTGGTGGTGTGGGGCGGCGGCCGGCTGGACCCACAGCCGTCGCCCGACGAGGTGCTGGCGGTGTACCGCGTCGGCCTGCACCAGTTGCAGCGACCCGACTCACCGCGGTTCATCTCCATTCCCGAGAGTGACCGTCCGGTGGTCCAGATTCCGCTGGGCAACGACCTCATCCACGCGCCCACGGGCGCGGTCCTGCTGCAGTTGCGCTGGCTTGGACTGGAAGGCCGGCCGGACCCGGTCGACGAGCTGGAGCAGCCGGTGTTCGCGTGGCGGTGAGGCGGGCACGAATCACGCCGCATGAAACCGTTGAACAGTAAAGCAATTCGCGGTTTCATGGCTGATTTCGTGACCATGATCGCCAGGAGGTAGCCGACCCATGCCCCACACGCCGGGCCAGAACGTGCTGTTCGTGCACTGGCACGACCTCGGGCGCTATCTCGGGGCGTATGGCCACCGCGACGTCAGCAGTCCCCGGCTGGACCAGCTGGCGGCCGAAGGCATCCTCTTCACGCGGGCCCACGCCACCGCCCCGCTGTGTTCGCCGTCGCGCGGTTCGATCTTCACGGGGCGCTACCCCCAGAGCAACGGGCTGGTGGGGCTGGCGCACCACGGATGGGAGTACTACGCGGGCGTCCAGACGCTACCCCAACTGCTCTCCGAATCCGGTTGGCACACAGCGCTGTTCGGCATGCAGCACGAGACATCGTTCCCGTCCCGCCTGGGGTTCGACGAATTCGACGTGTCGAACTCCTTCTGTGAGTACGTCGTCGAGCGGGCGGTGCGATGGCTCGAGGAACCACCGCAGAAGCCGTTCCTGCTCACCGCAGGGTTCTTCGAGACCCACCGGCCCTACCCGCGGGAGCGCTACGAGCCCGCGGCCAGCGACACCGTCAGCGTGCCCGATTACCTGCCCGACACCGACAGTGTGCGGGACGACCTGGCCGAGTTCTACGGGTCCATCGCCGTCGCCGATGCCGCGGTGGGGCAGCTGCTGGATGCCCTGGAGGCGGCCGGCCTGGACCGCAACACGTGGGTCGTGTTCCTCACCGACCATGGGCCGGCGCTGCCGCGGGCCAAGTCGACGCTGTACGACGCCGGGACCGGCATCGCCATGATCGCGCGGCCGCCGCGCGATGCCGGCATCGCGCCGCACGTGTACGACGAACTGTTCAGTGGGGTCGACCTGCTGCCGACGCTGCTGGACCTTCTGGGCGTGCCCGTTCCGGCTGCGGTCGAGGGGCTTTCGCATGCAGAGGCGCTGACCGCGGCCGAGGCCCAGCCCGTGGTGCGCGAAGAGGTCTACACCGCCAAGACCTACCACGACTCGTTCGACCCTATTCGCGCAGTGCGAACAAAAGACTTCAGTTACATCGAGAACTATGCATCGCGCCCGCTCTTGGACCTGCCGTGGGACATCGCCGACAGCCCGCCGGGCCGCGCGGTGCAGCCGGCCATCGGCGAACCGCGCCCGGCCCGCGAGCTGTACGACCTGCACGCCGACCCCACCGAGCGGCACAATCTGCTGCTCGACGTACAGCCCGAATATCATGCGGTGGCAGCGCAATTGGCCCTCAAGCTCAACACCTGGCGACAGCAGACGGGCGATGTCATACCCTCTGATTTCACCGGGACACAGATCTCGGACCGCTACACCGGGACCTATCTGAGCATCCACGGACGCCCCGCGACGAGCCGCTCGGCGGCGGCCTCCGACCGCGGAATCAACCCGGATTCGACGTTGCAAGACTAATACTCATTGTGCGAAAAATCCCCTTCTGCAAGGGATTTCGCCGCAGGCTAGGCTCTTGCGCCATGACAGCACCGACGGCCTATCTGGTCCTCGCATCACAGCGCAGCGGCAGCACGCTTCTGGTCGAGTCGCTGCGCGCCACCGGTGTGGCCGGCGAACCGCAGGAGTTCTTCCAGTACCTGCCACACAGCAGCATGTCCCCGCAGCCGCGCGAGTGGTTCGCCGACACCGAGGACGAGTCGATCCTGCGGCTCCTCGACCCGCTGATCGACGGCAGGCCCGAACTGGCGCCGGCCACCATCTGGCGCGACTACATCCAGACCGCAGGCCGCACGCCCAACGGAATCTGGGGCGGCAAGCTCATGTGGAACCAGACCGCGCAGCTGCAACGACGAGCCAAGGACCTGCCGGACCGCTCCGGCGACGGACTGCTGGCGGCCATCCGCGACGTCATCGGCTCCGATCCGGTGCTCATCCACATCCACCGGCCCGACGTGGTGTCCCAGGCGGTCTCGTTCTGGCGTGCCGTGCAGACCCGCGTGTGGCGGGGCCGCCCGGACCCGGTGCGCGACGCCCGCGCGGAGTACCACGCCGGTGCCATCGCCCACGTCGTGAAGATGCTGCGGGCGCAGGAAGAGGGCTGGCAGAACTGGTTCGCCGAGGAGAACGTCAACCGGATCGAAGTGCCGTATCCGGTGTTGTGGCGCAACCTGACCGAGGTCGTCGGCGATGTGCTGGAGGCGCTCGGCCAGGACCGCAGGCTCGCACCGAAACCGGTGCTGGAACGTCAGGCCGATCAGCGTTCTGACGAATGGGTGGAGCGCTATCGCGCCGAAGCCGAAAAGGAGGGGCTGCCGGTATGAGCACCACAGACACTCAGGTCGACGAGCTCCGGCTGCTCGAGGCCGAAGCCGTGCACATCATTCGCGAGGTGGTGGCCGAGCTCGAGCGCCCGGTGCTGCTGTTCTCGGCGGGCAAGGACTCCATCGTGCTGCTTCGGTTGGCGGAGAAGGCTTTCCGGCCTGGCCCGCTGCCGTTCCCGGTGCTGCACGTCGACACCGGCCACAACTTCCCGGAGGTCATCGACTTCCGGGATCGCCGCACGACGGGCGTCGGGCACAAGCTGCTCGTCGGGTCGGTGCAGGAGAGCATCGACACCGGCCGGGTCGCCGATCCGGGCCCGGGAGCGTCCCGCAACCGGCAGCAGACCCGCACCCTGCTCGATGCTCTGGAAGCCGGCGGCTTCGACGCCGCGTTCGGCGGCGCCCGCCGCGACGAAGAGCGCGCCCGCGCCAAGGAACGCATCCTGAGCTTCCGCGACGAGTTCGGTCAGTGGGACCCCCGCGCCCAGCGGCCCGAGCCCTGGTCGCTGTACAACGGCCGCATCCGCAAGGGCGAGCAGGTCCGGGTGTTCCCGCTGTCCAACTGGACCGAGCTGGACATCTGGCGCTACATCGAGCTGGAAAACCTTGAGCTGCCGCCGATTTACTTCGCACACGAACGCGAGGTGTTCGAGCGCGACGGCATCCTGCTCGCCGTGTCCGAGTACACCCAGCCTGGCCCTGGCGAATCGGCTGCGGTCGAGTGGGTGCGCTACCGCACCGTCGGCGACCTCACCATCACCGGTGCGGTGCGGTCGAAGGCCGTCGACATCGCGAGCGTGATCACCGAGATCTCCGCTGCCACCGTGTCGGAACGCGGCGAGACCCGGGCCGACGACCGGACGTCGGTCGCGGCGATGGAAGACCGCAAGCGAGAGGGGTACTTCTGATGAGCACCAGGCAACTTCTGCGCATTGCCACCGCGGGCTCAGTCGACGACGGCAAGAGCACCCTGATCGGCCGGCTGCTGCACGATACCGACAGCCTGCCGCTGGACCACCTCGACGCCGTCACCGACGACGACGGGGTGGCCGACCTGGCGGCCCTGTCCGACGGCCTGCGTGCCGAACGCGAACAGGGCATCACCATCGATGTGGCCTACCGCTTCTTCTCCACCGAATCCCGCAGCTACATCCTGGCCGACACCCCGGGTCATGAGCGCTACACCCGCAACATGTTCACCGGCGCCTCCAACGCGCACGTGGCCATCCTGCTGGTCGACGCCCGCGCCGGTGTGCTGCGCCAGACCCTGCGCCATGCGCGGATCGCAAAGCTGTTGGGTATCAAGCACTTCGTGGCTGCGGTCAACAAGATCGATCTGGTCGACTTCGACCAGGCGCGCTTCGATGCGGTACACGACGAGCTCGGTAAGGTCGCCGCCCGGCTGGGTGCGGTTGACCTCACCGTGATCCCGCTCGCGGCCAAGCTCGGCGACAACGTCGTGCACCGTTCGGAGAACACCCCGTGGTACGAGGGGCCGACACTGCTGGAGTACCTCGAGGGCATCGAACTCAGTGCGCCACAACCCGAACCGGCCAAGCTGCGGCTGCCCATCCAGTGGGTGTCCCGGCCCACCGCGGAACAGCGCCGCCGCTACACCGGCCGGCTGACCGCGGGCACCCTGCAGGTCGGCGACACCGTGCTGAGCCTGCCTGCGGGCACCAGCTCGACCGTCACCGCCGTGGACACCCTCGATGACGACCGCACCACAGCCGTTGCCCCACTGTCGGTTTCGATCGAGCTGGCCGACGACATCGACGTCGGCCGCGGTGACGTGCTGGTCAGCAGCGCCGAGAACGCGTCGATTCCGGTGCTGGCCCGCGAGCTCGACGCCACGGTGTGCTGGTTCGCCGAGACCCCGCTGCGGGCCGGTGACCGTCTGGCACTCAAGCAGGGCACCCGCACCGTCCGCGCCACGGTGCAGGCGCTGCACACGCGGCTCGATCCCGAGACGCTGGACGACATCGATCAGCCGGTCGAGTTGGTACTCAACGACATCGGCGCCGTCACGCTGCGCACCAGCTCGACCGTCATCGCCGACCCGTACCGCGACAACCGGGAGAGCGGCGCCTTCATCCTGATCGACGAGACGTCCAACGACACCGTCGGCGCCGGCACCATCACCGAGCCGCGCGAGGTGAAGCTCGGCACCCACTCACGCAGCGACATCCGTTGGCACCATTCGTCATTGGACCGGTCCTACCGGTGGGCCCGGACCGGGCAGCGGGGCGCGACCATCTGGTTCACCGGGCTGCCGGCGTCGGGCAAGTCGACGCTGGCCGTCGCGGTCGAGCGGGCGCTGGTGGAGTCCGGGCAGGTGGCCTACCTGCTCGACGGCGACAACATCCGGCACGGACTGTCCGACGACCTCGGGTTCTCCGCGGGCGACCGCGCCGAGAACATCCGCCGGGTGGGGCATCTGGCCCGGCTCCTGGCGGACTCGGGTGTGGTGGCACTGGCCTCGCTGGTGTCGCCGCTCAAGTCGGACCGCGACACCGCGCGCGAGCTGAGCAGCGTCGCCAAGCTGCCGTTCATCGAGGTCTACGTGTCCACCCCGCGCACCGAGTGCGAGCGCCGCGACCCCAAGGGCCTGTACGCCCGGGCCAAGGCCGGTGAGCTGCGCGGCCTGACCGGCGTGGACGCCCCGTACGAGCCGCCGGAGAACCCGGATCTCGTGGTCGACACGACCGGCGCCGACATCGACAAGCTCGTCGCCCAGGTGCTGGGGGCGCTCAACAACCTGCGCTGACCAGGGATTTGTGCACGTTTTTCCGCGGTCGGCGCGGAAAAACGTGCACAAATCCCCGTGTCCGTGTCCCCCAATCGGGGGACAGTGAATTCATCCTGCTGAGGGCCCGGCTGGCGGACAGACGGCCGGGCCCTGGTGCGGGACTCTTGAGTCAACACCGGTTCCCCCGGATACGACATCAAAAGTCCACAGCAGCAGGAGAATTCAGATGAGCATCGTCACCCGCTGGGTCAGCTACTTCATCATCGTCGTCGGTCTGACCGTCGCGCCCGGACTGATCGCGATCGGCCTGGCCACGTCCGCCCACGCGGCGCCGTCCACCACCTCGAGCTCGGTGCACCAGATGTTCGCGCACCAGAACAACGCTCCCCTGCCCGGCACCCCGATTCAGCACCAGTACCAGCAGATTCACTGATTCACGTCTGGGCGACCACGAAGATCCGGCGGAACGGGAAGAACGTCGTGCCGTCGGGCTGGGGCGGGTATGCCTGCGCCAGCAGCGGGATGATCGCCTGCCGGTACCGCTCCCAGGCGTCGTCGGTGAGCCGGGAGCGGACGTCGGTCAGCGCGGTGCCGGTGATCCAGTCCAGTACCGGTGTGGCACCGGATAATTGGTGCAGATACGTCGTCTCCCAGGCGTCGACGGTGCAGCCCGCGGCGGTCAGCAGCGCAGCGTAGCCCGCCGGGTCGTCGACCACGTTCGTCTCGCGGAACCGGATATCGGCCAGCGCCTCGGTGAACTCCGGATACCGTGCCACCTCCCGCACCGCCTGATGCGACGGCGAGTCGAAGTTGCCGGGCACCTGAAAGGCCAGCCAAGCGCCCTTCGGCAGTTCGGTGACCCACCGCCGCAACAGTTCGCGGTGCTCCGGAACCCATTGCAGCACAGCGTTGCTCACCATCACATCGGTGTCCGGCGCGGGTGACCAGTCGGCGGCGGCCACCACCCGGGCGTCAACGCCGCGGGCCCGCGCCGCTTCGACCATCTCCGGTGAGTTGTCCACCGCTTCGATCACCGCGCCGGGCCAGCGCTCCGACAGCGTGGCGGTCAGGTTCCCGGGGCCACAGCCGACGTCCGCCACGCGCCGGGGTGCCTGGGCACCGACGCGCGCGAGCAGGTCGTAGAAGGGCCGGCCGCGGTGGTCAGCGAAGGCGAGGTAGGTGTCTGGATTCCACACATCCCCATCCTGCCGCCGGGTGCTTACGCGTGCCTGCCATTCTGTTGGGTGATGGACGATTCAGTACGCGACGTCTGGCAGTCGCTGGGCCTTCCCGGCCTGATCGACGTGCACACCCATTTCATGCCCAAGAACGTGATGGACAAGGTGTGGAAGTACTTCGACAGCGCCGGGCCGCTCACGGGCCGCACCTGGCCGATCACGTACCGCACCGAGGAGCAGCACCGGCTGGAGACGCTGCGCGGTTTCGGGGTGCTGGCGTTCACCTCGCTGGTCTACCCGCACAAGCCCGACATGGCCGCCTGGCTGAACCAGTGGGCCGCGCAGTTCGCCGCGCAAACCCCCGACTGCCTGTCCACGGCGACGTTCTTCCCGGAACCCGGCGCGGGCGCTTACGTGGCCGAGGCCATCGCCGGCGGCGCCGAGGTTTTCAAGGCGCACGTGCAGGTCGGCGGCTATCACCCGGCCGATCCGCTGCTCGACGACGTGTGGGGCACCATCGGCGACGCCGGTGTCCCGGTGATCATCCACTGTGGTTCCGGCCCGACGCCCGGGGCGCACACCGGCCCCGACCAGATCCGCACCGTGCTGGACCGTCACCCGGGTCTGAAGCTGATCATCGCGCACCTGGGCATGCCCGAGTACACCGACTTCCTGGACCTGTGCGAACGATTCGACGGCGTGCATCTGGACACCACCATGGCGTTCACCCCGTTCATCGAGGAGTCCATGCCGTTCCCGCCTGCCGAATTGCCGCGCCTGGGTGAGCTCGGTGCCCGGATCCTGTTCGGCAGCGATTTCCCCAACATCCCGTACCGGTACGGCGAGTCCCTCGACGTGCTCACCAAGGTGGCCCCGGACGACGACTGGCTGCGAAAAGTGCTGTACCACAACGCCGCCAGGCTGTTCGATCTCGAAGATCGGCTGACGGGCGCCGAGAACCGGGGTTAGCATCCGAACGTGAACAATCCGCACGGCGATGCGTTCAACCCGCCCGTCCCGGTCCCCGACGTACCGGGCGCGGATGCCACCGCTCGCGGACTGCCGCGCCGTTCCGACCTGACCTGGCAGCAGAAGCTGATCGTCGACTCCTCGGCCGTCGCTGACCTGGGTCTTCGTACGGCGCTGGCCTCGGTGATCGGCGCCGGCATGATTCCGCGGATGGCAGCGTCGGCGGTGCGCAACCGGACCGGCGACGACCCCGACGCCCTGCGGTTCTACGCCGAACTCGCCGCCACCAAGGACCCCGGGCAGTGCTTCCCGGCGCCCAGCGGTCCGCCGCGGGTGTCCACGCGTGCCGCCGGCGCCGTCGCGCAGTGGGTCGCGCACGGCCAGGTGCAGAACATCTGGTTCCAGAGCAATTACGACGCCGTGTATCCCGGCATGCGGGACCGGCGACGCGGCTATACCCGCAACAACGTGGTGCATGCCCAGCACTGGCGGCACGACGACGGTCCGCGCCCCACGCTGTGCGTCATCCACGGGTTCATGGGCTCGCCCTATCTGTTCAACGGCCTGTTCTTCTCGCTGCCGTGGTTCTTCCGGTCCGGGTATGACGTCCTGCTGTACACCCTGCCGTTCCACGGACCGCGGGCCGAGAAGGGCTCCCCGTACAGCGGCTACGGCTTCTTCATGGACGGCGTCCCCGGCTTCGCCGAGGCCATGGCGCAGGCGGTGCACGACTTCCGTTCCGTGCTGGACTATCTGGAGCACACCGGGGTCGATCGGATCGCCCTGACCGGCATGTCGCTGGGCGGCTACACCTCGTCGCTGATCGCCTCGGTCGACGACCGCATCCAGGCCGTCATCCCGAATGTGCCGGTGGTGACGCCGGACCGCACGGTCGACGAGTGGTTCCCGGCCAACCTGCTCGTCAAGCTGAGCAACCGGCTGGCCCACACCGACGAGGACCTGGTCGCCACGGCCGGGCAGTACCACTCACCGCTGAACTACCAGCCGCTGGTGCCGCGGGATCGCCGGTTGATCATCGCCGGTCTGGGTGACCGCCTGGCGCCGCCGCAACAGGCCGAATTGCTGTGGGAACACTGGGATCGCTGTGCCTTCCACTGGTTCCCCGGCAACCACATCCTGCACGTCAGCCAGCCCGACTACCTGCGCCGCATGACCAAGTTCATGAGCCCGTTCATGTTCGGCGACCGTCAGGCCGACCAGGTACGCCCGGCCCGTTGACCCTGCGGGTGGGGCGCTCCCTACTCGAACTTCTACACCCTCACCGCAGAATCAACAGCCAGGTTGCGTTGACCCTGCGGGTGGGGCGCTCCCTACTCGAACTTCTACACCCTCACCGCAGAGTCAGCGGCGGTGTGGGCGCCGAGCCCCGACAGGCCCGCGAGCAACTCCGCCGTCAGCACACCCGGACGCGTGCCGAGGCCGCCGGCCGACGCCGGGGCCATCGCCGCGAGCAGCGGCCCCTGCCGGCCCGACTCGCGCGCCACGCCCGCGACAGCCGCCGCGGCGGGAGCGTTGGCCGTACGCACCGCGCAGGCCGCGGAAATGGTTGCACCGGGAGCGAACTCGAGCACCGTCCACAGTTCGGTCGTCGAGGCCAGTTCGGCCAGGCATTCGGGCAGCCGCTGATCGGCGGGCAGCCCGTAAGCCGTCAGGTAGCCGTCGTCGTCACGGACCGCGCGCCACGTCTCGCGCGCGCCGTCCGACCTGGGTGTGGGCGCGGCGTCAGTGACCGCGACCGGGACGCCGGCTTCGCGCAGCTGGTCGGCCAGCCGGCGGGCCACCTTCTCCGCGGTATCCGCGAGCGGCAGCTCCGACGACCGCGCCTGCAGCGCAGCAAGATTCGACGCGGCCGCCACGGTCACGCTGACCCAGGCACTGCGCGCGCCGTCGAGCCGGCGTTCCGTGACGCGTACCGAGTCGCACCGCACGCCGTACCGGTCCACGTAGGATGCGACGAGAGGCAGTGCGTCGTAAGGGAATTCGTCGGCTTCCAGCACCACCGTGACCTGACCCGCCGCCGGATGTGCGGCGCCGCGCCGGTTCCGGCGCCACACCGCGAATCGGCGGGCGACCATGGTGGTCAGAAACATGCCGCGCCACCACGCGAACACCAGTAGCACCACGGCGACCGCGATGCCCAGGATCCACTTCTGCGGCGTCGTGTGCCACGGGTACGTCATGGCTGCCGGGATGATCGCCAGCAATGCCAACGTGATTCGGGCCGTCATCGGGCGCCGTCCTTTCTTCGGTACGCGACCAGCGCGATCAGCGCGGCGATCGCCAGCACTCCCGCACCCGCGAACGCGATGGTCCGGGGTGTGGTGTCCTTCGGCGCCGGCTCGGGCGGCATCGCCACCGCAACAGATTTCGGTGCCGGCGTTGTCGCCGGCAGGTCCCAGGTCAGTGCCGCAACCGGGTCGACGACGCCGGCGCCCACCAGGTTCGACGGCATGCGCGCGGCACCGTGCGCGGTGGCGGTCAGCCGGTGCGTCACGTCCGCCGCGTTCAGTGCGGGAAATCGACTGCGCACCAAGGCCGCGACGCCGGCGACGTAGGCCGCCGCGTAGCTGCTGCTGCGCAACGGGAACAGGTCGCCGCGTTCGTTGGGCAGCGCGTTGGCCAGGCCGTTCGCACCCGTCGACGCGACGTTCTCACCTGGTGCCGCGATGCCGACCCACGGGCCGGGCGTGGTGAAGTCCGACGGTTGTCCGGCGGCGTCGAGCGACCCGACCGACAGCACGTACGGCTGCCACCAGGACGGGATGGACACCGACTTGACCCCGGCCCAGTTGCGCGGGTCGGCCGCGTTGCCGGGGTTGTCCAGGGGGTTCGCCTCGCACGACGGGCCGCCGGCCAGGCCGGCCCGATCATTGCCGGCGGCGGCGACGATCACCGCATCCTTTTCCTGCGCAGCGTATTTCAGTGCCGCGCCCAGTTCGGTCTGGTCGACCGGCCGGTCGGCGGGCAGGCAGGTGACGGCCGTGATGGCGATGACCTTGGCGCCGCGGTCGGCGGCATGCACCACGGCCCGGGCCAGTGACTCGACGGCGATGGTCGCGTACGCCGCGGCCGGGTCGCCCCCGTTGCCGCGGGGCGCGTACCGCTCGGAGGTCTGACGGATGGCGAGGATGCGGGCGCCCGGCGCGACGCCGGAGAACCCGTCCGCGCCCGGCTGACCGGCGATCAGTCCGGCGACGAGGGTGCCGTGGCCATCGCAATCGGTGAGTCCGTCGGTGTCCTCCACGAAGTCGCCGCCGGCGTCCACATTCGGCAACCGCGGACCGGGATGCACGCCGGTGTCGATGACCGCCACCGTCTGTCCGTCACCGCGGCTGAACGCCCAGGCGCCCGGCACGTTGAGCAGGGTGTGCCCCGGACCCGGTGCGCCCGGATCGGTACCGGGCAGCACGCCCGCGGTGACGCACTGTCCGCGCTGACCCATCGCTGCGACGGGACCGACGCTGCCCGACGGCGGCGCCGCATGCTCGTCGACATGCGGCGGCACGATGGCGCCGGCGGCCGGCACCAGCGCCGTCGGCACCACTGCGGCGGTGGCGGCGAAAGCGGCTGTCAGGACGGAGATTCCGCGCCGAATGTCCACCATCACCGGTTGATGACCCAGGCGAACAGACCCACCAGGTAGGCCAGCACCGGGATCAGCGAAGCGTCCAACGCCGTCGCCGCGAAGCCGACGAGGCGACGCATCGGCAGCGAATAGGTCTGCGGGTCGGCCACCTGAGGGTTCAGTGCGGCCACCGCGCCGACCATCACGAGCACCGCGAGCACGCCCAGGGCCCACCACGCGTTGGTGTAGTGGCCGCCGATGGCGAACATCGTAAGAAGCACGGCCGCAACGAGATAGGGCTGGCTCAGCAGCCATACCTTGCACGGCACCGAGTCCCAGATGCGGGCACGAAGCGCCGTCGCCAGCGCGGCGGCACCGACGACGTACCACGCCCACGGCGACGGGTGCGCCCCTGCAACCAGAACCACCGAACCAGCGGTCAGGGTCAGCACGGCACCGGCAAGGAAGCCGGTCTGGTGTGCGTCGCATACACGAACCCGGCGCGGCAGATCGGCCAGCACGGACAACGGCAGGGCCGACGGCGTCGGGTCACCCGGCGCCGGGATGTTCGGTACCGGGAAGCGGGCCCACAGCGTCGACAGCTGCGCGGCCTGGACCATGACCAGCAGCGCGAAAACGATGAGCACAGCGCCGATCACGGTGTTGTCGAGCTGCCAGATCGACGCGGCGCCACCGACGATCACGCCTGCGAGACCGAGGACGGTCGTGGCGGTGAAGGCCGCGATGGCCTGCCCGCCGACGGTGATGCTGACGATCGACCAGGCCGCGACCGCCGCCGCACCGAGCAGCAGGCCGGCCGGACCGGACGGACCGGGCACCGCCAGCGCGAAGGCCGCGCCGACCGACAGCAGGGCCGCCAGGCTCAGGGCGGTCGCCAGCCGCGGCATGGCGGGCCGGGTCAGCAGGGCCGCCGCGACGGTCAGTACCGCCACGCCCACAACGGTGAACAGCCCGGCCGGCTGGCCGGCGCGGACCCGCACCAGCGTCGCGAGCGCGGTGGCGAGCACCGTCAAGGCCACGACGGCCCACGCCGCGAAACGCCGGATGTGCGCGTTGCCCCAGGGGTTTTCGCGGGCGGCGGAGAAGATGGCCGCGGCATCGGCGATGTCCTCGACGATGCGCGGCGCCGGCGGGCCGGCGGGCACCGGCTGCAGCGCCAGCAGGTCACCGTCGACCACACCGACCGTGTCGAGGGTGGCGTCGAGGCTGTACGCCGCACCGCCCAGCGGGGCGAGTGACAGCTCGGCGCCCGTGCCCGCATCGGGTGCGACGATGCGCCGCACCGCCGGCACGATCTCGCGCAAGGGCAGGCCCACCGGCAGGGCGACGTCGGTGAGTCGCCCGCGGCCACCCTGCTCGTCGCCGGCGGCGAGCACCGCGACCCGCACAATCGGCATCGCGGTACTACCAGACGTGTTGGGGGACATGTTCTTTCCGTTCTCCAGTCGAGGTCTCGAAGTCTCGGGTCAGGTTCGCCGTGGGGAACCAGGGACCGTCTGGCAGTGTCGCGGTCAGCCGCTGCACCACAGCGGTGACGGCGAGGTCCGTGCCCGGGGTGAAGTGTGAAATCCAAGTGCCGTCAGCGGCTTTCACCGGCGCGACGACGACGCGGCCGGCGGCGGTGTCGACGATGCTGACGCCGACGTCGGTGCTGATCCGGTGCCCGTCACGGTGATCACCGGCGACGATCTCCACGTAGCTGCGGCCGGGCGCGAAGGCGGCCCGCACAACGGCATGTGCGGTCGGCGGAATGCCGAGGTGATCCATCACGTCGTCCAGCGAGTCGCCGCGGCGCAGTCGTTCGTCGGCCTTGGCCCCGATGTGGGCGGGCATCGCGAATTCGTCGAACCGGGCCGGCGCGCGGCCGGACAACCCTGCCGTGAGCACCGGTACCAGCGCATCGGGGGACGCGACGGTCAATTCAGTGCACGTCATCAGGTGCTCGCTGCGCAGGACCGCCACGGTCAGGGCGCCGCTGCGCACGAGAATTCCGCGCAGCATGGCGCCGGATCCGGACACCCATCGCAGTTCCAGCCAGCGGCGGGGCCGGCATACGGCCCGAATCCATTGCGCGACAGCAGGATGGACGGAGCCGTCAGCGGACAGCACCCCCATCCGCGTCAGCGCGGTGACCTGGTCTGCATTGAAACCGTCCTTGGCGGCGGGGTCGCTGTAGGGCTGCGTGATGGCCAGCACCCACGGAAAGCTCCCGGCGCCGAGACGGTCGGCGAGGAACCAGGCTTGCTCCGCGGTGAGTTCGACCGCGGAGACCGGGATTCCGGCGCGTTCCGTGTCGCCGTGCGACACGGAACGCGCCGAATCCTTTGGACCTAAACCCACTTGGCGCCTTCGGCGCTGTCGCGTGCGCTCATCGACAGCGTGTTGGTCTCGTGGGTGCTCGCCATCGCCCGGTAGGCGTGGACGAGCTCTTCCATCGCGGTGTTCCACTGGGCCTGCCACGCCTGGTAGCTGGTTCCGGTGTCACCCTGCCAGGCGCCGGCCAGGGCGGCCTGCTCGCTGGCGATGTCGAGGCCGACGGCGTGCAGGGCACCGGCGTAGCCGGTCATCTCACCGGCGTGGGCCAGCATCGCCGGGTAGTTGTACATGATCTGAGACATGGGATCTCCTCGCTGCTAGGTGTCTGGGTGTGGGTGCGGCGGCTAGACCGAGGTGTACGTGCCGGCCGCGGCGGTGTCCTGCGCGACGTAAGTGCCTGCCGCGTCGCCGAGGTTGGCCTGCGCGATGTCGAGCAGGGCGTTGACCTTGGCGGCGACCGCCATGAAGCGGACGTGCGCGGCCTGAAAAGCGAGGGCCGAGTCACCCTGGTGGAAGCCCTGGGCCGACTGCGCGGCCTGCTCCGCCTGGGCGATGGTGCTGCGCATCAGCGCGGCCTTCGCGGAAAAGGCCGACTCGGATGCGACCAGCTGGGGGATGTGTGCGTCGAGCATGCTCATGGTGATTCCTCTCGGGATTCGTCCGGATTCTGTTGGTGGTCAAGTCTTCTGGTCCGCAGGCTCAGCGGTTGGCACCGCCTTCCGTGTCCCAGCTGCCGGGCAGCATGGGTTCGGTCACGCCACCACCGAAACCGTTGCCGGTCAGGCGGTTCAGGCCCGTCGCCTGCTGGTCGTGGCGGGTCACGGTGCCGCTGAAGCCGATCGGTCCGGCGCCGCGGGCCGAGGCCAGCACTTCCTGTCTCCGGTCTGGGTCATCACCGAAGTCCGGGTCGACCTCCGAGTTCATGTCCATGTACTCGTCGCGGACACCCCGCTCTTTCGCCGCGCGACGGCGGCGGGCCCGGCGACGTTCGGTGGCGGCTGCGGCGGCCGCTGCCGCGGCGGCAGCTGCGATGCCGGATGCCGGTGCCGGCGCGGTGGCGCCATCCCGCAGGGTCGGGGTGAATCCCGGGCCCGGGTCGTCGACAGCCACCGCGTACGCCATCAGCGGCGCCGGTGCGGCCGGTGCGGGGGCCGCGACCGAAGTCGGCGCGGGCGCAGGCGCGCTCGCCGGGGAGGCCGGGGTGGCCGGCACCGTCGGGGCGACGCTGACGACCGGCATCTGGTGGTCGGCGGCCTGCAACTGCGGCGGCGGCGGGAAGGCATCGGCGACTTCGGGATCCGGCACATAGTCGGGCTGCAGCAGCGCCAGTAGCCCGAGGCTGGACAGACCGACCGCGATCAGTGCCGGCCCCCACAACGGTGCCGATAGCATCGCGCCCCAGGTGCCCCATCCGACGGGCTGGAAGAACGCCTGATAGCCGAGCGCGAAAAGCAGTGGCCCCCAAGTGGTCAGCGCCTCCGACGGGTTGGTCAGGAAGTCGAAGATCATCTGCTGAATCTGGCCCAGCGGGTCCTGCAGGAACTTCCAGATCAGATCGCCGCCCGGCAGCGTCTTGATGTAGTTGTACAGATAGTCGGTGATCGCGTTCGACGTGTCGAGCGACGAACCGGCATCCGCCGCCTGCAGCTGAGCGCCCGCCTGCGTCGCGCTCGCCGATGCGGTGCCCGCCTCGCCGACGCCGGCCGCCAGCATCATCGGTGCCGGCGTTGTCGTCGGAGTCGCTGCCACCGCCGCACCCGACACCGCCTGGTACGTACCCATCACAGTCGCGGCCTGCAGCCACATGCGGGCGTAGTCGGCTTCGTTCAGCGCGATCGGAATCGTGTTGATACCGAAGAAGTTCGTCGCGATCAGGGCCGCGTTCACGACGTGGTTGAGGGCCAGTTCGGGCAGCGTCGGCATCGCGGCCAGAGCGGTGGTGTAGGCCGCGGCGGCGGTCTCGTGCTGGACCGCGTTGGCCGCGCTGTTGGCGCTGGCCTGGGCCAGCCACGTCAGATACGGCGCGTGGGATGCGATGTACTGCTCGGCGCTCGGACCCTCCCAGGCCCCCGCCTGGACCTCACCCAACAACGCGGTGAGTTCAGCTGCGGCCGAGGCATATTCGGTACTCAGCGACTGCCACGCAGCCGCCGCGGCCAGCAGGGAGCCCGGACCGGGTCCACTGGACAGCAGTGTCGAATGGACCTCCGGCGGCAGCGCCATCCAGATGGGGGCGGTCATGTCAGCCCAGGACCGTGACGTACGTGGCGGCGGCTTCGGCGTCGCCCGTCGCGTAGCTGATTCCGGCTTCGGTGACACCGCCACCGGCGCGACCGAGCTCGGTGACGCCCTGTGTCGCGACGGCCTCGTGCTCGGCGCCGTGGGCGCTGAGGCTGATCGCCGTCTGCAACGACACCGGATCCGCGGCGGGCGGGATCACCGCGGTGACCGCGGGAGCGGCCGCGGCGTGGGCCGCGGCAAGCCGAGCGGTGAGCGCCTCGACGGCGGCACCGGCTGCGGTCAGTCCTTCGGGAACGACGCGCAAGGTCATCAGTGGAACTCCCCTCGTTGTGTTCCGGTCGGCCGCCCCGTGATCGGGTCGGCCACCAGCGGATTGATCAACTGGACGTACGTGGCCTCGTCGCTGTCGCCGAGCACCATGGCCCGACCGGCCGGTAGCCGGTTGAACCGGTGGCCGCGGATGCGGCCGCTGTCCTGCGGGTTGCCGGACAGCATGACGGTCGTGGCCTGCAGCTCGTTGAGCCTGCGCAGCAACGGAGCCGTCATCACCGCGTGGGCCGAGCCGGCGGCCCGGGCGGTGACGATCACCCGCAGACCCAGCTCGGACGCCTGGGACAGCAGCCCCAGCAGTGCCGTCCAGGGCCGCTGGCCGACGAACGGACCGCTGACCGCGGGGGCATCCGGGATCTGGTCGACGTCGTCGATGATCAGGTAGTGCAGGTGGTTGCCCTGCCCGTTCCGGTACGTCCATCCGCTCAGCTCGGCGGCCGTCAGACCCGCTGGGGGCCTGCGCTTTTCGAGCAGTGCGGCCAGTCCCAGCATCGCCGGGGTGACGCGGTCGACGTTCGGCGTGTACTCGTTGTCCGGGAACAACGGTTCGTCCACCAGGTGCAGCCTGCGGTCGATCACGGTGAACGCGACCGATTCCGGCGTCGAGTTGTCCCGGACCGTGCGGATCAGGTGCCGCAGCAGCGTCGTCTTGCCGGACTTGGCGTCGCCCAGCACCATCAGCAGCGGGTTGGCCGCGAAGTCCACCGTGACCGGGGCCAGGTCTTGCTCGCGCTGACCGATGACGACAGTCTCGGGGTTGTGATACAGCGGCGCAAGGGTTTCCGGGGCCAGGTCCGTCGGCAGCAGGCGCACGGGCGGCGCCGTCTGCCCCGGGTACCGGGAGTTGATGGCGGCGATCGCACCGAGATCCGGTTCGGCGAACAGGAAGTGCTCGGCCGCCATGGTCAGGCCGCGGCCCGGCTGGTCGGCGGGGACACCGTCGGCGGGACGGGACAGGGCCGCCACTCCCGGGTTGCCGGCGAAGCGCACATTGCTGTCGCGCGAGTCGGCCAGCTTGAGCTCGAGCCGCAGACCCAGGCCGTCGCGCATCGCCAGCGGCACCTCGAGCCAGTTCGGCGTCGTGATCACCACGTGGATGCCGTAGGCCATACCGCTGTTGACCAATTCGGTCACCTTGGACAGCAACGGGTTCCGGCTGTTGAAGGTGTCGGTGTTGTCCCGGCTGAACGCGTACAGGTTGTCGATCACCAGGAACACGTCGCCGTAACCGTCGTCGCGCAGGTCGCCGTCACCGGCGGCGGCGCGGGCCTGACGGGACGCCAGCAGCTGCTCCAGCTCACCGAAGGTGCGACGGATGCGCTCGGGTTCCAGCGGTGACGCGACGCTGCCGACATGGGCCAGCGGCTTGAGCGAGCGCAGTCCGCCGCCGCCGTAGTCGAGGCAGTAGAACGTCACCGTGCGCGGCGAGTGGGTCGCGGCCGCCGACAGGATGAACGTCTGCAGCGCAGTCGATTTACCGGACTTCGGCCCACCGTGGATGACCAGGTTGGCGGCCGCCGACGTGGCGTCGAAGACCAGCGGGTCGCGGCGCATCTGGAACGGCCGGTCGATCTCGCCCAGCGGCCACCGGCCGTGGCCGGCGGGAATCTCGGTGCCGGCCAACAGCTCCGGCAGCGCGATCGGCTCGTCGAGCGGGGCCAGCCACAGGCGCGGCGCCTGCGGGCCGTACTGCGCCAACTGCTCGCCGATGGTGGTGACCAGCTTGCGGGGCGGCCGCAGATCGGGTGCCTCATCGGTGACGATCACCGTGTCGGGAGCCGGCGTGACATGACCTGCCGGGAACAGTTGCGGCTGCGGAACCGCGTGCACCACAACCGCTTTCTCGGCGCGTGGCGGGTCATAGATGCCGTCCACGTAGGTGCTGCGGAACTTGACCGGCACGGCGCCCGGGGTGGGGACCAGGAAGCCCTCGCCCTTGTGTTCCGGACCGGCCTCGATGTGGTACGCGTCCTCGACGCCGATGATCTGCCGGCTGATCGACGGGCTCGCGACCTTCAGACCGATGCGGTAGGAGGTGTTCTTGTCGATGTCCTTGATCCGGCCCACGTCCAGCGTCTGCGACGCGAACAGGATGTGGATGCGGAACGAACGGCCCTTGCGGGCAACGTAATCGAACAGCTCGGCGTATTCGGGATGGTCGGCGAGCATCAGGGAGAACTCGTCGGCGACCACCAGCAGCGTCGGGATCGGCGGCAATTCAACGCCGGCCGCGGCTGCCTTTTCCCGCGATTGTTCGTACTCCAGCACCGAGTTGAAGGCGCTGCCCTGCACGCGGCGGCCGGCCTCCATCAGCAGCTGCTCACGCCGGGCCACCTCACCGCGGAGGGTGTCCGCGAACCGGTCAGCCAGCGAGCGCTTCTCTGCCATGTTCGAGATGACGGCGACGACCTGCGGGAAGTCCCGGAAGATGTCGGCGCCGGCCTCGCCCTTGAAGTCGGCGTAGATGACGATGAGACGCTCGGCCGAGTGAGTCGTCAACAGCGACAACAGGATCGACATCAGGGTCTGCGACTTGCCTGAGCCCGTCATACCTATCATCAGGCCGTGCGGGCCCATGCCGCCTTCGGCCTCGTCCTTCAGGTCGAACATCAGCGGCTCACCGGTGGCGGTGACACCGATGGGCACCCGGAGCTCTTCGGCCCGCGAGCGCGGCGCCCACAGACCGGCGACGTCCAGCGCGGCTGCATCCGGAATGCCCAGCAGGGTGCCGAAGGTGGCCAGTCCGGCACCGGTGCTCCGGGCCCGGTTCGGGTTGGAGTCCCAGCGCGCGAGACCGCGGGCCAGGTGTGCCGCGGCTTGCGGCGAGAAGTCATCGGCGACATCGAAATACGGCTGCCAGCCGGCCGCCGCCCACCGCTCGATACGGCCGTTGGCCACGCGCAGCACCGGGCGGTCGGGGTCCGGGTACTCCGGCTGTTCCGTGCCGCGCTGCAGCACCGTGACACCGGCCAGGCCGGCCCGCAGCAGCAGCTCACCGAGGTCGGCGTCCGGGTCGTCCACGACGATCAGCAGGTGCCGCAGCGGTGTGGTGTCCGCGGCGCCGAACGGCTGCCGGTCACTGAGTTCACCGGCCAGCAGGGTGGCGAGCTCGGCGACGCCGGCGGCGAGGTAGCGCGCCGGGCCGACACCGTCGATCTGACCCGGAATATCGCTGTGCGGCAGCCACTTCAGCCACGACCACGACTCCGATTCCAGCGCCTCGGCGTCCGCCGCGGCCAGGCCGACCCCGAGCAGGGCCGGGTCGTGCCACGTCACCGCTTGCGCGATCCAGGCCCGCAGCGCGCCCCGCACCTCATCGGCATCGCCGAGCACGGTGATGCGCGAGACCTTGGCCAGGTCGATGCCGCCGGGCACCGCGGGCACCGTCCGCTGCACGTCGAGCAGTCCGCGTAATGCGCTGTGCGACACCGGCTCCAGATCGATCTCGGCCGCGGTGTCCTTGACCTGCAGCACCGTCTCCAGGCGGGCGTCGTGCAAGCCGGCACGCACCACCAGGTAGTCGGCGTCGTGCGGGTCGCGCTCCCACTGGCGGCGGGTACCCGCGATGGCGGCCAGCTGGTCGGGCGCGGGGTGGGACCACTCGCGCGCGGCACGCTGCTCGGCAGCCTGGGCGCGCACGTTGTCCCGAACCACCGACAGGTAGCGCAGGTAGTCGGCGCGCTCGGCGTCGACCTCCTCGGTCCGGGTCTTGTTGTCCGAGCCGCGGTAGAACGCGGTGGCGGCCAACAGGAGCACGAACGGGAAGAACAGCGTCTGCGGCGAGATGACGCGCATGCCGGTGGCCACCAGGGCGACGATCATGCCGACGATCAGGATGACGATCAGGTAGGGCAGCACCCGGCGCAGCAACGACGGCGGCACCAGCCGCGGCAGCTCCGGCGGCGGCTCGATGGTGATGACGCTCGCGCGGGTTGCCGGGACGGGCAGCCGGCGCCGCGCTTCGAAGATCAGACGGCTCACGGGTTCTCCCTCACGGCGATTTCGACTGCCGGGCTCGTCCGGTTGGGCACGAGCGCCGGGACCTGCAACGCGTCACTCCGCGACAACGTCGGGCCGGGCGCGAACTGGCTGAGGATCGACCACGGCACCGGCAGCGGTGCTGCGGTGAGTCCCAGCGCGGCAGGGGTTTTCCGGTTGGCATTGGTGGCATCGCCCTCGGTGGAGATGCCGTAGCGGACGCCGGTGTCGCTGATCCAGTAGCCGGACAGCGCCGGGGTTCCACCCTGGCCGGTGGCCTGGACGAAGTAACCGGTGCCCGGGGTGACCGCGACGCGCTGCGCGGTGCCTGCCGGTCCCGACAGGGCCACGGTGTGCGCGTCGGCGGGCAGCGGCAGCGTCGCGCCCGCCAGCAGGGTGAGCGAATTGGTCGTCGCGCCATCGTGTTTGGTCCAGCGGGCGCAGGTCAGCGGCGCCTTGGCGGCGTCGACGACGGTCAGCGGGCGCTCCGGGTACGCCGCGGTGTTGATCGCGGTGGAGACCGGGGTGCGAGCGACCTGGTCGGCGGACAGGCGCGGCGGCTGCTCCAGACCGTACGAGTCGGTGTTGCGCAGAATCGCGGCCACGACCTGTGAAATCGGTTGCAGGCCATCATCGAGAACCGCGTAGTAGCGCACCGCGTTGTCGGTGGCGGCCTCGGTGGTGACCGCGGTGACCACGGCGCCGACGGGTGCCGGGACCGGCAACGGGTAGGGCGTCGGCTGGCCCGCGTTGACGATCACCGGCGCGGCCAGCGGAGCCGATTCCGGGATCGCGTTGAACAGGCCGTCGGCGACCGCACGGGGCGCGGGCAGCGCAGTTCCGTTGGCGCCCAGGCCGAGTGCTGCCGTCACGGCGCGGTTGTTGAGGTCGACCGCGCTGCGCTTGCCGTTCCACAGCAGCCAGCTGCCGCCGTTGACGCCGGCGGAGCCGACACCGTCGTTGCGCACCAGCACGGCATCGTTGGCACCCAGCGCGGCCGCGCGGGATCCGCCTTCGGCGAGCGGGCCGGTGATCAAGGTGGCCCCGACGACCTCGCCGGTGGCCGCGTCGCACACGGTCCAGTCGGCGTCACGAGAAGTGTTGGGCACCATGCGTTCCGGGGCACCCGGGATGCCGATGAGACTTCCGCGCGGGAACTTGTCCAGTTCGGCGCTCGGGACCAGGGTCGGGTTGTCGGGCCGCCCGGCGATGAGCCGGGCCGACGTCAGGTTCAGCACGGGGTGCAGTTGGTCGCCCACCCGAGCGTACAGCGCCGAGGTCTCGCGGTCCGCCAGGATCACGTTGTTACCCGCGACGCCGGCGGGCCGGATCAGGGAGAAGACGAAGCAGCCCGCCAGGCCGGTGACGAGCACCAGCCCGCCGACCAGAACGGAGCGGCTCTGGGTCCGCAACGGGTCGACCAGCATCCGGGTGTCATGCATGGCGACACCAGATGCGATGCGCCGCATGAGGAATCGCCAACCGGACACCTGGTGCCGCGTGACGAATCCGCGGCGGTAGTGAATCTGATCCGGGTTGTCGTTCACCGGGGTACGGGAACTGAATGTCTTACGCTCTTCGCTACTCACTGTGCAGGTACCGCCAGTCCGAGGCCGCGCAGCAACGGCGCGGCCGAGTTGCTGACGTCACTAGCGGTGATCGTCATGAGTTCGTCGTCGGTGAAGTCGTGTGCGGCAAGGTGATCCAGCCGGTATTCACGTTCTTCTTCAGAGCGCTCCACCAGGTTTCGGACGAAGCGGCCGTTACCCGCGATGTCCAGGCTGCGGCGCGCGACACCTGCCGCGTCGGGCGTCGTCGCCGTCGCGAGGTGGCCGAACAGCTGCTCCATCTCCGTCTGCGCCGCGGGTTCGAAGACGCTGTCGCGCTTTTCGGCCATCCGCATGGCGATCTCGGTGAGTTCGGTCGCCGAGTAGGACGGGAAGTCGATGCTGCGGGTGAAGCGCGAGCGCAGACCTTCGTTGGTGTCCAGGAACATGTCCAGGTCCTTGCGGTAGCCGGCGATGATCACGACCAGACGGCTGCGGTCGTTCTCCATGCGGGCCAGCAGGGTGTCGATGGCGACCAGACCGAAGTCGTTCTTGGCGCCGGTGGACACCAGCGCGTACGCCTCGTCGAGGAACAGCACGCCGTCGAGCGCGCTGTCGATGATGGCGTTGGTCTTGGCCTCGGTTTCACCGATGTGCTGACCGATCAGGTCGGCGCGGTGCACTTCGCGCACCGTCTCTTTGCGCAGCAAGCCCAGGCCGCAGTAGATCTTGGCGACCACGCGGGCGATGGTCGTCTTACCGGTTCCGGGAGGCCCGGCGAACACCAGGTGATTGGTGCGCTGAGCCACGGCCAGGCCGCGCTCCTGACGCCGAATCGACATGGCCACAGAGCTTTTCAGCCGGGCCACCTGATACTTGACCTCTTCCAGACCGATGAACTCGGCCAGCTCGGCCTCGGCTTCGACGAGCAGATGAGCCTTGCGCGACTTGGCATCCGGGTCGACGAAGTCGGCCTCGGTCGGCTCGGTCTCGGGATCCCACGGGTTGTGCCGGGCCTCGATCCTGGCGGCGGTCGTCGGATCGATGCCAAAGCTGGTGTCGGTCAACGCATGTTCGGCCGCGGCATTGTCGGGGTGCGCGGCGTACAACTCGGCCAGCACGTCGGTGGCCTCGTCGTCCTCGCCCTGCGCCCGCAGCGACAGTGCCTTGACGAACGTGCCGTCCACGGCGGCGACGGAAACCGGCCCCTCGGGATCCTCGAGGTGCGACAGCGCCGGAGCGAACATGCCCAGGTGTGCCAGGGCGATTCCCAGCGCCACGCGCGCGGCATGCGCGTAGTTCGCGTCCAGGTTGGGGTCGTTGACGATCGGGGTCAGCTGCCGGACGACGTCGGACCAGCGGTGGGTGCGGTGGTGCATGGCCACCCGCACCCAGCGGGCCGGCAGCCAGCCCGGCTTGCGCTCGAGTAGCTCGCCCACCAGGTGGTCAGCCTCTTCGTAGGCGCCGGCACCGGCGAGAGTGGCGGCATAGGCCAGCTGGAAACCGTCGCGGTCGGCGGCGCGGAACTGCAGGTACAGACCGCTGTCGTAGGTGAAGCCCAGATCGCCGTCGGCGAGGTCGAGGGCCTGCTGCAACACGCCCGCCGACGAAACGGTCCGCCAGATGGCCTCGACCACGTCGGGGGTTGCCGCGCCCGCGGCGGCCAAGCCGGTCCAGGCGTCGCAGTGCTCGCCGGCGATGCGCGTCAAGCTCAGGAACCCGCCCAGGGCGGCGTCGAGGTCAGCCGGGCGACGGCGACCGTCGACAGTCAGGCCGAGCGCAAGACAGCCGGTGGCGAACCGGGTCAACACGTCACGGTCGACCCGTGATACCCGCTGCGCCGCATCAACTTCGGCGAGCACTGTGTTACTGCCCGCGGTGCTCGGTCGCACGTGGGTCCTTTCCGTCGTCGACACGCCAGAGGACGATCCACCACTCATCTGGCGGCCGTCCTAAGAAGGAGTCGGCATCCGGAACGGGTTGGTTCCCGACGGGCCGAAGGACGGGCACTGTGCCGCCGCGCGGACGCGCCTTGCTGGAAGTGCGCCGCGGCGAATACCGCAAATGTGTCAGTGCCCATGTCGATGTTCGCGGGATATTAGAGTCCCCGCATATCTCCTTAAGTATGCCTAAGCTAACCCCTGCGAAGTTAGCATTGCATAACTTAAGTTGTCGAGACGCACCCCACCGCGTCAGGAGGTGACGACGCTCACTCCTTGACGGCGGTGACCAGGCTGTTCGAGGCGATCATGGTCGCCGCTTCGGGATTCGTCGGCACCGGACGGCCTACCGACCGGAAGTAATCAGCGAGTCCCGTGGCCTCGGCTCGCCAGCCCCGCGCGCCGAACCAGTCCGCGGCGGGAGCGATCTGCTCGTTGTAGATCAGTTTGAAGAAGCCCTCCGCCATGTCGTCCCCCGCGGCACGCTTGGCCGCGAACACCTCGGCGGGCATCGGCTTGCCCTCTTCGATCGCCACCCAGCTGCCGGGTGCCGACAACTCGTCGATTCCGGTGAACAGATCGTCCTGCGCTGTCGCGGGCAGATAGATCAGGAGGCCTTCGGCGATCCACGCCGAAGGGCGCGCGGGGTCGAAGCCGGCATCGGTGAGCGCTGTCCGCCAGTCGTCGCGCAGGTCGACGGCGATCTCGCGACGTTCCGCCTTCGGGTCGGCCCCGTTGCCGGCCAACACTTCCCGCTTGAACTCGAGTACCTGGGGCTGATCGAGCTCGTAGACGACGGTGCCGTCGGGCCAGTCCAAGCGGTACGCGCGGGAGTCGAGCCCCGCGGCCAGCAGCACGATCTGGCGGACGCCGGCCGCCACGGCGCGCTGGAAGTAGGTGTCGAAGTACTTGGTCCGCGAGCCCTGGAAGTTGATGAACGGTTCGCCGAACTCGGGCGTCGCCAACGGGTGTTCCGGCGCCTCGCCGTCCAGCACGTCGGCCCAGACGCCGCCGACCGCGCGGGTGAACACCTCCGCATATTGGTCCACCACAAGCGGATTGGGCTTCGCCGCCTCCAATGCTCGCGCCGCGGCAACCATCACCGCAGTCGATCCAACACTCGAATTGATGTCCCAGCTGTCATTGTCGGTCCGCACCCGCGCGAGGGTACGCCGACAACATGGACGGCGACTGGGACGAGATTCAGACCAACGGACGCCCGGTGCGGATGCGCCAGTCCAGATCCCTGAGCATCCAGTTGAACGGGAAGCGCCGCAGCGGTCCGGGCAGGACCCGGTTGACCGCCTTCACGAGCTTCATCACCGAGTTGAAGCGCTTCTGCCGCTTGGCATCCCACGGCAACCGCATCTCGTCGCGGAAACGTTGCGGCAGAAAGCCCGTGGTGAGCAGGAGCGAGAACGACTCGAACCAGCGTTGCAGCGGACCGGGGAGTTGCAGCCCCTTCATCCGCACCGCGGCGATCGGATACAGGTACTCGCGCACCGTGTCGTCGATGTGCACCTGGTCCAGCGACTCCTGCCAGTACTTGTCGAAGGCGGCCCGGTCGGCCGGCCACATCTCCGGCGTCACCTGCAGTGTGGTGCCCATCGTCATGCCCTGCCGGTAGAACTCCTCGGCGGTCTCGTCGTCCAACTCGCCGACCACCAGGCGATAGACGTCGAGCGCGCCCTTGAACAGGCACGCCGCCACCCACAGCTGCAGGTTCTTGTCCATCGCGCTGTACTTCACCGGGCTGTCCGGGGTCGAATACACCTGCCGGTGCGCCGTGTTCACCGCGCTGCGGTACGCCGCCTTCTGATCGTCGGACCCCAGGATCGCGACGGCGAGGTACGTGAACGTGGTGCGAGCTCGCTTGATCGGGTGCAGATCGGTCCGGCCGCTTTCCACCCGGCTCTCGACGACGCCGTAACCGACGCCCGGCCGCGCCAGCTGCATGATCACGTTGGCCGGGCCCGCCAGCAGTGCCGCACCGACCAATCCGTCGGCGTACTGGACATTCCGGCGTACCCGACGGCCCGGCGCGCATGCGTTGACCGGCATCTCGACCAGATCGACCGTCATTGGTCACTCCTCGCAAAAGTGAGAACGATTGATTCCTGATATTGCCCGCGGCACGGTGCAGGTGTCAAGATGGCGGGGTGCCTCAGGTACGGCCGTACCGCGGGATCGACGCGGCAGAACGCCTGGCCCAACGACGGGCCCGGCTGATCGACGCCGGACTGGAGATATTGGGTGCCGCGCCGCCGGCACCGGAGCTCACCGTCCGGACCATCTGCGGCGGAGCCGGCGTGGCGATGCGCTACTTCTACGAAAGCTTCTCCGACAAGGACGTTTTCGTCGAAGCCGTCTTCGATCATGTGGTCGCCGACCTCGCCGCCACGACGCAGGCGGCGGTCGCCGCCGCACCGCCCGACGAGCAGAGCCGCGCCGGTATGGCCAACATCGTGCACGCCATCGCCGGCGATCCCCGGGTCGGCCGGCTGCTGTTCAGCGCCCAGCTGTCCAACGAGGTGGTGGCACGCAAACGCAACGAGTCGACGGCCTTCTTCGCCATGCTGCTCGGCCAGCACGCGGGCGACGCCCTTCAACTGCCCGCCGGGGACCGCCGCCGCGCCGGCACTCATTTCGCGGTAGGGGGCGTCGCACAGACGCTGAGCGCCTGGCTGTCAGGCGAAATCACCTTCACGCCAGACGAATTGGTCGACCATCTGGCGCTGCTGCTGAACACGCTCGGCAAGCGGGCCGTCCGCCGGTGAACGGACCCCAGCTCCGCCGGCCCCGGTCGCCGCTGAACCAGCACATCGACTTCTTCGGTTACTGGGCGCATGGCGGCGTCGCCTCCGACCGCAGCCGGGCCCTTCCCCGCGGCGCGGCGACCGTGGTGATCGACGTCGGCGGGCGCGATCGCGTCGACTTCTTCTCCGCCGACGGCGCCACCCGAATGCCGGTGGAGCCGGCGTTCCTCACCGGTCCGGGCACGCTGTCGTACGTGACCCGGATCGATCCAGGTGAAGCGGTGCTGACCATTCATTTCCGGCCCGGCGGCGCGCTGCCGTTCTTTGGAATTCCGTTGGCGGACTTGGAGAATTCCTGCGTCAACCTGACCGACCTCTGGGGTGCCGATGCCGCGTTGCTGCGTGAGCAACTGATCGCGACACCGGGCTGGCCGCGGCGCATCGAGATCGTGGAGGACTTCCTCCTCGCCCGGTTGCGGCCGATATCCCACACGCTGATGCCGGTCCTGCACACCGCCGAACACCAACCGTCGCTTCGGGTTTCCGAGGCGGCCGAGCTGACAGGACTCTCCGCCAAGCGCCTGATCGCGACGTTCCGCAACGAGATCGGGCTCACCCCGAAGGCCTACCTGCGCGTGCGGCGGCTGCAGGCCGCGCTGCGCCTGCTCGATGCCGGCAGCGGCGACGGCGCCGACGTCGCGGCCACTCTCGGGTATTTCGATCAACCCCACTTCGTGCGCGAGTTCCGCGGGTTCACCTCGGTCACGCCGACCCAGTACACCCAGCGGCGCAGCGCGCTGCCCAGTCACGTCGGGCTGACGGGGTAGTCGCGAGGGCGGCAAAAATATCCAAGCGCCAGGCTCGGCTGACCGGCAGCATGGAGGCATGCACGAAGGAGCACAGGCCGTCGCGAACACCGGCCTCCTGGTCGCCGCCATCCGCGCCGACGAATCCCGCCGCCCTGACCGCCTTTTCACCGATCCGTTCGCCGAACGCCTGGCCGGTGAGACGGGCCGCCGGCTGCTGGATGAGGCCGTCGCCGAAGCCGGGGACCGGCCGACGCGGCAGATCGTGGTACGCACCCGGTTCTGGGACGAAGCGCTGCTGCGCGCCACACGGTCCGTCCGCCAGGTCGTCATTCTCGCCGCGGGTATGGACGCCCGCGCGTTCCGGCTGCCCTGGCCCGATGGCACCACGGTCTACGAACTGGACCAGCCCGAGGTCATCGCCGCCAAGGCCGCGGCACTGGCAGGCGAAGAACCGTTGTGCACCCGGGTTGCCGTCGGCGTCGACCTCACCGGCGACTGGACAGATGCCTTGCAGTCCAAAGGTTTTGACGACCGGCAGCCCACGGTGTGGTTGATCGAGGGCCTACTGCAATACCTCGACGAAGCCGCCGTCGGCACGGTCTTCGAGCGGGTCGACGCCCTGTCGGCGGCCGGTTCGGTGCTGCTGTACGACGTCGTCGGGAAGACGCTGCTCGACGCGCAGCTGCTCGCGGCGGTACGACAGTCGATGGCACGCAACGGCGCGCCGTGGCTGTTCGGGACCGACCAGCCGGGTGAGTTGGCGGAGCGTCACGGGTGGTCGGCCGTCGTCACCGACGTGGCGGTGCCGGGCAATGAGTGGGGCCGCTGGTTCGCACCCGCGGTGCCGATGGGTGTGCCCGACGTGCCGCGCGGCTACTTCGTCGAGGCGACGAAGTAGCCGCACCTGCGCCGTGAGGTCAGGTCAGGTGGTCGAATTCACCGCTGACATGGCGGATATGAGCGTCGGCAGAGCGGTGCACGACGTCCTTGGCGTCGTGATCGATCTCGTCGCCACCCAGGGTGTAGAGCCGGTCGTATTCGTAGGCATCAAGGCGGTCGACGATACGTCGAACCACTGCCGCCGACAGCGGCAAGTGCTTGGGGTACATGCGCTGGAACGACACCCAGTCTTTGGCCAAGGCGCCCGAGATGGTGTCCCCGACGAGCAGCGTGCCGTCCGGGCACACCGCCACGGCGCTACCCCGCATGTGACCACCCACGTGCACCAGCCGAAGTCCCGCCAGCGGCTCGATCTCGCCGTCCCAGTATTCGATGACCGGATCGGGAGCCGGAACCCATTCCTGGTCACGAGCATTGACGTAGACCGGCACGCCACCGAACGCCTTGCTCCAGGACAACTGCGCGCCGAACATGTGGGGGTGGCTCGCCGCGATCGCCGCGACCCCACCGAGCGCATTCACCAGACCGACGATCGAATCGTCCAGGTAGCTCGGCGCGTCCCACAACATGTTGCCGGCAGCGGTCTGCACCAGATATGACCGGTGGCCGATCGCGAATCGGGGTGCCCTGCGCAGGCTGTGCACACCCCGACCATGGTCGACGTATTCGGTCTGATGTGGCTGCGCGGCAAGGCGTTCCAGAGTCGTCCAGGTGCCATGCGGTGGCAGGTGTCCGCGTTCCTCGATGGGAACGACCTCAGCGGTGAAAACACAACTGTTCTCGGGCGGCCGCGTTTCGGTATCGGCGTGCTCGACTCCACATCCATCGCAAATCCACGTAGGCATGCACCCAGCCTGCAAGCTCAACCGTGGTTGAGATCAAGATGCAGTGTTCGAGAGCACTTCCAGCCAGGGATGGTCCGGATGCACTTGCGTATCACCGACGGCGGGCCCCGGCATCAGAGTCAGGCCGGAGCGACCGCCGGCCGCCGGTCTGCGGCGGTCCGCGGTTCCGTCACGGCGTCGGCCTCGGTGAATTCCTTGGTCCAGCAGGCGAATTCCAGCGTGATGCCGTCGGGGTCCTGGAAGTAGAACGACCGCACGTACACGCCGGGGTGCACCGTCGCCGACGCCTGCATCGGGCTCTCGTCGTGGTTGAGCACCGGGCCGACCCGCACGCCCTTTTCCTTGAGCCTCTTGCGGTACTCGTCGAACTTCTCCGCGGGCACATGAAAAGCCAAGTGGTTCAACGAACCGACGGCACTCACGAACTCCCCGATCCCGGGTATGGCCGCGGGCTGCGAGATGCCGGGCTCCCCGTCGGGTGCCTGCGCGAACCAGAAGAACGCCACGCAGTCACCATTGCCGGCGTCGAAGAAGAAGTGCTGGCCCATGTCGCCCGGCAGGTCCACCGACTTCACCAGCGGCATGCCCAGCACGCCCGAGTAGAAGTCGACGGTCCGCGCCATGTCCGCGCAGACGAGCGCGACATGGTTGATGCCGCCCAGCTCGAATTCGGCGTTGCGGTTGTCGGGCTTGATCATCGTGCCACTCCTGACGACAGGGTCTGGTCAATCACCTAATCTGAATCTAACATCAGGTTCAGGTTTGATCAATGACTCTTCGGAAGGACGCCACCGTGACCGTCGCGCCCCGCGAGCAGCTCCCCACCGTGCGGGGCCGCCAGACGCAGGCGGCGATCGACAGCGCCGCCCGCGCCGTCATTGCCCGCAAAGGCATTCTGGCGACCACCATTTCGGACATCGCCGCCGAGGCCGGCCGGTCCACCGCGTCGTTCTACAACTACTACGACTCGAAAGAGGCGATGGTCCATGAATGGGCACAGCGCTTCCGCGACGAGGCCCGCGAGCGGGCCCTGCCGGCCACCGGCCCCGAGCTGACCAATTGGGAACGCTCCCACCAGGCCGCCGCCGCCCACTGGGAGACCTATCGGCATCGGCTTGCCGAGGTCATCGCCATCTACCAACTGGCGATGATCAACGACGATTTCGCGCAGTACTGGGCCGAAATCTGCGAGCTGCCCATCTCGCTCATCGTGTCGATGGTCAAACACGCTCAGCAGCAAGGCTTCTGCCCGGATGACAATCCGCGGCTCGTTGCCGTGGCTCTGGTATCGATGCTGAACCAGTTCTGCTATACCCAATTGTCAGGCGACGGCGCCACCACCGCAGACGACGAAGCCTGCGTCACCACCCTGGCCAACATCTTCTACCGGACCATCTACCACGAGGGGAATCCGCGTACATGAACAAACCCGGAAGTTCGTCCGCCGCGGGAGTCACCCGAGAATTCATCGGAATGGACTCACCGACCGCGCTGCGCGCCGGGTCCGGTGGCCATCCCTGCCAGGGCATCTACTACCGAGGAATGGGCCGCAAACCCAAGGTGGCGATGATCGCCGCGCACTACCAGATCGATTTCGCCGAGCACTATCTCGCCGACTACATGGCTACCCGCGGTATCGGGTTCCTCGGCTGGAACACCCGATTCCGCGGCTACGAATCCAGCTTCCTGCTCGACCACGCACTTGTGGACATCGGCGTCGGGGTGCGCTGGCTGCGCGAGGTCGCCGGCGTGGAAACCGTTGTTCTGCTGGGCAATTCCGGCGGCGGCTCGCTCATGGCCGCCTACCAGGCCCAGGCGCTCTCACCGCACATCACGCCGCTGGACGGCATGCGCCCAGCCGCGGGCGTCTACGACCTGGTGCCGGCGGACGGCTACATCTCCAGCGCCGCCCACCCGGGCCGACCGGACGTGCTCACCAATTGGATGGACGGCTCGGTGACCGACGAAACCGACGCCCTGGCAACCGATCCCGATCTCGACCCCTTCGCCGCGCACAACGGCCCGCCCTTCTCCCCGGAGTTCGTCCAGCGATACCGCGACGCGCAGGTCGCCCGCAACCACGCGATCACCGACTGGGTGGAAACCGAGTACGCGCGCGTTCGCGCCGCCGGCTTCCGGGACCGCCCCTTCACCGTCATGCGGACCTGGGCCGACCTGCGCATGATCGACCCCACCCTCGAACCCACCAAGCGCCCGGCCAATCAGTGCTATGCGGGCACCCCCGTCCAGGCCAACCGTTCGGCCAACGGCATCGCCGCCGCGTGCACGCTGCGCAGCTGGCTGACGATGTGGAGCCTGCGGCACGCCCAGACCCTGGCCGAGCCGCATCTGGCCCTCATCGACAACCCCGCGCTGGTGATCAATGCCGAGCAGGATTCGGGCGTGTATCCCTCTGACGCGCAACGCATCTTCGACGCACTGGCGTCGACGGACAAGACGCTGCACGCCATCGACTCCGACCACTACTTCACCACGCCGGGCGCCCGCAGCGAACAGGCCGACCTCATCGCCAAATGGATCGCCAAGCGGTGGCGGTGAATCCGGCGGTCCGGGTGCTGGCGCACTTCACGCCCGGCCCGAGGGTCACCGAATTCCTTGCCCCGCTGGGCGATCTGGTCGATGTGCGGTTCTGCGCGGCGGACGACGACGCGACGTTCTACCGGGAGCTGGCCGACGCCGACGTGCTGTGGCACGTCCTGCGGCCCCTCAGCGCCGAGGATCTCGAACGGGGCCGGCGCCTCAAGCTGGTCCACAAGATGGGCGCGGGCGTCAACACCATCGACGTCGACGCAGCGACCCGCCTCGGCATCGCCGTGGCCAACATGCCCGGCGCCAACGCCCCTTCGGTCGCCGAGGGCGCGGTCATGCTGATGCTGGCCGCGCTGCGACGGCTGCCGGAACTCGACCGCGCCACGCGCGCCGGCGACGGCTGGCCCACCGACCCGACGCTCGGCGAGACGGTCCGGGACATCGGCAGCTGCACCGTCGGGCTGATCGGGTACGGCAACATCGCCAAGCGTGTCGAGACCATCGTCACCGCGATGGGCGCGACCGTCGTGCACACCAATACCCGTGGCGCACAGGGCCACCCCGGCTGGCGGACGCTCCCCGACCTGCTCGCCGTCAGCGACGTCGTCTCGCTGCACCTGCCGCTCACCGAGCACACCGAGGGACTGCTCGATGCCGCTGCGCTGGGACGGATGAAACCGGGTGCGGTCCTGGTCAACACCTCACGCGGCGCCGTCGTCGACGAACCCGCACTGGTCGCCGCCCTGCGCGACGGGCCGTTGCAGGCCGCGGGCCTCGACGTCTTCGCCACCGAACCCGTCGATCCCGCCAATCCGCTGCTGGCCCTGCACAACATCGTCGTCAGCCCGCACACCACCTGGTACACCGCCGACACCATGCGCCGCTACCTGGCCGAAGCGGTGGACAACTGCGAGCGATTCGCCGCCGGACGGCAGCTGGCCAACGTGGTTAACGGAGTGAACCTCTAAACACCCGTCAAGTGGGTTACTCTCGGAACCAACCGACCAGTTATTTGGTCGGGTGCGCCACAAGCCCGCAGCCGGTCACAGGAGGCAACGATGCCCATCGCGATCACGTCCGAGCACAACGATCTGGCCGATTCGGTCCGATCCCTGGTGGCGCGGGTCGCGCCGTCCGAGGTGCTGCACGAGGCCCTCGAGACCCCGATCAGCAACCCACCGCCGTACTGGAGTGCCGCCGCCGACCAGGGCCTGCAGGGCCTGCACCTGTCGGAAGCCGTTGGCGGACAGGGCTTCGGCATCCTCGAACTCGCGATCACCCTTGCCGAGTTCGGCTACGGGGCCGTCCCCGGGCCGTTCGTCCCGTCGGCCATCGCCAGTGCGCTCATCGCCGCCCACGACCCCAAGTCGCCCCTGCTGCCCGGCCTGGCGTCCGGCGAGACCATCGCGGCGTACGCCTTGACCTCAGGCCTGACCGCCACCGCCCAGGGCGACGGGCTCGTCGTCAGCGGTGAGATTCGCGCCGTCCCGGCGGCCGCGCAAGCCACCCTTCTGGTGGTGCCCGTCGACGACCGGTGGGTCGTGCTCGACACCGCGGCGCTACAGATCGACCCGGTCCAGAGCGTCGACCCGCTGCATCCCGTCGCGCACGTGCGCGCCGACGCCGTCGAGGTGGCCGCCGACCGCGTACTCACCGGTCTGACGCACCCGCACGCACGGGCCTTGATCACGACGCTGCTGTCGGCCGAGTGCGTCGGCGTCGCGCGGTGGGCCACCGATACCGCCGCCGAATACGCCAAGATCCGTGAGCAGTTCGGCCGGCCCATCGGACAGTTCCAGGCCATCAAGCACAAGTGCGCCAACATGATTGCCGAGACCGAGCGCGCCACGGGTGCGGTCTGGGATGCCGCCCGCGCGCTCGACGAGCATGCCTCGGGAGACGCCGACTCCGACTATCAGTTCGCCGCCGCGGTGGCCGCCACGCTGGCGCCCGTCGCCGCCCAGCACTGTGCGCAGGACTGCATCCAGGTGCACGGCGGCATCGGCTTCACCTGGGAGCACGACACCAACGTGTACTACCGGCACGCCATCGCGCTGGTCGCCGGGTTCGGCCGCGCCGCCGAGTACCCGCGACAGGTCGTGGACCTGGCCACCACCTCCGGCATGCGGTCCATCGACATCGACCTGGACCCGGACACCGAGAAGCTGCGCGCCGAGATTCGTGCGGAAGTGGCTGCGCTGAAAGCACTTCCGAGCGGACCGGAGCGCAACGCCGCTATCGCCGAGGGCGGCTGGGTGCAGCCGCACCTGCCGACGCCGTGGGGCCGGGCGGCGTCACCGATCGAGCAGATCATCATCGCCCAGGAGTTCAGCACCGGAAAGGTGCGGCGCCCGCAGATGGGCATCGCGGCGTGGATCATCCCGTCGATCGTGGCGTTCGGTACCAACAAGCAGCAGCAGGACTTCCTGCCGCCGACGTTCCGCGGCGACATGATCTGGTGCCAGCTGTTCTCCGAGCCGGGCGCCGGCAGCGACCTGGCCAGCCTGACCACCAAGGCCGTCAAGGTCGACGGCGGCTGGCGCATCACCGGCCAGAAGATCTGGACCACGGGCGCCCAGTTCTCCGCGTGGGGTGCGCTGCTGGCCCGAACCGACCCCAATGCACCGAAACATCAAGGCATCACGTACTTCCTGCTCGACATGAAGAGTCCGGGTGTCGAGGTCAAGCCGCTGCGTGAACTCACCGGCAACGCGATGTTCAACACCGTCTTCATCGACGACGTGTTCGTCCCCGACGACATGGTGCTCGGCGAGGTGAACCGCGGCTGGGAGGTCAGCCGCAACACCCTGACCAACGAGCGGGTGTCGATCGGCAGCAGCGAGCCGCCGTTCCTGGCCAGCCTGGATCAATTCGTCGAGTTCCGTCGCGGCGGCGAATTCGACGAGCTGCAACGGCACGAGGCCGGCAAGCTGATCGCCGAGGGCCATGCAGCCAAGCTGCTCAACATGCGCTCGACGCTGCTGACGCTCGCCGGTGGCGATCCGATGCCGGCCGCCGCGATCTCCAAGCTGTTGTCGATGAAGACCGGCCAGGGCTACGCCGAATTCGGGGTCGCGTCATTCGGCAGCGACGCTGTCGTCGGTGACCCTCAGCAGCCCTCCGGCCGGTGGGACGAATACCTTTTGGCCGGCCGCGCGACGACCATCTACGGCGGCACTTCCGAGGTGCAGCTGAACATCATCGCCGAGCGGTTGCTGGGCCTGCCCCGCGACCCGTAAGCACCTCGCCGGAGCGCCGCGGAACCCCCATTTCGGAATAGAAATGGGGGTTTTCCGCGTTATCGGCAGCACTGGTACGGGTGTACCGTCGAGGTAGGCGAAAGCACATTTTGGTGGTGATGATCATGACCACGCACGAGCCGACTACACGAGCGGCGCGCATGCTACGGCCGATGTTGATCGGGGCCGTCGCGATCGCGTTCACGATCCTGCCGACGACACTGCGCAGCCCGACCACGACGCTGCAGGCCACGGGCGATCCGTGCGTCAACGGCGTTGTCCCGTGGAACCCGTACGTCGTGAACTGCAACCTGCCCGACCGGAACACCCCGAAGGTGCGCGGTGCGGCGCCCGACGCGGGCGCCATCATCGCGTGCCGTGGCAGGCCGGCGTGTCTGTCCTGGTATGTGAACGGCGGCTGAGCCGCGCGAGCTACTCCGCGCCGAGTTCCATGTCGCGCAGCGCGCGCTTGAGGATCTTGCCGGTGGGGTTACGCGGCAACTCGTCGAGGAAGACGACCTCGCGCGGAACTTTGTAGCGCGCCAGGTGATCTCGGACGTAGGCCTTGATGTCGTCCTCGCTGACCGTCGCCCCCTCGGTCGTGACGACGAAGGCCCGCAGACGCGCGCCGAAGTCCTTGTCGTCGACGCCGATCGCGGTCGCCTCCACCACCTCGGGGTGCCCGCTGATCAGGTCCTCGACCTCGGCGGGGAACACGTTCTCGCCGCCGGAGACGATCATCTCGTCGTCGCGGCCGCTGACGTACAGGAGTCCGCGTTCGTCGAAATAACCGACGTCGCCCGACGACAGCATCCCGTCGATGATCTCCTTGCCACCGCCGCCGGTGTACCCCTCGAACGGGAAGGTGGTGCCGACGAAGATGCGCCCGACGCTGCCCTGGGGCAGTTCCTTGCCGTTGTCGTCGAAGATCTTCACGCGGACGCCCTTGACCACCGGGCCGACCGTCGCCGGGTTGATCGACAGATCCTGTGGACGCGCGATGGTGGCGAACGAGATCTCGGTCGACCCGTACAGGTTGTAGATCACCGGACCCAGATCCTTGAGCGCCCGCGTCGCGAGCTCGGATCCCAGCTGCGAACCCGACACGAAGACGATGCGCAGGCTCGACAGGTTCGGCTTCGGCGACGTCTTGTCCAGTTCGTCGAGGATGCGCGACAACATCACCGGCACCACCACCATGGCGGTGACCCGGTGCCGCTCGATGTCGGCGAGCACGGTGGCCGGCTTGAAGCGGCGCCGCAACACCAACGTGCTGCCCAGCAGCATGGCGATGGTCGAATGCAGGTAGCCCAGCGCGTGGAACATCGGCGCGGGCAGGCTGGTGACCTCGCCGGATTTGAACGGCACCGACGACAGCACGCCGCCCACCGGGGCCAGCGACGGCGGGGCACTTCGGTTGGCGCCCTTGGGAGTTCCCGTGGTGCCGCTGGTCAGAATGATGATGGACGCCGGCTTGGCGACCTTCGGCGGCGCGAGGCTGCTGGTCCGGGCGATGACATCGGCCAGGGGTTCGTCGATGCTGCCCGACGGTTCCGGCTTGTCCGGGTTGTACCCCAGCGCCCGCAACTTGCCCAGGGGCGGCTCGGACAACGCGACGGCGTCGGCGTATTCGTCGTCGTAGATGATGAGCTGCGCGCCCTCGCGCTCGGAGACCTCTTTGATCTGCGGACCTGAGAATTCGGTGTTCATCAGGATGATTCGCGCGCCGACCCGCGCCGCGCCGTATACCGAGATCAGGAACCACCGGTGGTTGCGGGCCAGGATCGCCACGCCTTCGCCGGCCTGAATGCCCTTGGCGCGCAACGCGTTGGCCGTCGCGTTCACGGCGTCGTCGAACTCCTGGAAAGTGATGTCGCCGTCGTCGTCGATGACGGCGGTGCGGTGCGGGGTACGGCGCGCGTTGAGCGCCGGAACCATACCGATCTCACCCCAGCGGACGATGTCGGCGAGCATCGCGGCGATGTGCTGTGGCGATTCGAGTTTGAGCGCACCCGCTTCGAACATCTTCCGGGCGTAGTGCAGTTCGGCGGCGCCGCGGTCGACGTATTTACCGACCGACTTCTCCAAAGTTTCCTGAACCTTGTTTGCCACCTGCGACGGGAGGTCAGTCAGCTTCGCCATGAGCCAACCATAGGTGACACCGCGGGTAACGCGGCCAGAACTCCGGCCCCAATTCTCGGGCCAATTACGATGACTTCATGGGTGACTCGCGGTCCCTCGAAGTGGGCGGGCGCGAGGTTGTCGTGAGCAACCCGGACAAGGTGATCTTTCCGGAACCGGGAGTGACCAAGCTCGACCTGGTCAACTACTACCTCGCCGTCGCCGATGGTGCGCTGCGCGGCGTCGCGCGGCGGCCCATGATCCTGAAGCGGTTCGTGAAAGGCATTGCCCAGGAAGCCATCTTTCAGAAACGCGCACCGGAGAAGCGACCCGACTGGATCGACGTCGCCGAGCTGAAATACGCCTCCGGTACCTCGGCGAAGGAAGCCGTCATCGACGAGGCCGCCGGGCTGGTGTGGGCGGTGAGCCTGGGCTGCATCGACTTCAATCCGCATCCGGTCCGGGCCGACGACCTGGAACACCCCGACGAGCTGCGCGTGGACCTCGACCCGATGCCGGGTGTCGAGTGGCCGCAGATTCTCGACGTCGCAGCCGTCGTCCGCGACGTGCTCACCGACTACGGACTGACGGCCTGGCCCAAGACGTCCGGCTCGCGGGGTTTCCACATCTACGCCCGGATCGAGCGGAACTGGCCGTACAAGCAGGTGCGGTTGGCCGCCCAGACCGTGGCCCGCGAGGTGGAGCGGCGAGCGCCCGAGCTCGCGACCAGCCGGTGGTGGAAAGAGGAACGCCAGGGCGTGTTCGTCGACTTCAACCAGAACGCCAAAGACCGGACGGTCGCGTCGGCGTACTCGGTGCGGTCGCGGCCCGACGCCCGCGTCTCGACACCGCTGTTCTGGGACGAGGTCCCCGGCTGCCGTCCGGAGGAATTCACGGTGGCGACGGTGCCCGCCCGGTACGCGCAATTCGGCGACCCGTGGGCCGGCATGGACGACGCCGCCGGCGGCCTGGAGGGGTTGCTGGCGCTGGCCGAAGAACTGGGTCCGATGCCCAAGACCGAGAAAACCGAGGGTGGCACGTCCGCCGATGGGCGGCGGGCCTCGCAGATGCCGCTCATCGAGGTTGCTCGAACGAAGACGCGCGACGAGGCGATGGCCGCGCTCGACGAGTGGCGGGCGAAGCATCCGGAGGCGGCATCTGCCCTGGAAGCCATAGATGTTCTGGTCGACGGCATGCGCGGACCCAGCTCGATCTGGTACCGCATCCGGATCAATTTGCAGCACGTGCCGGAAGAACTGCGGCCGCCGCAGGAGCCACTCATCGCCGACTATTCGCCGTGGGTGGGCTACCAGGGCCATCAGTTGCGCCGACCGTGACCGTTACCCCACTGAGACCATGTTTGCTAGCTGAAGCAATCACACTTCTTAGCGATGATTTAGGACTTACTCCCCGGTACCTTAACTTGGCCACATAACTTCGATCTCGAGCCGGAGAAACGACACAGCTGTCGGGCGTTCGGCAACATCGAAGGGAGGCATCACATGGCTGTAGTGACAGGCAAGGTCACCAGCGACTCGGCATCGACAGCCGCTTTCCGCTATGGCAATCCGGCGGTCGCCTGCGGCGACGCCGAGGTGCGCGCCCAGTGCCGTCAACTGGCGACGGTACTCACCGTCACCGGAGTCATCGACGAAACCGATGTGGACCTGGTTGCAGCGCAGGCACGGCGCTGCGTACTCCCAGAGAAGCCGTTCATCCTGGACCTGAGCGGGGTCACCTCGTTCGCAGTGTCCTGCGTCGAACTGCTCGACAAGGTCAACGACAGCTGCATCGCAGCAGGCAACGAGTGGTCCCTCATTGCATCCCAGCCGGTTTCGACCGCACTGCTGGCCTGCGGTGCAGAGTCCGCCTTCCCGACCGCAACCTCCGTCTCCGAAGCGCTGCACCACTTCTCGGACAGCATGTACGAGCGTCGCCGGTTGCTGCCGTTCCTCACCAAGAAGTCCGCGTAAGACAGGAACTGAACATGTTGATCGATCTCCGCTGGCTGAGTGCCCTGCTCCACCACCGTCGCAAGACGCACATGGCGACGCCGGCTTTCTGACCGCACCTTCGACCTCCAACACGGTGCCGACACCAATCTGGTGTCGGCACCGTGCTTTTTGTCGGTGTTGACTCCTACCTGGGGCACAGGATCAAACGTCAGGAGCCGAAGTCGATGCGCACGATGGCGCTGTCGTCCCAGACACCGCGGTTCCGTGCCTTGTGCCACTTCTCCCGCAACGGCAACCCGGCGTGCACCTGAGTCACCCCCGGAATCCTGATCAGCGGCACCAGATTCCACTGCCACCCGTAGCGCCGGTGCAACACCCGGTTCGCCTCCGCCGCGGCCCCACCCTCGAGGATCGTCGCCGTGCCTGTGAATACGGTTGCGCCGCTCAGCTTTCGGCCTCGGTAGTCGCACGCCGTCAGTTCGACACGCGGATGTGCGCGCAGCCGTGCGGTTTTCGGACCACGCTTGGTCCGGAACACGATTGCGTCCTGCTCGACGGCGAACCAGATCGGCGTATCGACCGGCTCGCCGTCACGCCGGTAGCTCCGGAGCAGCGCGTAGCGGGTCCTGCCCAATTCACTGATGTCTGATCGCTGTGTGTTGGTAGCCATGCGTACAGTCAACGACTTAGAGTTGGCTTCAAGTCAAGGCCGAATCAGGAGTGTCATGGCCACGTTCACCATCGGCGAAGTGTCGGCACGCACGGACGTCGCCGCGACGACGCTGCGCTACTACGAACAGATCGGTCTCATCCCGGCGCCGGCCCGGGTCGGCGGTCAACGCCGCTACGACGACACCGTCATCGATCGCCTCAACGTCATCCGGGTGTGCAAGACCGCCGGGTTCTCACTCGATGAGATCCAGCTGCTGTTCGCCGACGACGCCCCCGGGCGCCCGGCCAGCCGCGCCCTGGCAGAGACCAAGCTGGCCGAGATCGACGCCAAGATCGCCGAGCTGCATCTCGCGCGAGCGGTCGTCGAATGGGGCATGCAGTGCACCTGCCCGTCGATCAGCGCGTGCAGCTGCGGCATTCACCCCGCCAAGCCCGGGGACACCCGGACGGCCTGACGCCTGCGGTCAGGTCAGTGCCCGCTCTGACGGGTGCCGCCGACCTCCGCCGGCAACGGCGGCGGCAGCGGCGTGGTCGGTACGGGCGCGGGGGCTCCGGTAACCGGAGTGGACGGCGTACCCGCCGGGGCAGGCGCAGCGGCCGCGGTTGCGGGCAACGGCCCGCCGCCGCGGAAGAAGGTCATGGGCTCGGACCGGACGGACTGCGAACCGGCGCTGATATCAAGCGATTTCGCGGTGACGGTATAGGTGATGCCGTCGCTCGTCGCGGTGTAGCCGCCCCGGCCGTCCGCGCTTGCGGCGGCGATCAGCTTCGCGCCGTCACTGATCCGGACGCCGCGATATTGGTACTCTCCGCCGGCGCTCTTGCAGACGGCGACCCGTGACGACGCGGTGCTGCCGAACGCCACCGCGGTATCGCCGGTCGGGCAGCGCGCCGTCGAGTCGACGAATCCCTGGGCGTCCGTTGTGGGATCGGCCGCCGCCACCGGGCTTCCGGCCAGCGCCAACACCGCACCCGTCAGGGTCGCGGCAGCCAGCCCCGCAGCACGGAATGTGAAGTCGGACATCGTCACCACCACACCACACCGTGACCGGTTCGGCGAGCGCCCACACCGCACCGCTGGCAAATGATGTGGCCGTCACAGCGGCCGGGCCCGGATGAATTCTTGGAAAACTTCAGCTTGATTTATTTACCCCGGCGGGGAAATAGTGCACGTATTGCCTGGTCAGGCGGCCGATGAGGGAATTTGCTCAGCTAGTGGCACATGCCGGTTTCCGCTACTTTCAGACCGCCTAATTCCGCTCTGCCTCACTGAATCCGGGGTCCATCATGCAAATCGCTGTTCGGCACAACGCACTGCCTTCGTCTCTCGTTGCCGGAATGTGCTCGGTGTGCGTCGTCGCCTCGGTAGGAGCCGCGGCACCGCTGCCCGCGCCGCACTCCCTGCAAGCGGCACATTCCGCAGTGGCCACCGTTTCCACCGTGTCCACCTATGCGGAGAAGTACTACCTGACTGCCTTCCCGGCCGATCTGCTCCAGCTGATCTCGCTGCCGTTCACGGCGTACCAGACGTTCCTGAACAACCTCATCGCCGGCCCCAATGAGTTCATCAAGGCCATCAACACACTCAACGCCGCCATCTACGCCCAGACCGTCGGGCCGTTCGTCGCGCAGTTGATCCAGGGGCCGAACGCGATCATCACGGGCCTCAACAACATCAACAAGGCGATCTACAACCAGACGATCCTCCCGATCGTCAACACCCTGATCGCGGCACCGAACGCCATCATCAAGGGCATCAACGCGATCAACGCCACCTTCTTCAACGGCACGACCGCGAAAATCCCGGTGCTCATCACCACCGCGATCAACACCGCGATCGCCGCGTTGCAGAACCTGTCCACCCTGCCGGCCACCATCATCAAGGGCATCAGCGCCTTGCCGGGTGCCCTCATCGCCGGACTGCAGGCCCTGCCGGGCGCGATCCTCTCCGGGTTCCCGCTGGCCGCAACGCCGGTGGCCGCCACGACGTCGCTGAAGTCGCTGGCTTCGGCCACCACGCTGCCGACCACCCAGACGCTGTCGCTGACGGCCAAGCCCGCCTCCGCCGAGACGGAGACGCCGAAGGCCGCGGGTGCGACGTCGACCGGCACGCCGGGCACGACGCCGACGAGTACCGACACCGGTAAGACGACGGGCAGCACCGCCACCGACAGTCCGACCGACGCCAAGGACACCAGCAAGCCCGCCGGCAAGACCGACGAGAAGACCGAGACCACGGGCACCGACACCAAGTCGACCGAGACCAAGGGCACCGACGCCAAGGACTCGGGCGCCAAGGACACCGACACCAAGAGCACCGACAAGCCGGACACCAAGGCCGGCAGCAAGTCGGACGACAAGGCCGGTGCCGACAAGTCGACCGACGACAAGTCCACGAAGGCCGACTCGGGCAAGTCCAAGAAGGCCGACAAGTCCTCGAAGAGCGGCAAGCACAGCGCTCCCGAAGGCGCGAGCGGTTCGGTCTCCGTGCCCGCGGGTTCGACCGGCGGCAAGCACCGTGCGCCCGAGGGCGGCGGCGCGTCGCACGCGTCGAGCACCAGCGGCAGCGGCGGCAGCAGCAGCCACGACAGCTGACAAGTAGCGCAACAACATTGAGGGCTGTGGCTTTTCGAAGCCACAGCCCTCAATGCATTCCCGCCGATGTCCCGTCGGCGGGGTCAGACCTCAGTAGCCGGGAATCGCCGGGACGACCGGCGACGAGGCCAGCTGCAAAGGCGCCTGCGTCGCGGGCGCCAGCAGACCGGGTGCGGGCACCGCGACCGACGGCGCGGTAAGGCCCGGCGCCGAAGCCACCGGGGCGGTCGCCGCACCGAGCGCACCGGAGACCGGAGCCGTCGCGGCACCCAACGTGCCGGGCAACGGTGCCGTCACCGCGCCCAATGTGCCCGGCACCGGAGCGGTGGCCGCGCCCAAGACGCTCGAAACGGGAGTTGTGGCCGTGCCCAGCGTGCCCGGCACCGCACCAAGCGTGCCCGGCACCGCCCCCAGCGTGCCGGGAACCGCGGTCGTCGCGCCCGACAGGTCCGGCAACCCGACGGACGGCATAGCGGGCAGCCCCGGCGGTGTCACCGGCAGGCCGCCGTTCATCAGCGCCGGGATGTTTCCGTTTGCGAGTGCTGTCATGAAGGCGGGGCACTGGGTCTGGATCGCAACCTGCGTGGCGAACCCGGCCAGCGGCGGCGCGATACCGCCGTTGCCGCTCATCTGGGTTGCCGTGCTGGCCATCTGGCTGCCCGGCTGCACCAGCAGCGGGCAGATCGAGGTACCCACCTCGGCGATGGCGTTGCTGACGGGTCCGTTGTTGCCGATACCGACGTCATTGAGCGCGTCATGGACGACGTCGGCCTGGGCGCGCGGTCCCCACATGAGGGCGGCGGCCACGATCGCCCCGGCCACCACGACAGGCCGCAGCACCGCGGCTGACGTCGCGATGACATCCACCGAGCCGACCTGTGTCCTCCCGGTCTTCGGCCGGCCCGGGCGGGCGGCCACCGATCGTCTGCGGTACGTCACTTCAGTAGTTGCGGTCATCAGCACGCTCCCTGTTCCTGAGTGCTCGGCGCCACACTGGGCACTGGTTTCACTTCGGTAACGGTGGGCTACAAAAGTCACAAATACAACACGGACCGATAACCGTTCGAACCCTATGCGTTTCGCTACCTTGATCTCTGAGACCAGACTGAAATTCTGTCTCCTTTTCTTACGAGAGCTTCAACTCAATAACACCAGTAGTCACATTTGCCCCATTAACACCTTCTGACACAAATCGGAAGAGGCGTCAATAAGTGGCCGATCGTCGACCTGTTCCGGTCCCGCCACGGCCGGTTCAACCCGCTGTCGGACGTCGAGAAAACGCCGCATCAATTGACGCCGGAGTAGGGCTTACTTTGTTCATAGGTAATGGTCAGACGCGTGTGACATACTGCACTTTGGTCAGAAAAGGGGAGGTGATCTCCGCGTGATGCCCCACGCGCGGCTCCTCGCCGCCGCCAGCCTCGTTACCGCGGGGTTGCTGGCGTTGGGTCCCGAAGCCGTCGTGGCGTTGGCCGACACCGACACCGGCAGTTCCAGCACTGGCACCTCGGGCGGCTCGACCACTGGCACCTCGAGCACCACCGGCACTTCGACGGGCTCGTCGACCGGCGGCACGACCACCGGCTCGGACACGTCCACGACGACCGGTGGCAGCACCACCGGCGCCACGACGACGACAGGATCGTCGACTACCGGCTCCACGACCGGCAGCAGCTCGTCCTCGAACCTGCAAACCACCCTGGGCGGAATGGTCGGCCAGTTCACCCGCATCATCCAGCACCCGACCAGCATCATCGGCGGCACACCGCTGACCGGCCTCGTGCCGGGCGTCAAGCCCAAGCCCGGCCAGAACCCTCCGCTGCTCACGCCCGGCGGCTCGGCGACGTTCTCCGCGTCAGTGCCGACGCCGGCGAACAACGGGACACCCCAACCGTCGGCCGCCCTGACGCCGGAACCCACGAAGAACAGCCAGGACACCGGCGTCGCGACCGATCCCAAGCCCCCGTTGGCGCAGCTGCCGCTGGCCGTGGCCCAGGTTCCGTTGACCGCGCTCGACCTCGTCAAGACCACCATCCCGACGGTCGTCGACGCCGTCCCGATTCCAGGTCTTGCCGCCCTGCCCGTCTTCGCCGACGCGCTGATCAACCCCATCGAGACCACCGTCCGCGAGTTGGCGACGGCGGCTTCCAACCTGCCGTTCCTGCAATACACGCCGGGCATGCCCGCCATCCAGTTGCCACCGGACAGCCGGGCCTTCCCGCAGAACTCGAACCAGCTGCCGAAAACCTTTGCCGCGAGCGCTGATTCGTTGCCGCGCGACATCTCGCCGGGCGCTCCGGGCACCACCGACAAACCGGTCCCGCCGGTCCAGCCCCGGGACGTCTTCGCCGCCGAGACCCACCTCCTCGCAGCGAAGGACTTCCGGCCGGGCTATCCGGACTACCTGCGGGCCGCCGGCCTCAGCGAGGTCGCGGCGGTCGCCGTCCCCGGATTCGCCGGCATCATCACACTGACCGCCGCCGGCGGGTTGGTCGGATACCGGCAGGCGCGCGCCACCTCGTCGGCGCCCGCTCGCGCCCAGCGATTCGTCAACTAGGCCCTGGCCCAGGTCGACGGCAGCATCGGCTTCCGCACCACCTCGCTCGGCACCGTCGCCCGCGAACCAACCAGCCCACGTGCCGTGGCATCGAGTTCGGCATGGCTGCCGGAAGCGCTGACCTCGGGCTCGCCCGGCATGGGTAGCGTCATCCGGCCATCGGCCGCCATCGGCTCGTGCCGATGTTGCCGCGATTTCCGGCGCCGTCGCGCCGCGCGACGCTCGGCGACGGCCGCACTTGCCGCCACAGGTTCCTGAACCGGCGCAGATACCGCCTGGGTGGCCGCACCGCGCACGGTCGGCGCCGAACCCTCCCCGTCCGGGCCGACGCCGACGGCGTACAGGTAAGGCGCGTCGGGCATGGGAGCCATCGGCGCGGGGGACGACGACGGGATCGGCGCCGAACCCGATTGTAGCGCGGGCGCGGACGCAGTGGCCGCCGGCGCGGCAGTGCCGACCACCGGCACTGCGCCGCGATCCTGAACGTGGTTGTCGCTCACAGGAACTGATTCGACGACCGGACCCGGCGTCAGCTCCGGAGCCGGCTCGGCCGGGGCTGCGGCGCTTGCTGCGGCAGCCGCCGCAGCAGCGGCCGCGGGTGCGGGTATCGCGGCGAACGGGCCGAAGTAGATGAGCGGATCCAGCACGGAGTAGGTCAGGATGCTGAAGAGTTTGGCGTTCACCGCCGCCGCCGCGCCGTCCAACACCTGAGTGGCGATGCTGCGCAACGGTTCCGGCAGATCGCGGGCCCACTCGGCCAGCGCGTTGACGAGCTTTCGGATCTGCTCGACGACGACGCCCGCGGGATCACGGAACGTGAATTGGCCCGAGCCCGACGAGGCCGCACGGGCCGACATACCGGCTTCCGCAGACGTGATGGCCGGCGCCGGCGATGCGGTCGGTGACGACTCGAGACTTACCGTGGAGACGCCCTCGTAGACCCGCATGGTCGCGGCCGCCTGCAGCCACATCCGGCCGTAGTCGGCTTCATTCAGCGCTATCGGAATGGTGTTGAGGCCAAGGAAATTCGTCGCGAGCAGACTGGTGTGCACGGCGTGATTGGCGGCGAGTTCGGCCAACGTCGGCATCGCCGCGACAGCCGCCGAATAGGCGGCGACAACGGTGTCGTGCCGCTCGGCGATCGCCTCGGCAACGGCGCTCATCGAGGTCAGCCAGTCGAGGAAAGGACCATGCGCGGCCACATACTGCTGGGCGGTCGGACCGTCCCACGCCCCGCCCTGGATCGTTGCCAGGATCCCCGCCAATTGCGTTGCGGCGTCGGCATATTGGCCAGCCAACGCCCGCCACGCGGCGCCGGCTGCCAGCAATGAACCGGGCCCCGGCCCCGTCGAGAGCATCGCCGAACTCACCTCCGGCGGCAGCGTCTCCCATATCGTCGACACACAACTTAGGCTAACCTAACTAACGATTCTGGGGGTGGCTACCTCTGCGGCCACGGGATTTCGGCCGAGCACTCCCCCGGATGCCTGCAGACCGGGAAGAATCGGTCGCGACCGGAATAACCCGGCTTCCTCAATCCGTTGGGAACAAAGTGACCGAACATGAACTGAGCCCCACCGACTGGGTGCGCAAGCAGACCGAACAGATTCTGGCGCAGGGCACCACCGACGGGGTGCAGATCCTCGATCGGCCGGTGGTCCTGTTCACCACCACCGGAGCCAAGTCCGGCAAGAAGCGTCTCGTGCCGTTGATGCGGGTCGAGCACAACGGCCGCTACGCCCTGGTGGCGTCCAAGGGAGGCGCCCCCGAGCACCCGTCGTGGTACCACAACGTCAAGGCCAACCCGCAGATCACGGCGCAGGACGGCGACAAGGTCTTCGAGCTGACGACTCGTGAGCTCGAGGGTGACGAACGGCAGGAATGGTGGGACCGGGCCGTCGAGGCCTACCCGCCCTACGCCGAGTACCAGACCAAGACCGACCGCCTGATCCCCGTCTTCATCGCCGAATAGCGTCCCGCTCCTCCACCGCAAGCAGCCGCCGCGCGGACTGCAGCAGGATGCGGTGGAGTTCATCGTCGGGGATGTCCTGTAGGTCGGGATCCATCGCACTGCCGTAGACGCCCGAGGTGACCAGCGACATGGTCACCCGGGTCTCGGTATCTGCGCTGTCCATTCCCAGCACCTTGCGAAGGCGCTGGTTGATGGCGCTGCACTCCTCGTGGGTTTTGACCAGGGTGTCGATGGCCGGGTCGCGATAGAAGACGGCCGTCACGCGCCGGTGCCGGACCGCGAGCTCGACGAATCCGGTGATCGCGGCTTCCTGGCGCGCCGCCGCGTTCTCTTGCGCCTCGATCGCCGTGGCCAGCTGATCGAGTTCGGCGAACACCGGCCGGATCACGGCGAGCACGATGTCGTCCTTCGAATGGAACTGGTAGTACACGGAAGCCTTGCTGACCCCGAGGTGATCCGCGATCATCTGCAGCGATGTGCCGTTCACGCCGTGGTCCGCAAACAACGCCAGGGCGGCTTCGATCACCCGTGCCCGCGCCGATCCGCGTGGCCCCACCGATTTGGCCAATCCCCGCTCCCTGTTCACCGGCGACCCGAATCGGTCGCCGTGTAGCCGTGGTCACCGCACTCGCGGTCACGTCACCTGCGTCACACGGGATGCCCCGATGTGGGCACCGACCTGCATCAATTGATTCGCTTAACTTGTCTAAGTTTACCTTGGTGGATACGCTGAGTCTGCCGATCGGCAGATTGAAATGTGACACAGGTGGCGGCGCTACACAAGCGGTGCGCAACGCCCCAGCTCACACGGTCCGCCAGGGCATGTCGAGCAATCGAAGGACGGGGAGGGTCAGCGTGACCAAGGAGATCGCAGCGTGATCGGCAATGCGCTCAAGAAGGCGTGGATCCCGTTGCTCATCCTCGCCGTGGCCCTGGTCGCCGGCTTCACCGTGCAACGCGTGCGCGGCTACTTCGGCCAGAACCCCGTCATCGTCACCCCGCGCAACTTCGCCGACGACGCCAAACCGTTCAAGCCCAAGGTCGTCACCTACGAGATCACCGGCACCGGCAGCTACGCCGACATCAACTACCTCGACCTGGACGCCAAGCCGCAGCGCATCGACCACGCCCCGCTGCCGTGGAAGCTCACTCTGTCCACCACCGCACCGGCAGCCTCGCCCAACATCGTCGCCCAGGGCGACGGTGACTCCATCACCTGCACCGTCCACGTCGACGACGAACTCAAAGACACCCGAACCTCCACCGGCGTGCACGCCCAGACCTTCTGCCTG